>CAYTGO010000066.1:0-4841 GCA_964437425.1 uncultured Candidatus Scalindua sp.
TCTTTGAATTCCAAAGCTATTCCCAACCTGTTACCTTGACTGGTAACATCCTTAATGTCATTTCTTACAATAGAACCCTGCCCCTTAAGCTTGACATTCCTCTCTTCACATCCGGGCGTGTTAGTAACAGCGTTTATCTCAATCGGCATTGTAGTCCCGGGTGAGTATGCGCTCATATCATCTGTTACTATCTCAAAATATACCCCACTCGCACTGATGTTTGTAGTCGTACCTTCCTGACCCGGCACGGATATTTGTAATGAAAGATCCATCCTCTCAGTTATCCTGTGTTCAGAATCTTTTTCTATTACCATCATAACTATCTCCTTATCCTAAATATTATAAAATCTCCCTCTCAAGTAAGCCTGAATTATTTCGTGTTATTACTTCTAAACCAACTCCGTTCTGACTAATTGTTATAGTCTTACCTTCCTGCCCAGGGACAGATATTTGTACTACAATACCCGACCTCCCACTGCCCATCTCATTAGAAATATCTTCCTTGTGTATCACAATCTATCTCCCCCCCCCTGAAATCATTGATATATCTCTTCTATTTAATAATCATAAAGTACAAACTACTCGCCCTCACACAAAGGCACAAAAAGCACAAAGGATAAAAAACTATTATCTTCAGTTTTTTTAAATTTTTTTAGTTCTATTCTCTAAGTGTTTTTTGTGCCTTTGTGTAATTTTATTTTTCTAAAGCTGACTCATGAAAATACTGAAGATACAATTCCATCTCTTCTCGGCTGATTGCTCCGAATAGAACCAGTATTTCACCAATCTTGATATGTTTTTCACTCTGCATTATCAAGAGAGTATCAACGTCCTCCTCTTTTAAGTAACCCATCTCAATTGCTATTTCACCAAAAAGGCCTCCATTTTCTCTTTGATAATCCAGTATATTACATAATTGCCGCGCGTTCAGATATTTCTCCTGTATGGCTAATACCCCCACAGTAATGTGTTCTACTCTCTGGTAGCGAAGCGCATTCTCCAGCTCATATTCATCTATCTTTTCTTCGTAAAGTAGAAATTCTCCGAATCCGATTCCGGTATGTTCTTCACTGTTCTCTTTACAAATCGATACCTGCTCTGCAAATGCATCAGTCATGCAATCACAGTCTCTGTATTCATTCCCTATTTCATACAATTTCACAGTCACAATCAGCCCCTTTCATTACTATCAGCGTCAGTTATTGTTTGAGTAAAGTCTTCTATCAATTGTTTTCGACAGGAACATTCTCAGGTAAAGCCGCATCTTCCCCGATATCTCCAGCCAATCTCTTCTCGATACCCTCAAATCGCCTTGTTTTATAATCTCGACAAAACACTCACCTTGTAATACACTTCCCCCTTACTGCTGAATATCTGAGACATCCACTTGCCAAACTGACCCGTGGATGTCTCTATCTCTTGGGGAGGTTATCGATTAAGCTAATGTGCTGATGTTACCTTCAACCCCAGCCTGCTTAGCTTCATTTTTTGTAGCTTCTTCTCTCGCTTCCTTAGCATCCTTAAAGCTGTCAAGTCCTTCGCCGACATTGTTGGACATATCAGACATGAAATCTACAGCGCTAAAATTACCACTGCCTTCTCCACTGTCTCCTACACGGTTAATCCCAAAAGCAGAGCCAGTATTTCCGCCCTTAAACAGACTGCTGAGCTTTTCAGCATGTATCTGGTCCATTCCCTCTTTGTGTGCATCAGAAGCGCCATTTCCATCTGAATCTTTATTCAGGTTTCTCAGGAATGAGTTACTCTTTGCCGAACCCATATCGTCAAGCATACCTTTCAAGCCATCGGCAAACTTGCCAATATCTTCGTTCTCATCTGCACCATCCTCTTCTTTGTCAAGGCCATTTACCATCCTGTCAATATCGTTGAACATGCCTACGATCTCTTCAAACGCCTTTTCCGCTTTTCCAGGAAATTCATCCTTCTTTTCAAGGCCTTGAGCCGCATTTTCAGTCTTCTTTACAATATCATCCAGCATCTTCCTCAGCTCTTTTTCCAGTTTAGCCAATGCATCGTTTTTCTGTCCCTGCCCCGGAGGTGTTTTCTCTAGACCGCCTGTACCTTCATTCTTTGCCAATCCAGGAGGCAAAGCTCCTTCTTCCTTCTTTGCCAGTCCCGGAGCTACTTTCTTATCATCATCACCATCGTCATCATCGTTATCTTTTGCTTTGACCACTGCTTTTTCAGTTATTTCAGGCTTCTCTTTTATTGCAGGCTTTGCTGCCATCGCTGTTTTTTCTTCTTTTTCAGCCGCTGCCTTAGCCTCTTCACTCTTCTCCTTGTTTGCGGCAATCGCCTTTTCAGCAAGAGTCGGTTCGTCTTTCTTAACCGGTGCTTTTTCAAGCGGTGTTGGTGATGACTTAACAGTGTCAGTTTTATCAAAAATAGACTTCTGAGGTTTTAGAGTTACCGGAGCATCTTCCTTCTTCGCACTCTCAAATATTGATTGGCGAGCCTGAGTTGGTCCGTTATTATTCCCGGCAGATCCCATCCTGTCGCTGTATGCACTCTTAAGTGCAGAAGCAATTCCTTGCACCTTTTTTATAGCAGTACCGTATAACTTACTCTTGAACTCATCAGCACTAATCTTTTTATCCTTATAATCAGAATATGCCTGTTTCAACTCCTTACCGAGTTTCTCATTCATATTCCTGTTTGCGGCTTTGATCACCTTGCTTACATCTTTAGAACTCACGCCCATTTTGCTCAGGCCCTTGAATGCCATAGAGAGCTTTTCTGTCTTTGCTTTCAGCGTACTGGCATCATTTCTGCCACCTCTCTTAGCTCCAATGTTATGGTCTTTGTGATTGATTTTCTCAGTAGCAGAAGCCTTTTTGTTCGTTTTTTCTACTTTATGGCCATGTTTTGTGCCATGAGCCTTCTCTGCTTTGTTTGACCTACTTGTCTTCTCCGCCTTATCTGTCTTCTCCGCCCTATTTGCTCTTTTATTTTTTGATAGTTTTGTTGCTTTTTCACTAATCTCAACTTTATCATTTTTCTTTGCATTCCCATCTGCTGCAGTTTTCTTATCGTTTGTTTGCTTAGCTTCTAAAGCTTGTTTAGATGCTTCAGCGACTTCCTTCATTGCTTGTGGTGATACTGTATTTTTTACTTTTCCTACTCCTGGCATTTTAATTCCCCCATACTAAAAATATTTATAAGACTAAAAACGTGTTATATTTTGTTATCCTTACTATAATCAATTCAAACGGTGAGCAAAGCTCATTGGATTATCAACAACAACGAAACCATTATCAAAACTCAGATTTTCTTCTGTTTTACAAACTCCGGCAACAGATACGCTTCCGGCTGAAGCAGAGTTCTCTAACCTGATAAGATCTCTCAGTATTACATTATTCACTTCAGCGTCTTCTTCAACTCTAATTGATGGCATCGCTTCTAATGCTTCTTCTACTTTAGAAAGAAATCTTTCTCTTTTGCCGGTTGATTTAATGTCCATTGTTATTTCCCCCTCCTTTCCAACTGTTTGAGTAATTTGTTTTTTGTAATCTTTCACATCTATCACTATCTCAAACAGTGTGCCAAAGGTGCTCATGCGGTATATACCACAGGCCAACTGACAAGCTAACATTTTGGTATACAACAACTTAAAATGTTTACAAACTGTAATAATGGAGTGATTATTGAGGAAGTTTCAAGTTTACAAAGTGAGTGGTTTTCCCCCAGAAAAAACGGTTATTTATGTGGAAAATTTGTTGGATCTACTTTAATTACTGCAGGTTATGTTTGGCTTGGTATAATAACTCACTTCAGGGGTAATTCACCCCGCCTCCGGGGAAAGTGCTAGATTGATTGGTTTGATTCGCTTATCTCTTCCTATAGAATACATGACTCGTATAGGTTCTGCAACTCGCGTAGATTGGGTCTAGCAGAACGAAACTCCACGGTTCGATACTAGGGTTCATCCATTAATATCTCAAGTTTTTCTTTGAACTCCAAGGCGACTCCTAATCTGTTACCGTCACTGGTGACGTCCTTTATCTCGTTCCTGACAATAGTACCTTGACCATGAAGCTTGACATTTCTATCATCACAACCTGGCGTACTAGTAACCGCATCTATCTTAACCGGCATTGTAGTACCGGGCGAAAATGTCTTCATATCACTGGTTACTATCTCAAAGTATACACCGCTCGCACTAATGTTTATTGTCTTACCTTCCTGACCAGGTACAGATATTTGTAATGCAAGATCCATCCTCTCAGTTATCCTGTGTTCGGCATCCTTCTCTTCGTCTGTCAAAACTACCTCCTTATCTATAAGGCTGTAATATCTTTCTCACACCGATGCATGAAAGACCTGAAGATGAGATTCCATAGCGACTCTGCTGACGGCACCGAGCATTACCAGTATCTCACCTATCCTGATATTTTTATCCGCCTGCATCGCCAGGAGCGTGTCAACACGATTCTCACATAAGAGCCCTAACTCAATTGCTATTTCACCAAAGAGGCCTCCTCTTTCCCTCTGGTGGCTCTTAATATCGCACAATTGCCTTTCACTCAGATACTTCTCACGTACTGCTAAACCCCCTATAGCAACGTGTTCTATCCTCTGAAAACGAAGCGCACGTTCAAGGTCGTATTCGCCTATCTCTCCTTCATAAAGTAAAAATCCTCCGAATCCGAATTCGATAACTTTTTCAATTTTTGTTTCACATAATACGACGGTCATAATCTGCCAACCTCCATATATTGTTATAAGATTCAGTTGTAGTTTTCATGAATTTTTCTATCTGCTCTCCTTATCCTCAATATCGTACATTCCTACTCTCATCTTTACTCATCACACAAAGACGC
>CAYTGO010000066.1:4941-15958 GCA_964437425.1 uncultured Candidatus Scalindua sp.
CCTACGCATGAAACGTCTGAAGACGCAATTCCATATCTTCTCTGCTGATAGCTCCGAACAGAACCAGCACCTCACCAATTCTTATATGTTTTTCATCCTGCATATTCAGAAGAGCATCAACATCTTCCTCATTTAAGTAACCCAACTCAATTGCTATTTCACCAAATAGTCCTCTTCTTTCTCTCTGATGATCCAGTATCTCACATAATTGCTGCTCATTCAGATGCTTCTCCTGTACTGCTAATACTCCCAGGGCAACGTGCTCCTCTTTCTGGTAGCAAAGCGCTATTTCCAGCTCATACGCCTCTATTTTCCCCTCATAAAGCAAGAATTCTCCGAACCCTATTCCGGTATCCTTACCACCATAATCTTTACAAATTGATATCTGCCCTGCAAATATATCAGTCGTGTAATCCATATCTCTTAATTCATTCTCTGTTTCACATAATGCGACAGTCATAATCTGCTCCTTTCTTTACTATCAACTTCAGTTATTGTTTGAGTAAAGTTTTCTATCAATTATTTTGAACAAGAACGTTCTCAGGCAAAGCCGCATCTTCCTCTATATCTCCAGCCAATCTCTTCACAATACTCTCAAACCGCCTGGACCTTGTCTTATAGAGCTCGGCAAGCATCTTGAAATCTTTGGCCCTTGCTGAGAGTATTTCTCTATAGTCATCACCGGTTGTACCCATCATAAGGCAGGATTGCGCCATAGCTTCGGCAACTACCAGAAGATCATGACTACATATGGCAATCTCGTCTGCCGCTTCAGAGAACAACTGTACAGATAATCCGTTTTCACTGCCCATTGAAATTGTGTTTCTAACAACCATGATCTCTCTTCTATTTTTATAGTATCCTTAGAACTCTCACCAGGTAATCTGCTCTCCACTTACTGCTAAATATTTGAGACATCCACGTGTCCGATTGACCCGTGGATGTCTCTATCCTTGGGAGGATATGGTTTAAGCAACTTCACTGAGTTTAGCCTCAGCACCAGCCTGTTGTGCCTGGTTTTCTGCAGCTGCTTCCCTTGCTTCCTTTGCGTCCTTATAGCTGTCAAGTCCTTCACTGGCATTGTTGGACATATCAGACATAAAGTTTACAGCGGTGAAATTACCACTACCGTCTCCATTATCTCCTACATTGTTAATTCCGAAAGCAGAGTTAGTACTTCCGCCTTTAAGCAAACCGCTAAGTGTTTCAGCTTTTATTGTCGCTTCTCCCACTGCGTTTGCAGCAGAAGCGCCATGTTCATCTGCAACCTTATGCAGGTTTTTAAGGAATGAGTTACCTTCAACGCCATTCCCACTGCCAAACATCTCTTTCAATCCACTGACGAAGTCGCCTAGACTGCTGCTCTTCTCTGTGTCTTCCACCTCTTCAGCAAGGTCATTGACCATTTTGTCAAGATCGTTGAACATACCTACGACCTCTTCAAACGCTTTATCTGCGTTGCCAGGAACCTCATCCTTCTTTTCAAGGCCCGGAGGTAGTTTTTCCGCTGCCTTTATAATATCATCCAACATCTTCTTCAGTTCCTTTTCCAGTTTAGTCAATTCAACGTTATTCTCTTTCTTTTCCAATCCTGGAGGTAAAACTTCTTCTTCCTTCTTTGCTAATCCCGGAGGTACTTTCACACCAGCCTCATCTAATATTGCTACTGCCGTTTCATTACCCTTATCTAATATCTCTACAGCCTCTTTATCAGCATTAGCTAATACGCCTACTGCCTCTTTAACTTTTCCAGAGCCTTCATCATCGTCATCATCATCACCCACTTCGGCCATTATCTTGCCTGCCTCTTCTTGACCCTTAGCTAGTATCTGGTCTACCTTTTCACGAGCCTCATCTGCTGTCATATCGTCATCGTCATCCATTTTGGCTAGTATCTTGTCTGCCTTTTCATTGGCCTTAGCCAGTATCTCGTCTGCCTTTTCACGAGCCTCAGCCAGTTCCTTACCTGCCTTATCAAGAGCCTCAGCTGCCTCTGGTGTTTTAGCTTTTTTTGCGCTATCTTCAAGAGTCTTTATTGCATTGTCTGACTGTTTAAGAGCCTGGGCTACATTTGTTTTTCCAGGATCACCTGGACCTTCTTTCTTCGCTGCTTTCTTAGCCTCTGCTCTATTCTCCTTGTTCGCAGCCATTGCTTTTTCAGCAAGAGTCGGTTCATCTTTTTTAACTGCTGGAGCCGGCTTAACATTTTCCTTCTTCGCAAATATAGATGTACGAGGTGCCGAATTTGCCGGAGCATCATCTTTCTTTGCAAATGAAAGTTCTGATCCCTTATCATCAGCTTTCTTTGCAAACGAAGGCGTCATTGATCCGTTATCATCAGCTTTCTTAGCAGACGAAGGCGTCATTGATCCTTTATCATTTGTGCCGGATTCCGGCTTCTGACTGTAGACACTCTTCAGAGCAAAAGCAATTCCCTGCACTTTTTTAGTAGCAGCTTCATACAACCTGCTCTTAAACTCATCGCCACTAATCTTCTTACTCTTATAATCAGAATATGCCTGTTTCAAATCGTTGCCGAGTTTCCCATTCATCTTCCTGTTGGCTTTCTGGACTACTTTACTGACCTCTTTTGCACTCACGCCCATTTTACTCAGACCTTTGAATACCATAGAAAGCTTCTCTGTCTTTGCATTCAGCTTATTTCTGTCATAAGTCCTGCCTGATCTATTCATTCCCAGTCTATTGTCTCTGTTCTTGACTTTCTCAGTAGCATTAGACTGTCGACCTGAACTTTCTACTTTACGGCCATGTCTTGTGCCATGAGTTTTCTCTGCCCTGTCTGACCTGCTTGTCTTCTCTGCTTTGTCTGCCTTGCGTGCCTCACGCATCCTATTTATCCTTTCAGCTCTGGAAAGCTTTTTTGCTCTCTTACTAATCTCAACTTTGTCAGTTTTTTCTGCTTTCACGGCTGCTGCTTCTCTAGCTGCTTTTTGTTTTTCTGCTAATGTTTCTTTAACAGCTGCGTTACCATTATTATTACTATTACTATTTCCATTTACACTATTTATACTTCCCATTTTTCTTCTCCTTTTAAAAAATTATTAACTTTTGTTTTTTGTTACTAGATTTATATTCAATTCAAATAGTGAGCAAAGGTCATCGGGTTTTCCAAAACAATGTAACCTTCACCTGAATCACTATCTCCTGAGAGAGAGACACTTCCGGATGATGCACTATTCTCTAACCGGATCATGTCCTGTAATATTACATTCTCCATTTCTGTACTCTCTTCAGTAGAGATTGCTGGCATCTGCTTCAATACCCTCCCTACATCTGAGAGAAACCTCTCTCTTTTAGTTGTAAATTTAGTTTCCACTGTTTCATCACCTTCCTTTCCACATGTTTGAATAATTTGTTTTCTTATAATTTTCACAACCCTCTCCATCTCAAACAGTGTGCCAAAGATATTTTTTGCGTAGAAAACAGAAGGATATAAACACGCTAACACATTGATAACTGGCAACTTAAAAAATTTAAAATCATGTGCCAGGGAGAGCTTCCTCCACAAAATTTTCCGTTTACAGAATGAGGGATTCTCTCCCAGTGAGTGTATAAATTTATCTTAGGATTTGTTGTATCTGGTTTAATTACTGCGGGTTACATAGAGTTGATTGAAAAATCCTCACAAGGGGTATTTCACCCCACCCCTTAAAAGGTAGTGTAATGAATAGTATAGGCTCACCCTAAAGAAGAGGCAGGGAAGGCTATGCCAGAAAGGATTAGTTTGGAAGAGGTTTGTGTATGATTGTTTTTGAGTGATTACTATTGCTCTGTTTCACTCCTTGCCCCCCTCAGGGTGTAGTAGTTGGGTGTGTTAGAACTCAAGGGTTTTTTTAAGTGCCTTATTGATTTAATGGATGGATTGGTTCGCTTCTCTTATTACCCTTTCTCTACCAGAGCGTTTTCAGGTAAAACCACATCTTCCTGTATATCGCCCACCAATCTCTCCACAATACCCTCAAACTGCCTGGATCTTGTTTTATAGAGCCCGGCTAACATCTTGAAATCTATTGCTCTTGATGAAAGATATTCTCTGCAATCATCACCTGTAGCGCCAATCATAAGACATGATTGTGCAATAGCTTCTGCAACAAGCAGAAGATCATTACTGCATGTGGCAATATCGTCTGCCGCTTCTGAAAATTTCTGTACTGACAACTCATTTTCGTTGTCCATTGAAATTGTGTTCTTGCAAACCATGATACCTGTCCTCTTCGTGTAATCGTTTATATTAATACTGCTTTTTTATTTTCTCTTTTTAACACTCACCATGTAATCCACTCTCCAATTACTGCTAAATATTTGAGACATCCACGTGTCCGATTGACCCGTAGATGTCTCTATCCCTGGGGGGAGGATATGGTTAAGCAACTTCGCTGAGCTGAGCCTCAGCACCAGCCTGTTGAGCTTGATTATTTGCAGCTGCTTCCCTTGCTTCCTTTGCATCCTTATAGCTATCAAGTCCTTCACTGGCATTGTTGGACATATCAGACATAAAGTTTACGGCGGTGAAATTACCACTACCTTCTCCATTATCTCCAACACGTTTAACCCCGAAAGCAGAATTAGCACTTCCGCCTTTAAGCAGACCGCTAAGTGTTTCAGCTTTTATTTGTGCACCTGAGTCGCTATCTTCATCTGTAACCTTATTCAGGCCTTTCAGGAATGAGTTACCTTCTACGCCATTCCCGCTGCCAAACATATCTTTTAATCCACTGACGAACTCGCCAAAACCACTCTTCTCATCTGCTTCTTCCACATCTTCGTCAAGTTCATTGACCATCTTTTCAATCTCGTTGAACATGCTGGCGATTTTTTCAGAAGCGTTCTCTGAGTTTCCAGGGCCTTCACTCTTATCTGTAAGACCAGGAGCTTCGTTCTCACTCTTCAAAATCTCTTTTAGTATATCCTTTAATGCCTTTTCCAGTTTAGACATGCTCTCTTCTTTTGCTGGCTTTTCTGCCTTCTCTGCCGGCACTGGTTTCTCAGCCTTTGCAGGTTTTTCTGTTATTTCCGGTTTTGCGTTTATCGCCGGCTTTGCTTCCATTTTTGTCTTTTCCTCATTTGCAGCTACGGCCTTAGCATCTTCACTCTTCTCCTTGTTCTCGTCATGTGATTTTTCAACAAGAGTCGGTTCATTAGCCGTCTTTGTAAATATTGATTCATGAGGAGCCTGAGTTTCTGATCCGTTATTATTATTGATAAATGCCATCTTCCTATCGTAGACATTCGTCACGTTTGAAATAACTCCATCCAGCTGCTTTACTGCAATAACATTCATTGCATTCTTCAATTCCTGCTTATCAATTTTATCTTTCCTATAATCTCTACTAACCTCTCTTATATCACCTCTAACACTCCTATTGGCCTTTCTGTTGGCCCTCTTCATAATATGTTTGACTTCTTTCTTACTAACACCTATGTCCCTAAGGTCAGATTTTAACTGCTTAACCTCAGCCTTCTTTGCTTTTATAACATCACGTACGTCCTGTGGTTGGCTGGTTGCATCGGATACATTATCAACTTTTGCGGTACCGGCAAGAGCAGAAGCCTTCTCACTTATCTCAACTGTATCTGTCTTACTTACTGATTCAGCTGATTTCTTAGCTGCTTCTTCTGCTTTTTCAGCCTTTTGTTTACTAAGTTCTTCAGCTTTTTCAGCTTTTTCAGCCTGCTGCTTACTGAGTTCTGCTACATTTCCATTTACACTATTTATACTTGACATTTTTCTTATCCTCTTTAAAAATTTACTTTGTTAATATAAACTCGATTTAAATTTGCTTTCATTCAACTTTCACATCCCTCACTATATCAAACAGTGTGCCAAAGATATTTTTTGCTCTTAAATCCTTGTGAATTAACACGCCAACTCTTTGAGAACTTGCTATTTAGCAAATTAAGTTTTTATGCCAGTGAGTATCTTTGCTGCTGAATTCAAGACCCATCCAGGTGGGGGGTATATCCCCCCACCTATTCATTATCCACACTAGCAATTATCATATCTGACTTAACCACAACATGTTACGAAAAGTCCCCATGGGGTGTATCAACCGGGATAAATCCCCCCACCACTGGAAAAGCAGTGTAATGCGGAATGAAAGTTTATCATAGCGTAGAGGCATGTATATGCAAACGCAGCAGCAGAAGGGAGTTGTTCTTTATGTATAGGGGACAGGGTACATACCTTTACCAGCAATATTATATGTTTATTGTAGTTTTGAATGTAAAGTGGATTTATCAATGCCCGACAATTCAAAGCTGCTGATATATTTAAGGATTGGTAATAAACATTTATGTTGAAGTATTGTGAGATGGAACAGGGTAGCCGTTAACTCACTGCATGTCCCCTGTTTGAGCTTCAAATGTAAGGAGCTGTGTCTGTGTTGTTATTGGTGGTGATTATGGTGTAGTGCTTAAATCTTGTGGTGAGTCATTAAATCGGAGATTATTCCGGCGACTGAGAAATGAGGTACCGGAGCGGTATCGTCTCTTAACAATAATATTTTAACTACTTTTGTCAATTACAGTTTAGAATATTGAAATCTGAAATTCGAAACAAATATAAAACTCAATGAAAGAAAATTATAAACGTCCAGCATTGAACATGTAATTTTGTTGAGAACATTTGTTTTTTTGACATACGGATTTGTTTCGTATTTTGTGCTTCTGTTTTCAGACTTTCCAGCTTGTCTGGGTTAGGACAGAGCACTGCGACTCAGGCCCTGCTTTAAAGGTGAAAATCTATTTGAACGAAAAAAAACTATGATCCAACAAAACAGTACGACTCTTACCTGTTGCGATTCCAGGATCAGTTCATTAATACTTCAAGTCTATCTCTGAATTCCAGGGCGACCCGCAATCTATTACCGCGACCGGTAACGTCCTTTACCTCATGCCTTACAACAAAGCCTTTTCCCTTAAGCCGGAGATCTCTCTCTGCTAAACCGGGTATGGAAGTGGCTGTGATTATTTCAATTGGGATTGCTGATCCCGTAGCAAATGACTCTAGATCTTTTGTTATTACTTCTAAATAGACCCCATTCGAACTTATGTTTACTGTTTTCCCTTCCAGGTCATATAACAAGATCTGCAACGCAAGTTCCATTCTTTCACTTGCTCTGTGTTCATAACCTTTCTCCATTCCTGTCATAAATGTCTCCCTTTCCACAAGATTGAAAACTTTCCTTCTCAAGTTAGCATGAAGTTTTGATATTTACTCATCACACAAAGACTCAAAGAGCACTAAGCTAAAACCTTTATTTTAGATTATTATTTCTTTAATTTTTATTTTCTTAGTGATCTTTGTGACCTTGTATGAACTCTTTTTTCTCACACTGACCCTCTGTACTCTTACTGCCGTTCTCTTTACCAATTGATACCTGTTCTGCAAACAGATCAACCATGTTATCCACGTCTCTTAATTCATTTTCAATTTCACATAGCGCGGTAGTCACAATCAACGAACCTCCTTTTATTGATACAACTCAGTTATCTATTTCGTAATATTTTATATTAATTTCCTCTGTATTAGAGTTTTCATGCAAATCCATATCATCCTGTATATCGCCCACCAGATTCTCCACAATGCCCTCAAATCGCCTGGACCTTGTCTTATAAAGTTCGGCAAGCATCTTGAAGTCTTTTGCCCTTGTCGCGAGTACTTCTCTGTAATCAGCACCGGTATCACCTATCATAAGACAGGATTGAGCAAGTGCTTCTGCAACTAACAATAGTTCATCACTGCATGTAGCAATATCGTCCGCTGCTTCTGAAAACATCTGTACTGATAACTCATTCTCGTTGTCCATTGAAATTGTGTTTTTAACAACCATGTCTCTCTCCTTCCTTCTAATAGTTTCTTCAGTACCCTTACCAGGTAATCTGTTCTCCCCTTTGAGTTAATATATTTGAGACATCCACGCGTCCAATTGACCCGTGGACATCTCTATCCCTGGGGGGAGGATATAATTTAAGCTAAAGCGCTAAGTTCAGTTTCTACGCCAGCCTCGTCGCCAAATATTTCCTTCAATCCATTGACGAACTCGCCTAATTTGCTCTCCTCATCTACGCCTTCCATCTCTACTTTCTCACTTCCTATTCCAGTACCTTTTTCACCTGGATGTGTATCTCCAGTTTTAAGTGCGCTATTTTCAACTGCCTTTTCAGTAGTTGGAGTTATATGATCTCCGACATCTTCAGCAATGTTTCCTCTTTTCTCTGTTATTTTAGAGTCGGCTGCTATTGCCGGCTTTGCTGCCATTGCCGTCGTTTCCTCATTTTTAGCTGCTGCCTTAGCATCTTCACTCTTCTCCTTGTTCCTGTCAGCTGCTTTGTCAACAAGAGTCGACTCAGCATCATCCGCCATTGCAAATATTGATTTCTGAGGTGCTGAAGCAGCCTGATCATCATCCTTTTTCGCAAATATTGATTGACGAGGTGCCTTCTCTGCTTTCTCTGCTTTCTCTGCTTTGTCTGCCTTAGCTGCCCTCTCCGCTCTCTCTGCTTGAGCTGCCCTTTCCGCTTTGCCTTCTTTAGCTGCTTTAGCTGCTTTAGCTGCCATATCCGCCTTATTTGTTTTCACTGCACTAGAGGCTTTGGATACTCTAGTAATTCTAGCTTTTTTGGATTTAGCAATTCTTTCTGCTTTCTCTGCTTTCACTGCTTTATCAGTAACCTGTGCAGAACCATCATTTGTAGCTGTTTTAGCGGCCTCTGCTTTAGTTGCTACTGCTTCTTTAGTTGCTGCTGCTGCATCATTAAATTTGTCAGTATTCTTATTTGCACTCTTCGCCTCTTCACTAATTTGTACTGAATCAAGTTTTATGGCTGCGCTGGTTGTTGCCTTAGATGCTTCAACTTTTTTTGCAACCTTTTCCGCTACTACTTCTTTAGCTGCTACTGACGCGTCCTGCATTGCTGACGGCGTATCTTTAGCTTCTGCTGCTTTAGCTGCTGCTAACTTTGCTGCTAATGCATCTTTAGTAGCTGCTACTGCATTTCCACTTACACTACTTATTGCACTCATCTGCTCTCTCCTTCTTAAAAAATGCTAATTGTTCATTTCGTTTTATTTCTATTTCCACAGCTCTGCTATCTCAAACAGTGTGCCAAAGGCTTTATTCCTGTAAAAAACACGGGTGTATTAGTGAGATAACTTGTTGATAACAAACTACTTAATACATTAAGAATAAGATGATTGAGAGAGATTTCTCCACCAAATCTCACGTTTACGAAATGAGGGATTTTCTCCCAGTTTTTGCAATGAATATTTATGGATAATTGCTGTAAGCCTTATATTGGCAATGCCTTACTAAAATATCTACCAATCTGTTCTCTCCCGGGGCTATTCTCCCCCACCTTTATCGATGTTGCGTGGATGAATAACATAGATTTGTGTTTACGCAGATATGGTTATAAATTATGGTTATAAATAGTAATGTAAGTTATCTATTGACTTTAGCACAATTTGTTGTTAACATTGTCTCCTCACTGGAAAAGTATCACCCACATCGAATCGATTACCACCGCTTTCAGTAACGTACTTTTATCATTGCCTGATGTCAATTTTCTCAACTAGATGTACTCTCTTTTGTTTAGTCCAACTCTTTCAGGCATCACATTTTCCAATTATTATTAATATTTTACGAACATAACGCCCGGCGTTCGGGTTTCTTTATATTAGTGGAGAGACGATAGTGATCAAATGTAAATGGTCTTATTTGATGTTACTAGCCCTTGTTATACCTTTCATGTATGGCTGCAACACTACGCAGGTATCAACATTGCCAACCTACAGCCCCAGGAAATCTCGGCCTGTTGCTGTTCCGTATGGCGTACGAAAAGAGTTGAACCAATTTAAGATCAGGCCATGGAAGTATATTGTAATCCATCATAGTGCCTCTGATTCAGGTGATGCTGCTTCAATCGGCAAATATCACAAGGAGACGAGGGGTTGGGTTAACGGCCTGGGTTATGATTTCCTTATTGGTAACGGAAACGGCTCAAGAGACGGCCAGATAGAGGTTGGAGACAGATGGAATAAGCAGATAGATGGCGCTCACGCCGGAAATCCTGAATACAATAAACATGGTATAGGCATCTGTTTAGTTGGCAACTTTGATAATGATCAGCCCACAAATCAGCAGATTTCATCTCTTTTGTATTTAATAGATTATTTACAGAAACGTTGTAACATCCATAAAGATAATGTCATAATGCACAAAACCTTTCGAAAGACGGTTTGTCCAGGCAAGCACTTCCCTTATAATAAGTTGCTGGCCCGGTTGAAATAGATTTGTTAGAGAATGTTTTTAACTTTAGGCACCTTGGGCACTTGTAACTTTTAAGTGATACCTATAAGAGACAGAAATCCTTCCGGCACTTTTCCTTATGTTACAATAGGGCTCATCATCATAAACATTTTCATCTTTCTGTACGAGCTCTCCCTTGGTTCAGATTTAGCCATTTTTGTACATCAGTATGGCGTAGTACCCGCAAAAGCGACACTCTATTTACAAGCTCCCGATTCAACATTAATTGACACGTTTTTCCCCTTCTTATCCTCAACCTTCTTACATGCAGGAGTTCTTCATCTTATAGGCAACATGTGGTTTCTCTGGATTTTTGGTGATAATATTGAGGACAAGCTGGGCCACTTTAAATATCTTATCTTTTATATTCTCTGCGGCGCCATCGCATCATCTGTGCACGTCTTCTTTAACAGCGAGTCACAATTACCGTGTATCGGCGCAAGCGGGGCCATTGCTGCGGTACTAGGGGCATATATGGTAACCTTTCCCCGCGCAAGGGTTACAACGATCGTACCAATATTCATTTTCATACAAATTATAGAACTCCCGGCAGTGATCGTTCTTGGTTTCTGGATTTTGATTCAATTCTTTAGCGGTACGTTATCTTCAACCGCATCTGCATCAGGTGGTGGTGTAGCATGGTGGGCACATATAGGAGGTTTTGTGTCAGGAATAATACTATTTTA
>CAYTGO010000067.1:0-15625 GCA_964437425.1 uncultured Candidatus Scalindua sp.
AAGTCGAAAACGGCCTGACATCCCTGGAAGAAGTATTCACAGTAGCATCTTCTGTGTAGAAGAAAAGTGCCTAAAGTGAGCTAAAGTTTGAAGTGAGCTAAAGTTGTGGTAAAAAACAAGTTTTTTGTTCTTTAACTTTAGGCACTTTAGTACACTTTACACTTTAGCCACTTAGTTTATTTAGGCACTTTTAATTCGTGGCGTAATGTTACAAATTCTATATAATAAGCCGAATTAAAACTAAAGGAACAACCATGGATATAAGTGAAATACTTACCTTTACTAAAGAGCAGGGAGCTTCGGACCTTCACATAAGTTCCGGTGAACCTCCTGTAATCAGGATCCATGGTGAAATCCAGAAAGTAGATATGCCTGCCCTCTCACAGGAAGAGGTGCATACAATGCTCTACGATATCCTGAACGATCAGCAGCTCAAAATTTTTGAGAGAGATAAGGAGATAGACTTTGCACTGGACCTGAAGGGAATAGCCCGCTACAGAATAAATGCATTCTATCAATCCAAGGGAGAGGCAATTGTCTGCAGGACAATTCCTACAAAGATAATGTCGCTGGAAGAGCTGCAGCTCCCCGGTATACTTGCCGACCTTACAGGAAAAACAAAAGGGCTTGTCCTGGTAACAGGCCCCACCGGCTCCGGTAAATCTACTACACTGGCTGCCATGATAGATTATATAAATCAGAACAAGAAGCTGCATATCCTAACCATAGAAGACCCAATAGAATTTGTTTATGAATCAAAGCTCTGCCTCGTAAACCAGAGAGAACTGGGAAGCAATACTCACAGTTTTGCCAATGCACTCCGTTCCGCACTGAGAGAAGATCCCGACGTCATCCTGGTTGGTGAGATGAGAGACCTGGAAACTATCTCCCTGGCAATGACCGCTGCAGAGACCGGCCACCTGGTACTTGGTACACTGCACACGTCGAGTGCTGCCAAGACTATAGACAGGGTTATAGATGTATTCCCTCACGAACAGCAAAACCAGGTAAGGTCCATGTTCGCCGAGTCCATATTGGCAGTCGTTACCCAGAACCTGCTGAAGAAGAAAGATGGTTCCGGCAGACTCGCCGCTTTAGAGATAATGATAGGAACGCCTGCTATAAGAAACCTTATAAGAGAAGGTAAAATTGCCCAGATACCGGGAATGATGCAGACCGGAAAACAGTTCGGGATGCAGACAATGGATGCAACCCTTGTGGACATGCTCAAACAGGGCGTGGTTTCAAAAGAGACAATAACACCATACCTGACTAATCCATCCGCCCTGGCTTCATATGGGGCGTGAGTAAAGAAAGTTTAAAGTGAGCTAAAGTTTGAAGTGAACTAAAGTGACTAAAGTTGTAAGAAACCTGTAACTTGTAACCCGTAACCCGCAACTCGCAAAATGGAACTAGACAAATTATTAAAATTAATGATGGATCTGGATGCCTCGGATATTTATCTGACTGCAGGGCTTCCACCCACTTTTCGGATAGAGGGCGCAACCGAACCCATATCCGGTGCGAAGGCGATGACTAAGGAAGAGACTAAAGAACTCGCCTTCTCAATAATGAGCGAAAAGCAGAAAGCCATCTTTCTTGAAGAGAAGGAGATGAACCTTGCCCTGGCTCCAACTATCGGGCGATTCAGGGTGAACATATTCTATCAGATGAACTGTGTCGGCCTTGTCATTCGCCAGTTAAAAGTTCCGATTCAGTCATTTGAACAGTTGGGATTACCTTCGGCACTGGAAGATGTTGCTATGACTAAGAGAGGTCTCGTATTGGTGGTAGGCGCAACCGGTTCCGGTAAATCTACTACACTGGCAGCCATGATAGACCACAGAAACAGCAATACCCACGGGCACATAATCACAATTGAAGATCCTGTCGAATTTGTACACCAGCATAAGAACTGTATTATTACCCATAGGGAAGTGGGACTCGATACACACTCCTTTGATGATGGCCTGAAAAGTGCGCTCAGACAGGCGCCTGATGTTATCATGATAGGTGAGGTGCGTGACACTGCGACTATGGAAGCGGCCATAACTTTCGCTGAGACAGGCCATCTCTGTATTGCTACACTTCATGCTAATAATGCCAACCAGTCTATAGAACGTATCCTGACTTTCTTTCCTGCCGAAAGGCAGGAACAGATATTCCTGCTCCTGTCACTTAATCTCAGGAGTATTATTTCACAGCGGCTTATCCCTACTGTAGATGATAAGAGGGTCGCCGCCGTAGAAGTACTGATGGACACCCCCAGGGTAAAGGACCTTATCCTCAAACAGGAGATCGGTCTCCTGAAAGAGGCGATGAAAAAGGGCGAACAGGAAGGCATGCAGACATTCGACCAGGCTATCTACAACTACTACATGGAAGGAAAGATCAGTTACGAGACTGCGATAGCATATGCAGACAGCGCAAACGACCTGCGTCTGAGAATCAAATTTGATACTCCGGATATTGAGGAGGAGACAGAAAACAGGCCTGTATTTAAAATAAGAGAACAGTAGATAGTTCTCAAAGAACAAAAGCGGGTCTCACACAAAGACACAAAGGCCACAGAGAAAACAAACAACTATTTAAGACACGGATATTAAATAAATCCAAATGCCAAAACTCAATGTTCGTTAAACCCAAATGTCTAAGCTCAAATGTCAAATAAATGCTTAAAGCTTAAATGATTTAAGCCGTCATTCTTTTGAACTTTTGATTTTGGATTTCAATTGGATTTTGGGTTTTGTCATTTGTGCTTAATATGCCAATCCTCAATATACAATATTAAATATTCAATATTTAATCCCCACCCCTTTAATCCTCTCCTTGCAAATGATGGGAAATGTAGTTAAAATTCAGCTAAACTTTATCTGTTTATTGAGAGCAAAGGGACAATAAAAAAAATGGGAAACAACGTTGAAGAAAAAATACTTGATCTGGCCCTGAAAGATGCTGATTCAGCAGAAGTGATCTATGAAGAGGGAGAGTCCAGATCTATCAGTTTTGAAAATAATAAACTAAAGTCTGTATATACCAAATCAATCAGGGGCATCGGCCTGCGCATAATCAAGGACGGAAAGATCGGGTTCTCAAGTACCACCGATTTCAGAAAACCCGAACAGCTTGTCACAAATGCATTAGAGAGCGCGGAGTTTGGACAGGAAGCTAAATTTGAATTCCAGTCAAAAAACCGGTTTAAAGATACCAAGCTGTTTGATAAGAACGTAGAGGACTACCCTATCGAGAAAGGAATACAGATCGGCGAAGAGGCGATTGAAAAAGCGCTCTCTGCAAATCCGGATTATGAGTGTGGAGCCAGTATAGGAAAAGGTGTCGGTAAAAGCCGTTTAATTAATTCAAAGGGCCTGGACACAAGCACTCAATCAACCTCGTTTGGAACAAGCATGGACATACTGCTTGTTAAAGACAATGGGCTGTTATGGATTGGAGAGGGTGAGAGTTCCGCGAAAGTGAATGATGACCTTGGTAAACATACAACAAAAATGCTTAATGATCTGAAACTGGCAGAGAAGGAGGTTGATATATCTACCGCCGCTTATCCTGTAGTCTTCACTTCCAAGGCGATAGGAAATCTGTTGTCAACGTTTGAATCCGGCTGTAACGGGAAACTGGTACAGAAAGGAGTCTCTCCGCTGACAGGCAAACTGGGAGAGAAGATAATAGATGAGAGGATCAGCATCTATGACGATCCTACTATCGATTATGCTGATGGCAGCTATATCTGCGATGACGAAGGAGTCTCTGCACGACGCACCCCCCTATTTGAATCAGGCGTACTTAAGAACTACATATTTGACCTGCAGACTGCCGGTATTATGAATGCCGAATCTACCGGGAACGGAACAAGAAGCTTCGCCTCACAACCCTCTCCGGGAAACTCTAACGTGATAGTTGAACCCGGGGATATGAAGTTTGAAGATATGATTAAAGATATGAAGAACGGAATACTGGTAGACCAGGTACTTGGCGGAGGCCAGAGCAACGTCCTTGCCGGAGAGTTTTCTGTAAATATAGATTTAGGATATCTTGTAGAGAATGGAGAAATAGTCGGAAGAGTCAAAGACTGCATGATTGCAGGAAACGTCTTCGAAGTATTCAACAACATAATCGCCCTAGGCGACAGAGCCGACTGGCACGGCGCCCTAAAAGTACCCCCCTTCTATTTTAAGTCTGTAAACCTTGCGGGGAACAAAAACTAAATTCCTCACACGAAGGCACTAAGACACAAAGGGTAAAAGCCCAATATTCGTTAAGCCCAAATGTCCAAGCTCAAATGTCAAATCAATGCTTAAAGATTAAATGATTTAAGCCGTCATTCTTTTGAACTTCTGATTTTTGATTTCATTGGGATTTTGAGCTTTGGCATTTAGATTTATTTAATATCTGTGTCTATCCGTGCTAATCCGTGGCTAAATATGTCTTTTGCCTTTCTCTTTTTACCTATAACATTTCTTGTTTTTCTTTGCGTCCTCTGCGCCTCTGCGTTAAGATTTGTCTTCTGTTTTTTACCTATTATCTTTTCTTTGCGTACCTTGCGCCTTTGCGGTGAATTTTTTTTGCCTTTCGCCTTTAACCTACATTTTTGTCTTTATCCGTTTTTATCTGCGTCCTATTATCTTCTGTCTTTTGTTTTTCCTTTGAATCCTCTGCGCCTCTGCGTTAAGATTTATCTTTTCTTTCTGTCTTCTATTTTTTACCTATAACTTTAGCTTTTCTCTGCGCTCATCCTGTCCTCGGCGCCTTTTGTCCGGGGAGCGCCTTTGCGGTGAAATCTCTTATGGAAATTTGGTACATACCCGTCATCTTCACCGCTGGCATACTCGCCGGATTCATCAACACCCTTGCCGGTGGCGGTTCACTGCTTACCCTGCCGATACTCATCTTCCTTGGTTTGCCGACTGCAGTGGCGAATGGAACTAACCGTATTGCAATCGTCGCTCAGTGTGCGTTTGCGGTTGCCGGCTTTAAGAAGAAAGGTGTCTCCAATTTTAAACTGAGCCTCCTCCTTTCAACACCTGCAATCATAGGTGCCATCATCGGCGCATACTTTGCGATCGACATATCCGACCTCCTGTTCAGAAGAGTACTTGCCGTTATAATGCTGCTCGTCCTCGGACTCATCCTCTGGAATCCCCGCCAGGAAGGTGGTCACTCAAACAGTGTAGGACGCCGCCAGCTCATTACCGCAATGGCAGCTCTCTTCTTTATCGGGATCTATGGCGGTTTTATACAGGTCGGTGTCGGTTTCATAATCATTGCCGCCCTGACCACCATTACGAAATTCAATCTTATAGTGACCAATAGCCACAAGGTATTCATTGCCGGTATCTATACGATCTTTGCACTGATCGTATTCGCCTTCAATGGAAAAGTATGCTGGGAAATCGGACTATGCCTGGCTGCCGGAATGGGCCTCGGCGGATGGATCGGAAGCCACTGGGCTGTTAAAAAAGGTGAACGCTGGATAAGAGTGGTGCTTACAATCTGTGTTGTAGCGATGGTGATAAAGCTTATTGTTTGATTATGTGGAACAAGGCCTGACTCTGTTTCTTATTGTATCTAACCACTGATTAGCCCAAATAAACTACTACGTAACCACCAAGTAACTCTAACATAACTACAGACCATTAACACCATCTAACCATCCCTTTTCCAACCTCTTATAGCCTTATTATAAAATCAGTTACGACAACACAAAAGATTTCTTAGGGACACCCTACTATACAGTAATACTATAGTATGGGGATACCCTACACAGTATAAACAGATATAGTTAAAGATTTATCTTGTTTTTAATATTTTCTAGTTGATTAATTTGTTAAATACCAATAATATAACTAAAATTACTAATTTAGTAGAATACTACTAATACTACCAGAGATTAGTAGTTGCTATATAAAGATAGCAACTACTAATTAACTACTAATAGCTACTAAATTAGTAGTTTTACTTAAGTAATTATAGGTATTATAGATAATTAGTTAGTAGTATTAGATATATAAAAAATAGTAACTACTAATCAACTACTAATAGCTACTAAATTAGTAGTTTTACTTAAGTATTTATAGGTATTATAGATAATTAGTTAATAGTAATGGATATATAAAGAATAGTAACTACTAATCAACTACTAATAGCTACTAAATTAGTAGTTTTACTTAAGTATTTATAGATAATTTGCATTGGATTAAAAATGAAAATTCCAGAAAAAGTTAATGATTGGACAGAAACCTTAGGCTCTAGATCTAAAGAAGTTATAAAAATTAGTGTCAACAGTTCTATTGAAGAGATTATAAGAAATGCAAATAATGAATATATCTATTGGGACAAATTCAAATATAAAAAATTTCCTGATAAAATCAAGGCGGAGGATGCATGGGCTTGCCTTAAATTGACTAGAACCGCCTCAAAAAAGAGTACTCAGGTTGAAGATAAGGATGGAAGCTTTTTTTGGTACTGGCTTCCAGATCTAATTCTGAAAGACCTTAGCCTAGTTGATAAAAGGGCAGGTGGTGAAATTTTGGCAGATGATCCGTCTATTAGTGATCCACATAGCAAAGACAGGTTTTTAGTTAACTCTATTATGGAAGAGTCTATTGCTTCTAGCCAGTTGGAAGGCGCTGCCACAACGCGAAAACATGCAAAAGAAATGTTAAGGGCTGGGAAAAAACCAAGAACTAAGGCAGAGCAAATGGTTTACAATAATTATCATACAATAACATGGATTAAGGAAATCAAAAATAAACCTTTAACTCCTGAGTTAATTAAAGAAATACAAATGAGAATTACGACAGAGACACTAGAAGATTCTGAATCAGCAGGATGTTTTCAAACGGACGACGAAAAGAGAGTCTCTGTTTGGTATCAAGATTTACAGGTTTTTGAGCCACCTAAGGCAAGCGAGATTAATCAACGTGTGGAAGCATTATGCGATTTTGCTAATCAACCAGAAAGCGAAAATGAATTTGACCATCCAATCTTAAAAGCAATTATTCTTCATTTTTGGTTAGCATATATTCACCCATTTCCAGATGGTAATGGAAGGACTGCCAGAGCATTATTCTATTGGTATGCTTTAAAAAACGAATATTGGCAATTTGAATACTTATCAATTTCACGAATTGTTCTAAAGGCACCAGAGCAATATGTCAGGGCATTTTTATACTCAGAAATTGATGAATGTGATTTAACGTATTTCATAGCTTTTCATTTGCGAACAATTAGATTGGCCATAAAAGATTTACAGCAATATTTACGTAAAAAGCGAAAAGAATTAAGCAAAATCCGAGAGTTAGATTTGCTCTCTACACACCTAAATTTCAGGCAAGGAGCTTTACTACGCTATGCGTTAAAACATTCAAATGATTTCTATACAACAATAAAAACTCACCAAAATATTTATAAAGTTGCTTATCAAACAGCAAGAGCTGATCTGGATTCACTTGAAAAACTTGGATTATTAACTAGAAAAAAGATTGGCCACGAATACTGTTTTTATTCAACACCTAATCTTTATAAGAAAATTAAGGGTCTATTGGCATAATATTAAGAACTGCGCAATCATCCCTTTTATAAAAAACCCTAAATCGACGCCATATATGTAACACCAATATACATTGATCACGGTAATTTGCGTTAATTGTATTCGTCTTCAACGGCAAAGTGTGTTGGGAAATCGGACTCTGCCTTGCTGCCGGGATGGGACTCGGCGGCTGGATCGGGAGCCACTGGGCTGTTAAAAAAGGCGAACGCTGGATAAGGGTGGTACTTGCTATCTGTGTAGTAGCGATGGTAGTAAAGCTTATTATCTGATTCTGTGGAACAACGAGTGACTATTGACCAATGACTAGCTTGCTTGGCAGGATCCTATTTTTTTTCTCGAAAGCGACTATCCCAAGTCTTGAATTTTATTTTACAGTAATTGTCCAACGATTGGAAACTGTCAAAAAATTGCAGTGATGCCTTTGAAAGAATAGGGCCGACATAATCGCATTTTTTAGTTGAATATTCGCGGCAGGTTATGGGCCGATTTTCATAAATAACACATTCACCATTGCCCATCATATAAATGCAAGAATTATAGATAATCATATACCAACCTGTAGAATCTCTAAATGCTTTAATATTTTCATGGGACAATTGCCACAGAAGGCAGTCGAAGTCACGAATTGTTCGTGGAGCTGTTATTTTGACTGTAATATATTTGCAGCACAAATTATCACAATCATGACATTGCGATAAGGATCTTTTCTCTGATTCACTATTTTCCATTACATTTCAAAGAAATAAGAAGTCATATAGCGCTATAGATGTTGGTTGAATCTTATTGTTAAATACAGTTTACACCTGAGAGCAAATTCTTCCTGACCTTTCCCAATAACATAGACCCAGTAAACGATTCATAAAGTAAATATATCGCCAAGGCTAAAAGGGCTATACTAATACCACAAAATGCTTTGCAGGAAAGTAAAGCTTGGCAAGAATTTAGAATACAAAAACCGATTAAAAACACAAAGATTGATAATGAAAATGACAATTCGAATTTGAGCCGCAAAACCAAGGACTTTATATAACTAACACCAATGGGCTCTTTATCAAAATACGTTCTTAGGTATGTGTTCCAATCTTTGATATGAGTACTATCTGGCTTATTGGCAATCCTATCATAAAAAGCTTCTATTCTTGATCCAAAATCTTCAAGTATTAAGCCTACAGCGATAGACAGAAAGGCGTATAAAATCATAACCCCACTCTGATGTGATTCAAAATACGTTGCCACTTTGTTATTGCAAAGATAGCCTAAAGCACCATAAGGCAATAAGGCAAACCCACCAGGTATCAACGTTATGACTATTGGTCGAAAAACTTCCGATTTGAAGGAATTGCTTATATCCATTTTTGACTATTTTGCTATGTTATTGATTAGCCCAACAGCTAAATATACAGATACCGTTTATTATCTTCTATCCACTCTGGCCAAGTCACTATTTTTTCTTTTATGTCTATAGGAATAGTTCCTTCTGTAAATAAGTCCTGAGATAATCAGGGAAATCGAAGACCAGGAAACCTGACTATCTTCGTGGGCATAACATGGATGTGTGCGTATTGTTATCTTTTTTGGGGTGGAATGTCAAGGGGCAAAATGTAATCCTAGCTTATATTTAAAGGTCTTCAACAAATCTCTTAAAACCTATGGGTTTAAAATCTACAGATCCATATAGTTCTTCATATTTTTTCTTTATAATGTTATTAGGTTCTTTTTCAATAACTGTTATTTTGTCATAATTATTTTCCCTTGTTAGCATTGCTTTCATCAAAAGACATCTTATTTGGTAGTCTTCCTCCTTTAAAGCATATCCTATAAAAACAAGTTCATCAGCTTCCTTCAATTTGCTTTCTGCACACACCCATGTTTCTTTAATAATTCTATTTTCATAATCTTTATACATAGTTGGAGTGATTAATAAGCTTTCATATTTACAAGTACAGCATTCATTAATACAATGAAGGCCCTGCAGTGTTCTTAGTGCACCTTTTGAATGCATTGTCAAATCAACCTCATCACATTTGGGACAGTAAATCCAGTTTAAAGATCCATGGATTTTTAATATCAAGATGTCACCTGAATTTAAACTAGGCCCGGATACTCTTTCTTCTATGGGCCTGTTAAATCCTTGATTTTCACCAGGGTCATAATTTGAGACGGTTTTGCGTATCTTGACCCCATAATTATAGCTTCCTTTCAAATCCAGTAAAGCATCGTCAATAATTATATCATAATTTGTAGAGATAATTGTTGATCCTTGAGAGTCAATCTTTTCGATAAAGGTTTCGGTAGTTGAATCAGTAACTTTTCCAAGACTTTTCTCAAACTCTTTAATAACCAAGCTCATTAAGTCATCTTTCAAGTCAATAATTTGTTCTAGATTGATGCCAAAAGAAGGTGATTTTCCTTGTTGAATTATATAGTCCAAAAGATTCCATATTTGGTTATCAACAACTGGATCATTTCTTTTATATAACTTCTTTATAAACGCGTTCAGACGCTTTGCCTCTGAAGTTTGCTTAAAATCTTCAACCGCTTTTTTAACAAGGTCCACGTTTAATGGTGCACTAGGTGCTACGGCTTTTGTTGCTCCTGCTCCTAAGAAATAGACAATATTACTCATATTATGTACCTCCGCATACTAACTGAACAAAAGATGAACTGATCAGAAACTCTTCTTAAACAATTTCCCACTATCATCCTTATCATGTAGATTTAAACAAATTTCACTGTCTGGAAAATGAATAACATTATGAAAACAAAGGGGGCAAATCTCCCCTTGACTGCATTAAATAGGTGTGGTGTCCCCCAATTTTGTCTTATGTAATTTTGCCTATTAATTTTTGTACTCGTTTTCTGCAATCTTCTATCATTTCTGGTTCTTCAAGATTAAAAATTTTACATATAGAACGAATTGCATGTGTAAGACATTCTGATAATGTCATATAAAGGACATCAAAATCTTCAAATTCAGGTTCATTCTTTAAGGCAACTATTTTCTTTCTGTCCGGGTCTAGGTGCAGTGCATCCTCAAGTGACCTAACCGAAGAATGGAGCGTGCTACTTGTAAATGTATAAAGAGTGTCATACCAATCTTCCAAACCAGATTTTTTTGCACAATCAAATACACTAATTTTTTTTAGATTATCTTTCTCGATTTTCTTTGTAAGTATTAATTTTTGTGCTTTTGATTGAGCAAGCTCGTCAGCATCAACGTTATTTCTTTCTTGATATCGAATAAGTTTATTGAGTGCCTTTAATTCTTCAACTACATCAGACTTAACTAATTCATAAGAAAAAGTTTGATCTTTTGATATTGCTACCAATGGAAACAACGGTTCGAGAATACAACGAATAAGAATATTAACTTGCTGTCTCATTCCCTTGAAACTAACAAGTAGTGCAGCTTGATAGGTTGTTAATACTCGCGAAAATAAAATTGAAGAAAGTAATTCTGGCGTATGTCTATTATGCACAACTAGCTCGTATTGTAGCTTTTGAGAGTATGTATTTAATTCTTTGCATATTTCTATATACTTACCATATCTAGACTCTAAGGCAGTTATAAAATCTAGATTATCCTCAGCGAGAAATCCATCTTCGTCAAATTTGTTCAAATCAATCTCCATACTACCTAAATCTAGGGGTTTCAATGGGTCAGTCATTATCTGGAGACACTATACTTATTTTCTCTGTCATGAGAATGCTAACACCGAAAACAATAGTTTGGTATCCCTCGATTTCGAAAGACTAAATTTTACCGCGTTTATTTCTGTTAGTATGTATTTTTTTATGCTTCGTTTTTGAGACAACTCTAGTATTTTTAGGAGTGGTTTTTCCACCTTCTGCAACTGGTTTTACATGGTGTAATTCTTTACTTTTCGGCAACTTTCCGCTTGGATACCCTTTGGCTTTAATAACTTTCTCAACTTTTTTAGGTGATCTTTCTTTTTTCACCTGTGCTTTTGTCGCTTTACCTTTTTTCATCCTTTTGCTCCTTTCTATTTTTTCAATACACTTAACATTTTTAGTTAAGCAAAACCTTTTTGTTATGTATAAGTTGTATTTAGCGCTACCAGAGAAACAATATTTTCTTTTATAATTAATTAGATAAGCAAATGGGTTCAATAAATTTTCCTCCAACACTATAAGGAATAATTTTTTTGTGCTGAAAGCGTCCGATAATAATTGCTGGATGTGTATTGATTTTTTTCGCAAAAGCTACAATATCCTTACCATTTAGAGGGGCAGCACATAGTAGTTCCTGTTCTTGCTTTTCTGAGAATGTCCAGTCAATTGCAAATGCATCTGCTTCTTCTTCTTTTCTTAAATCAATATCACTAAATTTAATATTTTCAATGGAAACATACTTCTTTCCGTGTAATAAAATATGACCTACTTCATGATAAAAAGTAAACCAAAATATATCATTACGTTTGTAGCGATCTGAAAGCTGAATTAAAGGCGCGTCACCTATCCATCGGGTTGAGCCATGTATTGGCGCTTTTGGCAAACAAGGAGTATAGACAACTTTTACACCAGCTTGTTTGCATAAATTTTGTAATTCAATAAAGAATCCTTCCGAATGGTGTACCATTAGATCTTTAATAGACTCCAAATTATGCTTAAATTTATTTGCGTCGTAAGAGGGTACCTTTAATTCTTCCGCAAGAATTTCTCCTTGTCGTAGCCATGCAGAGACTGCGTATGATTCAGTGGTCTGTTTTAATGAGATCCTAAAACATACTTTCAGTTTTTGCTTGTAATAATAATCCTCCCAGGCAGTTTTGCCCGATAAACCGAAAAATTGGAAAAGTGTGCCTATTTTCTCTTCAATTTTACGAGTTGATGAAACCCAGCCAAACTTTGCCATTTCAGCATAGGGAAAACATCTTGCCCATTCTTCAGCTTCTTCTATAGCTGATTGTCGCTTATTCCTGGAAACAGTTTCATCGTACCTATATTGTTTTTCTAGCCAGAATTTAGCAGGAATTTTCAATACATTCTCGAATTGAATTGACATATCAGGGGTGATCGAGCTGTTACCTTTAATAATTTTTATAATAGTCTGTTCCGGTTTTTCAGTTCTTAATGCAAATTCCTTTTTGCTCATCCCTATTTCTTCCAATTTTTCATTAAGAGTAAAGCCAGGATGAGTGACTGTTTCCGGGAAATATTCATTTGTAGCTGACATAGTTATCTCTCTTTATGATAATTTTTTATTTCGATTATTTCGACTTTCTTAATCTCTATCCAGATATATTTACCATCTTCATCAACTGGTACAGGATTCTCTTGCGGCACAAATATTAATCGGTATGGTTGGTCTAAATTGCAAGCCCACTGACCTTTCTTGTCATGAACAAGTTCGTGATATTTGCCCGGGGCATGCCTTAATTCTTCAAGTGATTCGGCAGCACGCAAATCATCAAGCCGTGCTTTGTAAAATTTAGCCCTTGTAGTTCCGAGCTTCCTCTTCGCCAGAGAATCATTATTGGCACATTCTTTAAGTTTGTTAGTTTTGAATTTTATATCCATTACTAGCATACAAATAAAATAATTAATAGCAAGTGTTAATTATAATATCAATCTTTTTTCTTCCTGTCAATCGACAATAATAAATATTCAATCCCTATAGTCAACAGGGCAAAAACAGGCACAAAACAGGTATGCGTTATACTGGGGTAAGGATTGACGCGTTGCGGGTTGAGAATGATCGATTGCTATTTACCCATTTTGGCAATGTTGCCATTTTGGGTAAATGGTTTGCTATTTGGCGGATTTGCCAATGTTGGCATTTTTACTGAATGGTTGCTATTTAGCGGATTTGGCAATACTGCCATTTCCGCTGAATGGTTTGCTATTTGTCCCTTTTGCCAATCCTGGCATTTTGGACAAATGGTTTGCTATTTGGCGGATTTGGCAATCCTGCCTTTTCCGCCAAATGCCTGCAAATCTTCTCTCTTCCTGCCCTTCCCGACTGAGTCGGATCTATAGCTAGCTAACAGGGTCGCCTCCCGCCAGTGGCGGATCTTGAAGCTGCTCACAGGGTCGTCCTCAGGCGACAGGAGACCTGCTTTCCTTAGCGGATTAAATTCTTTGCGTCTTCTTGTCTTAGTGTCTCTGTGTGAGTGTTTTTTTACAACTTCCCGCCTAACAAACTGGCGGACAGGTAGTCACTTTGACCTTTAGTTGCAGGTTTAAATACAAGAGTACAAACTAACAGAAAAATAAAAACTTTTTTTAAGAACGATAACCCTGTTTTAAATATCATAATTTTCTCCCATTTCCATTATTCGCTTTTCA
The DNA here is from genome assembly GCA_964437425.1 of uncultured Candidatus Scalindua sp. GTDB lineage: Bacteria > Planctomycetota > Brocadiia > Brocadiales > Scalinduaceae > Scalindua. Next base: position 13,877 of record CAYTGO010000067.1, read on the forward strand.
TGTTCTAACGGTAGCCAATTCGTTTTTTTGGCTTTCCCGGTGAATTTAACATCTCTTTTATAGTTTTAAAGATGAGTTGGAAATGTTGGTCGTGCTTGTCGTGTCTCTTCTCCATATCTTCAATCTTCTTCTGCAAGTCTTTGTGAGTTAAAATCATTTCTCTGAGCTTAGTAAACGTTCTCATGATTTGAATGTTAACTTGAATTGCTTTTTTACTGTTAAGAACCGATGAAAGCATCAAAATGCCATGCTCTGTAAAGGCGTGTGGGAGGTACTTGCTGTGCTGACCTCTTTTTAAGGTGCCAATTTGGCACCTTAAAAGCTCATTATATTCTTCCCTTGTCAATTGGAACATGAAGTCATCAGGAAATCTATCAATGTTCCTTCGCACCTGTCGTGTCAGTTGCTTTGTCTCAACTCCATAGAGTACAGCCAAATCACTATCAAGCATGATTTTCCTGCCTCTGAGAAGCAGTATCTTATCTTCTATTGTTCCCTGTGGTATTAGACCGGTTTCTGTTTTTTTCATCTGTGTTTCATCCGTGAAGATCCGTGGCTGAATTTTTATTTTTTCCCTGTCAATCGACAATAATAAATATTCAACCCTTATAGTCAACAGGGTAATAACCGGTACAAAACAGGTATGCTGTATACCGGGGTAAGACAAGGGGAAAAATTTGTTGTTGAAGGAGGAAAAAGTCAAGTAAACTAGCAGCTGGAATTCACATCGTAATGAATGACGGCAATTTGATTCTTTGTGTATGGCAGAGACCGACATTAATGACTTGTCTTATGGGGTTGATTAAACATTGTAAAGGGGAAAAAAATTAATGCGCAATATGTTAAAACTACTTTTTATCAGCATAACATTTACATTTTTTTGTTTAGAGGCAGAGGCAACAGATTACACTATCACAATATTACCCTACAAAGTCACTCAAGATGATCTTCGTGTTTTAGGGGAGATTCTTAGCTCAGCAGAATCGAGCGAAAAGGCAAATCAGCTCCTGCGACGGCTGGCATTGACAGTTGTTGAAGAGACGAATAAAAACTTGTCTGCCCGCATAGATGATTTGGGATCTCTCAAGTTAGATGATGACACGAGTATTCAGTTGTACGATGGCGACTCAATCACTGTCCAGGGGGATATGAATGATTGCGGCGGAAAACCCCGAATCCAGTATAAGTGGAATGGAACACCCACACCGAACACCAACCAATATACACCAACAGCTATATTCCTGACAAAGATGGGCGATTTCGGGCAGTGCGAAAATTTCAGGACTATTCTCCTTATCAGGCCGGAGCACGTGAACCGTTGCTTCACGGATTCCCCAACGCATAGATAATCCGTACCCTGCTCGTAAAACCGAGTTAAAGAAAAAACCTTGTCCACAGACTTACACAGACAAGACACAGATTAAGGAATTTAAGAATTCAGGGATCAAAGACAATTTCACACAGAGACACAGAGTACACCAAGAAAACAAAATTTAGAAAAAAATAATAGCTTTTACACTTCCTGCTTTCCTTAGCGGATTAAATCCTTCTTGTCCTCGGTGCTTTCCAGTCCGGGGAGTGTTCTTTGTGCCTTAGTGGCTTCGTGTGAGAGAAGACAAAAGGTACTACACCGCCAGGCGAAGATAAAAGAATACACTTGAAACGATTCAGATATATTATAGAATTCTTTACTGTTTAATATATACAGCCCATGATTGAAAAGATTAATAATATCCTGCTTGTCGAAGA
>CAYTGO010000068.1:0-15424 GCA_964437425.1 uncultured Candidatus Scalindua sp.
TTCTGATTATTAAATTCCCCGTTGTAATGTACCCCATCATTTTTCAGGTTTGATCCAGCCTGAACTTATACCTTATTTTATGGGAAATAGAATGTAGTTGGAGCTTCATAAATATCTAATCGGATTAACTTCACCATGAGGGGTGTGTGGGTGCACAAGCTGGTTTTTTAAGTTGTCCATATTTCAAAAATGGTTTATTTCCTCCTGTTTAAAAAATGCAAATAATAGAAATAAATTCATGCTATATAATCTTAAGTAATTAAGGTAACTTGCGATTGTCGCTATACTTATATTATATATATATACTATATAAAACGTTTTAAATGGCTAACTTAAGCCGTTTTTTGTTGACATTTAGAAATATGCTCTATCTAATGACTTCAAAGTCTGTATATTGATTTATAACATTGTAATGGTTGTATCTTAGTTTACTTCGTTTTCTGCTTTAAATGCAACAGGAGTGATTAATATTGAGAAACATTCGTTTTTACCATTACAGAACTGCCCATTCATTCTTACCTAAATCTGCATCACATGCAGAATACGGATCAAATATCATCACATTAAGTTTAAACGTTCACGGAACGTTTCAAATAAATTAATTTAATTTGCAAGTTTTTAATACTGCACTTTTTCAATTTTTTGAATAATTGTAAAGTGTTAATAGCCTGATAATAAATTTATTAAATAAGGGCAAACCCTGAGTAATCAGGGGACGCAAAGTAAAAGGGTCTTTTCTCTACATGGATGTGGAGAGCCGGGAAAAGGAAATCCCTTAAACTTACAATCTAAACGTTTTTTAAAAGACAGCCTTACTGCGAATGATATTTTCATAAGTATCTTTGCAGTAAGGCTTTTTTTATTCTATCAAAAAGTCCTATTATTAGGAGGAAAAAAATGAAAGCGATGGTACTGGAAAATTTCATGGAAGAGATGCCTGTTAAGGAGCTTTCAGACCCGACCCTTAGCGATGACAACAGTGCGATTGTGCGGGTAGAGGCCAATGGAATCTGTAGAAGCGATTGGCATTGGTGGATGAGGGATTGGGGTTGGGTTGGTCTGGAGCCCACTCTGCCGAGGATTTTAGGACATGAATTTTGTGGTGTTGTGGAGGAAGTGGGAAAAGATGTTAAAGACTTCAAAAAAGGAGATAGAGTTATAGTTCCTTTTTGCCTTGGGGACGGTGCGTCATCCTGCCCTGACTGCATGGGAGGCCAAAGTAATATATGTGAAAATCTTAACATTATTGGCTGTATGTGCGACGGAGGGTACGGAAGATACGTTAATGTTCCGGCGGCAAATTATAACCTTGTGACTCTTCCTGATAGTATCAATTTTATAGAGGGAAGCGTACTTGGATGCCGTTTTATGACCTCATATCACGGAGTGGTGAACCGCGCCAAAATTCAACCGGGGGAGAGTCTTGTAGTTTACGGGGCTGGAGGCATAGGAATGTCAGCCATCCATGTGGCCAGCTCCATTGGAGCGTATGTCATAGCCGTTGACATAACCGATGAAAAACTTGAAAAAGCAAAAGCCATCGGTGCCCACGCGGTTGTAAACGTTAATAATGATGATCCGGTTGAGGCAGTTACTGAAATAACCAAGGGAGGTGCCCACGCATCCGTGGATGCTCTGGGAGAGCCTGAAACATGTTTAAACGGTGTACTCAGTCTGAAGAAGGGAGGCAGGCACGTTCAAATCGGTTTGACTACGACTAAAGACAAAGGGGATGTGACTTTACCAGTTGATCTTATGATTGCCAAAGAGAATACCTTTATGGGCAGTTTAGGAATGCCAAGATCAGAATACAGTGGCATGTTGTCGCATATAACCAATGGGAGTATCAGACCGCGTGAATTAATTACCCGAAGGGTTTCAATAGAAGAGGCTCCGGAGATTATCAGCTCCATGGCCAGGTGTGAACCGGTGGGTATGAATGTTGTTGACAGCTGGTGAGCATGTTTGTGTCTGATGTAGAAGCATCAAACCACTTATGTGAAAAATAACAGGTATAGATGTAAATATTCAGTAATTTTGGTGTGAAGTGATAGTTGTATAAACCAAGGAAGGGGAATTATGCTGTCCACTACACTTTCGATCAATGCCGAACATATTACTCCCAGTCCGCAAATTCGGGATTTCATAAAACCGATACGAAAAATGTTAATTGCGGGAAAATGGGTTGACTCGGCTTCAGGGAAAACCTTTCCCGTTTACAATCCGGCTTCCGGAGAGGAAATTACCCGGGTTGCAGAGGGTGACAGGGAGGATATCGACCGGGCTGTTAAAGCGGGCAGAGATGCCTTTGAAAACGGTCCCTGGCGAACGATGACCCCTGCGGAACGAAGCCGCGTTATCTGGAAGATTGGGGACTTGATTTATGAACATACGGATGAATTAGCAGAACTTGAATCCATAGATAACGGAAAATCAAAAAACATTGCAGCTGTTGTTGACATTCCACTTTCCGCCGACCACTTCCATTATTATGCAGGTTGGGCCACCAAGATAGAAGGTCTGACTACTACCCTTTCCGTACCTTACGCCCCGGGTCAGCTTTACCACTCTTACACTTTGAAAGAACCGATGGGAGTTGTGGGACAGATCATTCCATGGAATTTTCCTCTGCTGATGCTGGCCATGAAGCTTGGGCCCGCCCTGGCGGCAGGGAACACCATTGTTTTGAAGCCGGCGGAAGAGACACCACTTACGGCCCTGCGTATTGGAGAGCTTATGCTGGAAGCCGGTCTTCCAGATGGTGTTGTTAATATCGTTACCGGTTTTGGAGATACCGCAGGCGCAGCGCTGGCGGCTCATGATGGTGTGGACAAGGTGGCTTTTACGGGATCCACCGAGGTTGGCAAACTGATAGTTCAGGCATCGACTGGAAACCTGAAAAAGGTTTCTCTCGAACTGGGGGGAAAATCACCGAATATTATTTTTAAGGACGTCCCTGATATTGAGTCAGCCATTCAGGGGGCCACAGACGCTATCTTCTTTAATCACGGCCAGGTTTGTACCGCCGGTTCACGGCTCTACGTAGAGCGAGATGTTTATGATCAGGTCCTGGAAGGAATTGCCGAAAATGCTGAGAAAACCAGATTAGGCTCCGGACTTGACCCCGACTCGGAAATGGGCCCCCTGGTTTCTCAGACTCAGCTGGATCGGGTAACAGGGTATTTGGACTCCGGACTTAATGACGGGGCTAAACTGGCCGCAGGAGGGAAAGTGGACGCCAAAGGCTACTTTATGGCTCCTACGATCCTTACCGATACCAGGCCTGATATGAAGGTAATAAATGAGGAAATATTTGGCCCGGTTGTTGCCATAGAGCCGTTCAAAGGTGTTGAGGAAATTGTCACTGTTGCGAACAACACAGCCTATGGTCTTGCAGCCGGAATCTGGACCAGGGATATATCCAAGGCGTATCTGACAGCTTCCCGTCTGAGGGCCGGAACGGTCTGGGTTAACTGCTATCATGTTTATGACGCTTCTATGCCGTTTGGCGGATACAAACAATCAGGATGGGGCAGGGAAATGGGAAAGGCGGCCCTTGAACATTACACGGAAAACAAGTCAGTCTGCGTAGCGTTGTGAAACAGAGAAAACTATTTTTATCGACAACAATGTCCTGAAATGAATTTCTGCTGAAAGTAATCTTAAGGTTTTGAAGATATACCGCATAGGAAGAATAGAATATTACAGTCTCATACATGGGGGTTTACTATGGTATATAGATTCATCGTCTTATTAGTGGTTCTTCTGACTCTACCGTGGAGTGCCTTAGCTGAGTACAAGACACCTGAACCTGTTATGGTGGCTCACTTCATCGAAGTGGGACAGGCCGATGCCACACTGTTACAATTTCCCGATGGTGCGATCCTGATCGACGCTGGCTCTGACGACCGACATCGAGATTCATTGGTCAGTTACCTGACGGAATTCTTTGACGAACACCCGGAGCTTAATAATACATTGAAATCAATCATAATTACACACCCCCATATAGATCACACACTATCTCTGCCCGATGTTGTCTTCAAAAGCGGTATCAAGGTTGAACGTTATATCGACAATGGTCGATTGAGTGATGGTATCAATAAATTTCCTCCTAGCGGACTCGCGTATATAGATTACGTACTGGGCGTAATACCCAAAAAATTCAAAAAGATTATGTCATTCACAGACATAACGAAAGCTTGGCCACTTGGTGGTCTGATCAACGATAATATAGACCCAATCGATTCTGCTAAAATCACGATTTTGAAGGGTGGGGATGACACTGATAACCCGAACAATAACAGCCTGGTGATACGAATTGACTACGGAGAGGCTTCGTTCCTTTTTACCGGTGACCTGGAGGTGAGTGGAATTGAAGAGTTGATCTCGCGATACAAAGGTACTGACCGGCTTGACGTGGACGTTTATCAGGTAGGTCATCATGGATCGTATAATGGAACTACAGAGGCACTGGTCAATGCCATGACACCTGAAATTGCCGTGATCTCAATGGGCCGGTGGGACTATGGTATAGACGAGCAATATGATAAGGATCACTTCAACACCTGGTGGTACGGTCATCCGCGGAAAGAATTGGTTGATTTGCTGAGCAAAGGAATTTCTGATAACCGCCGAGTACCAATCACTGCAATGGTTTTTAGAGAACCGGCAGATCCGGTAAAGCGTGAAATATTAAAGCGAATCTACGCAACCGGATGGGACGGGACAGTCCAGATACGCGCCACAAAAGAAGGAAAATTTATCGTATCAACAAGTCGGTAAGCTGGATTAGCCACAGTCTCTGTGAGAGTTCGTTATCTTTCTTTATTATTGGAGGAAGAGATTTATGTTAAGTGCAAAAGATGACAATGGGAAAAACGTTGATTGGTGCTTTATGTATAAACTCCCTTCTGGGATTCAGCCCAAGGGAAAGCGTGAGACGAAAGGCAACGAGTACCTCTATTATGATCCCAGTGAGAAAAGGCCGTTACATCTTTCCCCATACAGGCTGGGCACTGGTCCCAAAGGAGCGCTTTATCACACGTTCCGTCAACTTTTTGGAAAACCGGGTAAAAGGACCGGCTGGATCTTTTACAATGATGAATACCCGGCGGACATGAGCCCATATAGCTTTCAAGTCGATTACTGGAAAAAATTTCCAAAGATAAAAAATGGAAGATTGAAAGGTGCTAAGGAAAAGGATCTTCTTAAGAAACAAATGATAAAGGAGGGCCTGATCAAAAAGGAAGACAACCCGACGGTCCAGCAACTCCTGACTTTTGGGGCAGCACGAGAGGCGTTGATCGAGAAAGTAAAAACTATTGAAAGTGGATTGATAGCTAAATGGAAAAAAGGAAAAAGCAACTGGCCTTCCGGAGTTAAACCTGGCATTAACTCAGGCAGTGCACGCAAAAAGGACCGGGGAAAACCGGTTGACCATGGAACTAACGGTCATTGCAAAGGAGCACTGGCGTTTGACCTGGACACTGACACTGCATTCTGGCTATCTCACTCGACACCCAGGATTCCAGCCTTGAAAACTCCGCCGAGTCAGCGATTCTTTTACCCCGAGTATGCGGATCAATACGCGCAGACGTTCATTTGTATAACACTCGATAGCGTTGCGACTGCAGGCAAAATTGCTAAAATCCTGAGTGTTCAACATGAACCTCAGGTCTTTGGATGTCTCCTTCCTGATGACGTAACGGAGAAGTCTAAGAAATGGCAAGATCTGTGGAAATTTGCGCAGGGCAGTGTTCCCCCCAACTATGGGAAGGCGTACACAAGCAAGCACAAACGCAAGGCGCCGGAAAACAGATTCAAATTTTGTTCAAAGGCCGGCAAAGAGTTCCGGCTGTTTGCCAAGAGCGGTGCCTGGTTTGACGATTTCTGGATAGATCTGGTCGGACCCGGCTTGCCCAACTACAAAGGCGGTAAAGGTGTGGATTTGCGTATTGAAACCTGGCGCAGGCTTACGACGACTGCCACTCTCCCGCGCAATCCTCACAGTGACCCCGGAACAGAGAAGTTGGTGTACGGATCCCACGACTTTACAACAAAATACAAAGATAGGGATTACCACCACGAATTCTTTGAAAAAGAAGGTAAACATGTAGTCGATGAAGTGACGAACGTCGATCTCGGGATGCTGACGGATCCGAGCGGCATGCTGACAAGCACTAAGGGGGCGAAGCTAACAGGTTATCTCTGGTCCTATACAAGGGACCACGCTAAATGGGCTATTTCCGAAGAGGTAGAGGATCGGGGCGTCAAGACTGTTGAGTTGCACGACGGAACAACGCTGGCTGATGAGCAGGGAACTGTCAGCGACTGGGTAGTTGTAGCGGATATGAACCGCATGACATCGCAGGAAAAGCGCGGAGGAGGCGCCATCTGTTTTCATGAACCATTGCTCTGGCACGGATTAAACGAAATTGAAAGGATTTCCGGAAAGATTACTTGATCTCTAAACTTTTCTGAGTTCAAGGTTCTAAACAAATTACTCAATCAGCAATAGTATATCGAACTTATATATTGCAGCCTTAGGAAAAAGGAGAGTGTCATATGGAAAAATTCAGTATTAAACTCGGTCAGGATAAAAACCTGGTTCGCTTATATTCCTATCCAAATAAGCCTGGGAGCAAGGAGCTCCTGGCAGACACGATTCTCTACTGGTTCAAAGAGACGTTGCATCGTGACGGTTGTGCCGTGCAAGGTGCGAATGCGACGGTTCGTATTGAGGGATCTGACTTTTTCCTCGATCTGCAGGGTCCGCCCGAAATGAAGTTGTACGAAGAAAGGTATCAGGCATTTCTGAGTAACGGCCTGGATGCTCTCGGTGTAATCGAAAAGTTAAAGGATCCCGCGTCAAAGCCGAAACAACCATGGCCTGACTGGTTGAAACCCCCGGCCGAAGACAAGCTCTGGGATCCCCAGAACACCGGAAAATGGAGATTCTTTCTCCCTTCCGGAATGTCCATGATCAATCTAAAGTCATTGAATTTCTTCCACTACCCGCCTATGCGGCTGCTAGACCAGATGCGGGATTACCTTGACGATCCTGTTCCTGTCCGTGTGATCGAACTGCTGGAGGCGAACGGTGTTGCGAACAAACAAGAGGCTTTGTTACACTCAACGGTTATGGATGGGGCACCGATCGCTGCACCGGACAATCAGGGGACATTTTATCATCCGGGCCCTTATGACCCGAAAAAATATCCTGCTGTTCACTTGATCCCTATTGATTATTTACATGACTACCAGAAGGCAATGGTGAAACTCCTGCTCAACACCAGCCCCTGTAACGAAAAATACACGATTCCAATCGTCGTCTATGGAGCGCCTGCACGCCGTGTGTTCAGCGAGATCTACGACCTGGGCCTGGGCAAGAAAAAATTTGATCCACTGGATACACTGAGCATAGAGATCATACCTGGAAAGCAGACTGCCGTGATGGGTTCTGGCCACCCGTACGCATTCTACATGCAGGTACAGGCAGAGATCGGTTCCGGATCTATTGTTCCATACAAGTGGGACCATGCGGTGAAGACTATGAGAACGGATCTCATCATTCAAGGCTGGAAGGTTAAGATGTTCAAGGATCCAACGCAGGATCCTAAAGATGTTCTCGCTGCTTGCGAGAAACATTGGAATAAGGAGGAGCAGAAAATAAAGGTTTATACATTGGTTCTTCACCAGGGTTCTCTTTTCTATCCGGATCCGCAGTCGCTGGTATTCACCTATAAGTTGTCAATGGAAGAGGCCGAGAAACAAGCAGGCGATATAGATAATTATTAACGTGAAGGCTGGATCTCCTTTCCGGCATAGGGACTTTAAGAAGTCGCATTATCTGTTGAACGTATTTATTCTGATAGAGAAAATTGTGAGGAACCGGGATGCAATGCTCCAAATGTCAAGCTGAAAACCGTGATGCAAGACGTTTCTGTGCTGAGTGCGGGACTCCACTGCAGGCCTTATGCCCAGATTGTAGTTTTGCAAATGACCCGGCTGATAAATTTTGTGGAGGTTGCGGTAAAGCAATGGCCACTCCAGTATCCTCTGATGATACTACTTCCATGCCGTTGCAGGCTGAGCCGGAGGAAACTCAGACGGATACCGAAACTGTTTCCAGGGACAATCTTATAACGGATGAATCCGGGGCAGAACGTCGTCATATTTCGGTACTATTTTGTGACCTGGTTGGCTCTACTGAGCTGTCCTGTCAGCTCGACCCGGAAGATCTGGGGAGTGTTGTTCGCAGCTATCAAGATGCAGTGGGGAAAGTGGTAGCTCGTTACGATGGCTTTATCGCCAAATATATGGGCGATGCTGTGATAGTTTATTTCGGATATCCGAGAGCACACGAAGGTGCTGCATTATGCGCCATTTATACAGGTCTGGAAATAGTAGAGGCCATACAGCAATTTGACACCAGGCAAGTATGCGAAAAAGATATTACACTTGCTGTTCGTATTGGAATCGATACCGGTTTGGTAGTTGTGGGGCAGAGGATTGGAAAAGGACCATCTGAAGAAGTGATGGTGGTCGGTGAAACACCGAACATGGCAGCGCGTATTCATGCGCTGGCATACCCGAATAACATTGTGATTTCACAGGGTACAAAAAGTCTGGCGGAAGGGGTATTTAATTTCGCTGATAACGGTATTCATAACCTGAAAGGATTTTCAGAGCCGGTACAGGCATGGAGAGTGCTAGGTAAGAGTGTGGAGGCGGCTACAGGTAATACCAGGGTTTTAACCCGCTTCGAAGCGAAATTAATTAGCGGATTGCTACCAATGGTTGGGCGGGAGGAAGAAGTTGCTCTTTTGAAGAAACGCTGGGGTCAGGCGAAGGACGGTGATGGCCAGGTGGTGCTGCTTGTAGGTGAGGGTGGTATAGGCAAGTCACGAATAGTGCACAGTTTTCGTGAAAGTGTGGAAAGCGAGTCTAATAACCTTTTAATGCTCTATTGCTCATCCTATTATCAGAACAGCGCGTTCTATCCGGTGATAAGTTATCTCGAAGATTCGATGCGGTTCGATAGAAACGACAGCCCGGTACAGAAACTCAACAAGGTGGAGGCTTTTCTGAGTGACCTTAATCTCAATGTAGAAGACTTTGCGCCTCTGTTTGCATCACTTCTCTCGGTGTCGGTCAGCGATCGTTATCCACCGTTCACATTTTCCCGGGGACAATTAAAGAAGAATATAATAATGGCTCTGGTTACTATGTTCGAAACGATGTCCTCCCTGCATCCGGTAATAATGGTTGTTGAGGATACACATTTAATTGATCCCTCTACTATAGAGTTAATAAATACGCTTATTGACGAATTGCAATCTGACAGGATTTTTTTAATACTTACTTCGAGACCGGAAGTTGCACATCACTGGGAAAACTATGCGCATGTAAATCTGCTTACCCTTAGCCGCATGAGCCGCAAAGAGGTAATGGGTATGGTGAAAAAGGTGACAGAAGGCAAGCCCCTGCCTGATGAAGTGTTAGACAAGATTATCAATAGAACCGATGGTGTACCGCTTTTTGTAGAAGAACTGACAAGGACATTAATTGAGTCGGGAGTACTCCGGGATTCAGGAGACAGGTTCTCTTTGTCGGGCTCGCTGCAGGAACTGTCAATACCGGAATCACTCCAAGACTCGCTGATGGCACGCCTTGATAACCTGTCACAACCAAAACAAGTTGCGCAACTTGCGTCGGTTGTAGGGCGCACCTTCAGCTATGATCTGTTATCTGCCGTGTCGCCTCTAGACAAGCAAGATCTGGATGACTCGTTAGCCAAATTGGTAGAAGCTGTGCTTATTTATTGCAGCGGTTCGCTGGCTACCAGTGACCTGCATTATGAGTTCAAACACGCTATGGTGCAGGATGTAGCTTATCAGTCGTTACTTAACAGCACCCGTAAGCAATACCATAAGCGCATTGCGCAGGTGCTGGAGAAGCAGTTTCCGGATACCGCAGAAACAGCACCGGAACTTTTGGCCCATCATTACACAGAGGCAAATCTCTACGAGCAGGCCATTAATTATTGGGAACAGGCTGGGAAGAAGGCTGTTGGAAACTCGGCTAATCTGGAAGCGATAGATCACCTCACAAAAGGACTGAAACTGCTTGAAACTTTTCCTGATACTCCCAAACGTAATGAACAGGAGCTGCAACTGCAGATAACCCTGGCTGTACCTCTGACAGCTACCTCAGGCTATGCAGCCAGTGAAGTGGAACAAGTATATAAACGGGCGTATGAACTTTGCCGGCAGATAGGAGAGGATGTGCAGCATTTTCCGGCATTGTACGGAATGTGGAGATATCATTGCTTACGGGCTGAATATGAGACTGCCCTTCAGCTTGGAAATGAACTGATTACACTGGCTGAAAATGTAAAGGACCGGGCGTTTTTAATAGCGTCGCACCGGGCACTGGGGTCAACGTATTTTTATTTAGGACAATTGTCAAAGTCCAGGTTACATATTGATCATGGGATTGGCTCTTCAGTAGCGGAGCAGGGTAGTACAACACCATTTATCAAAGAAGCATATGATGTAATTGACCCGCATGTGACCTGCAGATCATACAAATCCTGGGTACTATGGTTACTTGGCTATCCCGACCAGGCACTGCACGAAAGCCGCGAGGCAATCAGGATCGCCGAGGAAATTAATCACCCGTTTAGCGTGGCACTGGCGGGTTGTTTTGCAGCCTGGTTACACCAGTTCAGTTACGATGGACGTAGGACCCTGGAGTATGCGGATGCTGCCATTGCAATCGCAACCAAAAATGGGTTTCCTTTCTGGATAGGGTGGGCAAAAATATTACGAGGATGGGCACTGGCTGAACTTGGACAAGAAGAAGACGTAATCGCTCAGATGCAGCAGGGTCTTATAGACTGGCGTGCGCAGGGGTCACAACTTGGATCGGCATACTTTCGATATTTGTCAGCAGACGTATTCCGAATAAGAGAAAAGAGCAAAGAAGGGCTGGATGCGCTGGATGAGGCACAGGTCCTGGCTGATAAGACCAAGGAACACTTCTGGGATGCAGAACGATTTCGGCTTAAAGGGGAGCTACAACTTCAACAATCCGGTACGCATGAGGATAGTGCGGAATCCTGTTTTCAACAAGCGCTTGACATTGCTCGCCAAGACCAGGCGAAATCGCTGGAGCTGCGCGCGGCGCTGAGCCTCAGTCGTCTCTGGTGTAAAAAGGGCAAACAGGCAGAGGCACGCGAGATGCTCGAACCGATATACGGCTGGTTTACAGAGGGTTTTGATACTGTGGATTTAAAGGAAGCCAAAGCGCTTTGCGAAAGTGCTGACATTGTCTAGTGAAACAGTGAGTTAATAGAGAGGAGGGTATTATGATAAAAAAGCTTTCTAAAGGTATAATTATTCTCTGCCTATCGTTTACTATGCCGTTGGCTATCTGTACCGGTGAAACAGGTCACTATCCTCTTGGTGTGGAAGGAATCAAAGGTTCTACTATACCGGGACCGGGAATTTATTATAAGCAGTACAACTTTTTATACGTTTCAGATAATCTTAAGGACGAGAATAAAAATAAAAAACAACTTGGATACCATGCCGTTATTTACTCAAGCGTACACCGGCCTATCTGGGTTACGAAAAAGAAGATAATGGGAGGAGATTATTTCACAGATTTCTTTATCCCGATTAACTACAGTGACGTTGAATTTAATAAAACAGGTGTAAAAGATAATTCCTTTAGTCTCGGGGATATTTTTCTCGAACCTTTAGGTATTGCCTGGCATGGTGACAATTATGATACAGTAGTTGCAGCGGCCGCTTTCATTCCTACCGGACATTTTAATCCGCTCAGTAATGCATCCCCGGGTAAAGGTTTTCTGACAGGACTGTTTACGGCAGGGGTTACTTACTATCCGGATGACGACAAAACATGGTCATTCTCACTTCTCAACCGGTATGAAATACATACGAAAAAAAGAAGGAATATTGATGTTCGACCAGGAGATAATTTTCTTTTTGAATGGGGCCTGGGTAAAAGTCTTCCGAAAGACTGGCAGTTTGGAATAGCAGGTTATGGCCAGTGGCAGGTAACCGATGACAGCGGCAGTGATATAACCTGGGATAAGAATGTACATGACAAGACTTTCTCGGCAGGGCCGGAAGTTATAAAGTTTATTCCTAAATGGAAAATAAATGTCTCTGTGAGGGCTCAATGGGAATTTGAATCAAAGGACCGTGGTGAAGGTACAGTTATCAATATTACTTTTCTTAAAATATTTTAGCCGGTATTCCATTCCGAAACCGGTATGAACATTTACGTATAACGCAAAGAGGTGGCACGTCACCAGGAAAGGAGTAAAGAATATGGCACAAATCAGTATACCACTCGTAGGGCCTGACAGTAAGGATTCGCAAGGAAAAATTGAAAAAGGGAAACCGTTTTCTGAAGAAGATTTAAAAATTCTATTTGCCTATCCGAATATTCCAGGTAGTAAAGAGAGTCTGGAGGATACCATTCTTCATTGGTTCGGACAAACCCTGGAACGTGACGGTTTTTCAGAGCCAAAGACAAAGGCTTCGATTCGGATCGAGGGTTCAGATTACATCCTTGAGATCGATGGCCCATCTGAAACTCAGAATGCTGCTTATGCGGAGAGGATACCCGCTATTTTGGATATTGGCTGGGAAGCCTGGAAAGGACCTGTTCAGCAGATAAAGGGGAGAAAGGTATGGAGCACTGATAATGTTGACCGCCCGATGTGGAATCCAAATGGATTGAAGATCGATGGTCAAGATGCGTGGCGTTTCTTTTTGACCCTGGGTGTGGGGCTGGTTAATCACAAGACTCTTCAGTTTTTTCACTATCCACCCATACGACTGCTTGATCCTCTGCGGGATTCGATGAAAGATCCCGTGACTTTTCGTTGTCGTGAGTTGCTTGAGGCGAATGGTATAAAGCATGACGAAACTCATCTTTATGAGACGCGGATCAATTCAACTCCGATCGCGGCTCCTGATGATCAGGGTACAAATTTTACTCCTCCTGCTAATCCGGTATGGGGCGGCTTGATACCAGTCGGCTATTTCCGTCAGTTTGAACGGGATATGATTCGTACTTTGCTCAAACCCCATGGAAATTCCGGTTATACGATTCCGATGACTGCTTATGGGAAAGACCCCCGGCAGCGGTTTGGGGGGATGTTTCTGGATCCTGATCACGCGATGATCATTGAGGTGATTGAAGGCTTAAAGACTCCGATTCTTGGTTCTAATCATCCGTATCGTTTCTATTGGGAGGCCCAGGCAGATCCTAAGTATGGCAATGGTGAGGTTGGTTCCGGGAAGATGCTGCCGGGTAGTATGGATATCTGCACTAGGTTGCAGCAAGATGATCTTGCTGTTGTGCGTTGGCAGGTGAAAATGGCAGAAGATCCATCACAAGATCCCTGGAAGGTAATCGCTGATGCACAGGCTCATTGGAAAGATCCGGCTCAGCAAAAGATGGTTTGCGCACTTGTTAAACGCCATGGTTCTCTGACATATAAGACTAGTGATGGGTATGATTTCTGGTTTGCATTAAGTCTTGAGGATGCATTAAAAGAGTGCGGGGGCTGATTGCTACCACACAGATGGAATGATAAGCGTAGGAGTTCTCAGCATTGAACATTGACTATAGCGCCGAAGACAAGGAGAACGCAAAGCCAGAAATAAGTCCTTTTCAAATGAACTCAAAAACAGCAAGGAAATGAGTGTATGATTCGTTTAATAGGACTAGGAGTCATGGCGTCTTTCTTCTTCTCTGGTACATTTGTGCTAAACCAGTGGATGGACATGGCAGGTGGGCACTGGTTCTGGACTGCTGCACTTCGATTTGGCTTTGTATTCATCCTTCTTACGTTATTCATAACAGTGAAGAACGGAGTTAAAACTATCAGAAATTCTGCGGCCTGTTTCTACAGGCATTGGCGTTTCTGGATACTGTCAGGTGGAGTTGGATTTGGATGCTTCTATTGCGCACTCTGCTTTGCCGCCAGTTATGCGCCGGGATGGGTAGTTGCTACGACCTGGCAATCTACAATTCTGGCAACACCACTTGTGCTTCGTCTAATGGGGAAGAGAGTTCCCGGCAAGGGGATAATCTTTGCTCTAGTGGTTTTTGCGGGCATTGTACTTGTGAATTTAAACGAGTTTACAGTTTTATCAATTAAGATTGTTGGTGGAGTATTACCGGTAATGATAGCCGCAATCTGTTACCCCTTTGGTAATAGTCTTTGCGGCTTTGCAAAAAATGGTGATCACCCGAGTGTACCGCATATTAAGGATAAAGTAATGGATAACGCACTCTGTCGGGTTTGGATGATGACTGCAGGGGCTCTGCCGGTACTGGTAATACCATGGTTAATAGTTCAACCATATCCCCCAAATACAGAACAGCTTTTTGGAACAGCTTGTCTCGCCATAACAGGAGGAATTATTGCAACAACTATATTTCTCTATGCCCGGCATACCGCTGAGAATTCATTTGAAATTGTGGCAGTAGATTCCACCCAGGCTTTCCAGGTACCTTTCGCGCTATTAATTGGATATTTTTTGATTGGTGGATCAATACCTACAATTATCGAGATTGTAGGGCTTGTATTTGTGACTGTTGGCATCACGTGTTATCTGTTTTTCAATCCAATAAACGGCAAATCGTGACGCCGTACGAGGAGATTAGATATGACTACTAAGGCAATGGACTTTTACTTCTTCGACTTTGACAAGAACATCATGAAGGTCAAAGTTCCCTTCGTCCTGGTCAATACCGAAGACGGTAGTGAGATGGAACTCTCTGCCGGTGACTACATGGACATCAGAGACCAACTCGGCAAGGTTGGCAAATGGAAATCGTGGAGCGGTGACGACGCATTGCGCTATTATAGCGACCTGCCAGATGTTCCGCCGCAGGGGCAGCCATTCGTCAAACAAATCGAAGCTGCTATCGATTCGGGTAATGAACATCTCTGGCAGGCACCCTCCTGGGGTATCTTTGTAAGCGCCTGTAATCGTCAGAGGCCTTTGTCGCTGATTACGGCGCGTGGTCACAGTGACGAGACGATCAAGGCTGGGTTCCAGGTGCTAAAGGATCGCGGTTGGATCGAAGAGACACCCAACTACCTGACAATTTATGATGTCACCAACCCGGCGACGCGCAAGACCCTTGGAGACCCAGATGACAAGCAGGATGTGCAAGAGTTGAAACGCGTTGCCATCCTCAAGTCGGTCGACACGGGTATTGAACAGTACGGCAGAGACGCCCGGCACCATTTCGGCATGTCGGACGACACGATGACAAACGTCGAGTTTATCGCCGATGCCATGCGCGAGTGCAAAGAAACCTATCCGAACATGCGTTTCTTCGTGATCGCCACGAACGTCTCGCA
>CAYTGO010000069.1:0-15247 GCA_964437425.1 uncultured Candidatus Scalindua sp.
AGAACCTTCAATCTGGATTTTTAGTTTTGTTCCTACTTCCATATGCAGCCCTTTTTAAAGGTAAGTGACTAAAGTGAGCTAAAGTTTAAAGTGACTAAAGTTAAAGGCGTTTTTTACCTATAAGATAGTTTTTCTTCTTGTCCTCGGCGCTTTCCAGTCCGGGGAGCGCCCTTAGCGCCTTTGCGGTGAACCTCTTTTTTCTAATATCTACTCCGGATTATACGCCCATGTAGGCACACCAAATTTGCCTTTATTATTTACAACACTATCAAAAGATCCATCACCGTCATTATCAATGATTATATAATCTACCGGTCTCTTAATATCACTGTCAATACCGTATGAATATATTTTATCCTTAACTGACAGTTCCTGGATACAGCCACCGTCTTGCGTCAAATACATCCTGAGCCTTGATTCTCTATCATCTTTTTTTCTGTTAACGCTTATCTTCTGATTAACAACTAACTGCAACTTGCTGGTGTTGGGAACCTTATATATGTCTAATTCATCAGCAAGTTGTTTAATCCATTTTTCTGTACCGAGGTGGTCGGGTCTTTGTGCAGAACTATTTAGAAAACAGCTAAATGATTTATGTAATTCATTATTATAATAATATGCAATCCCTAAATTATATTGAATTGAAGGAGCTGGTACGTTTGGCACTAATTTTAATGCACGCTTGTACACAGCAATTGCTGCTTTAAGCCTACCTTTGCTTTTATAAGCCAATCCCAAACTGCTATAGAATAAAACACTGTCGTTGTTCTCGTTATTTTTATGAGGTTCAAGCAGAGCTATGACTTCGTCCGGATAATCATTTGGGTTTAATTCTACAGAACGAAGCCCCAACGCTTCATAATCAACGGGTCCTGTCTCTGTGGGCTCTTTTATCTCTTTTGACTCTGTTACCTCTTCTACCTTTGCAGCTTCTGTTACCTCTACTGCCTTTGTTACTTCTGTTATCTCAGCCGCCTCTTTTACCTCTTCCACCTCTGCAGACTCAATTGCTTCTACTGCTTCCGCTGTCTCAGCTGCCGGTCTCTTTTTAGCTACCACCTCTGCATCTGCTGCTACAGTTACTTCTGAAGTCTCTTTTACCTCTTCAACGTTTGCAGCCTCAATTACTTCTCTCTCCTCAATTACATCTGAAGTCTCTGTCACTTCTACGGTCTTTGTTGCTTCTGTCATCTCAACCGCCTCTTTTACCTCTTCCACCTCTGCAGACTCAATTGCACCTGCTGCTTCCGTTGTCTCAGCTACCTCTTTTATCTCAGTTGTCCCTGCTACCGCATCTACATCTGCTCCCTCAGTTGCTTCTGTTACCTCAACCTCCTCTTTTGCCTCTTCTATCTCTGCAGACTTTGTTGCCTCTTTTTTCTCTCCATTATCGGCAACTACCTTTTCTCCATACAACCGTTTGTACCTGGAAATTATTCTCATAGGCATTTTAGCCTGTGTTGCTTCTACTGTCTCTGTTGCTTCGGCTGCCTCTGCTGCCTCAACTGTCTCTGTTACTTCGGCTGTCTCTGCTTCATCAACTACCTCTGTTACCTCAACTATCTCTGTTGCTTCGGCTGCCTCTGCTGCCTCAACTGTCTCTGTTACTTCGGCTGTCTCTGCTTCATCAACTACCTCTGTTACCTCAACTATCTCTGTTGCTTCGGCTGCCTCTGCTTCATCGACTGCCTCTGCTGCCTCAACTATCTCTTTTGCTTCGGCTGCCTCTGCTGCCTCAGTCGCTCCTGATGCCTCTGTTACCTTTGTTGCCTCTATTGCTTCCGTTGCTTCTTTTGTTTCTGTTACTTCTCTTACTTCTACTGCTTCTATTGCCTCTGCTGCTTTTGTTGCTTCTGTTACCTCCATATCCTCTTCTACCTCTACTGCCTTTGTTGCCTCTTTTTTCTCTTCATTAGCGGCAACTACTTTTTCTTCATGCGACCGTTTGTTCCTGGAAATTATTCTCATAGACATCTTAGCCTGTATAGACGTACAGGAAAACATCAGAACTATTACCAGGAATAGGATTGTTTTTTTCATGATTATTTCACCACATTAGCCTTGAATACGTTTGCTCTCAAATATCTTAACTCCTTAGAACCATTAACAGGTCCAATTCCGGTTTCCACAATAGTTGACTTTCCGGAAGGAAGAATACCGCTTACATCTTTTACCATTTCCAGTACCTTACCCTGTGTATCCGGATAGATAATCTTCACTTTCACGTCACTGACAGATATTAGAGTAGGATTGGTAACCGTGATAATAACATATCGCTTCTGATCCAGGTTGACACGTGTCTTTATGTGACTGCCTGGGTGGTGATGTAAGTCAAGCTTCACAAACGACCGTGCAGCTTCTCTTCCCGGTTCTGAATTAGAGACAGCAGCATCTTTAAAATATTGCATGGCTTCCGGCAGATTCCCATGAGCCAGGGACATTTTACCAAGAGCATTTAAAGCAGGTGCGGTAGGAAGTAGTTTAGTACTTCTCTCAAGATCGGTACGAGCCCCCTGCTGATCACCCAGTTTCTGTTTATTTAAACCGCGCTGAACATAGAAGTAGAAAAACTCACTATTAAGTTCCACTGCCTTGTTATAGCTTGTCAGGGCATCCTGGTACTGTTGCTGTTCCATGTATACGTCTCCAACCAGGGCATGGAATCGTCCTTCATTGGGTTCACCACGAATTGCCTGTTGCGCAAGAGACAAAGCTTCTTTGGCTTTTCCTTCACCGAGTGCTTTACTCCCCATGTCAAATGCATGGTAATCATCCTTAGTCCGTATCATGCGTGCAATCTTATCTTTATAGCGCTGGACACCCAACTCGCCGGACTCCGGCAGGGTTTTGGCTGTGGCACGATTTGCCTCTACACGTTGTTGTGATGGTGGATGGCTTGAAAACAGTCCGGACAACCAGTCCGTTTCATTTCCTTCTGATAACCGTAAGAATACTTCCTGCAGGCTGATAGCTGCCCTTGGATCATACCCGGCACGTGACATATATTCCATACCATAGAGATCAGATTCGCTCTCAGCATTTCTTCCATATTTCTGGTTGATTAGACCAGCTGCAGTTTGTGAGCCACGCACAGCGATGTTCTCGTAATTGCTGCCGCGTGAAGCGATACCGGCTGCCGCCACCGCTCCCTGCAACAGGATTCCGCGTTGCATTCCCTTCGCTCCGTGTTTTGCCGCAGCATGTACTATCTCATGCCCCAAAACCGCTGCCAGTTCGGCTTCGTTATTCAGTTCTGTCAATAGCCCACGATTAATTGCTATCTTTCCTCCCGGCAAAGCCCAGGCATTGGGTACCGAGTTGTTAAGAACCACGAATTCATAAGGCAGTTTGCGGTCACTTACTGCGGCCAACCTCTGACCCACACCATTCACATATTTAGTCAGCTCCGGGTCAACCACATAGTCCCCACCCTGCATCTGACGGCTGGGTAGATACTGTTTACTACCTATCTGAAGTTCATAAGATGTTGGCACCAATACCAGCTCTCGTTTACCGGTAACCGGATTAGTAACACATCCATACAAAGCAACCGAACATAAAGCTAATACAACAATTAATTTTCGCATCATGGATTTAATCCTCCGGAAAAAGTTTTAAAATCCGTGCCTGTCCGCCAGCTTGTTAGGCGGGAACCTCTAAATTGTTTTTAATTTGATTGCGGCTATGTCGCGCTATGGTATTATAATAATTAAATTAGGGTCGATTGTCCAATATCAATCAGAAAGAGTCTTAGTTATTACATTTTCCAGAAAAAGGAGCAGGTATTTAATGAAACCGAGAAATAACAGTCTTAACCTTTTATTGGCAGCTGCAATGTTATTTATTATTCTACAGACAGGTTGCTCCTCCGCTGTGAAAAAGCCTCTTCTATTACCAATGAAACCGGGATTGGGCCTGTCTGAGATCTCAAATCCGGAACAGTTTCCTGATTTTAGAGATGATTATGACAATGATCTTTTATTGCAATCCATAAGTAACAGTCTTAAATACTTTAAGAATATAAAGTCTTACCCAAGCACTTTCAGCTCGATAGGTTTCACTCCGAAAAAGCAGATAGAAACTTTACAGCTTTTCCGGGATGGATACATTCGATGTAAAAATTCACAGGAGTTGAATGAATTTGTCTCTAAAAACTTCAGGGTCTTTCAGGCTGTTGGAACAATGTACAATGGAGAGGTACATTTTACCGGTTACGGAACTCCCATTTACGACGGAAGCTTAACGCC
Organism: uncultured Candidatus Scalindua sp.; assembly: GCA_964437425.1. Classification (GTDB taxonomy): domain Bacteria; phylum Planctomycetota; class Brocadiia; order Brocadiales; family Scalinduaceae; genus Scalindua. The sequence continues at coordinate 4,248 of CAYTGO010000069.1, forward strand.
CACAGAAACATTTCGATACCCACTTTATGAGAAACCGGCAGATTTCAAAAAGCCGTATTTTACGCGCCGTGAAATTGAGGAGCGCAATCTGCTACGTGGTACTGAGATAGCCTACCTCAAATCAAAGCTGGAAGCCTATCTCATCCATGTTCAAGGCTCCGGTCAGATCAGACTTCCGTCAGGCGAGAAGGTGTATGTCGGGTATGCGGGGAACTCAGGACACTCTTATACGAGTATAGGCCGGTTATTAGTTCTGGACGGCAAGGTTCAGGAAGAGGAGTTAACCCTTCCTGTATTAATAGAATATTTTGACCGGCATCCGGGTGAATTGGATCATTATCTCAGGCAAAACGATAGATTTATCTTCTTCAAAAAAGTGCCTCATGCTGTCCCTCACGGTTCTATAGGTGTACCTGTTACCTCGATGCGAAGTATAGCAACTGACAAAAAAGTCTTTCCACCGGGCGGATTAGCCTTTGCCACGATTGGGACACAGAGGCCGGGAGCCGCCAACAGGTCTAAGGAAAAATGGCAAGTAGAAAAATCATTCTTTGTTCTGGACCAGGATACTGGAAGTGCTATAAAAACACCAGCCAGGGCAGATGTCTTTTTTGGAATTGGAGATAGGGCCATGTATAAAGCGGGAAATTTAAATACATACGGCAGGCTCTATTATCTTTTAAAAAAATAAAGAAAAAATCAGAATGCTCTCAATATGATGAAAACCACCCCTTAATCCCCTTCTTCGTAAGGAGGGGAAATGGGGTGGTTAATATTTCATAAGACCTCTTAAATTTATTGAAAATCTCTATAAATAGAAAAATGAAAAGCACCGCTATAAAAGCAGCTAAAGAAGCTGGGCAAATAATACTACACTATTATTCTAAAAACATCGATGCCACTACTAAGAAAAATACATATGACCTGGTAACAGAAGCCGACTTAGCAGCTGAGAGCAAAATCATCAGTATAATAAAAAAGAAATTTCCCGACCATTCTCTACTAACAGAAGAATCCGGTGAAGAGACACAAAAGTCTGATTACTGCTGGGTAATAGATCCGCTCGACGGCACAAACAACTTCTATCATAAATTCCCCATGTTTTGTGTGTCAATCGCATTATACAAGAAAGGGAAACCTCTGATCGGTGTTGTCTTTGACCCTCTTAAGAACGAACTGTTTTTTGCAGAAAAGAGTAAAGGAGCATTTCTCAACAACAAGAAAATCAATGTTTCTAACGTAAGCAAATTAAGCAACTCACTACTGGTTTTGGGGTTTTACTATGAACGAGGGTTATTGATGAGGAAAAGTCTTGGCCAGATGAAAAAGTTTTTTTATGAAAACGTCCATGGCATCAGAAGGACAGGCTCAGCCGCACTGGATCTTTGCTATACTGCCTGCGGCAGATTTGACGGATACTGGGAATTAAAACTTAATCCGTGGGACTTTGCAGCCGGTAGCTTGATAATAACAGAAGCCGGAGGAAGGATCACCGATACACAAGGGAAGAGATACAATCTGATGATGAAAAACGTCACTGCTTCAAACGGAAAAATACACAAACATATGTTAAAAATTTTAAATGAATAAACCGCTGGGGTTTTGTTTTAACGCGGAGGTCGCTCCCCGGACTGGAAAGCGCCGAGGACAAGGAGAAAAAACAACCAGAGTAAACTATCAAAAAATAATTACTCTTACTTATTAGCCTCTAATCTAATTCCATTATTATGCATATAGGTGTTAATTTTTTTTGCATGATTCCTGCAATCTCTATTTAACTCCTGAAAGATTTTCATAATACCTGAATCCGGTAATTTCTCAGTAGCAAGCTGAAAGTTAAATTCCCCGGCAGATCTTTCGATATCCAGAGCAACCTTAAATGCAGATTCTCTTAAAGGTGGTTTTTTGCGGTACTTCTTAAGTATCGAAATCAACCTGTTGTTTGTCTTGCTCAGCATTTGCCTTGACGAAGCTAATAGATCAGAAGGAAATTGACGTGGTAATAAAAATGTGCTTCTCATACTCTGGATTAAGTCTGCATGTTTTTCTTCCTCCTGGATAAGTTTCAACCATAATTCTGAATCTTCAGGAAATGTATTGAGAAAAACCTTGTACACATCAGCAACATTTAGTTCAAGCTTTATAAATTCATCTATAAGTTCTTCCAGGGTCTGTTTCATATAAAACATTCAAGTTTACAGAAAATAAAATTCTTCAGGTCAATTAGGAAGTTCAACACATAGTAGAATAATGGCATGTCAATGAAAATCAAGAGGAAAAGCAGGAAGGCAACTGTAATCTATGGATTTAAGACAAAAGCAAAAAGAGAGTGATATGGAAATACTTGATTAGCATTATCTCAAAAACATGAGATATCTTTAGTTAGTTGAATCAGGATGAGCAATTTATGGAGGATGGTAAAATTTGAGACTGTTCTTCAATCATACAGAAACGTCTGAAATATCAAGACGATCAATGAACTGCATAGCTACACCTATTTCAATACCGTGGCTGGTGACATTTTTTACATCGCTCCTGATAACGGTTCCGTTTCCACTAAGTTTAACCTTCCCGCTACCTTTGCCAAGTGTTAAAGTATCCACTGTTATTCGAATTGGAACTGTTGCACCAGGAGCAAACGCTTCTATGTCATCTGTTATTACCTCAAAATAAACACCTGTAGCACTGATATTTATCGCCTTACCACTCTGATCGTAAAGTGATATCTGCAATGGAAGTTCTATCCTGTCTTCTATCCTTCTGTCAGAATCTTTTTTTGCCTTTTGCATAACATTTCCTTTATTATTTAAAAGTTATATAACCTCGCTGTCATCTCTCTTATTGAGGTATTCAGTAATGTGACAACATTCATTGTTTAGTTTATTGCACATTACATACCACACATGCACTGTAAGGAGGTTTTTCTTTGAAACTTCACTTAAGCATTGATATGACTGAATGATACAATGAATAATCTTCAGTATGTCATGAGGTTAACATCTATGAGCGAAATGTAATTGTGTGTGATATTTCCCAATTTCCACCCAATCAAGAGGAAAAAATGGCTTGAACTTCCTGGTGCTGAATGCTGCGGTGAATCTTGCCTCTAGATTCTAACTTCTAATCTCATCTAAACTTCAATACAACATTATTATCACCCGCACTACCATGACAGTAAGCCAGTATATCACCAGCACTGCCCCCTGCATATTCTTCTGCATTCTTGCTTGTTGACAGGTTTTGTTTTCCCAGTTCGATAATCCCCTGGTCTCTAATCTGATGGAACTCCAGCCTTGCTACGTTATCATTAATAGATATTGTCCTGAAGGCGTGCGGATACTGAACGGTTGCCGGGGAGGCGATGTAGTGAAGCCCGTTGATCGTCTGAATCTTTGAGACATGATGATGTCCCATCAGGCACGCCTTGACCTGTGGTGCAGCATCAAGAACGGCATTAACGTCCTGATAATTCTCCAAGAGATATTTCTTCTTCCATTTTGGTATATCTCTGCTTCCCCATGTAGGCAAGAAGAGATGATGGCTGAGCGTAACAATCATATCATTTGAATATTTCTCTATCTCTTCCTTTATCCAATTGAGCTCTTCCTTAGAGATTTCACCGTTATCGTGACCTTCTATGGTAGTGTCCAATCCTAATATCCTCAAGCCCGGCACAGGCGATACGCTCCATGCATAACGACCTGCATCCAGTCCGTGGTCCTTCATCTTCTCAGCATACTGGCTCTTTGACAGTGCAACACCTGGGGGAATGGGAGATACTTCACGATTTCCGAATTGTGCAAAATAGGGAACCTTGACTGTTGACATAATGTCCATAAACTCATTAAAATCTTTTGCACCAGGGTCCGTGTTATTTATATTGTCACCACCGAAAAGGATAAAGTCTATATCGGGCATATTATTGACCTGACCTATTACATCCCTGAAAATATTGAAGCTCTCCTCTTTCAGGGCAGTACCATTCTTACCGGAGAACGTAACGTGGGTATCTGTTACGTGAGCAAACTTGATACTCTTCTTCCTTCCTATCTTTGCCCCCTCTTCCTTCTTCGGTGCAGTCGTACAACCTGCAAAATTACCAACCAGTACGCCACCAATGAAAACGGCCTGTCCAACGGCAAGGCCACGTTTCACGAAATCTCTCCTGCTTAATTCACTTTCTAAGTGTGTAGTTTCATTCTGTATCTTTTTGTCTTCCATTTCACTATCCTTTCCCTTGAAAGGATGGTTGTGCACAATAGCAACCTACTTTGCCTGGCTCAACCTTCCCAAATAATCCTTTATTTTATCTTCCTCTTCTACTGTTATAAATTTCCTGGATTCTTTTGTATCGTGCATGTTGTCGATCACACTTGACCACTGTTCCGGCGTATAAGGATAGACATTAACATCCGGCAGTTCATGACAGAGAGCACATTTAATATTAAAAAGTTTCTGGCTAACCAGATCCACTTCTTCCTTATGCAACTCATCTTTGACCAAATCTTCTTTGCGCAGATCCCCCGTGACCAATTCCTCCTCCTGTACATCCTTCTTGTATAAATCCTCTTTGTGCAGGTCCTTTGTTACTGTCGTTGCACAGCCTGAAATAAACTGCTGAACAAGCAACAGGACCGCTATCAATATTGTGTAGAGACTTGAATGTTTTTTCATTTTCATTTCGCCTTTCTCTAATCATCAATTCCAATGTTTAAATATATATCTGGATTTTTCTAAGATTTGTGGAACTGTTTCTAGCAGTAATATTGCAAGACTTACTGCAGAAGCTAAAGAATCTGAAGACAAGCAAACACGAATGTGCTTCCCAATAGACTTATTCATATCTCTATTTTTTTGTTTTCTCAAGGCGAGCGGCAAGAATTCCGGCAAGCAGCCCAAAGAGATGACCTTCCCACGAAATACGTGAAAATGTTGGCAACATCCCCCATATAATTCCTCCGTAAAGAGAGACGGTGACAAAGGCTATAATAAACGATTTCAAACTACGATCATACCAGGCACGTAAAACCAGATAACCGAAGTATCCAAAGATCAGGCCACTGGCGCCCACATGATAAGATGAACGACCAAACAGCCATAGAGCAGTACCACTTACAAGAATAATGATAATGGATATTTCGAAAAATATTTGCCTGCCATTCAATATAACAAATCCACCGAGGACCGCTAATGGTATGGTATTCATCATAATATGGATTAAGCTTGCGTGTAGAAAAGGGCTTAACGGAATGCCTTTAAGTCCTTTTACTGTTCGCGGGAGTATGCCCCAATCGGAAAGGCGGTGGCCCATTGAAAAGTTAATAAATTCGATTACCCAGATTAATGCCACAAATCCGAGAATCCAGTATAAATTCTTTTTTAGAGGAAAATTCATTTTAGTACATTAATGACAAATAGTTTTTAGAAATATTAAGAGCTGACTTTGAAACTACTGAAGTATTTAAGGAAATATGTCCTGAACCTAATTGAACGAGGCCTGCTGTATTCCGGTGTTAATGTTGTGACTCTTCCTGTGCTTTATGTGCTTCCTGTGCTTCCTGTTCTTCCGAAATCAGGTTTTTAATATCTCCTGACTTGATTTTAGAAACAACCTGACGCGTCATATCAGGCTTCAGGATATAACCTACACCAAGGGAACCAATAATTACTAATGCGACCCAGAACATTAATGAGATACTCTGTCGCAGGATTTTATATAGTCCGAACAGGGCAATAAGGCCACAAGGAATAATAATTGCCCATGATTTAAGATCTAGATTCGATATGTTTTCCATGGAGAAATAAGTTTTGTATCACTGCACATTTAAATATAGTTCACGTTGATAAGTGTAAGTTTCACAATATGGCAAGTCAAGAATAAACTCTACCTCGCAAGTTCCAAATCATACCATTCCAGAATGAATTTTCAAACATGTACTATATGCATATCAAATAATTTAAGGATGTTAAAATTCCGTTTTTCATCTCTTGATATTTGCAAGTATGTAATTATAATACGTTAGGTTTGTATTCTGTAAGCCTGTTATTGAAAATTACTTTTCACAAGCTATGTAATAATCGTGAGGTACGGCTATGGGTAAAATAACACTTATTAAGTTGGTAAACAAAGTAAAAGAGATGCCACCTTTACCACAGAGTATAATAAAAATTCTAGAAATTACAAAAAAGGATGATTCTTCTGCTCAGGATCTGTCAAAGATATTTGAGCGAGACCCAACGTTAGCAGTAAATATTCTTAAGCTTGCAAATTCTCCTATTTACGGTTTTGCCAGTAGGATATCTACCATATCCCATGCAATTGTCTGCCTTGGCCTTGAAACTGTTAAGAGCATTGCCTTAACCTCATCCACGCACGATATGTTAAATAAGGAGATACCTGCATATGGGCTTGAAGAAGGAATGCTTTGGCAACATTCCATTGCCAGTGGTACCTGTGCAAAAATAATTGCTCAGCGTATCGGGTATAAAGATTGTGAGGAAGCTTACATAGCAGGGTTGTTAATCGATATTGGGAAGATTATTCTGAGTAGTTTTGCTGAGGATCAATTTAATCAGGTAATGGAGAAATCTGAAAAGGATAAAATTCCTTTTAATAAAGCAGAGCAGGATGTTCTTGGCTTTGGACATCCCCAGGTAGGCGGAAGAATAATAAAGAAATGGAATCTCCCTTCTTCACTTGTGGAAGCAGTACAATATCATCACCAACCAGACAAAACCGAAACACATAAGACACTGACATATATCGTGCATCTTGCAGATGCAATAAGTTGCATGCTTGGTGTTGGGCTTGGCAACGACGGACTCATGTATGAGATTGAAAAGAACACTCTTGACGTTCTAGGCATCAGCAAAGAAGACGTTGAATCTATAATGGTCGAGCTTGCCGATACAGTCCAGGATATTGAGCAAGAGCAGGATTAATCACAAATCAACACCCTTCAATCTCCCTCGCAAGTCCCGGTTCGGACATGCTTCTTAAACCAATTAATTCCGGATTACCAATCCCCTTATGCTGTATTAATACCTTAAACACGTCGCCCATCCCGCCCGGCAGGAAGAGGTTCTTCATTGTCAGGAGTTTACTGATATCACCCTTCACATCATTCATTTTATTGAGAATACCAAGCGCTATTAGAAAGTTTGACTGCCTGACAAAACCTGTTGTGCTTAATCCGGATTTGAGCCCTTCTTCTATTATGCTGCTGAAATTTACGTGGGATGTTATATCCTGATTCCCCACTCTTTCATACGGATTCTCACTTGTCGTGTGCTCGTAATAACAGATCAACGTCCCTCTATACCTCTCATCAGAATAGAGCTCATCCGCCAGATGGCCATAGTCTATGGTTATAACAAAACCTCTATTTAAGCAACGATATATATTTTTCACCCAATCAAGAGCCTTCAGATTTACCTCTGCCCTCTGCCCCTCTTTTAGATTTATTTTCAACTCTTTAAAATAGTTTTCCAATTCAGAATTTGACAGTTCATCTGTCTTCTCACAGAACACACCGTCCGTTGTTGTTACATAAATTTCTTTTAAACAATTATCCTCTACTATCACCTGATGCACAGAAAGTGAATCCACAAACTCATTTGATAAAAAGCACCCTTCAATCGGGCTAAAGGAAAATCCGCCTTCAGAAAAAGATTCCCACGATACCTTTTCTTCAAACCCTTTTAGAGTATCAGATTGCCTCTCAATCAGATCCCTGCTTATCTCAACTATCTTGTAATCAATTTTCTCAAAAAATACGGGATATTCATCTCTTATACAGCTGAGTATATCATGACACAGCCACCCTTTACCCGCACCTATCTCTACTACAGTGAACCTGCCACTTCCCAGAAGCCGCCACATCTGTTCCAGTTGCCTGGCAATAAGTTCACCAAATACGGAATGAACATCTGAGCTTGTGTAGTAGTCACCCTTTTTTCCAATCTTCTCCTTACCGGAAGTATAATATCCATATTCAGGATGATAAAGAGCCAATTCCATAAAATCGGCAAATGTTATCTTGCCTCTCTTATGTATCAAATTGCTAATTTCTTTCCTTAAATTCTGAATGCCCATGAAGAAATGGTATCAAAAACAGTATATATTTTCTAAAACATAATCTCAGAACTTAGATTTTCTCATGTATTAAAGTGCCTTATTCCTGCAAAGTTTATTACTTTTCTTATTGAGTCTGGAAACAGAATCAGCATGATAATTGTTATTAATACAAGAGGAAGAAGTTGTTAGAAAATTAATTAGTAGTTAGAGAGAGAGGGTGTGAAAATGAAGTATACCATGAAATTAATGCTTTTAGCCTTCTTTTTAGGTGCATCTTTATTTAGTTTAAATGCATATGCTGGAAAATCTGTTGACTGGCCCGGCTTCGCCGCTGGATCTTCAAGCCTTGCCGTAATGGAAGGCACAGTAAAAAGTGTCGATCTTGAGAAAATGCATATTATATTTGAAAAATGTGAGCTCTCAGGCTGTGATCCGTTGATTCTTTCTAAAGATACAAAATGCTATCTTGGAGATGAAAAGACAAACGTAACTTCAATTAGAGGAGGCACTGAATTTTTCCATGAAGACAGATTGGATATAAAAGACTTAAAGGCAGGCGATTATTTACGATGCAACTATACAAAGAAGTATGGACAGAATGAAGCGGTAAGAATTATATCTATTTCTCCATTCATCAGTATAACGGGTGGTTAAACCTCAGGGTAATTATTACCTGATACTGTTAGGATTGAGGGATCAGATTTCTAAACAGGATAGGTTCACATTTTGTGAGCTTGTTTTGTTTATACAAAAATTTTATCGATTACAGATATTAACCACAGCCAGTATTGGTTAATATCTGTACCTTTTCTGACAAATTTAGTAGTATAACTCTTCTCTGTATAGTCTCTGTATAATTAAGAAAAGGGAAGTTCGCAATGAAGCTTACCATTCTCGGTTCAGGAACTGCTATTGTTACTGCAAGAAGAGGCTCGTCCGGCTATCTTATAAAAATTGCGGACAAGACATTGCTGCTTGACGGCGGTTCCGGCACCCTTCGAAAGATTGCAGAAGCGTCTTCAAGCTTCAAAGAGGTTGATTATGCAATTTATACACACCTCCATCCTGACCATGTTACAGATCTTATCTCACTTCTATTTGCACTGAGGATACCCAGTAATTACAAAAGTAAAGATCTTACAGTAATCGGTCCTACAGGCATGAAGGAGTTTTACCGTAACCTGGCTAAAGTATTTAACCATGTTATTGAACCCAGGGGATATGACCTCACTATCAATGAATTATCCGGAGGTAATCTGGACTTTGATAACTTTAAACTTACCTCAAGCCTTATCAACCATCACGAGGGCAGCCTCGCGTATCGGGTAGAATCTAAAGATGGAAAAACCGTTGTATATTCCGGAGATACGGATTACTGCGAAAGCATTGTTGATTTGGCACGTGACGTAGACATACTATTACTGGAGTGCTCATACCCTAAGCACATTAAGGTAGAAGGACATCTTAATTCTACTCTTGCAGGACGGATAGCAAGAGAATCTAACTGTAAGAAGCTCGTACTGACACACTTCTACCCGATCTGTGATGATTACGATATATTGGGAGAATGCAGAGAGGAATTCAGTGGAGAGATTGTGTTAGCTGAAGACCTGATGACTATTGAGGTTTAAATTAAATATTGTTTTCTGCAATAGATAGCAATTACAATGTGTACCAGTTTCAAAGGATAACAATTTAATAATTCATATAGATGAATTTAAAAACCGTATATTGAACCCATCGAGGGACGACTTATAAAGCAAAGATTGTCGCGATTTATTTAACAAACCTACGGCCTTTTTAATCAAGTTATGGAGGTTAAAATGAGTAATCCTTTTTTCAGAAACGGACAACGTCCTTTAGTAATTGCCCACCGTGGAGATTGTTCTAAAGCTCCGGAAAACACAATGGCTGCTTTTCAAGCCGCGCTCGACGCGGGCTCTGACGGAATTGAACTTGATGTATTTTTAACATCAGACAATCACGTAATTGTATTTCACGACGAAGACACAAAGCGGTTAACCGGTGATGAGGGAGATATCACAAAGATGACCCTTGACCAGGTGCGTCAACTATCTGTTAGAGGAGAATCCATTCCTACTCTGGAGGAGGTGTTAACGAAATTTGCCGACAAACTACTGATTAATGTGGAATTGAAAGCCTTTCGTCCGAAATGGGAGCGGCGGCATACGGGAACTGAAGCCGCTAAAATTATCAGGAAGTGTGGGGTTTCAGAGCGTGTCGTGGTAACATCTTTTGATCCATTCATGTTATGGTATCTTGAACGTGAGTATCCCGGGCTTCAAAGCGGCTTTGCCTATGATGACGATATGGCAATTGATCTGGATGCATGGTTTGAAAAGCTCAGCCAACAGGATATTATTGATGATGTAGTTCGGTTTGTGTCACGTTTTGAGCAGATATCAGGAGGGATAAGTTCTGCTGTTAATTGGCTAACAGGTTGGTTTACCGGTGAACGCTTCATAACTTTTATTACCGAGATGAATGTGATAGGCAAGCTTATTGACTCAACAGTAGTGGACGTTGAACATACACTGATTGACAATGATACCATACAGACGTTTCATGAAAAGCAGATGGCAATTGGAGCATATACGTTCTTTTCAACAGACCCTGGTTACGTAAATAAGCTATCTGTAGATGATCAAATTAAACGTATTCGTGAGCTGGCGGATATGAATGTGGATTGGATTGAAACCGATGATCCGGGAAAGGTAAAGAAAATCCTGGATTCAACACCATGAAAATTATTAATAAAACAGCCTACTAACGGCTAATAGAAGAAGGCGTTCCTGCATCTTACTAACACAGGAACGCCTTCTTTAAAATACTTTTTAAAACCGCAACACTACTTACTAGTACGCTGATGAACGTTCGTTTTTCTTTATTGGAGATCTGCGTT
>CAYTGO010000070.1:0-4060 GCA_964437425.1 uncultured Candidatus Scalindua sp.
TCTGACAGCATCAATACAAGTTTTATCTGCAAACTCCAACGCCCGGGGATTCAAATGATTCTTCGATAAAATTGTGTCTGTAGCATTCAGTGCACTTTCAATATCTTTAAAACAGGACATAACAGTGCCTGTTTTCTCAGGCATTGGTAGCAATTTTAGTGTTATTTTTGTAAATACCCCCAGTGTCCCTTCAGATCCAACGAAGAATCTGGTTAGATCGTACCCGGCAACGCTCTTGAGAGTTTTACGACCTGCATTTATGACAGAACCGTCAGGAAGAACAATCTCCAGGGCAAGAACATAGTCCCTCGTTACTCCATATTTCATACCAGTCATCCCTCCAGTACATTCCGCCACTCTTTCACCGATAGTTGATAAACTTTCGCTTCCTGACTCAGGCGGGTAGAAAAGACGAGACTTACCTACTTTGTCCTGCAAATCTTTTATAACAACACCGGGCTCTACGGTTATCGTAAGGTCTCTTGCATTCAGCTCCTCTATCCTGTTCATGTTTTTCAGGTCAAGCGCAATACCGCCTCTAATGGGAGCCGTTCCTCCTGACAAAACATCCCCGGTACTACATGTGCAGATCGGAATATTATGTTTGTTTGCAATTGATAGAACGATAGATACTTGCTCCGTGGAATGCGGAGTTATTACCAGATCGGGTATGTATTTCACATTTGCAGCATCAAATGAATAACATCCCCTTTCCTCAATACTATTAAAAACGCACTCCCTGCCAATTGCACCACACAGCTCCTCAAATACATCCTTATCAATCTTATTTTTTCCAGCCCGTAGTTCCATAAGCGTTATAAAATCCTTATAATATTAAATATCTTCTCTTATTCATAAATAACACGACTAAAGGGTTTTTTCCACATCTTTTTGACACCACATCTGTTTTAGTTTGTGCTGAACTTTAATTTAGACAAAATAATATTATGTATATTGTTTTTTTAGTTTTTTCGAATTTTACTTTATGGTATACAGTTCCATTATAGTCCACACTCAATAAGCAGAAACTTATACAATGAAAGTAATCATAATTTCAGACATCCACGGAAACCTGGAAGCTCTTAATAAAGCATTGGAATATATTGACAAGCTGGAAGGTGAGAAGCGTGTAGTCTGCCTTGGTGATATTGTAGGCTACGGCCCGGATCCGGCAGAGTGTTTTAATATAGTCACATCTATTACCGACAAAATATGTCTTGGCAATCACGAAGATGCTGTTCTCGATACAGATTATGATTATCAAATCAACATGTATGCACGTGAAGCAATCAAATGGACAAGGAATATACTGAACGAAGAGGTAAAAAATGTAATCGGAAAATTACCACTGAAGATAACTGAAGATAACGTATTGTATGTCCACGCATCACCGGATGATCCAATGTTATGGAAGTATATTACAAATGATAGAAATGCATATTCAAGTCTGATAGAGATGGAACATTCTCTCTGTTTTGTCGGACACTCCCATATCCCGGGAGTATATAGTTATCAGAAAACAGAGAGAGACGGCAAAAAGGCTGCTATATCTAAGAAAGATAGAACAATCGTCAATGTCGGAAGTATAGGGCAACCCCGTGACGGTTCTCCATTGCTGTCATTTGCAGTATTTGACGATAGTAACTGGAATGTGGAGATAATCAGATTAGAATATGACTATCACAAGACGATGGCAAAAATTGAAAAAGCTAATTTACCACAGCACCTGGCTGAGAGGCTGGCAAAAGGAAGATAATAGCGTAGTTGCAGGTATTGATAATCACGCCTTCACAAATCTTTTCCCGGAAAGCTGTTTTACCAACCTTTTTACTTCCAATATCATTAATATGCTTGATACATTTGATGGTGGCAAGCCGGATTTATTGGTAATGTCGTCTATGGCCACAGGGGTACTTGAAAGAAGTGAGAATATTTTGTTCTCCTGAGAATTCAGTGTGAGGCTTCTAATGTCTGCAACTTTTTCACTATCATTTATATGGATAGATTCTGCAAGTGGCCCAAGTTCTTCTACAATGTCGCTTATATCTTCAACGAGTTTTGCACCGTCTTTGATAAGTTTATTGGTACCCCTGCTGTAATTGTTGTCTATGTTACCGGGAATTGCGAATACCTCCTTGCCATGCTCAAGCGCCCATTTTGCAGTAATAGCAGAACCGCTCCTGAGTGTAGATTCCACCACCAGTACTCCAAGTGACAATCCGCTGATTATCCGGTTTCTGGGAGGAAAATTACGATTATTGGGCGGTGTGCTCATCGGCAATTCAGATATCACTGCCCCATTAGAGGCAATTTTTTCAGAAAGATCTTTATTCTCACTGGGATAAATCACTCCAAGACCACTACCCAGTACGGCTATCGTCCTGCCTTTTCCCTTGATTGCCCCCATATGCGCATTAGTGTCAATACCTCTTGCCATTCCACTTACAACACAGAATCCTACCTGTGCCAGCTGTCGACCAAATCTCTCCGCCTGTGTCAGACCATAGTAGCTGCTCTTACGTGCACCAACTATAGCAAATGCAAGTGTATCGCTCTTTATTATTTCTCCTTTAATATAGAGCAGCAGTGGAGGATCATATATTTTTTTGAGGTTGTGTGGAAATTGATCGCTTGTGAAAGGAACTATTTTTACGTTATTCTTCTCTGCCAGTTTGATCTCTTTATCAACATCAGCCGCCTTTGAACCGTTTACTATTCGTGCAGCTATTTTAGGTCCTACACCGGGTATCTTCTCCAGTGTACTTTTAGGACAATCTAATATGGACTTAGCCGAACCAAGAGAACCCATAAGACGGCGATAGGTTATAGTTCCTATGCCGCTTATCATATTTAAACGAAGCAGACCTTCAAAATCATCCATGATTTATATTAACTGAAATTAAACTTAATTTGCCACATGTTATAGAGTTTTCGAGATGCGATTATCGGTGATCATGATAATCGTAACTATTCGGTAAGAGCGTTCAAGATAGTCTGTTCACTTACACTGTCATCAATTACGACGTTTCCGATCCTGGTAGGCAAAACAAATCGCAGTTTTCCGGCAATCGTTTTTTTATCCTGATATAGTTTACTGACAATATCAAGAGGTTCCAATTCAGTGTCTTTCAGACTCAATCCTAATTTCGTAAAGAGAGCTTCCTGTCTTTTTAATACGGTTTCATCCGCCAGATTCATTGATCGGGCTATCTTGCTCACATATATCATACCCATAGCTACCGCATCCCCATGTCTATATTTCTTGTATGATGTCAGGGCCTCCAACGCGTGCCCGATCGTATGTCCATAATTCAAAATAGCCCTTATTCCCTGTTCAGTTTCATCAAGCTCAACTACATGAGCCTTGGTTTTGCATGAATTATATACAGCCTCCTCTAAAGCATCAGAATCAAGCGACAGTATTTCTGAAAGGTGTTTTTCTACATATTCAAAAAAATCGGCCTCTTTAATCATTCCATATTTCATAACTTCAACTATTCCAGCAGTTATTTCCGCCTTTGGCAGTGTTCGAAGAGTGTCAGTATCGATAATAACAGCCTTTGGTTGATAGAAGCATCCGATCATGTTCTTACCTCTCGGATGATTTACGGCAACCTTGCCTCCAACACTACTATCGACCTGTGCCAGCAAAGTAGTAGGAATCTGAACAAAAGGTATTCCTCTCATAAATGTCGCAGCAACAAAACCGGCCAGATCACCCAGCACACCACCCCCTAATGCAACTATAAGAGACTTTCTATCCATTTCATGGTCAAACAGATGTCCGTACAGCTCCTCCGCCTTTGCCAGCGTTTTCTGCTCTTCCCCAAGAGCTAATGAAACCAGCTTGACATCAAATTTACATTCAGATAGGCTATCAAGAACAATTTTTCCATAAAGCGGTTCTACAATTTTGTCCGTTACAACAATAGCCTTACAGGGAGTGATTACCTTCGATATGAGGGCACCAACCTGGTTGATAATACCCTTATCAATGGTTATGTTGTAGCTGTCCGCACCGAGATTGACAAATATTTCTTTCATGATGGTAACGTTGTAA
>CAYTGO010000070.1:4160-8549 GCA_964437425.1 uncultured Candidatus Scalindua sp.
TTCAATGAAATCAAACACTTTCAGTACCTATAAACAGGCAGAAGAGTTCTTACTACAGACGATAGACTTCGAGAAGCTTACTCAGTACAAATACGACACCTCCACCTTTGATCTCAAGAGAATGGAGGAGATGATGTCATATGTAGGAAGCCCTCATAAAGAGAGAAGAGCTGTCCATATAACAGGCACCAAGGGCAAAGGATCCACGGCTATAATAATTGCCTCTGTCCTGAAGGGGCTTGGCCTGAAGACCGGCCTTTTCACCTCACCACATCTCACGTATCTGGGAGAAAGGATGAAGGTCAATGATAAATCAATTTCACAGGAGACGTTTGTACAATTAATGAATATGCTCAAACCGTATATCGACAAAATTACGGCTGAAACACCCATACTAATGCCTACATTCTTTGAAATAGTCACTGCAATTGCATTTCTCTATTTCGAAAGAGAGAAAGCAGATCTTTCAGTCCTGGAAGTCGGTATGGGAGGCAGACTTGATTCGACTAATATTATTCTACCTGAAGTTTCCGTCATAACACCTGTTGGTTACGACCATACTGACAGGCTTGGGAATACACTGGACAAGATCGCATTCGAAAAAGCAGGAATAATCAAAGAGGGTGTTCCAGTTATTTCATCAATACAGGAACCCGACGCCCTCGCAGTAATTTCAAAGACTTGTAATGAGAAGAGGTCGCTTCTGTATCTTGTGGGGCAAGATATTTTAATCTATGATATTAAGGTTGCACAGAGAAACGGAATTTATGGAACAGAGTGCGTAATAGAAACATGGAGAAACAGCTATAAGGATATCTTTCTGCCCCTGGTAGGAAGACATCAGGTTGAAAACTGTGCTGCTGCAATTGGATCCCTGGAGGTCTTGTCTGGAAAAAGCATAATAAAGGTTGACAGTGAATTGATCACAAACGCATTGGCAAAAATAAAATGCCCGGCAAGGATTGAAGTAATATCAGAAGACCCGTTAATTATAGTAGACACGGCACACACAGTAGCCTCAATGAAGATATTGAGAGAATCTATAAATGAGAATTTCTCTTTCAAAAGATTAATATTGGTAATAGGCTTGTCATCGGACAAGGATATTGAAGGTGTACTGAAAGAGATAGCATCTATTGCCGACGACTTAATCCTTACAAGAACAGGCAACCCTCGCGAGGCAGAGCCTGAACAAATGTCCGTTATAGTTAAGCGTTTTTTTCATAAAAACCTGATGGTAATTGAAGATATTGATGAAGCGCTGGAAGAGGCTAAGAAAATTGCAGAGAAAGACGATCTGATCTGCATAACCGGATCTTTCTTTTTAGCAGGAAAGGTGAAAGAGATACTTGATAAGCCACAAAAACACTAATTTCACGAATTGGCGCTGAGGTTAAAACAAAGAAAAAGATGTTCACCGCGAAGAGCGCTCCCCGGACAAAATGCGCCGAGGACAGGAAGGGAAACTGAAGTAAGAAGGATAGATCGCTATTTAGGAGATTTGGCAATGCTGCCATTTCTCCTAAATAGAGATTAATCGCAGGAATTTTCAATCCTTAATGCTTTAGTTCACGCCTCCAGTACCTCTATTGCCTTTTTCAGATTTGAAACCCAGAAAATCCCTATGGATGTACCATCACCGGGTGGAACGCTGCCATACGCGTACTCAATATTTATCTTTGCTTTAGATAGCTGCCTTGTTATATCTGCCATAGTCCCTGGTTTATGTGGCATCTCCAGCGATAATACGTCAGTGAGAATAACATTCAACCCTGAAGCGGCAAGCACTTTTGTGGCATGCTCATGATCATCAACTACCATTCGGACAAGGCCGGAATCTATTGTATCCAGGACTGACAATGCTAAAATATTTATATCCTTACTAGCCAGGTCAGAACATGCATTTGATAGTGCACCCGGTTTGTTTTCAAGAAGAATTGTTAACTGTTTCACTATTGGCATTTAATTTTCCTCCTCATTGAGATTCAAATTATTAATGTTCTTTTGTGAAATTTTATAACTTACGGCAAGCCCCGCACCAACCGGCTTCCCCTTCATCAACCAATTGCCGGTTCCCTGCTTTTTGGCCCAATCAAAATCTACAAAGGCACTCCCATAAGATTCAAAATACCTGGAAGATTCTATATCTTTATACTTAGCAAAAATTATTGCATCAGCACCTACCTGAACAGCTTGATCCCTCATACGCTTATTTATTATCTCCTTCGTTAATGTATCATTTCCGAAAACAAAGGTTACTCCAATTCTTTCGTAAACCTTCTCAGAATCACCGGATGATATCGGGATCACAACACTCTCGCTCTTTGGCAGATGCCTGTTACTGGATATTCTGGCAAAATTCGTACTCGTACAACCAACAGAATAAAATACAAGCAAGAAAAGTATCAGTACATATTTATGGATCTTCATTTACTGCCCTTCCTTGCTGACAGCATTCTGTCTAAAACTCATGGCAATGCAATATTCTGGCACAAATTATTTGATTCTTGAGAAGTCAACCTCATACTTCTCGTCTCCAAAATCCTTTAAAACCAGGATTGTAGTCCTCTTCTCCAAATCGAGTTTCGCATACGGAAAACTTACCGAATAGAAGGCAGCATGGCCATTTACTTCATGTTTGGACATATCAGGCCTCAACATTCTTACAGATTCTATTAATCTGCCACCCTGGCTCAATTTGATTTTGAAAACATCTTCACCACCTCTATAACTGATTGTTAACACATCTGATCCCATCATTGCATGCGCGTCTTCTTCTTTAAAGTTCTTCCTGGCTTTTCTCTTCATAGCCGCCATCACAGCAAGATCAACCAGCTTAGTCTTTATAAGGCCGCCGCCATATTCTGGCCAGTTACCAAAAATTGCAGATTTTACAAGATCAGTTTCGAATATTTTCTTACCCGGATTTTTTTCGCCTAGCTTAATTGTTTCTTCAATCCGTTCACTAATTGGGTTTAATTCGATGCCATGGGAAACAGCGGAGAATGCTACACACATCATCAAAGCAAGCAGGAACATGGAACAACTTATAGTCTTCTTCATCCTTCCTTCAACCCTCCTTTCAAAAACGGTTTTCGGTTAAGAATACAAGAAATCAGTTTATTTATCAGGTACAATAATGTATCAGGGAAGTGTATCACTTTGGTATTATGCTGTCAACATATGATGTCAAAATATGTACCATAGTATTCGTAAAGAGCTACATGCAACTTGACATTATATGGTAAATAAAATAGAATTTTGCTACACAAATTGAGGAGGTGATAATTTGATCACAAGAAGAGGGTTTTTAAAGTCAGGTATCGCTGGGACTTGTGCACTTTGCACAGGTTATGAGCCCTTCGTGTCAGCAATTAGTGCTTCCGGTTCATATGAAGAAGAATTTCCTGCAAAAGAAGCATTGTATTACAAGAAGCTCCCGGAAGCCCGTGTAGAGTGCGAACTCTGTCCCAGAGGTTGTAAAGTTGCAGATCTTGAAAGAGGTTATTGCGGTGTAAGGGAAAACCGTGATGGGACATACTATACGCTGGTTCATTCCCGAGTATGCTCTTTAAATGCTGACCCCATAGAAAAGAAACCCTTATTCCACTATTTACCCGGCACAAAGGCATATTCGATAGCAACAGCTGGATGTAATATCGAATGTAAATTCTGCCAGAACTGGCAGATATCACAATTTCGACCTGAACAGATAGACAGTATTAAGATCACACCTGAAGAAGTGGTAAAATTCTCGAAGGAACGTAAGTGTAAGACTATAGCTTATACCTATTCTGAACCCGTTGTATTCTATGAATATATGTACGATACTGCCAGACGCGCGAAGCAGGCAGGCGTCGGAAGTGTCATGATTTCCAACGGATACATAAAGAGAGAACCTTTAATTAAACTGTGCAAAGAATTAAGTGCTGTAAAAATAGATTTCAAGGCATTTACAGAAAAATTTTATAAAGAGACCTGTAGTGGTGAGTTAAAGCCTGTACTTGAAACACTTACCACTTTAAAAGAGACAGGTATATGGTTCGAAGTTGTCATGCTCATGGTACCTACACTGAATGACAGTAAAAAAGAGCTTAGGGATATGTGCAAATGGATAAATAAAAACCTTGGCCCAGATGTTCCTATCCACTTCACACGTTTTCACCCTACATACAAAATAAAGAATCTTCCACCTACACCGGCAAAGACATTGGAAATGGCCAGAAACATAGCACTGGAAGCCGGCCTTAACTTTCCTTATACAGGTAATGTACCAGGTCATCCCGGGGAGAGTACATACTGTCCCGGCTGTAAGAAGGTAGTCATAAAAAGAGTGGGATTTACAATCCTTGAGAATACCCTGAAGGGAAATGAATGCGGAAATTGTGA
>CAYTGO010000070.1:8649-15192 GCA_964437425.1 uncultured Candidatus Scalindua sp.
TTTCTTATAAATTTAGCTAAAAACATATTCAGTGTATTTTTAAATATCCTGCCTATTCTGGTTGTTGTTACATCTTTTCAGTTATTTGTTATTAAACAACCATTTCCTGACCTTGCGTCTACTATTTCAGGCATGATTTTTGTTTTAGTCGGATTGTTCCTCTTTATCCAGGGTCTTGAGATTGGTTTGTTTCCCCTTGGCGAAAAAATGGCTTTCCAATTCTCCGCCAAGGGGAATATCTGGTGGCTACTCATCTTTGGATTTACGCTCGGCTTTTCCACTACAGTTGCAGAACCTGCCCTGATTGCCGTTGCTAAAAAAGCCGGAGAAATAGCGGCTGAGGCAAACGCCATTAAACATACAACTGAATCGATAGCAAACTACGCCTTCGGACTTCGGATGACTGTTGCGTTTTCAGTTGGACTGGCCATTGCCGTTGGGGTTTTCCGTATTGTCAAAGGCTGGTCAATCCAATGGTTTATTATCACAGGATATATTTGTGTTTCTATAATGACAGCCTTCGCACCTGAAGAGATTGTTGGAATAGCTTATGATTCCGGAGGTGTTACGACATCAACTATTACAGTACCTTTAGTAGCTGCGCTTGGAGTAGGCCTGGCTTCCAGTATAAGAGGGAGAAGTCCTATAGTAGATGGCTTTGGGCTGATAGCCTTTGCAAGCCTGACACCTATGATTTTCGTAATGCTATACGGATTTATAATTTATTGATTATTTTATTATTGATTACAACAACAGAAACTAATGGAATTACTTTACCACTCTGCAAAAGTTTTACTTGGCACACTTAAGGATGTGTCTCCGATTATCGGTGTGATCCTCTTTTTCCAACTGGTTGTTATCAGAAAGAAGATTGATAATCCGGGCCGTCTGGCATATGGGTTCTGCCTTGTAATTATTGGTCTGGCTATATTCATGATTGGGCTGGAAGAGGGCCTTTTCCCCCTTGGCGAAGCAATGTCCAGACAGCTGACTAATTTCTTTTTCCTGGCGAAGGGAAATGCAGAGATACTCAGAGAGATCGACACTACAGGATCTGTTCATCCGTCACTCTACTTCTGGACGTATGCATTCGGGTTCTGTATCGGCTTCTCTACTACAATAGCGGAGCCTGCTTTGATAGCCGTCGCCCTCAAAGCAAAGGAGGTGTCAACAGGAGCTATTTCACCGTGGGGGCTTCGTTTAGCAGTAGCGCTTGGGGTGGCAATTGGAATATCACTCGGTTGTTATAGAATTGTTACAGGTTCCCCCCTGCATTGGTATATTGTTGCAGGGTACACGGCTGTAGTTTGCCTGACATTCTTTGCCCCCAAGATGATTATTCCACTGGCTTATGATTCCGGAGGAGTTACTACCTCTACCGTTACTGTTCCACTGGTTGCCGCACTCGGTATTGGTCTGGCATCTAACGTACCGGGCCGTTCAGTTATTGTTGACGCCTTTGGCCTTATAGCCTTCGCCTCTCTATTCCCGATTATAAGCGTACTTGGCTACGGAATAATTTCAGAACAGATTGCGAACAGGAGTAGGAGAAAAAGTTTGAAGAAAGCTTGAAAATCTTAATTTTTAGTAGCCGCAACATTGAGGTTGCATAACTTGCGTGGACAGATCACTTTGTGAGAGACGTCCGCCGGGAAGATCGGCTACATTTACAATTTATTTTAATTGGAGGAAACGTATATGCGGTTTAAAGTTATAATTGCAATGGTAGAGCAGGAACGTCAGGATGAGGTTATTTCTTCGGCAAAAGAAGCCGGCGCCACTGGCGTTACAATACTTAATGCCAGAGGAGAAGGTATTCGTGAACAGAAGACTTTTTTTGGTTTACAAATGGACATGCAGCGTGAGGTCCTCCTGTTCATTGTAGAGGACTTCCATGCCAATTCTATTCTGGATGCCATTTACAAAGCTGGCAACTTCGAAAAAGGACGTGGCATGGCTTTCTCATGGACAGTTGACAGGGTAATCGGAACGGAAAGTCAGATGGATGCCCTCGAAAAGGCAGCTCAGAAAAAATATATTTAACACAGATGAATTAAGGAGAATAAAAATGGTAGAGCGAGTCAAAGACGTCATGTATGCATACGTAATGAATATTCATGGAATTACAAAGGTGTCTGATGCCCTGAGCATCATGAAAGATGAAAACATTCAAACTATTCTTGTAAGGCCTCGGAATGATGAGGATGTGTACGGATTGATAACACTGAGAGACATAGCCACAAAGGTTATCGCAGCAGGAAAACGTTTAGAAGATGTTCATGCCTATGAAATTATGGCTAAGCCGGTTTTAACAGTTGACGCAAACATGCCGGTACATTATGCTGCGCGCTTTCTTACAAACTTTGATGTATCCTGGGCGCCGGTTATGGAGAATGGCGAATTAGTTGGAATGGTTTCCCTGATGGGCATGGTCTGGAAAGGAAGGGAGATGTAAGTATTAGAGTATGGTGGGCAATGACCACCATACAACTGGCATGTCGTCGCTTTACGTAGGTCGGGTTTCTAGACCTGACATAATCGTTGACTGATGAAGCTCAGGATACTCTCTTCTGATAGTAAAGGTGCAGTAAGAACAGCAGACTCATCAGATTCAACACTGCTATTATTATACACGATCCGGATATCCCGAATAGTGGGACAAAAAGTACGCCTGTAAGTAGAGCGCCAATAAAAGCGCCTGCATGGTCCGCACTGTCAATCGTTCCCGCAGTTGTCCCCAACTCTCCTTTCCGCATAAGATACAACTTACCTGCAATAGGAAATTCCAGGCCCACAAGCACGCCGGTTATAACTACCAGTATCATAAACAGATATTCAGAATCAAGAAACAGAGTAGAGAGCTGATTCAAAATAAAAGGCATGATGCAGGCATATACAACAATTATGGATTCTAATACTATGAATATCTTTACCCAGTCCATCTCCTTCTGCCCACCAACCTCTTCAGAAACCACCTTATCTCCTGCAACGGAAAGGCAATTCCCATCCTCATGATCCTGCTGTGATTTAGCGTATTCTTTAAACACAGTAAATGGATTCAATTTATTCAGAACATTCCCGGATGTGGTTTGTAATATCAACCTGTTACTAATCACACCCCCCAGAGCAATCCCAAACATAAAAACTGCAATTATGAGCCCGATGTTCTCGTACACATATCCATAAATATTCTGAAATGCAAATATCAGGATTATTTCCAGCGCCATCCCGGCAAAACCGGTTGTAACAATTGCCGCTATGCTATTGAATCGCTGCTGTGCATCCGAACTACGCCTGAAAACAGCAACGTATGCAAACCTGCAGACAATGAAGATAAAAACAGGGACCAGGAAGGTTATTACATGACTACTTTTAAGCCATTTGAGAATGCCTCCCAATTTACTGCCGGTAAGCTTGTCCCACAACATAAGATTTAGAAAATACGTAACAGGTTTTGCATCCGTGTTCACCCGGAGACCTTTTCTGCTCTCAATCTCGTCTGCAACAAACTTAACCCTCTCAGGCGGCAAAAGAGTGTCGAAAACATGCTCAGAGAAAAAATCAGATCTGACACCACGTTCTACATAACGTTTTGTCAATTTCCGGATATCAAATGTGGCAGTGTCAGATGAATTACTAGCAAAATAATAATTTGTCTGCCCCGGAGAAATGATTACATGTGGAAATACGCTATGCAGAGTTTGATAAATAGAACCGGTATAATTACCCACCTCTTCTCCCATGTAATTAACTGCAGACGATATCTCTATCGCAAAAACTCCATTGTCTGCTAGTATATTACCCCCCTCCTGAAAAAACTGTACTGTGTAAAATCTGTTAAGAAAAGCCGTGGAGGGGTCAGGAATATTTACGAATATTAAGTCATATTTTTTTTCAGCCTTTGCCTTCTTAACATAATACCTACCGTCTGTGTGAAATATCTTTACTCTCTTGTCAGATAATGCCTCTTCCTCTACAGGTGGCAAATACTTCCTTATTGACTCTGTTAATGCCGGATCCAATTCAATATAATCCAGCTCTTCAACCGGGTGTTTCAGCATCTCCCTGATCAGACCACCCATTCCACCACCTATCAACAACACTCTCTTCGGATCAGGATGTTGCGTCATTACCAGATGAGCTATCTGAGAGTTTGCATAGTCATCAGGAAAAGCAAAATTAAACTGACCATTTCCAAACACACTGTGTTGCTCATCTCTTACACCAACCACTATATTTTCGTATCTGGAATCAATTGATTCAAGAAGCTTGATGTCCGGATTGGATGAACTCCATCTTATGTTGACTAAATAGCTGTCAACTCTATTGACTACACCAGATACCAGTAAGATTAAAGTTACAAAAAGTGCTGAAAGACATACTAAAGACTTTCCGCTGACAAAAAACAACGAAGGTTTTTCTTTCATGAAAATACCTTTACCAGGAAGCTGCATCATCAGAAATAGATTCAAAAGCATAATACAATTAAAGATCAGTGCTATAGTAAATGGTTGGAATCTGGTAATAAGTACGAATGTAAATAATAAACCTCCTATCAGGCTGCCAATGGATTCCAGAATATACACAAAACCAATATCTGCAGCGGAATCATGCGTAAATCCCCTGATCACTTTACATCCAATGGGAAAGATCAATCCTATAGTAAAGCTGAAAGGCGTGATAATACATAATGAGGAAAACAGCAATGACAATATTGGAATGTACTGACCTGCAGGTACATTGAGGATAATCCTTAAAACTCTGATTAAGATCAATTCCAGGGGAAGTATCGTACACATCAACACCAACACGATAACAAAAAGAGAAACAGGACTCTTAAATCTGCTTGACATTCTCCCCCCTGTTGCCGCGCCGGATGCGACACCAAAGAGCCAGGTACCCAGGATTATTCCAATGCACAGTTCACTTCCGAAGAAAACGACCAGGAACTCCCGAATTATCAGCACCTGGGCTATCGTCGCATAACATCCAACAAATACCATCGAAAACAAGATAAAGAACCACGCTCTGTTTTCACGAAACATATCCTTCTCCATACTCCTCATTAATATAGTGGATTTCTCAATCCCTCTGTTCATCCAGAATGCCAGGCTAACAGCCATATTTTATATCCAAAGGGAGTTATTTGGAATTACAAAAAAGCTCTCAGTGCTACCAATTTCATAAACAACGCTAACGCTTCTACTTACAACTCCCGGTAATTTTGATATCTTTATAAGAAAAAATAATTATATAAAGAGTTAAACTTTTTATTATTTGTACCGACAATATATATGTAACAGATAGATTTTATTCAATCAGTTATAACTTTTATCATTTATCAGGGAATGGGACTATGCCTTCTAAAGCAGATTCTAAAGGTCAGATTATCATAATTGATGATTATGATCATATTCGCTCTACCTTTGCCAGCTACCTGGAAAACTTCGGTTATCAGGTAAATATGGCTAAGGATGGGACTGAAGCGAAAACTCTTATTGAAGAGAACATATTTGACATAGCTATTCTTGATGTCTGCCTGCCTGACATTAATGGTCTCGATCTTTTAGGTGAATTAAAGCAAATTCAACCCACTTTAGAAGTCATCATTTGTACCGGCCACGCCGAGAACTACGATTTTTTTGGAGCGATTAAGGCTGGTGCAGCAGACTGGATATCCAAACCATGTAAACTCCCGGAACTACACGCTAAAGTTGAACGTATTAGAAAGGAACAGCAACATCTCCAGGAACTTTCAAGGAAAAACTGTGAATTGGAGCAGATTAAAACAGAAACGGAACATGTTCTTAAAGGCATGAAAACCGTGATTCAGAACCAGGATGGAGCGGAGGTCCAGAAACGTTCAAAGATACGAGAGGATTTTCCCGAGATCATTGGAGATTCTGATAAAATTGAAAGCGTACTTGGTCTTGTACGATTGGTGTCAAAAACAAAGTCTTCAGTTCTCATTACTGGAGAGAGTGGAACCGGAAAAGAGATGATTGCAAGGCCGATTCACCGATTGAGCACCAGAACCAGCTTTCCTTTCGTTCCAATAAACTGCGGTGCACTCACAGAGACACTTCTTGAGAGCGAGCTTTTTGGCCATGAACGTGGAGCCTTTACCGGTGCCAATACTGAAAAGAGGGGATTGGTAGAGGAAGCTGAAGGAGGCACTCTCTTTCTGGATGAAATAGGTGAGACAACTCCACAATTCCAGGTGAAACTACTTCGAGTCCTGCAGGAGGGTGAATTCAGACGAGTCGGCTCGACAAAGTGCCAGCATGCAGACATTAGAATAATAGCAGCCACTAATGTTTCTTTGGAGGATAATGTACACAAAGGTACATTTCGTGAGGACCTTTACTACCGCCTTAACCAGTTCCGCATTATGCTTCCTCCTCTAAGAGAACGAAGTAATGATCTACTTCTACTGAGTCAATATTTTCTGGAAATGGCTTGTACAGAATTTTCTAAGGAGTTAGTAGGATTTTCTTCTGAAGTGATAGAGAAATTCTTGAGATATAGCTGGCCGGGTAACGT
>CAYTGO010000071.1:0-15183 GCA_964437425.1 uncultured Candidatus Scalindua sp.
TAACCACAATCGTACATGGGCTTTGTTCAACAGCCCGAGACAATGTCTTGAGTTGCTCCTCTAAATGTTTATTCTCCGGGTTATCTCTTCGCTGGTCATAATTATTCGATGTGTTTGAGGCGGACGAAATAAATCGTGACAACTTGTCTAACAAAGCCTGAAGTGGTTTCTGCATTTAAACCTTTTTCCTATATATTATCGAGAAGAGATCGGATTATCATGAAAAGACTAATCTATTAACGATATCATTATATCCATCACATTAGTCATTGTCGGGCCGGTAACTATATGCTCTCCGGTCTTTTTAAAAAAATTATAAGAATCGTTATTATTTAAAAATTCTTCCGGTTTCTGACTAAATTTCTCCCTGGTATCTTTACAAGTATTATAGTCAACGATTGCACCGGTGGCGTCTGTCGGTCCGTCAGTACCGTCAGTACCGGCACTTAAAACCACTACTCCTTTACATCCTTCTATTTCCATGGCGGCAGAAAGTGCAAATTCCTGGTTCCTGCCCCCCTTTCCATTCCCCTTTATCGTAACGGTTGTTTCGCCTCCTGCGATTATACATGCCGGTTTAGCGACGGGTGTTCCTGTACAACTGACCTCTTTGGCAATTGCTGCAAAAAATTTGGCAGCTTCCCTGCTTTCACCTTCTACCAGAGAGGAAAGAACTATCGTATTATATCCCAGATCTTTAGCTTTCTCTTCAGCTGCATCCAATGCTATTTTGTTAGAACCAACAATTACGTTTTGAGTATTTTCAAATATTTTATCTCCATTTACAGGAGTTTCTTCGATTTTTCCCATCTTTCCACTCTTGAGAAACTGGTAAACACTATTCAGTATTTTCTCTTCTAATGAATACTTTTGAATAATTTTATAAGCATCTTCAAAAGTGCTTTCATCCGGTACGGTAGGGCCGGATGCTATAATATCCATCGGGTCTCCAACGACATCAGATAGCATCAGCGTTATAAGTGTTGAAGGGTACGCAGCCTTTGCAAGTTGCCCACCTTTTACCGATGATAAATGTTTTCTTACCGTATTGATCTCATCAATCGTAGCACCGCATTCGAGTAGTTTTGCAGAGGCAATTTGTATGCCCGGTAAAGTTATCTCTTTATGCGGCTGCACAAGTAAGGCTGATCCCCCACCGGAGATAAGGCAGATAATCAGGTCTTTTTCTCCTGTTTTGGATAAAAGCCTGAGAATGTTAGAAGTACCTCTTACACCGTTTTTATCAGGAATGGGATGTGACGCTTCGACAGTTTCGATTTTCTTAAGAGGCAAGCCATGATTATATTTCACTACAATGAGACCATCATCTATTTTATCACCAAGAAGATCTTCCATGGCCCTAGCCATTGGAGCACATGCCTTTCCGCCACCGACGACATAGATATTCTCGTAATTATTGAGGTCATACTCTCTCTCTTCTACTACAAGTGCAGAGTCCCGAATACTGACTTTTTTCTTTACTAACTGTTTCGGATCTAATGTACCAAGTGCATGTTTAAAGATTTCATCAGCGTGTTTTCTGAGATTAGGCATTTTCACTTTAAGTATATTTTACAATAAATTTCAAAGTTGATGCAGGACGGACCAAGTGAAGCGAACCCATCAAAAGACTGACCAAGGGTATTAAATTGAAGTGATACTTTATTTCTGTTTCAGGGCTACTACAAACTCTTTTCCAAATTCCTGGCACTCTTTCAATGTTTTTTCTTCCGGAATTAATTTTACTCTAAAGGAAGGTTTATGAAGTTTTATGTGCATCCCGCTTAGTCTATCCTCAACCATTTTCGTCGCTTCACCACTCCAGCCGTAAGAGCCGAAAACAGACCCCAATTTAATTTTTAATTTAACGGAGGAGAGAAGGGTAAGCGCATCCCAGACAGGCCTTGGAGCATCTCCAACTATTGTTGGAGATCCGACAATTATGCCATCTGCCTTTTCAATAGCATCCCTGATAAATTGAGGATCCGTATCATTTACATCTAACATTCTAAAATCTGCACCCCCCTCTGAAACCCCTTTGGAAATAGCTTCCGCCATCTTTTTAGTGCTTCCATATATACTGGCATACAGAATCAAAACATTCTTTGCCGCATCTGTCTGGATCTGACTCCAGCGGCGGTAGCTTTCAATGTATTTCCGAGGATTTTCCCGTATGATAGGCCCATGTGCAGTAGCAATAATATCTATATCCAACTCCTCAATCTTCTCAATAGCCTTAAGGACATACGGTTTAAACGGACGCATTATGCTGTCATAGTAGTAGTGGAAATTAGAATCGAAATCACCAACCAGATCATCAAACATCCTTTCATCACAATAATGTGCACCAAATGCATCACATGTAAAGAGGATCTTCTCCTTGTCTAAATAGGTGAAAACTGTATCCGGCCAATGCAGATACGGTGCAGGAAAGAACTTTAGCTTGCAAGTACCCAGGTCTATATCAGGACACTCATCAATAGTTGACAGATTAAAGGGTGCATTGAGTATGTCTTTCAGTAAATGCCCGCCGGATTTTGACGCTATAATCTTCGCATTACATGCGTGTTTTAATAGCTCTGGAAGTGCGCCTGTATGATCAGGCTCTGTATGACTTACAATGATATAATCAATATCCGCAAGATCAACCTGTGAATTAATTCTTGAAATAAACTCTGTTGTGAAAGGTTCTTTAACCGTATCTATTAATGCAGTCTTCTCACCCTTGATTAAATAAGAGTTATAAGTAGTCCCATGATCAGTCCTGAAAATCAGATCAAATATTCTCATTTCAGAGTCTAATGCCCCGACCCAATAAATATTATCTTTTATTTTCAAACCGTCCATTTTCTATATCTTTTCGAATAGTTTCTTATAGAATAAATTCAAATCACAAATCCAAAACTCCTATTCATTATCTTTCTCAACAGCACCAACAAGCTTTTCGAAGAAATCAGGTATTGCCGAATTCACCCTGCTCCAGTTCGGAATGAGCGGTGAATCAGTTGGGTCTTCAAGGAATTGATCTCCGCTCATCTTGAGTCCGTTAGCAAAGGCTTCAACAGCCTTTGTTTCAAGATGCCTATCGAAATATAACCCGTTTATTGCTGAATCAGTTTCATATTTTTCAATAAAGGCCTGAGCCGTCCTCAAGTATGTAGTTCTCAGTGTTCTGAAGAAACCATCATTAAATATTATGCCAGTACTTGCCAGCGTGGTGAAAATGGTCCTGGTAATGTCCATGCTCATCTTCATTAATCCCGTTGTAATATCTACTTCAGAGAGAGGCTGGTGTTTATGTTCGTATGACTCGCATATATCTACCTGACATATTCTCTTTTTGGAGCAGTTCCTGTATATCTCTGCCAGCACACCTACCTCCAATCCCCAGTCACCGGGAATTCTGTTTACCCTCGCCAGGTCTGCCAACATGGAAAATTCTCCTGCCAGAATATATCTAAAGCTATCCATATATTTCAGAAAATCAAGATCTCCCAGCAGTCGACGTAGGGTCCGCAACAGAGGGGTTACAAAGAGCCTGGTTACCCTGCCATGCATCCGATCAGTAATGCGGCTATAATATCCTTTGCAGAATTCGAAATCCAGATTGTGATTTACAACCGGGTAACATAATCTTGCAAGGAACTCTCTGCTATATGTCTGAACGTCACAGTCGTGCAACACAATTACCTTTGACTTTTCACTCGCCAGAACATAACCATAAGCCATCCATGCAGACCTGCCCTTACCATCGGCACCTGCAGAAACATTTTTTTCATCAAGCAGTTTATAAAGCTTCTTCATCCTGGCGCCATCATTCCACATCAATGTTACGTCCTGAGGCAAAACAGAGAAGAATTTCTTCGCATATTTAAATTGTTCCTTGTCAAACCGTCCCATGGTGACAACGATCTGTTTTAAGTACTTAACTTCCTTTAATACGTTAATAATTTTGGGTAATGCAGTACCTTCCAACTCAGCAAAAATTGTAGGTAATACAAGAGCAATTGGCCTCAGGCGTGAGAGTTTTTTTATTTCGGCTTCTAATTTGGCAATATCCCTGTTGCCGAATCTATGCAGTGTTGTAATTTCTCCTGACTGATGAAAGTCACCCATAATACAAACCTCCCACTTAATTTGAGTACTGACAAATTAATTAGCAACAATGTACCGAAAAGGTACAGAGTACGCAAAGTAACAGCTCGCTAATTATTATTTTCCAAACAAACCTATAATCGCTTTATTCCAGCCAGCCGGCCCGATACCATCGGCATAAGTAAGGTCATCAACCTTTATACGCTCTTCGTAGTTTCCCAATTCCTTCCTTACAAGGAACTTCTTATCTACTGCTTCCAACATCGGAAGATCATTTAAACTATCCCCCAGGCCAACAGTTAATATTTTTGCATCCGGATAATTTTTCCTGAAAATGTCTACCAGGATATTGACGGCTTTTCCCTTGTCGTTTCCACCCATAAGATATGCAAACCTTGCACCTTCAGTATAATTGAAGCCTGACAAGTTGATTTCATCTTGAATTTTCTTAACATCTTCTTCGCTACCATCAATAATAAAAGGTAACGAGTATTCTTTCTTTTGAGCGAGCAAAGCTTCTTCTCTATTCAAGCCGGTCAACTCAACAATTTCATCTACCGTAAATTCAGCGATACTTTTTGCATTGATACCGGTTTTCACTTTTATTTCTTCGAAAGTATTCTTGAGAATTCCATATTCAGAACCAATCTCTACTACTAAGAAACCGTTATCAGTTCTATCAAACTCACACTTCAAACCATACTTTTCAGGAATGTATATCGCCCCCCCGTTTTCTAATATAAAGGGTTCATTATTTGACAGTTTATCACGATAGATCATTATTTCGTCTCTTGATTTACTGGAACACAAAATAAGATGAATACCTTTCTCCTCGAGAGATCTCAATGCCTTTTCTGCCTCACTGTAAGAATAGGTACTATGATCCAGCAACGTACCATCTAAATCAGTAAAAACTATTTTTATTTCATTATTCATATTGTATATAAGTCCTCTTTCTTTGAGATAAGCGTTTTAACGCTGATTATAGCATTACTTTATAACTTATACCAAAAGATATATCCAATGCCCTGGCAGAGTGTGTTATCATACCAACCGATATTCTGTCAACTCCGGCCTTCGCATATTCTTCAACATTTTCAATGGTAATATTACCAGACGCTTCTGTCAATATCGCCCTGCCAGTACCTGCTTCACGACTATTTTCAAGTTCCTTAACAATTTCTACTGCTTCATTTATTTTTGAAGGAACCATATTGTCAAACAAAATTATGTCAACACCTGCATCCACCATCTCCTTGATCTGGCATAAATCTTCTACCTCTACTTCTATAAGTACTTCATTTGCTACCTGCTCTCTGGCTTTTTTTACAAGACTGCTTATATTACCATTTTTCTTTTCCGGTTCCATAATTTCGAGATGATTGTCTTTTATCAGAATCTGGTCATATAGCCCCATTCTATGATTAGTGCCACCACCAATTTTTACAGCATATTTTTCCAGGTAGCGCCACCCGGGAGTTGTCTTCCGTGTATCCAAAATCCGGGTTTTATGCCCCTTGACCTTTTCCGCAAACTTATTAGTAGCTGTTGCAATGCCGGAAAGCCTCTGCAAAAAATTGAGTACCAGTCTTTCTGCCGACAACAGTGACAACGTTAAGCCCTTAACACTCGCAATTACTGAACCTTTTTCAACTCTCGATCCATCTTCAATACTTGCTTTGAAAACCAAATTCTTATCTATCTGTGAAAGGACATATCCTGCAACCGGCAAACCCGCAACGATACCGGTCTCTTTCGCTATTAATACACCTTCTGATTCAGAACCTTCAGGAATGAATATCCTGGAAGTGATATCCCCGGTACCGATATCTTCCTCTAT
This sequence comes from uncultured Candidatus Scalindua sp., assembly GCA_964437425.1. GTDB lineage: Bacteria > Planctomycetota > Brocadiia > Brocadiales > Scalinduaceae > Scalindua. Next base: position 5,936 of record CAYTGO010000071.1, read on the forward strand.
CGCCAGCTGAACAATGTCTTTTATTTTTTCTAAATCAAATTCTGTCTGCATGCTTGCAAACTCCAACCTTCGTGTTAATTAGTATCTACGGTTTCCATCCCCATCTCCGACTGCAACTTCAGTACTCTGTCTCGTAGCTCCGCTGCCTTTTCAAAGTTGAGATCACTGGCGGCCTGAAGCATCTCCTCTTCAAGCTCTCTGATATATTCCTGGGTTATGTATTCAGCCTCATCTTCTTTAACCATCTGCCTTGCAATCTTTTTTGAAGCACTTTCATCTTCAATACTTTTTCTAATTCCCTTACGAATAGTCTGTGGTGTGATGTTATTCTGTTTATTATGTTCAAGTTGAATATTGCGCCTTCTCTCAGTTTCATCCATCGCCCTCTGCATAGACTGAGTCACTTCATCAGCGTATAATATAACCTCCGCATTCACGTTTCTTGCAGTCCGTCCTATTGTTTGTACGAGAGATGTTTCGGAACGAAGGAACCCTTCCTTATCAGCATCCAATATTGCCACCAATGATACCTCAGGCAGATCGAGCCCTTCTCTCAACAGGTTTACCCCGACAACAACATCAAACTTTCCAAGCCGAAGGTCCTTAAGTATCTCTACCCGCTCAATAGCATTAAATTCTGAATGCAGATACATTCCTTTAAGACCCTCTTCCTTTATGTATTCACTCAAATCTTCCGCAAGCCGCTTGGTTAATGTTGTTACAAGCACACGCTCTTTTTTATCTGCTCTTATCCTGATCTGTTGCAGAAGGTCCTTAACCTGGGTCTTTGCAGGTAATATCCTTACTATTGGATCCAGAAGTCCTGTCGGCCGAATTATCTGCTCAACAACCTTGCCATTGCACTTATTTAACTCGTACTCTGAAGGAGTTGCTGATACTAACAGAACCTGTTTAACTAATGATTCCCACTCATCGAAACGTAAAGGCCTGTTATCCAGAGCGGAAGGAAGCCTGAAACCATATTTCACCAAAGTCTCTTTCCGTGACCTGTCCCCCGCATACATTCCCCGAATCTGGGGGATCGCCACATGAGACTCATCAACAACCATAAGGAAATCATCTGGAAAATAATCAAGCAGTGAAAATGGGCGATCTCCCGGCGCCCGGCCGCTGATATGACGAGAATAGTTTTCAATGCCATGGCAATAACCTATCTCTGACAGCATCTCCATATCGTAACGTGTTCTTGCTTCCAGGCGCTGTGCCTCAAAATCCTTATTTTGAGAACGCAGCTCCTTCAACCATGCATCGAGCTCTCTTTCAATGGATTCGATAACTCCCTCAATCTTACCTTCAGGCATCACAAAATGCTTAGCCGGATATATAGATATCTCTTCCATCTCCTCTAGTTTATTTCCTGAAACCGGATCAATAATCGAAAGGCCATCTACTTCATCACCAAATAGTTCTATTCGATAGGCGAATTTTTCATATGCCGGATATACATCTATCACATCACCATTAACGCGAAATACACCACGTTCAAACTTAATATCACTTCTTTCATAAAGTATGTTAACGAGTTTCAAGAGCAGCGTATCCCGCTCTATCTCCTGCCCCTTTTTTAACTGCACATACATCTCCCGATACTCCTCAGGAGAACCCAGACCGTAAATACACGAAACGCTTGATACTAATATCACGTCCTTACGTGACATAAGGGCACTTGTTGCTGCCAGGCGAAGGCGATCTATCTCCTGGTTTATAGTCGCCTCTTTTTCAATATAGATATCCCTCTGCGGGATATAGGCCTCAGGTTGATAATAATCATAATAACTTACAAAGTACCCCACAGCATTTTCCGGAAAGTATTCCTTGAATTCACTGTAAAGCTGTGCGGCGAGAGTTTTGTTGTGGGACATCACGAGTGTTGGCTTATCCAGATTCTTTATAACATTTGCCATGGTGAAAGTTTTTCCTGAACCTGTCACCCCCATGAGAGCCTGGTTATTTTCACCTGATTCAAAAGCCTTTGTTATTCTTTTTATCGCCTCGGGTTGGTCACCCTGCGGTTCATATTCTGCTGACAATTTAAAAATAGACATATTATATAAATTAACACCGCTTCGCTGTTCAATTGAAGATTGAGGGATTGAAGGATTCCAAGTTATATTAAATCTGTATTAATTAGTGCCTAGCTGCCTTTATAAAGCTTTGTATTTTTATATCTAAGAATCCCCTCGTCGATTAATACTTTCACTACCGATGCGATAGGCACGGCAAGTAATAGCCCCAGGAACCCTAATATTTGACCACAAATCAAGATTGACAGTATAATGGCAACCGGATGCAATCCCAGTTTGTCACCTACAATTTTTGGCGTCATTACCGTACCTTCCAGAAGTTGTCCAATACCAAAAACCAGTACGACAAGCAGTATATGAGTAAAATCCTGAAACTGAATAAAGGCCAGGATGATAGCAGGTATCAGCCCAAGCCCGATTCCAACGTAAGGTATCATATTCCCAAACCCGCCCACTAATGCCAGCAGAAAAGACATTGGAATCCCTATGACGGTAAGCCCTATACCATAAATGATAGAGAGGATTGCACAAACCGCCATCTGTCCCCTGAAAAATGCTTTAAGGTTTCCATCTATCTTGCTGATAATACCGGATATCTTCTCTTTCTTTGAAGCCGGCAGCAACCCCTCACCTTTTGACATCGCTAAATCAAAATCCTTCAGGAGATATACCATAACAACCCCGAATACCACAACGTTCATAACTATTCCAAAGAAACCAAACGTACTGTAAAATACATTTTTCATGATTCCCAGTACAAAGTTCATAGCTTCCGGTACATACTTTTTCATCTTAAGTACAGGATCAGGAATGCCATGTTTTGTATCAACTGATTCTTTAGTCGCGACCTCTTTTACCTCTTGTGGTTTTCCGTCGTTAATTTCATTTTCATCAGCTGCCTGGATTTGCAGTTTTGATTTAAGGAATATTCCAACTTCAGTATCGCCGTATTCTTCTATTACCTTTCCTACTTTTTCTTGATATTTTGGATATTGTTCTTTTAACGCAGTCCCAACACGCTGGATACCTGTAACCGTTTTAGGAACCGTATATGTTAGTAATCCTCCCATAACCAAAAATACAAAGGTTAATAATATGGCAACCGCCAGACCACGCGGTACACGTGTTTCTGCGAGTACTATCTTTCTCTCTGCGATAAAATCAACTGCGGGATCAAATATATACGCGACAGTAAAGGCAAGGAAGAACGATATCAGGATGCCTTTCAGGAAATAACAGAAGGTGAAGAATAGAGCCAGTACACATAATATTGACAATGCTCTTATCCACACGTTTTCAAGTAATTTTTGTTTTTCCATAAATTAGCTCCGTCTAGTGGTTAATTCATTTAATAAAAGTTCACGGCTGAGATAAGCGTTCACTCATCAACAAAAACGAGATCTTTAATTCTTTTTACTGTTTCTGTCCCTATACCATTAACTCCGCACAACTGTTCTATATTATTAAAGGAACCTGTTCCATTTCGATACTCAACAATTGCCCTGGCCTTTTTCTCACCAATTCCCGGCAAGATTATAAGCTCGTACCATTCCGCCCTGTTCAAGTCAATCTTTAACTTTATGGATTTAGGATCACTGTCTACAACCTCAGTCCCCGGAAGCCACCAGTGCTGATCTGATGCGTATTTGATCCCGGTTCCGATTAAGAGTGTAGTTATCAGGAAAAGTGTGGCAAGTGATTCCTTTCTTGAAAATTCAAAAATCTTTAATGGTCCCGGCAGTTCGGACATTACGTTAGTAAGTATATGAAATGACAAGGTCTTACATATTTATAAAGATATATGGAATTTTAGTTATTTACCACCTTCGGTCAAGCAAATTCCACAATTCCTGAATTCCTCGATCCCTGAACTCCTTAATTACAGTCGAAATCTTTTGCCTTGAACTACTTAAGGACGTACTGTAGAATTTTTGCTTATGGAGGGAAACCATCTTAAACCTACAGATATCAGGACAGAAAACGAGCCTGACAAACGCCTTGTTGAGAAGGTATTTTCCTATAAACAGGAGCACGTCTTCAGGTGGTGGAATGATCTTTCGGCAAATGACCGGAAAAACCTTTTAAACCATTTAAGAACCCTGGACTTTGCGTTACTCCAAGGTCTTATTGAAAAGCACATCAAAGGAAGTACACTTACAAACCCAAAGACAACAATCCTGGAACCACCGAAAACTATCCCGATCCCAAATAACGATTCACAAAAAGCGCGTGCTAAGGAGGCTAAAGAAATTGGCGAAAAAGCCTTAAGGACCGGTAAGGTTGCTGTCGTCACAGTTGCCGGAGGACTGGGTACCAGGTTAGGAGCTGACAGGCCAAAAGGCACGCTTCCTATCAGTCCCATCATGGGCAAGAGTATCTTCCAATTGCACGCGGAAAAGATACAAGCCATTATGAATAAGTATGACACTGTTCTTCCGTGGCATATCATGACGAGTGTAAATAATGATGAAATGACACGTAGTTTTTTTGAAGAAAACAGTTACTTCGGTTTAAATTCTGACAATGTCTCTTTCTTTATCCAAGGCGAACTTCCTGTGATAGATCTTGAAGGAAAACTGTTAATGGACTCAAAAAGCCATATCGTAAAGAGCCCCAACGGCCACGGTGGAACTCTGTCTGCCCTAAAGGAGAGTAATATTCTATCCAGCATGAATGAACGCGGTATTAAATACATTTTTTATCATCAGGTAGATAACATATTGATAAAGATTGCCGACCCCGTTTATTTAGGATATCATATTAGTGCGGAAGCTAAGATGTCTCCGAAGGTAGTACAAAAAACAGATCCTGAAGAGAAGGTAGGCATTGTCGGCTTAAGAGACGGACACCTGGACACAATAGAATATAGCGAACTGAGTAATGAGGAGAAGCATGCGCTTAATCCTGATGGCACTCTCAAGTTCGGTATGGGTAGTCCTGCTATCTATCTACTTGATGTAGACTTTGTTGGAAAAATTAATGAAAGCCATTTTGCATTACCTTATCATAAGGCAGTAAAAAAGGTACCCTGCATCAATGGAGACGGTTGTGAAATAAACCCAACCGAAAACAACGCGGCCAAATTTGAGATGTTCATCTTTGATGCTCTCAAGAATGCAGAAAAGTCTATAATAATGGAAGTGGTGCGTGAAGACGAGTTCTCCCCGGTAAAGAATGCGGAAGGTAAAGACTCTCCGGATACTGCAAAGCAGAGCATGATAAATATGTTTGGCAGATGGCTGGAAGAGGCAGGTATTGAAATTCCAACGGATGGAGTCGGAAACGTAGCAGGTACTATTGAGGTTAACCCGCTTTATGCCCTGGACTCTGAAGAACTGAAGGGTAAGATTAATTCAAAAGTTGTTTTCAATGGTGAGTTGAATTTACAATGAGCTATCAAATACAATAATTAATAAGGAACTCTACATGCTGAAAAAAATTAATCCTACGGAGACTCAAAGTTGGAAGAATTTAACTAATCATTTCAAAGAGATGAAGAGTGTTCACATGAAAGATTTATTTGCCAATGATCCTGACAGATTCAAAAAATATTCCATTAGATTTAATGGAATTCTTGTCGATTATTCAAAAAACATAATAACAGAGGAGACACTGAGTCTATTACTTAAATTAACTGATGATGTTGGTTTGAGAGATGCGCTTAATAAGATGTTCAATGGAGAAAGGATAAATGAGACTGAGGATAGAGCTGTTTTGCATACAGCTTTAAGGAATAGAATAAACACCCCTGTTTGTGTTAATGATAAAGATGTAATGCCTGAAGTAAAAGCGGTTTTAAGTAAAATGAAAAATTTTTCAGAAAAAATCATTTCGGGAGAGTGGAAGGGTTTTACAGGTAAAAAAATTACAGATATTGTAAATATCGGAATCGGGGGTTCTGACCTGGGACCTGTAATGGTGACGGAATGTCTGCGGCCTTATGCAAAGGAAGGCCTGGAAGTTCATTTTGTTTCAAATGTTGATGGGACTCATATTACAGAAACGCTGAAAGCTCTGAATCCTGAAACCACTCTGTTTTTGATTGCTTCTAAGACCTTTACCACTCAGGAGACAATGACAAATGCATTTGCAGCTAGAGAGTGGTTCCTGAAATGTGCAAAAGATCATGCATGCATTGCAAAGCATTTTGTGGCGTTATCAACAAATATAGAAAAGGTGGAAGAATTCGGTATTGACAAAGATAACATGTTCGTATTCTGGGACTGGGTTGGCGGCCGATATTCACTCTGGTCTGCAATCGGTCTCTCTATAGCGTGTTATATCGGATATGAGAACTATGCTGAATTGCTGCAGGGTGCCTTTGAAATGGACAGCCATTTCAGAGAATCTCCATTCGAAAGAAATATTCCTGTAATTCTAGCTTTATTAGGAGTCTGGTATAACAATTTCTTTGGCGCACAGACAGAAGTAATTCTGCCATACGACCAGTATATGCATAGATTTCCGGCATATTTTCAGCAAGGCAATATGGAGAGTAACGGAAAGTCCGTGAACAGGAACGGAGACAGGATTGATTACCAGACAGGCCCTGTCATATGGGGAGAACCCGGAACAAATGGCCAGCACGCCTTTTATCAACTAATCCATCAGGGGACAAAGATAATCCCGGCAGACTTCCTTGCACCCGCAATCAGCCATAACCGGATAGGTGAACACCATAACATTCTGTTATCAAACTTTTTCGCACAGACAGAGGCCCTTCTTAATGGAAAGACAAAAGATGAGGTTGTCGAAGAGTTAAAAAAAGATGGTAAAAGTGATGACGAAATACAGAAACTCTATCCTCATAAAGTCTTTGAGGGCAACAGGCCAACAAATTCAATCCTGTTCAACAAACTTACCCCTGGAGAGTTAGGCAGCCTGATAGCGATGTATGAGCACAAAATTTTTGTACAAGGAGTAATCTGGAATATCTTCAGTTTTGACCAGTGGGGTGTCGAACTCGGCAAGCAACTGGCAAAGAAGATACTACCGGAGTTAAGTGATGACAAACAAGTTGAATCCCACGACTCTTCTACGAACGGGTTAATAAATGTTTTTAAAGAGATGAGAAAATCCTCAACGTAATATTATAGATTATCTTTACTCCACAGGCCAGGAAGCATCATCCTTCTCTTCTACGAAATAGCAGAACCTATCCCATGTTAATTCTTTATTTGATATGGGACAGCGCAGAGTGACCTTACGCTCAGTTATGTCAGCAACTTCCCAATCGCCGCCACGTGTTGAACCCTCAATTCTTATCTTTTGACCCACTTGAAACGAATATGGTTTGAAAATCGCCACATTGTGTTTTGGCATAAACAATCTCCTTTGGTTGGTAAAGAATCAATCAAATTTTGTCGTGTCAATTAAATCTTGTATTCTCTGTGCATGATCCTTATCAAATCCGACCAGGTTATCAAAAACTTTTATTGCTTTCTCGTCTGCCTTGTCTGAAACCGTCTGTTGAAAAAAGAATTCAAGAGATGCCTGCTCCAGCTCAAGGGCATAGGTGTAGGCCTCCTTCTTACCGAGCATCTTCTCTTTGCATTCTGCTATTTTTGCTTCCAGCTTATCATTTGTCGCCTTTAACTCTTTTGTATCCAGATCCAGTATTGCGTCAGGGAACAGGTTTTGTTCCAAAAGCAATTCAAGGCCGCTTTCCAGGATTTTAGCATGATGTTCCTCTTCTTCACTGAGCATTTGCCAGAAGAGCTTATCATCTTTAAAATGAGTTGCACACAACGTATAAAAGACAGCAATGTTTCTTTCCACCCTGATTGCTTCGTTAAAAAGAGGCGTATACTGATTTTCCATAAACAATCTCCTTAGGGTCCATTCGAGGACCCTTAATGATTTCTAGCTAACAGGAATTTCATCGATCTTTGCGGCAAGAATGAAATCACTTTCTGTCAAGCCGTCAATCTTGTGAGTACACATGGTAATGCTGACTTTCCCCCATGTAAGAAAAATATCGGGATGATGCCCCTGCGCTTCCGCAATATCTCCTACCTTGTTTACAAAGGCAAGTGCCTTTACAAAGTTGGAAAACTTGTATGTCTTAGTAATATGATGTTCTTCAACCACATCCCATCCGTCCAACTGTTTTTCAAGTGTCTCTAACTCCTCACCTTTTAAAGGTGGTACTCCCCCTTTACAGGGTACACACTCTTTTTTGGAAAGTGACATCTTCGACTCCTTTCGTAAATAACCGGCCCTACTGCTGGCCTCTGAGTTTTGCCCAGGTCAACCCTAAATATTCATGAATTGCCAGTTCCGCATTTCGAATGCTACCTGTTCCTGGGAAGAGAAAAGTCGGGCTTAATCTTTGTCTATCTTTGACGCGATGGCCAATAGGAGATGGGATAGGATTCATGCCAAGCTTTTTAAACAGGACCATTGATCTGGGTATATGTGAAGCTGTAGTTACCAATACAAATGGCTCTTTGCCAACTATAGGCTTAATAAACAGTGCTTCATCTTTGGTATCTTGTGATTTGGATTCAAGAATTATATCTCTTTCAGGCACTCCTATTTCCCTGGCAACACGCGCCATTATTTCCGCCTCTGAAACCGGATCAAATACAGCGCCTCCCGACAAAAGAAGCTTTGCACCCGGATGTTTTTTATATATTCGGATTCCTTCTATTAGCCTGACCAGTGAACTTTCGCCTATCTGGCTTATTGGTGGTAATTCAGGATCTGAGGTGTGCCCTCCTCCGAGAACTACAACAAATTTTATTGCAGATTCGTCCTCTGTTTCTTGCACTGCAGATGAGCTCTTTGTTTCAAACGTATCATATTTCCTTTCAAGTGGCCGAAGAAGCCTGTTTGTAACAATGCTATAGCTGAACAGAGTCAAGATAACCAAACCAACCGACACCACTATCTTTCCCGCTCTCTGTTTAGTCGTAAACCACAACAGGTATAGACCCAGAAAAGAGAGCAATAGACTTAAAGGCAGGGGATATAAAAAGGCTGAAATAATCTTCTTAAGAATAAACATTGAATTCATACTAATGCTAACTATTTACAAAATCAATACTTATTTCCAATAATGTTCTCTCATAATCGTACCACATTCATGGGTTACAACTTGACATTACATGATGGCAGGTGTATTTTAAGAAACCATTAAAAGTCGAGGTGATCTGCCTCGAAAGAAACCGTGTATTTAAGGAAAGTAAGATGCCTTTTTCA
>CAYTGO010000072.1:0-12194 GCA_964437425.1 uncultured Candidatus Scalindua sp.
AATGGCTTGTGCGGTTTTTTTATCCAGATTGCGGTTAAAGGCAATAATGCCACCATTTAGGTCTCATGTTAGCGTATTTATTTGAAAAAACCGGATCATTAGTTGCTCCAATAACCGTCCATATTTGTCATAATACTGTTACATTAGTTTTCTTAATTTCTTACAAACATATATTAAAAGGTCATGTTTAATAGCATCGAAGAACAACTTAAAATTATTAAGCGCGGAGTTTTAGAAGTAGTCCGCGAAGAAGAGCTCGTTGGAAAGCTTAAAAAATCTATAGAAACACAAACTCCATTGCGGGTTAAATTAGGGCTTGATCCTACCGCGCCAGATATACATATTGGAAATGCAATCCCAATTCATAAGCTGCGTAATTTTCAGGAACTTGGCCATACGGCAGTTCTCATCATTGGAGATTATACGGCAATGGTTGGTGATCCGTCCGGTGTGAATAAAACCAGGCCTCAACTTACGCAAGAAGACATAGACAATAATGCGAAAACCTATCTGAACCAGATAGGAAAAATACTGGATATTGAAAAGACTGAAATTCGCTATAATAGCGAGTGGTTTAAAGAGATGAAATTTACTGATGTAATTACACTTACCTCTAAGATGACGGTGGCTAGAATGATGGAGAGAGATGATTTTTCAAAGAGATATTCTTCAGGAGTGCCTATCAGCCTTCACGAATTTATTTATCCATTAATGCAGGGATACGATTCAATAATGGTGAAAAGTGATATAGAAATAGGTGGTACAGATCAGATATTCAGCCTGCTTGTCGGACGTGATCTTCAGAGAGATGCAAAAATGGAACCTCAGACAGCACTCACCACTCCATTACTGGAAGGAATTGATGGGAATAAAAAGATGAGTAAGAGCCTGGGCAACTATATTGGTATATATGAAGAGCCAAAAGAAGTATTTGGCAAGACAATGAGGATAAGTGATGACCTTATGCGTAAGTATTTTGAGCTGGCAACTGACATGGCTATGGAAGAGATTGAAAGCACATTAGATGGACATCCGCGCGAGGCAAAGATCGTCTTGGGAAAAGCTATTGTAAGCCGGTATTACGATAATGAGGCCGCAGAGAAAGCAGCGGAAGAATTTGACAGGATTTTTAAAGAACATAAAATTCCGGACGATATTCCACAAATAGCACTCCCTTCCAATGAAAACGGAAATCACAATACATGGATAGTAAAGTTATTGGTAGATCATGGCTTTGCGTCCACCAATGGAGAGGCGAGAAGATTGATTACTCAAGGAGGAGTAAGTATTGATAATAAAAAATATACGGACCCGGCACAAGAAATAAGTTTGCAGGATGATATGGTGCTCAAAGTAGGAAAACGACGTTTTGCGAAAATTGTTATAACTCGCTAATATCTTTTGATTACCACATTCTTTCTCAATTTCTTTATATACTCCTTTTTTACCTTAACAAATTTTTCTCTAAAAAGTGTATTGCGGATTTCTTCCTGTACTTTCATAAAGGATAATGTTTGAGCCTGAACAATCTCTTCTATCTTAAAAATATGGTAGCCTAGCGATGACTTTATCACATGGCTTAGTTCGCCTTCCTTCAAATGAGAAATGGCAGCAACCAGATCTTTTCTAAAACCCTTTACTTCACCAAATCCCCACAAACCTCCTCTGCCGGCATGCGGTCCACGTGAGTGTTCTTTTGCCAAAGCCTCGAAGTCTTCGCCATTTTTCAATCTGCTTAATAGATCTTCTGTAGTTCTTTTTGCCTCTTCATCTGAATCATAACTTGAACGTTTTATCAATATATGCCTGAAACTCGTGCTGCCTTTCATTGAAAATTCATCAATGTGATCTTGGTAATAGCGTTTAATTGCTTTAGGTGTGACTACTATTTTTCTATAAACATTTGCACGCATAATTTCTTCGATTAATAGATCTTTCCTTAGTTCGGTTCTTTTCTTAAGAGGGTTGAATCCCTGTTTATTGGCCAATTCATAATATTTGTAGACAGAGCCTACCTGGTCAACAGCACCTTTCTCGAACGTATCAACACTTTTTTCAATCTGTTCTTCCAGCTCCGGAGTCTCAATCAAAAGTTTCTTTGCTTCCTGTACAAGTATTTTTCTATCAATTAATTCATCAATGGCATTCTCAATTATCTCTTGTTTTTTTGATTCCAGTCCTGCTTCGGAGTATTTTTGTGCGGCAATTCTGAATGCTTCATAAGCTCGCGTTTGGATGTCAAATTCTGTAATTATTTCACCGTTAACGATAACACGAACGGCATTTAAATTTTCAGCACTTATCTGATGCAAGTAAAACAGTTGCATAACAAAAAAGGCCAAACATAATTTTAGAATTTTCAAGAGTTATTTCCTCCTGTACTGTTAATTGCAGGTTAATAGTAAGACATAGTATACAATCATGTAGATGGACTGTCATCTATCATTTTCAGGTAGTTTTTTGGCAAATTGCTCAATTTATTTTGGGATTAACAAGTTTTTCACAAAATCTGCCGTATCATAAGGTGACATCCTCTTTCTAGGTAGTGTAAGATGCAGTTCATTGCTTGCAACCACCTTTACCATTTTCTTTGCATTTTTAAAGAGTGTTTCTGCTTTTTGCAAGTTTTCTACCTGAAGCAAAACAGTACCGTCTACCCGTATTAGCGAAAGGATATGAGACGCTTGTGCTGCTACTCTTATTTCGCATTCTATTAATAGGTTTTTAACATTTTCAGGTATTGGGCCGAATCTATCAGCAAGCTCTTTTTCCATCTCCTCGATTTCGTGTGTAGAGGATAGACGATTAATCTTCCTGTATATTTCTATTTTCAATTTCATGTCAGGGATATAATTGTCCGGTAGATATGATTCAAGGTTTAAGTTTATGTGGATATCATTATAGTCCTGAACCGGCTCATTTTTGGCCTTACGAATCACAATCTCAAGCAGTCTGCAAAACATTTCATAGCCGACTGCGGCAATATGACCATGTTGTTCTATACCTAGAATATTTCCTGTTCCCCGAATCTCAAGGTCTCGCATCGCAATCTTAAAGCCTGCTCCAAGTTCGGAAAAATCAATAATTGCCTTTAACCTTTTTTCGGCTTCCGGTGAAATTGGTCTGTTTTCTGGCAATAAGAGATAGGCATAAGCGCGGTGCTTGTAGCGTCCAACTCTGCCGCGCAATTGATGCAAATCAGCTAAACCAAAATGGTCTGCCTCATTAATAAATATCGTATTTACATTCGGAATATCGAGACCTGATTCTATTATAGTTGTAGATACAAGGATATCTGACCTTCCATTAATGAAATCTGACGTTTCCTTCTCCAGGACTCCTTCCGGCATTTGCCCATGAGCGACAGTAATGCTTGCTTCTGGGACTAGCTTCCCGATAGTTTCTGCAATACGATTTATATTTCTTACACGATTGTGTACAAAATACACTTGCCCATCACGATTCAATTCATGGAGTATCGCGTTTCTTATTACCTTAGAATCGAAACGCAATAAATTTGTTTGTATTGATTGTCTGTCCTGGGGTGCCGTATTCAGAGACGAAATATCTCTTATACCCAGAAGGGATAGATGCAACGTGCGCGGAATTGGAGTTGCCGTTAATGTGAGGACATCAACCGATTCTCTCAACTTCTTCAGTTTCTCCTTATGCGCTACACCAAACCTTTGTTCCTCATCAATGACTATCAATCCGACATCCTTGAAGGTAACATCTTTCTGAACCAATCTGTGCGTTCCGATTACAATATCTACATTTCCATCCTTTAAATCCTCTAATATTTCCTTTTGCTCTTTTCGCGTTTTAAACCTGCTCAGCACATCAATATTAATAGGATAGTCTGCCATTCTGTCAATAAATGTCCTGTAATGCTGCTGAGCCAGTAAGGTTGTCGGTACCAGGACGGCTACCTGCTTTCCATACATTACTGTTTTAAATGCTGCTCTTATCGCAATCTCTGTTTTTCCATATCCCACGTCTCCACAGATGAGTCTGTCCATCGGTTTTGATGATTCCATGTCACTCTTGATATCACTGACAACCTGTAGCTGATCTTCAGTCTCCTGGTAAATAAATTCCGACTCAAACTTTCTCTGCCATTCAGAATCTTTCGGGTAGGCAATGCCCTGTTTTGCTTCTCTGACTGCCTGCATGGAAATTAGTTCGGTTGCCATGTCCTGAACGGCTGCTGTTGCTATCTGTTTTTTTCTTTCCCATGTTCTGTTGCCCAACTTACTTAGCTTTGGCTTGCGTTCAGAGCCGGATATGTATTTCTGTACTAACTCAATCTTTGTTGCAGGCACATAGACCTTTGCTCCTTCGTCAAACTCAAGTGTAAGGAATTCACCACAACTACCTGACTCATTATCACTATTAAGTATTTGCATTCCCAGAAACCTTGCTATGCCGTGACTCGCATGTACTACCAGGTCTCCCACTGCTAAATCAAGAAATGAATCAATTGCCTTTGACGGAATTATACTCTTTGGCTCTCTTCTCAGCCGGTAGCGACGGAATATCTCATGATGTGTTAGAAACGCAGTTGAGATATCCTCAAATAAAAAACCGTGGTTGAGATGTCCGATTTGATATTTTACACGGTTGGAAAGAGAACGCTTGCCTGAGGCCTTCCTGGCACTTTTTGGTTTTGTCTTACGTGAGGCTGATTGCGAATTAATGTCCGGTGACAGAAGTTCGCTCAGCCTCTGTTCTTCAGCCTGATTACTGCAGAATATTATGGTGTTTTTGTAAGAGGTTTTTATATCCTCGATCTTTTGAATTGAGTTATCGACATCATGGTCAAAATAATCAAGGGCCTTTATGTTAAATGAAAATGTGTTGTTACGTTTAAGTGCTAACCTGGAAAGATATATCTTCCTGAAATCTTTACATGATTCCAGGATACGATTGAAAGAAAAAATCTTGTTGTGAGATTGCAAGTTATCGTTTATGTGCTCTGCTTTGCTTTCAATATTTTCAAATTCCTTAAAAATGATCCAGGACTCTTTTGGTATATAATCAATAAGAGAACTGAACTTGCTTCTCTTTCTGCCAGATCTTTCTGACGGAGATGTCTTGGCTTCTGGGTGAGCAGACGCATTTATCTGTTCCGTCTGTACGCCAAGTATTTTACACTCATTAACTTTCTTTGCTGATAGCTGTGTCTCTGTGTTAAACATTCGGATAGAGTCAATTTCATCCCCAAAGAACTCAATGCGATAAGGCATTTCACCTTCTCTATTACCTGCCGAAACCTCATTACCCTGTTCGTGTTCGTTCAGGGAAGAGAATGGAAAGATATCTACAATTCCTCCTCTCAGGCTGAACTCTCCGGGCAGTTCAACTATACCCGCTCGCTCAAAGCCACCTTTAATCAACCACTCTACAATAAACTCCTGTTTGCACTCCTGCCCGATCCTGATTGTGAGTATATTTTTTTCTATTGCTTCAGGCGGAGGAACATGTTGTAAGAGCGACTGTATCGGGGTAATGATAATCCTGCAGGTAGATTTGGAATCACCTGATAAAAGCTTATACAGAACATTGATTTGTTGAACATAGGTGTTCGTATCAGGAAGTGATTCAACAGAGATTGCGTCCTCTGAAACAGGGAAAAATAGAGGGCATTCATGAAGAAAAACATTTATATCCTCAACGACCTCTTCCGCCTCCTCTATGCCTGAGGTTACAAAGAGTATCTCACCTTTTCTGTAAAGGTCCTTGTCACTTGCCAGGCCGGCAATCAGAAAAGCAGCCGAAGAGCCCCATAATCCCTGAACATGACAGTCCCTTCCAGATTTCAGGTTGCCTGCTATCTGTTTATACTTTTCATCTTTATGAATAAGCTTAAGCATATCTTTCACAATGAAATTATACTTCCCTTTTTGTAGCCGGGCAAGAGTTTATGCTCAAGTGAATGTCAGAGGATTATTCTTTCTTTGCTGGGAGAACTTTCACTGTATAGTATGCATGAGGAGATCCGATGATTTCATACTGCCACCTCATTTTTTCTTGACTTTGATGACATGTATATTTATCATTTCATCACATCACTTCTAAAAGCATAAATATTTATCCACAGCATTATGCGGATAAATCTCTAATATAGTTTATTTTTACTTTAATGTAAATTACATGAACTGTCTTACCAGGTAGGTATTCTCAAATAAATAGTGTCCATGTTTTATCGGATTGTATAACGTAATCCCTCAATAAAAATCGATGATCAAGGAGAGGGCTCCCTATCTTTGATCTTGCCATAATTGTATTAGATCGGCATTCACGAATCTTATGTTTCAGATTTATCTAACCTGAAAGGAGAATATTGTGAGTAAAACTCTGGCAGAGGTACGAATTGCACTATTTGGTCCCAGCTCTTCGGGCAAAACATCCTTGCTTGCAAGTTATTACGGCAATCAACAAAAAACCGACTTTGAGGAAAGGCATGGTTACCATCTAACAGTTGAAGATACATCGGCAGGCAATAGGCTGTTATCAAGATACTATAAAATGGAGGAAGGGAATTTCCCTCTCGGCACAGATACTTTTGAGGAATACTGCTTTGGCTTCAAGGTACATGAACTAACTGAGCCCAGTTTTAAAATAGTATGGTATGACTATCCCGGTGGGTGGTGGGAAAACACTCCGAAAGATGAAAACGAAAATCAAGTTCGCAGAGAGACATTTCGTAATTTGCTTCAAAGTCACGCGGGTATCTTACTTGTAGATGGTGAGCAATATAATAAACGCGGAACAGCCTATGTACATTATATCTTTGATCAGTTTAAGAACGAGATCAGGCAAATTAAGGATTGTCTGGCAAGTGAGGGCAAACCAATAGATGCCTTTCCAAAACAGTGGGTTGTTGCTATATCAAAAGCGGATATCCTTCCGGATAATATTACCGCAGAAGACATTTGTAATAAAATTGTTGCTGATACCAAAGACCAGTTAGAAGGCCTTAAAAAAGCGGTTGATTCGGAAGATTTTGGCTGTCAATATATGCTGATTTCCTCTGCAAAGGGCGAAGGGAAGAAGGTTATAAACAGCCATCAATACATTGGCCTTCAGCTAATAGCCCCGGTTGTATTATTGGGCATTTTAGCTGAGTGTGCACAAAAGATAAGCAGAAAACAAGTTTATGGGCCTTTTGTGGGAATATTCCGAAAACTGCAGAGCTTAATGGGTTCTATAGATAAGATTGATAACTTCCTTCCAAAGAAATATCAATTAGTATCACATCTGATTAAGTCCATGCATATTCATGAGGGACTTGATAAAGGAGAAGCCTTTTTCCGGGAAAAACTGTCAAAGGCTGCACAAAAGGGGGAGAAAACAGACGCTGCTGTCGCGGCAATGAAACTAGAATTGATCAGTAGTGCAGCTCAGCATGCATTTTATCGAAAGCAAAGTAATGATCAAGACAATGCAAACTCATAATGCCAACGTGAAAATCAAATTAAATCATCTGCTCTGGAGATCCAGAAGCAAGACACAGGATTATCAATTCATAAATTCACCTGAATCTCCTTCTATTGACGGATGGTTCACTGTTTTTAACGAAATATTTTCTGATCGTGAACCGGGCAGGGATCCGAAGAATATTATCGGAAAACTTGTTGTGCCGGGTAATGATAGCCAATCTGAATTTTTTCAGTTCATTGCAAGTTACTTCATAGACGATAAATATTTAGACGCCAGCGGAAGGCCTATAAAGCAATATTTAATCTGGTTTCATCAGGGATATGAGATTTCTGAAATAGATAAATTGTTATCAGATGACTGGGGTAAAGATCTCATCTCTTCTTCCAGAGAAATATATTCTGCTTTTTATGAATCTTCAGATAATTCTAAATTTGCTCAAGAGGAGTACATTGTTATTAAGAGATCTAGCACTGATTTGCAAAAATTAGATTTCGAGGATATAGGGGAGATACAATACGGATTCCCTGCAATCGGTCTTATTCCTCCCCAACCTTTATACAACAAAATCATAGTGATATTAAAGAGGCTGTTAGAAAAGGTAATACGTTCATAAAAGAAACACTCTTATCATCATCAGATATTACCATCCTGTTATCTATTACCACTGCAGCGGAAACCTTCAGGTTTCCACAACATCGCTCCTCAACTTTAGACACTTATTTAATCTTTTAGCTCACCGCAGTCACTAATGGTGACCTGTTTCGATGGCTCGCCCATTCGTGATCCCAGAGCCTCTATCTTTTTGACTATATCCATGCCCTCAGTTACCTTCCCAAAGACCACATGCTTATCGTCAAGCCATGGGGTGACGACAGTAGTGATAAAAAATTGTGAACCGTTTGTGTTGGGACCCGCATTTGCCATTGACAAAAGCCCCGGTTCAGTGTGTTTGAGTGTGAAGTTTTCATCCTCAAATTTTGATCCGTAGATCGACTTGCCGCCTGTCCCGTTATGATTTGTGAAGTCACCACCCTGGATCATAAAATCCGGAATGATCCTGTGAAACGTGCTATCCTTGTATCCATAACCTTTTTCTCCTGTACATAAGGCACGGAAATTCTCTACTGTAATTGGAACAACATCCGCGTGCAACTCAATCACTATTCGCCCCAAAGCCTCACCATCCGTTTCAATGTCAAGAAAGACGTTTACCGGTTCCATAATTTATCTCCTTCTTCTTTAATGTTAACAAAAAATCCAATCCCCTATTTTGACCGTTCTTTATACCATCCACAGTTATAAAATTAAATGTAATTCTTGAATCCTTAGTTGTAGCTAAGCGAAGAGAATAAAAGTGGACTTGACCTTTCTGCATAAATCTTTACAATGCGCTAATGTGGCGGCTTGTAAGAGAGTAAGAGTTGTCCATGTTTTTCACTCGTCTATAAAATTCGGATATGAACTTTTTAAGGAAATACTTAATGAAAAGAAAACTGTCACTATTTGCATGTATAGCGATATTTATTTCGCTACAAACAGGTTGTATTCAAATGAAAAGTTTGGACTTAAAGGGTTTGGACTTTATGAGAATGGATGAATTTCAGTCTCAAGTCCAGTCTCAAGAACTTCAAACTGATGGATATGTGCAAAAGGTTGACAGCTTTATTATAGTACTGGATTCATCATCATCTATGGGTACTCTTTACCAGGATGAGGTTGCCGAGCGATATTCACGGTTTATGATCGCCAAAGATATTGTCAGTCGAATGAATAACACTATTCCTGAAATGGATATCCAGGGGACCCTTCAGAGATTTGGTTACGGTTTTGCAGCAAGGGGAAAACTGACAGAGCCTGTATACGGGCCGACTGCATATTCAACATCTGATTTGGAATATGCTTTACAAACTATTATAACTCCCGGGGGCCATAGTCCTGCCGGGCTTGCCATTGGAGAAACAAGTAAAATTGTAGGTTCTACTGAAGGCAAGAGTGCCGTAATTGTCATAAGCGACGGTGAAAAGCTGAATGATGATCCTCTTATGAAAGTTAAGACCCTGAAAAACCAGTTTGGAGGCAGAACATGCCTTTATACGATTTGGGTGGGAAGTAAGACGGAAAGCAAAACTTTTATGGAAGAGATTGCTGCAGAAATGGGATGCGGTTTCTCTGTAGCAGCTGATGACATTGCAACAAGTGAAGGTATGGAAGATTTTGTAAGAAAAGTATTCTTTGCCAGGGACAGTGACGGAGATGGTGTTCCGGATGATGAAGATGAATGTCCTGGCACTCCTCCCGGAATTCAAGTTGATGCTGTAGGGTGTGCTGGAGACAGTGATGGAGATGGTGTTACTGATGATATAGACGTGTGCCTGGGCACTCCAAAAGGAGCTATTGTTGATCAAAGAGGTTGCTGGGTTGTCAAAGGTGTAAAATTTGACTATAAAAAGTGGGATGTAAAACCTCAGTTCAATACAAATCTGGATAATATTATTAGTGTTTTGAAAAATACTCCGGACTTAAAGATAAGGGTAGAGGGGCATACAGATAATATCGGCTCAGAGAAATATAATCTGAATCTATCTAAAAAGAGGGCAGAGTCAATAAAGGCTTACCTGGTTGAAAAAGGTATTGAAGAATCGCGAATTACTTCAATGGGACATGGATTTTCAAAACCGAGAGCCGGTAACGATACAAAAGAGGGCAGGGCTTTAAATAGAAGGGCTGAATTAATACCTGTAAAATAGCTTTAATATATATGGAGATTTCAATGTTGATTATACTTCGACTCTGCTAAGTGTGACATCATTCTGAGCGGAGTCGAGGAATCTAACTTAATTTAAACAGCTTCCGCAGCATTAACTCAGGATAGAGACAAAACGGATAATTCCTGTTCGTTACAATAGAATTATATTTTATTTTTTTCTCCAAATCATCCATCTCCTTTTCCTTCTCTTTAATCAGGGGACTGATCTTCTCTTTCATCAGGCCATTAAGCTGTTTTATCCTGCTGAAAGCCATATGCTTTTCTTTGGCATCGTGTGACGTTTTAGCTATCAAATTATTTTTTTCGTTTATCAAAGAGATCATCCCGGCATCTTCCATAATTTTTCCGGATGCATATCTGTCAGGATTATATCCCATATCCTTGATAACATGTTTCAGCTTAGTCATATCTTCACCAGAAACATCAAGTGGTTTATATGGCAGGTGCAGGGTTGTCGAGATTGTTGCATATTCCGGTGGCTCCACACCAAAAAACTCTCTAGTAATTTCGTCAGTAATCAGATCGTATTTTGCACCGCCAATTCCGTGAACAAACAGATCAGAAAAGAAGAGCCTTGAGTACATGGTGTTAGCTATTGCTTTTGGGCGGATCTTTATGCCATTGCTTATCAATGTTTTCAACCTTTCCATGTTTTTCGTTGATCTGTTCCTTTCACCAAAATCGAAATGCTCAACAACTTTGTTCTCACATATTATGCTTATGCGATTCTCATTTGCAACAGATGCAAAGAGGCTTTTCCTCAGTTCGTTCCTTTTCCACATCCAGAATGGCATTTCTACTACAAACCCTTTCTCCATCAAATCAGGCAGGGGATTAGCCTTCGAGCTTATCTTCTTCAATTTGCGATATTCTCTGAGTTTTGCATTATAGACATCTACAAAACATTTTAAATTTGCTGTTATGTGCAGGAAAAAATTGAGAAATGGATCTGTCTCACTGATATGAGAAACCGGGACTTCCAGATTGTTAATCCCGAATCTTGTCAAAAATGCGTGCCTTGCAAACGTAAACAGGTCACTGAATTGCAGTGTCTCTCCGGAAAGCGTTATTGCTATATTTATAAAATCCTCAAACGTCTTCTTCATATCAGGATCATGCACGGATTTTAAAACACGTTCTTTAAGGGTCGATAGTTGTGTCGAGTCCGCATATCTGATCTCTTCAAACGCAAGATTGCGTAGTCCGGGATGGTATTCCATTCTTTCTATAGATGAACCAAGGCTGTTTATGTCAGGAATGTTCAGACAGTTATCATTGCCGGCATCATTATCAACGACCATATTTATCCCGATGCCATTCGACTTCATTGCAATGCTATTTACAAGGCGGTGCTTTATCACTGCACCAGGATGTGCAAGGGCAGAGGAGTGTCCGGTTTGAATTATATTTTTTTGAGGAGCATAAAAATCTTTAATGCTGGATAAATTTTCTGTGCCAGCGATATTCATGTTTGAACAGAGAGCCCATATCTTTTCACTGTATTCTCCGGCTTTTTTCAGTGTTTCAGAACGAACCTGTTCCCGGAATTGAGAAAAAGGTATGCCGTTTATATTGAAATCGTAGGATTTGAATCTCTCTTTATTTATATCGATCAAGCCGGGAATGTCTTCAAATGCCGGATCTATGAATATCTCTCTATTTTTTTTTGGAATTGTGAATGATTTAATTTTCATTTCAGTTAATGGGACGCAGATAAACGCAGATGTGCACAGAAAAAACCTTGCTTTCGCAAGGATTCCAATCCTGGATTCCTCCAGAAATGGAGGGGAAATATTTTGTTGGTTCAGGCTTGCAGCCTGAATCTAATGTTTTAAACAAAACTACACCTTAATTTTTTTATCATAAAAATCTGTATTTATCTGCGTCCAGTATTTTGCCTACTCTTCCAGTTTCTCTTTCAGTTTGTGAAGTTTATTGAGTGCTTCCATTGGTGTGATTTTCGACGTGTCCAGATTTCTTATCT
>CAYTGO010000072.1:12294-14934 GCA_964437425.1 uncultured Candidatus Scalindua sp.
AGTTTATTGAGTGCTTCCATTGGTGTGATTTTCGACGTGTCCAGATTTCTTATCTCCTCAATCACTGAGTTCTGAGGTGGATTAAAAAGGGAAAGTTGTTTTGGCTTATTTTCATCTTTACTCTTAATTGTAGCAAATTTAGGTTTGCCGTCTACATCCAGTGTTCCAGCTTCAAGATTGGTAAGTATCACCCGGGCTCTTTGAATTACCTCGTTGGGCATCCCGGCCAGCCTTGCGACATGGATACCGTAGCTTTTATCAGCGCTACCTTCAATAATTTTTCTCAGGAAGATTATTTCATCTTCCCACTCCCTGACCGCAATGTTATAGTTCCTGATACCAGGAAAGAGCAGGGCCAGCTCAGCCAGCTCGTGATAATGAGTAGCAAACAGTGTTCTGGCTTTCAGGTGTTCGTATATATATTCTGTTAAAGCCCATGCAATACTTACTCCATCAAAGGTGCTGGTTCCACGGCCAACTTCATCAAGTATAATCAGGCTGCGTTTTGTCGCGTTATTTAATATGTTTGCGGCTTCATTCATCTCCACCATAAATGTACTCTGGCCTTTTGCCAGTTCATCCATTGCACCTACCCTTGTGAATATACGATCAACGACTCCTATTGTTGCCTCTTTTGCCGGAATAAAACTGCCCATCTGTGCCATGAGTACGAGCAGTGCTACCTGACGAATATACGTACTCTTTCCTGCCATGTTTGGCCCTGTAATGACCATGATCTGTTTATCGGTTTCGTTAATGTCAATATCATTAGGTACAAATTTTTCAGCCATTAATGTCTTATCCAGGACGGGGTGCCTGCCATCAACAACTCTGAGACCGAGCCCATCTGATATTTCAGGCCTTGTATATCCGTTCTCGGCAGCTATATTTGCAAGTGTTGAAAGGACGTCTAAATGTGCAATAACATCTGCCGTCTTCTGTAAGCGTTCAGTATAAGTGGCTACCTCTTCCCTGATTTTCTGGAAGTACTCGTATTCCAGATCCTTCGCCCTGTCATCCGCGGTAAGTACCTTTGTCTCATATTCCTTAAGTTCCGGTGTAATGTACCGTTCGGCATGTTTAAGGGTCTGTTTACGAATATACGTTTCCGGGACCCTGTCTTTGTGAACATTTGTAATTTCGAGATAGTATCCGAATACTTTGTTGTATCCTATTTTTAATGAACTTATACCCGTTCTTTCCATCTCCTTTGCCTGGAAACCGGCAATCCAGGTTTTTCCATTTTTGCTGATATTCCTCAACTCATCCAGATCGTGATCATAACCTTCACGTATCATCCCACCATCACGGATTGAATGCGGCGGGTCGGACACTATGGCGGTACTTATGAGTACCTTTGGCTCTTCCATAAGATCCAGTGTCTCATGACAAAGTTTTAGAATAGACGAATTGCAGGCAGAAATTGCAGATTTTATTTTTGGCAGAAGTGATAGTGATTGCTTCAGTGAAATCAGGTCTCTCGCATTAGCGCGACCAAAGCTGATCTTTGCAGAAATTCTTTCAATATCATAAACGTCTTTGAGCAGTTCGCAAATTTCCCTGCACAGGTTTTTATTATTATATAACTCCTCAACGCCATCCTGCCTGATATTTATGTCCTCAGCTATGCTAAGTGGGCTTACAACCCAGCTCTTTATTAACCTCCCTCCCATTGGGGTTCTCGTCTGATCCAGTACTCCCAATAAGGAACCTTCCTTCTGGTGTGTCCTCGAAGTCTTGACCAGTTCCAGGCTCAGTTGCGTGGAGTGGTCAAGGATCAGGCGGTTATGGCTTGAAAATTTTTCAACCTTATTGATATGTTTCAGGGATGTTTTTTGTGTTTCGTCAAGGTAGTTAATCAATGCGCCCGCCGCGCTGAGAGAGGGGCCGATATCTTCACATCCAAATCCCTCCAGAGAAGCAGTACAAAAATGGCCTATAAGTTTCTGATATGCGGTATCGCGTGAAAACTCCCAGTCAGAACGGCGTGTAACCATTGCGTTGAAATCTGCAGATATTCTTTCAGAAAGATCAAACTCTTTAAATGTAATATTTTCAGGAAGAATGCACTCAGACGGATTTATCCTGGACAATTCATCCAGCAAGTAACACTTATCAATATCCTGGACCATGAATTCACCGGTCGAAATATCTACCCAGGACAAACCGGCCTTATCATCATGTATAAATAGAGACAAAAGATAATTGTTGTCTTTATCCTCCAGCATCGTATCTTCGGTAAGTGTGCCGGGTGTGATAATCCTGACGACGTCCCGTTCAACAATTCCTTTTGCACCCGCTTTAGTATCATTTTTTTCAGTGCCATTCTGCATCTGTTCACAAACGGCAACTTTGTACCCTGCTTTTATCAGCTTCGGGATGTAAGAACCGGCTGCATGATAGGGTATGCCGGCCATGGGCATGGCCTTTTCACCCTTGGACCTTGAAGTCAATGTAATACCCAGAACCTTTGCGGCGATCCTGGCATCGTCATGGAACATCTCATAAAAATCTCCCATACGAAAAAACAACAGAGCATCCTCGTTTTTACTTTTAATACTCATATATTGTTTCATCATAGGGGTTGAAAAAGGCATCTTACTTTCCTTAAATACACGGTTTCTTTCGAGGCAGATCACC
>CAYTGO010000073.1:0-14712 GCA_964437425.1 uncultured Candidatus Scalindua sp.
TATCGTTCCTACATTCACATGTGGCTTTGTCCTCTGAAACACTTCCTTAGCCATACCTCTTCACCTCCTAAAACAACTTATTAATTATCTAAAATTATGTCGTACTGCTATAAACTTTTGCCGGTGCCGGTTTATACTCGCAAGGCTCCATAGTATACGTCCCCCTGCCCTGAGTAATCGATCTTATAACGCTCGAATATCCAAACGTCTCTGCTAACGGTATCTTACCCTTAACGATCCTCAGATCTCCATCATTAACCATCTCGTCGACTATGGCTCTCCTACTATTAAAATCACCAAGTACGTCACCAAGGTAACTCTCCGGAACCGTAACCTCTATTTTCATTATAGGCTCTAGTAATATAGATTTTGCCTTTTCTACTGCCTTTCTCAAGGCGACACCCGCAACATTGTAAAAAGCAAACTCTGAAGAATCAACAGTATGCATATCCCCATCCAACAATGTCACCTTCATATTTACAAGAGGATAACCCCCGGACACACCGCTCTTTGCTGTATCCATGATACCTTTTTCTATAGATTTTATATATGGCTTAGTAATCGCACCGCCTTTTATCAAGTCTACGAATTCAACTGACTTCTCTCCCTTATGCGGCTCCAGTTTAATTTCTATACGAGCGTATTGTCCACGACCACCCGTCTGTTTTACAAATTTTTCGTCTATCTCTGCTTCACGCCCTATTGTTTCTCTATATGAAACCCTTGGTGCCCCAACATTTGCGTTTACTTTATACTCACTTAGCATCCTGTTTTTCAAGACTTCAAGATGTAATTCCCCCATTCCAGAGATAATCAATTGACTCGTCTCGCTATCAGTATGAACCTTAAAAGTCGGATCCTCTTTTGCCAGCTTAGCCAAAACAATAGCCAATTTCTCTTTTTCGGCTTCAGTCTTTGGCTCTATGGCCATAGAAATAACTGTTTCAGGAAATTCTATTTTCTCCAGAATCACAGGATGATCATCAACGCATATCGTATCTCCAGTACCGGTATCTTTAAATCCCACCACTGCCACAATATCACCCGCCGTAGCGCTTTCCAACTGCTCGCGCTTATCTGCATGCATACTGTAGATACGGCTTGCCAGCTCTTTCTTCCTTGCTCTTGGATTATAAAGCCTTTGCCCTGATGTAAGCGTCCCGGAATAAATCCGCAAATAGGTTAGATCCCCATGCTTATCAGAAGCTATTTTGAAGGCGAGGGCGCTCAAATGCTCCTCTTCGGTGGGCTTCAATTCTGTATCAGTATCGTCTTTTACATTTATGCATTTTACCGGGGGAATATCCAGAGGTGACGGTAAATAGCTACATACTGCATCAAGCAGCTGCTGAACCCCTCTGTTTTTAAAAGCTGATCCACACAATACCGGCATTAAACCGTACTTGATGGTTCCTTCACGCAAAGCACTCACAATCTCTTCTTCACTAAGGGCACTCTCACTTAAATACTTATCCATAAACCAATCTACTTTGTCAGCAATGCCCTCCAGCATCATCTCTCTATATAGTTTTGCGTCCTCCAACAAATTCTCAGGTATTTCGCGCTCTTCATACTCAGAACCAGTCTTGTCATCTTCGTGGGTAGTTATTATAGCCTTCATTTTTATTAAATCAACCATACCTTCAAAGTTTTTTTCTTTACCCACAGGGAGCTGCACTGGAACGATATTTTTGTTTAATTTATCTTTAATATCATTAAATACTTTAATGAAATCAGCTCCCATTCTATCCATTTTATTAACAAAACAGATTCTCGGAACTTTATATTTATTAGCCTGCCTCCATACTGTCTCGGTTTGAGCCTCAACTCCACCAACACCACAAAAAACACATATTGCACCATCCAAGACCCTTAGAGACCTTTCAACTTCAATGGTAAAATCTACGTGCCCTGGAGTGTCTATTACGTTTATCTGATAATCATTCCAAAAACATGTAGTTGCTGCAGACGTAATAGTAATACCACGCTTTTGCTCCTCCTCCATCCAGTCCATGGTGGCGGTACCTTCGTGAACCTCACCCAACTTAAAATTCTTTCCTGTATAGAAAAGAATACGTTCAGTAGTTGTCGTTTTTCCTGCATCAATATGAGCAGCAATTCCAATATTTCTAAGATTAATCAGTTTTTCTTTTTTCATAATACACCAAATTAAATGTTACCACGCAAAATGCGCAAAAGCCTTGTTTGCTTCCGCCATTTTGTGCGTATTTTCCTTTTTAGTAATTGATACACCCTGTTTTTTATATGCGTCAGATAGTTCATCTGCAAGTTTTAAATATGTAGCCTTACCCTTTTTACTACGCACGGCAGCAAGTATCCACCTTATAGACAGCGACAACTGCCTCTTCCTTGACACCTCACGCGGCACCTGATAAGTCGCCCCTCCAACTCGTTTTGACTTTACTTCAACCAACGGCTTTACATTACCAACAGCCGCCTCAAATATCTCAAGTGGCTCTTTGTCTTCAAACCTCGTCCCTAATACATCCATGGCTTGATAAAACACTTTTTCCGCAACACTCTTCTTTCCTTCATGCATTAAATTATTTATAAACTTAGTAACCAACATGCTTTTAAAACGCACATCAGGCCGAAGAAAAACTTCTGTACTCCTATATTGCAGTGCCATGTATTATCTCCTACATCATTAATTAACAAATAAACTTACACAAACTATTTTGAGCTTTTCGTCCCGTATTTAGACCTGCCACGCTTTCTACCCTCCACGCCTGCAGTGTCTAATCTACCCCTTATTATATGATATTTAACGCCGGGAAGATCACGAACTCTACCCCCTCTTAACAAGACTATTGAGTGCTCCTGCAAGTTATGTCCCTCTCCCGGAATATAACCTGTAACTTCTTTTCCGTTAGTCAATCTTACCCTTGCAACCTTCCTCAAAGCGGAGTTCGGTTTTTTCGGTGTCCGCGTCATAACCTGAAGGCAAACACCTTTCTTTTGAGGACATCTGTCCAAATCAAGACTTTTACTTTTACTTTTTATTTTTTTTCTACCTTTTCTTACTAGCTGATTTATAGTTGGCATCTATTATTCCTCTATCTTAATTAGACAATGTTGGTAACAACTCGTCCTTCTCTTCAATTTTATCACTAGCTGCTTCTATTTGCTCTTTCTTCTTAAGCATTTTGTGAAACGGTTTATACCCTGTGCCGGTTGGCACCAAGTGCCCAAGAATTACGTTTTCCTTCAAACCAACAAGCTTATCCCTGCTTCCTTCCAGCGCCGCTTTAGTCAACACCTTAGTTGTCTCTTGGAATGATGCTGCAGAAATAAAACTTTCTGATTGAACAGAAGCCTTAGTAATTCCCAGCAACAATGGTTCTGCTGCTGCAGGCTTGCCACCCTTTTGCACAGCCTCCATGTTTATTGCTTTAAATTTGAATTTATCAAGAACTGTTCCCGGCAGCAAATCTGTATCATTGGGCTCGCTCACTTCCACTTTCCTTAACATTTGTCCAATAATTATTTCAACATGCTTGTCATCAATTGGCACATTCTGCGAACGGTAAACATTTTGAACTTCCTTTAGTGTGTACTGCTGCAATTCCTCTTCTCCACAAATCCTCAAAATATCTTGAAGAACAAGAGGACCTTCTACCAATGCATCTCCCGCTTTTACACGATCCCCCCTGTGCACCCTCAAATGCTTACCCCGAGGAACAAGATGCTCTACTTCCATCCCAGAATCACCTTTAACAATTATTGTCCTTTTACCTCTTTTCTTCTCGCCAAGTTCTATTGTGCCGGATATTTCACTCATCACAGCAGGATCTTTTGGTCTCCTTGCCTCAAAAATCTCAGACACGCGAGGTAACCCTCCAGTTATGTCTTCTGTCCTCGCAATCTCCCTTGGCGTTTTTGCTAGAAGCGTACCAGCAACGACCTTTGCATTCTCTTCTACTTCTATATGCGCCTTTTCCGGTATTGGGTAAAGTCCCTGGATTTTCCCAGAACTGTCCTCAAGAATTATTTGAGGATGAAGATCACCCTTATGCTCTACAATAACTTTTCTTTTAATTCGCGTTACAGAGTCATATTCCTTCCGCATTGTTTTATTTTCTATTATATCTTCAAAACGAACCTTACCCGCTATTTCTGCAAGAATTGGAGTCATATGAGGATCCCACTTGACAATTGCTCGATTAACAGCAATTTTTTCATTATCTTTTACAAGGACCACCGCTCCTAACGGCACTACATGTTTTTCAATCTGGCGACCTTTATCATTAACAATAAGAATTTCTCCATTACCACTAAGAGTAATGTTTTCTCCTTCTGGGTTTTCTACCACATTCAGGCTGTCACTATAATTAACCCTACCCGCTCTCCTCACTCTTATTTCTGACTCTTCAATAGACCGTGTTGCAGTTCCACCGATATGAAATGTTTTCATTGTTAACTGAGTTCCTGGCTCTCCGATTGACTCAGCCGCAATTATCCCCGCAGCTGTACCTTCTTCTATCATCCTGCCCTTAGAAAGATCCATACCAAAGCACTTGACACACAAGCCCTGTGCGACTTCACATGTTAACGGAGAACGTACACGAATTTTTTCATATCCCAACGCTTCAATCTTCTTTGCCTTCTCTTCTGTAATAAGCTCATTTTCCTTAACAATTTCTTCATCTTTAACCAAATCAACAATATTGTTTAAGGACACCCTGCCAGTTATAATCCTGTAAAGAGGAACCTCCACGCGATCCCCTCTAAACACTGCACTCTTGCTAATCCCATTAACCGTTCCACAATCTTGAGATGTTATAATAACGTTCTGTGCAACATCCGCAAGCTTTCTGGTCAAATAACCAGAATCTGCTGTTTTTAAGGCGGTATCTGCCAGACCCTTCCTCGCACCATGTGTTGAACTGAAATATTCTAGCACACTTAATCCTTCACGAAAGTTCGCCTTAATCGGTGTCTCTATTATTTTCCCTGATGGCTTTGCCATTAAGCCTCTCATACCAGCAAGCTGTCTCAACTGCTGAGTACTACCCCTGGCACCAGACGCAGACATCATATACACCGGATTAACATATACCTTCCCATCTCTTATATCATTCTTAAGCTCGTCCAGCATCTCTTCCGCTACCATTTCCCCGGCATATGTCCAAGTATCAATAACCTGATTATATCTTTCACCCTCGGTAATTATGCCTCTATGGTATAATTTTTGTGTTTTTTCTACTTCCTTCTGAGTTTTTTCCAGTATCTGCGCTTTCTTCTTAGGCATTTTTAAATCCATTACTGAGAGCGAGAGGCCTGCTTTCGTACACTCTTTAAAACCTATCTCTTTTACTTTATCCAACAGGTCAATAGTCGCTCCCTTTCCTAGTATTTTATAACAATCCTGGATAACGCTTTTTATTGACTGATGATCAAGAGAATAGTTATAAAAAGGCATTTCAGGAGGCAAGGTCTCATTAAATACAACGCGTCCTACAGTAGTAGCACATAACCCCTTCTCAACCTGCTCAGCATCATCAGTTTTGACAACTTTATTAGAGTCTAATCTGAGCTTGATTTGAGTATGAACTTTTACTTTATTCAGAGAGTAAGCCATTAATACTTCATCATAATTACTGAAGCTGCTCAGCTTATCTTCGTTTTCTTTTTCAGCTACCATGGTGGTCAAATAATATATACCCAGAACAATATCCTGTGAAGGAGTAATCACTGGTTCTCCAGATGCAGGAGAAAAAATATTGTTAGTCGACAACATCAGTGTTCTTGCTTCGATTTGAGCCTCAATAGAAAGAGGCAAATGCACAGCCATTTGATCCCCATCAAAGTCAGCATTGAAACCACGACACACCAACGGATGAAGCTTAATAGCGTTCCCTTCTACAAGGATCGGCTCAAAAGCCTGAATTCCCATACGATGTAATGTTGGAGCTCTATTAAGCAAAACCAGATGCTTTCTTACCACATCATCAAGAATATCCCATACTTCCTCATCTTGCCTTACCAACATCTTTTTTGCACTTTTTATTGTATCCGCTAGCCCGATTTCCCTTAAACGCCTGATTATAAATGGTTGAAACAATTCCAATGCAATTTTTTTGGGAATACCGCACTGACTTAGTTTTTGCTCTGGACCAACAACTATTACAGAACGTGCCGAATAATCAACTCTCTTACCAAGCAAATTCTCCCTAAATCTCCCCTGCTTACCTTTAATCATATCAGTCAGGGATTTTAGAGGACGACTGTTGCTTCCTAGAATGGGACGCTTTCCCCTTCCATTATCAAACAGAGCGTCAACCGCCTGTTGCAACATCCTTTTCTCATTACGAATTATTACCTCTGGCGCATTAAGATCTATAAGTTTTTTAAGTCGGTTGTTTCGATTAATTATTCTCCTGTAAAGATCGTTAAGATCCGAGCTGGCAAAGTCACCACTTTCCAATAAAACCAGAGGCCTTAAATCCGGAGGAATTACTGGCACAGCATCCATAACCATCCACTCTGGTTCATTACCAGAATCTCTAAATGCTTCAACAATTGCCAGTCTTTTAATTATATCTTTTGTTCTCTGTTTAGATTTTGTTTCTGCGAGTGCCACCCTGAGGTCCTTAGACGTTTGCTCCAAGTCTAGATTTTTTAGCACTGTTCGAATAGCTTCGGCTCCCATACCCGCACTAAAGCTATTCTCTCCATATAATTCCTGAGCCTCTGCAAACTCATCTACCGACAATAATTGATATTCTTTAAGCGGTGTGCTACCCGGATCAATGACCATATAACCCTGGAAGTAAATGATCCTCTCCAACACATTAGTTTTCATGCCCAGGAGCGTTCCTATTCTCGAAGGCATGGCCTTAAAAAACCAAATATGTACAATTGGCGCTGCTAATCCAATATGCCCCATCCTCTTCCTTCTTACGCGAGAATGAGTTACCTTAACCCCACACCTATCACACACAATACCTTTATGTTTTATTCCTTTATATTTTCCGCAAAAGCATTCCCAATTACGCTCTGGACCAAAAATCCTTTCACAAAACAAGCCATCCTTCTCTGCTCGATATGTACGGTAATTTATAGTTTCTGGTTTTTTAACCTCACCATATGACTTGGACTTGACATCCTCTGTTGATGCTAAAGATATCCTAACCGAACTGTATTCGTTTATCTTTTCGTATGTACCAACTGTCATAATTTTATCCTTTTATTATATTATTTAATAAATAGAGGAAAAACCAAATATCTCAAACTTTCACTTAATGAAAATCACACAACAACCGAATGCGCCTAAATCACTTCTTCTTTCTCCAGCGTCAGGGCAAGACCAAGTCCCTCAACCTCTTTTGAAAGCACCTCGAACGATGCAGGAGTCCCTGCTTCTAGTGTATTTTTACCCTTTACCATAGACTCATATATCCTTGTACGTCCCTCTACATCGTCACTTTTTACTGTTAGAAGTTCCTGTAAATTGTAAGCAGCCCCGTAAGCTTCTAATGCCCATACTTCCATTTCTCCAAATCTCTGGCCACCAAATCTTGCTTTTCCTCCAAGAGGCTGTTGTGTAATTAACGAATACGGCCCCGTTGCTCTGGCATGCACCTTCTCATCAACCAGGTGATGCAGCTTCAACATATACATATAACCCACGCATACCTTTTGATCAAAAGGCTCTCCCGTACGCCCATTATACAGAACAGCTTTGCCGTCCTCTGGAAGCCCAGCCTCCTTCAAAGTATCCCTTACTTCAAATTCTTTAGCTCCATCAAAAATCGGTGTGACAGCCTGGAAATTTAATTTTTTTGCTGCCCACCCCAAGTGAGTCTCCAGTATTTGCCCAACATTCATCCTGGAAGGAACACCGAGAGGGTTCAAGACCATTTCAACTGGTGTTCCGTCTTCCAAACATGGCATATCTTCCACGGGCAGTATTTTAGCAATAACCCCTTTGTTACCATGCCTCCCTGCCATTTTATCTCCGACAGACAGTCTCCTTTTCGTTGCAATGGAAATCTTTGCCACCTCTAATACGCCACTTGGTAATTCATCACCTCTTTTTAATTGACTTATTTTTGAATTTTTGTCTTCCTGCAACGATTCAATTTTGCCATTATATTCATCGCAAATATTTAAAGCGCTGTCACTTTTCTTTTTATTACTACCTGAATCAAAAGCCCTAATGTCAAATTGCTGCTGCAAATCAAGAACATGAGCAACCTCAGTTGTGCCAGACACATTTAGTGGCTTGCCAGTCTCCAGACTTACAAGAGCCCCACCAAAAACCTCCTCCAACTCTTTAACCATTTTGACAAACTCTTTTGATATAGCGTTATCAAACTTCTCTTCTACACTTACTGCCTCATCCTCAATTTTTTTCTTCTTTTCATCTGAAAGGTTAGCTCTTCGAGAAAAAAGCTGTGTATTTATTACAATCCCTTCGACACCGGAAGGCACTTCCAAAGAGACATTCTTGACGTCCTCTCCTGCTCTACCAAAAATCGCATACAACAACTTCTCTTCTGGAGACAGCTCACTTCTACTCTTTGGCGCTATCTTCCCAACAAGAATATCTCCCTGCCTTACATGTGTTCCAATACGTATTACTCCGTTTTCATCTAAATTACTGAGTGCCTTTTCTGAAACATTTGGTATATCCCTGGTAAATTCTTCCCTACCAAGAGTTGTCTCTCTGATTTCGACCTCAAACTCATCTCTATGTATCGATGTGTAACAATCCTTCTTAAGCAAGTTTTCACTAATCACCATAGCATCTTCAAAATTGTAACCATCCCATGTCATGAAGGCGACCAGTACGTTTTTCCCTAAGCTCAATTCACCATTACAAGTAGCAGCTCCGTCTGCAATAACCTCATTCTTTTTTACCTTTTGCCCATCTACAACTATAGGCTTCTGATTTAAACATGTCCCCTCGTTCAGCCCGACATACTTTCTTAAATTATATGTATCACTATCGTTAATTACTATCTTATCTCCCTCTACCTTAGTAACCGTACCTGGACTTTCCGCACGAACAACCATACTGGAATTCTGCGCAACAACCTTCTCCATTCCTGTAGCAATAAGAGGGGGTTCTGTACGCAAAAGAGGCACAGCTTGCCGTTGCATGTTTGAACCCATTAATGCCCTGTTAGCATCGCTATGCTCAAGAAACGGAATTAAACTTGTGGAGACACCTACTAACTGCTTAGGAGACACATCCATATAATCAACATCCTTTGCGTCTACCAGCTTGAAATCTCCACTGAAACGCGCAAGTAACTCTGTACTTGAAGCATTCTTCTCGAAACACGCATTTGTATCAGCCGGCGCAAGATGCTTACCCTCTTCTTCATCAGCACGAAGATAAACAATTTCATCCGTCATTTTACCTTTATTGATTCTCAGGTATGGAGATATCAAAAATCCATAATCATCTGTTGATGCATATATACTTAACGATGCAATCAAACCAATATTTGTACCTTCTGGAGTTTCAATGGGACATATACGCCCATAATGCGAGATATGAACATCTCTGACTTCAAAGCCAGCTCTCTTTCTATTAAGACCACCTGGCCCCAAGGCACTTAATCGCCGTTCATGCGTAAGCTGCGCTAAAGGGTTAGTCTGATCTAAAACCTGAGAAAGCTCACCACGACTAAAGAAATATTCTATTGCGGAAAATATAGTTCTAGAGTTTATGAGGATCCTCGGCGTCAACAGCTCATAATCTTTGGTATTCATTCTCTCCTGAACAGTTCTCCTAAGCTTAAGAAAACCCTTACGCAATTCTTCTCCAAACAACTCATCAATAGTTCGAAGACGCCTATTACCAAGATGATCTATGTCATCGATACTTCCCTCATCACTCCTAAGCGTTGTAATGTATTTGATACAGTTTATATAATCTTCAGGCTTCAACGTCATCTCATCAACAGGCACCTCTTGTCCCAATTTCCTATTCAGCCTGAAGCGTCCTACATGACCAAGTTTGTATCTTTTTGAATCGAAAAATTTATCATGAAAAAGCTGCCTGGCCTTATCCAGCTGCTGAGGATTACCAGGCCTAAACCTCGTATAGACTTTCAGCAGTGCATCTTCATGCGACTCCGTATAATCCGTTTCCAAAGTATTTAATATCAACGGATCAACCATATTTGTAATAACTTCAACTTTCTTCAAATTTGAGTTTGAAATTATACCAATAACATCCTCAGTGATTTGCCGTCCAGCCTCCAATATAATTTCACCAGTTTGCGGGTTTATCAACCTACCCACTATATATTTATCCTTAAGCTTGGTTACAGACGCAGAATCTTTAATATTAACCGTCTCTGTATCATAAAAAAGCCTAATAATATCTTCATCTTTTGAATACTTTTCTGACATCGCCCTCAGGAAACAGGTCGCTGGAAATTTACCACTTTGATCAACTCTCGTGGTTAATACGTTTTTTTTGCCAACTTCCATCTCAATCCAACTGCCCCTCTCCGGGATAATCCTGCAGGAATGCATCCTCTTTTCCGCACTCAAGTCCTCGACAAAATCTACACCTGGCGATCTGTGAAGCTGAGTAACAATAACCCTCTCCGTACCATTGATTATAAACTCACCACCACCAATCATCACCGGAATTTCTCCCAGATACACTGCTTCCTCAACAGGCTCCTCCTTGTTTAATCTCAACCAAACCCTAAGAGGCTTACCGTATATCAACTTCAGTTTTCTACATTCATCCGGAGTATATCGCGGCTTTCCGATTTCGTATTTTAAATACTCAAGGGAAACCGTTTCATCATAGTTTATAATCGGAAAAGTCTCCCGTAAAATAGCCTCTAATCCGCGATCTTTACGCTTGTGCGGGAGTACATCTTCCTGCAGAAACGCAGAGTATGATTTAGTCTGTGTCCTAATCAAATTAGGAAACTCAATCACATCTGCAACCTTACTATAATTCCTTATGTTCAACTTTTTCATACTTTTTTCTACAAACAAAACACATTATAAATGTATTACGCAAGCTCTACTACTGCACCCGCGTCTTCCAAAGCCTTCTTAATTTTCTCAGCATCATCCTTTGCAACGCCTTCCTTTATAGCTTTCGGTGCGCCATCTACCAATGCCTTTGCCTCTTTCAATCCAAGTGCCGTTTCTGCACGAACCGCCTTAATAACCTGAATTTTATTTGCACCAACCTCCTTCAACACAACATCAAATTCACTCTTTTCTTCCTTGGCAGCCTCTCCACCTCCAGCAGCAGCCGCACCCGCAACAGGAACAGCCATTGCGGCAGACGCAGAAACGCCAAACTTTTCCTCAAATGCCTTTACCAACTGAGAAGCCTCAAGCAAGCTCATACCCTCAACCAGGTCAAGTACTTGTGTAATTTTCTCAGTATACTCAGTTTTCTCTACCTCTGTATCTGTTGTCATTATTTTCTCCTTTTACCTTTCAGTCTTACTATATATTAAACTTCACTCTTTTTTTCTTTTATTGCATGCAGAACCTGGCAAAGGTTATTCGCCGTAGCATTGAATACGTTTGCCAACTGAACCGCAGGAGCCTTGAACGCAAATACTATTTGCGTCAGAACCACTTCTCTAGGCGGAATTGATGCCAGGATACCAAGATCCTCAACAGACATCAGCTCTCCATCCACCCATCCACCTACAAGATCAAAACCCTCTATTTCCTTAGAACACTTTTTTAACGTTTTAGCCAACTCTACCGGATCGTCATCATGTGTCGCAACAACAGTAGGCGCCGCAAGTGTCTGCCCCAATTCAGGAATCCCCACTTCTTTGAACGCAATGGCAGCAAGAGAATTTTTAACAACCCTCGCATTAATATTCTTCTCACTCAGATCTCTTTTAAGCACATTTGTCTGCTGAGCATCTATTCCCTTAAAGTTTATTAAAACTAGGTTCTTTTTGTCTTTGTACTCAGTGACAAGTTCTTCTACAATTAATTTCTTTAACGCTTTAGACATTTTTTAACTTTAAAATAGTTTGACTATGCAGCCAGAATTACCCTGACACCCGGACCCATAGAAGATGAAATTGATATTTTCTGAACAAACGAACCTTTTGCCGCAGGCGGCCTGTTACTAACGATATGCTTTATAAATGATTCAATATTCTCAACCAAATCTCCACTAGGAAAAGAAACCTTTCCTACTGGCGCATGAACATTTCCACCAGCATCAGTTCTATACTCTATCTTGCCTTCCCTAAACTCCTTGACCGCATTAAGAATATCATTCGTCACAGTACCTGATTTCGGAGACGGCATCTTGCCTTGTGGCCCTAAAACTCTACCCAATTTACCTACTTTCCCCATCATATCTGGCGTAGAAATCGCAACATCAAAATCCAACCAGCCTCCCTCTACTTTTTTCAGCAAATCGTCACCACCAGCTTCAGCAGCACCAGCCTCCTGCGCCACCGCTATCTTATCATCGCTACCCGCGAACACCACAACCCTGACTTCTTTTCCAATTCCCTTTGGCAACGAGAACGATCCACGAACCAATTGATCCGAATGCTTTGGATCAACGCCCAGTTTCATAACAATATCAACCGCCTCATCGAACTTGGCCTTCTTAAAAGCCTTAACGATCGACACTGCCTCGTCTACCTCATATTCCTTAGCTTTTTCAACCGCCCTACTCGATTCATTATAACGCCTGCTTCTAGACCTCATGATTTAGCTTCCTTCATAAACCAAAATATTCCTAACCTTCAACCTTTATACCCATAGACTGAGCAGTACCCTCAATTATCCTTGCTGCCATATCAATTTTGCTCGCATTAAGGTCTGGCAATTTTATTTTTGCAATCTCTTCAACCTGCGCCTTCGTAATACTGCCCACTTTCTCCCTGTTCGGCTCAGACGAGCCCTTTGCTATACCAACCGCTTTTTTGATCAATACGGCAGCAGGAGGAGACTTAATAATAAACGTAAAAGACTTATCCTTAAAAACGGAGATCTCAACAGGCAACGTCATTCCCTGCGCATCTTTTGTCTTTTCGTTGAACTGAGTAACAAACTGACCTATATTAACCCCATGTTGCCCTAATGCCGGACCAACAGGAGGAGCTGGCGTCGCCTGCCCTCCGGGAATTTGTAATTTTATCTTAGCGACAGCTTCTTTCGCCATGTAAAAGCTCCTATACAAATAAAGTACACTCTATAATGCTTCAACCTGCCAGTATTCTAACTCTACAGGGGTAGGCCGCCCAAAAATCGTAAGCATTAGCTTTAAACACCCACTAGTCGGCAAGACCTCCTCAACCACTCCTTCAAAATTCTCAAAAGGACCCTCTTTGACCCTTACACGATCCCCATCATGAAAATCTATCTCTGCCTTCGGCTTATCTTCCCCTTGCTCCGCCTCTTGCAACAACTTGTCGACTTCACTATTCTCCATCGCGATCGGCTGGTTATCACCACCAACAAAATCTCCCGCCCCAGGAACGTCACGAATCATATACCAGACTTCTTCCGGAATTTCTCCTTTTTCACCAACCTCTATTTCCGTCATTACATAGCCCGGATATATCTTTCTCTCGACAACTCTTTTCTTGCCACCTTTGATCTCAGAAACCTTTTCGCTTGGAACTAAAATCTGCGGCACAAGAGCTTCAATCCCTTGAATTTTGATACGCTTTTCTAAATCGCCTTTAACCTTATCTTCTTTGTTGCTTTGAACACGAAGCACAAACCACTTTTTTGCCATAATCCAAAATCAAAATTTTTGCGCAAAACTAAAAGCCCAACAGAAATATCTATTATTTAAGTCCCTACAGAAGCGTACCTTGCAGAAAAACGGTTGGCGCGACTCAAACGATGTTAGAACAGGCATGGATCAAGACCCAGAAAAACCCTACGCTATTACCCCTCAAACCCGAACGCAAAAACCACTTTACAATATATCAATAGCCTTCATAAAGGTCGACACTACCCAGTCAACAAAAAAAACATAAACCCCCAACACCACCAAACAGACAACAACAACAATTGTCGAGCCTATTAATTCGCTCCTTGCCGGCCATGAGACCTTTTGAAGCTCTGCCTGCGTTTCTATAAAAAACTCAACTGCCTTTTTGGACTTATTATCCAGCCCCTTAAGCCCAATTTCGAAACCAGTTGTAAACACACAGATAAACGCGCAGCACAAAACAAAAAGAGAACACGCTCCAACGCCACCCCAAGTTAAACGAATACCCAACAAAGGAACCCTGGCACCTTCATAGAACTCCGGAAGATCTATCAACGCCCCATATAGAGAGTATGATGCAAATATCGCAGCAAGACCAAAAAGACCCGCCACTGCACCCCTTGCGTATACACCTAAACCTTTTCTATAAATCTGGAATGTCATACTTGCTACTCTATCGATAAAATATTCTGGCAGGTCTGGAGGGATTCGAACCCCCAACACCCGGATTTGGAATCCGGTGCTCTAGCCGATTAGAGCTACAGACCTTTCTCTTTCTATTTTTTTTGCTCTTTATGTGGCGTATGCGCCCTGCAAAATTTACAGAATTTTTTCAATTCCAAGCGCTCCACCTGCTTCGCCTTCTTACTTGTTCTATAATTCCTGCTGCTGCACTCTGTACACGCCAAAGTTATATAGTTCGCCATTACACCCTAATTCTATTATTCAATAATTTTAGTAACAACACCTGCGCCTACAGTCTTACCGCC
>CAYTGO010000074.1:0-14663 GCA_964437425.1 uncultured Candidatus Scalindua sp.
CGTTATCTATTGTCACTCTATTTCTGTTTTGAACGAAGAAGCAATTTCCTTAATACGTTTTAAATGCTGTTCCTGAGACCCATTTTCTCCAAGTCCCTGGCATGCCAGCCGAAGCTCTCGAATCTGTGTTCTCCAGTGCTCTTTCACAGTATTGATATCTGCAAACAGATGCTTGAATTCATCCTTCTTTCTCAGGCGGCTTACCGGACGGCTCAGGTCACCTTTCGCCATCTCTACCAAGAGACATCTCATCCGGTAGACAGGCCCTGCCATTCTGTGAGAGACAATCAGACTGAAGAAGAATGTAAAGATTATCGTGCCTACAAGGCAAATTGCCAGCACCGGCCATAGAAGATCTAAAAGGGTATATGTACCCGCTCCCTCTTTATCCACTAAACTATCTAACAGGCCAAAAGGAACAGGCTGCACAACGGAGACCTGTATATCTCCATATTTGTGATAAACAAGAACGAGAAATGAGAGTGAACCTATAACTACGCAAGCCGTTAAGATACCAAATTTACTCATCAAGCTATATTGAAATCGAGTATCAACAATATATTGTCGCCTTTTGTATGCTCTCTTTTTCATTTGCTCCCTCACATTAAAACTATCAAATCACATATTGCTTAAGCCGAATAAGCAACTACTACGTGTAAGTAACCATTGTTTAAATCAGTGCGTATACAAAACATATAAGTATATTTTGTATAGTGTAATCGCAACTACAATACCATACTGATATTATTTGTTGTATGTCATTTTACTACATATAGTTAGCTCATCGACTAGTGTCGGTATATCCTGATTTCTTTGTATTTAATGTGCCCTGTTTTGAAGCAGAGATCCAATTTTTATACCAGATGTGTATCATTATGACTGAGACGGTACAGGGGTTGTTGAAGCTATATTAAATGTGAAATTAAGGAAGCGGAATAACAGGTTGATGACTGCAGGTTTTCAGAAAGTAAGATTGCAATGAAGGTTCAGTTTTGTTAGCACCGGTCCATACCGTCACTGGTGGAAGTACGTTTTTCTGACTGATAGTCTTGAAGTGTTTAGCCCAATCTACCTGCCCGAGTGTATCACACAGGCAGGTAGGATTGAACCGGTAAAGTATTGAAGTGTATG
Source organism: uncultured Candidatus Scalindua sp. (assembly GCA_964437425.1). Classification (GTDB taxonomy): domain Bacteria; phylum Planctomycetota; class Brocadiia; order Brocadiales; family Scalinduaceae; genus Scalindua. The sequence goes on from CAYTGO010000074.1 coordinate 1,132, forward strand.
TAATAAACCGGCAATAGCTATAAACAGTTACTCGCTATGCCGGTATTTGTAGTCAGGAAGCTTCTAATCGTTTCTCCAGGGCATCTATCTCATCTTTAAGCCCATCAGGGAGTCTATCACCAAATTTTGCAAGGTGCTCCCTTATTAAAGGTATCTGTTTTTTCCACTCTTCGGTGTCCACTTTCAGGAGTTCATCTACATCACTATCTGAGATATCCAGACCGTCAAGGTCCAGAGCATCCTTAGTAGGGACCCATCCAATTGGTGTCTCTTCGGCCTTTCCCTTACCGCAGACTCTTTCAATTACCCATTTCAAAGCACGACTGTTTTCTCCATAACCCGGCCAGAGGAACTTGCCATCTTCGCCCTTACGAAACCAGTTAACATAGAAGATTTTAGGTAAATTATCAGAGTCAGTTTTCTTTCCCATATCCAGCCAGTGTTTGAAATAATCTCCCATATGGTAGCCGCAGAATGGCAGCATTGCGAATGGATCGTATCGCAGCTCTCCCACCTTGCCGGCTGCAGCTGCAGTTTTCTCAGATGATGCTATAGAGCCCAGGAAAGTTCCATGCTGCCAGCTGAATGACTGGTGAATCAACGGCACAACAGTCGGCCGTCTACCACCAAAAAGAAACGCAGATATTGGAACACCCTTTGGGTCTTCCCACGCGGGATCAATTACAGGGTTTTGACATGCATGTGCTGTGAAACGTGCATTCGGATGAGCGGCTGGAGTACCTGTCTCAGGTGTCCACTCATTACCTTTCCAGTCTGTTAATTTAGCAGGCGGTTCGTCTGTCATCTCCTCCCACCATACATCACCATCTTCTGTATATGCCACATTCGTGAAAATGCTGTTCTCCTTCATCGTGAGCATGCAATTTGGATTTGTCTTCATTGATGTCCCCGGTGCAACCCCAAAATAGCCGGCTTCAGGATTTATCGCATACAGACGGCCATCTTCACCGAATTTCATCCACGCAATATCGTCACCGACACATTCTACTTTCCATCCGGGAATAGTTGCGTTCAGCATTGCCAGATTAGTTTTACCGCAGGCACTCGGAAATGCAGCGGTAATATATTTCTTTTCTCCCCCCGGAGGTGTGATGCCGAGTATAAGCATGTGTTCGGCAAGCCATCCTTCTTCTCTTGCCATCGAAGACGCGATACGTAATGCGAAACACTTCTTCCCTAATAATGCGTTTCCACCATATCCTGAACCATAGGACCAAATGGTCCTTTCTACAGGAAAGTGAGTAATGTATTTGTTATCCGCATTACATGGCCAGGGTACATCCTGTTGACCCTCTTCCAATGGGCTGCCAACAGAGTGAAGACATGGTATGAAAACACCATCATCACCCAGAACATCTAAAACCGGCTTTCCCATGCGTGTCATTATTTTTAAATTATTTGCAACATATGGAGAGTCTGTGAGTTCTATACCAATGTGAGCAATTTTTGAACCGAGCGGCCCCATACTGAAAGGGACAACGTACATGGTGCGCCCTTTCATAGAACCTGTATAAAGCGCAGTCATTTCAGCCCTCATTTCATCCGGATCACGCCAATTATTGTTTGGGCCGGCATCATCCTCTTTTTCTGTACATACAAAAGTTCTATCTTCTACTCTGGCAACATCTGCAGGATCTGAAATTGCCCAATAGCTGTTTGGCCTTTTATCCTCGTTTAATTTAACGTATGTGCCACTCTTAACCAACAGATCAGCCATCTCATCATATTCTTCCTTGCTGCCATCACACCAGACAACCTGATCAGGTTGACACATTCCTGCCATTTCGTCTACCCATGCCATAAGTTTTTTATTATTTGTTAGCGGGGTTGTGCTGCCCATAGCATCTCCTGTCTATTTATAAAGTTTTACTTACAACCTATATAATAAAAGATTCTTAAGAATCCAAAACGCCATTCTAAAACAAAATACCATTAATTTCCAACCAATTTTTGATATTTAAACTTACTTTTTACTGATGAAAATCAAATCGATTGCTATATAATGAATGATCCTTAGAACCCCGTTTAATGACGGTTTTATTAGCATTAAAAGCCAGAATATCTTAACTCCTGATAGAGTATTTAACAATATTAACATTTGCACTTATTAGTTGAATCCAGGAGTTGTAAATTACTTTCAGGAATATAAGATGAAAAGATTGTGTGTGTATTGTGGATCAAGCTCAGGAATGCGGCCTGATTACGCGCATGTGGCCAGACAACTAGCACGTGCCATGGTTAATAGAAATATCGATCTGGTATATGGCGGCGCAAGTGTAGGTATAATGGGTGAAATTGCTAATGCTGTTCTTGAAGAAGGCGGAGACGTAATCGGTATAATCCCGAAGGGGTTATTTAAAAAAGAGATTGCGCATACCGGAATTACAGAATTGAGAGAGGTTGATTCTATGCATGATAGGAAGTCATTAATGGCTGATCTGTCCGACGGTTTTATTGCTTTGCCCGGTGGCTTAGGTACGATTGAAGAGATCTTTGAAATCATAACATGGTCACAGTTGGGGATGCACCGGAAACCGTGTGGTCTGCTGAACGTATGCCACTACTACGACAAGCTGATCGGTTTTCTTGACCATGCAGTCTCTGAACAATTCATAAAAGCTACCCATCATTCCACAATCCTTGTGGATGAGTGCCCGGAAGCATTACTGGAAAAGTTTGAAGTATACGAAGCCCCTGAAACAGTTAAATGGGTTGACAGAAAAAGTACTTAAAATACAATATGAAGACATATGTACTTATATTTCTCTTACTCTTTGCCTCGATTGTTGTGATATTAAAACTGATCACATCACCATCTTCGGTCACTGCCCCCAAAGCTCCCCTTAATGGAATGAGACATGACACAGAAGTACCGGCATATCAGTATAGTGATGAATCATATTATAAGCAAAGTACGAACAAGGAAATAGATGACCCGGAATTGATGGCTTTTGCAAGAGCATTTGTTGATGTACAATCATATATGCATAAAGCTGGTAGTAATGCGCATTATAGCGAAACGAGTAAGATTGTTCAAAGCCACGGTTTAAGTGTAGAAAATTATACAAAGATAGCATCACGAATGAACAAGAATTTAGATTTTCAAACTAAAGTCCAGAGAATGATTAACGAAGTTAACTAACCTAACTATAAGAGATCCATAATGAAAACAAAACACATCCAATATATATTTATAATACTAATAATCGTTTTTTCAGTGAATAAAACAAGCTATGCGATTGGAAAAATTGTAAATTACTTCCTGGACAACCCAAATGCGTGGAGCGACACAAAGCGGGTTACGCATAGTACACCAACGAAAGTTGTAGTAGAAAACGGACTGGAAGGATTGATTTTTAAACTTACAGACCTGACACCAGGGGATGTTGTTGCGTTAGTCTTTCTTGAATCGAAAAAAGTAGAAAAATTCAGTAGTGAAGGATCTTGTGATGCTGGCGACAAATTAATACGAGGTAAAAACAGGGTAGTGTCTGTTATTACGAAAAATCACGGCAATCGCAAAGAATTTCATTATAGATTCTTATTGCAAAGAGAAAAGAATCGTATGCCAATTGATATATACAATAACGGTGAAGCTGTTCTTGAAAGCAGTTATGATGGCACTAAGCCTGTTGTAAACATGTCAGATCTGTCCGGTATTAAGCTTTTAGAGATTGATGTACGTTAATTTGTTATAGTACACATCCTCTGTATGTAACTATATAATTCCAGTAGCAGAAGTGGCGGATTCTATTGCAATTACAGTTAAAACCCTAAAATAACTGTTGAAATCTTAGAAATATTTTTTTATCATAAGCGTCGATTCTGGCCATACATTTTCAACCTAATGGGTACGCGTGATCTTGTGAGCGAAAAAAACGAAAACTCAGAAGAAAGCAGAAATTCAGTAAGAATCCCTGACTCCTTTACTATCAATTACAATATTGTTACGCAAAAGGAGTATAACAAAAAATCTCCTCTATATATCAGCCGACGTACAGCAAATAGATCTGGAGCCAAAAGCAGTGAAGTGGAAGCATTTTCTTTTGACTGGTCCCATATAGAGGATGAGGTAGATTTTGACCCTGTACTGGTTAAAATACTGTTTTATATGGACCAGAAGATGGACAAGATTATTTCCAATCAGGAGAAGATACTTAGCAGAGTTGACACAGTGGAAGAGGTGCAGGATGTATCGGAAACAGGAGAATGCATTGATATAAGCGGCACTGGCGTCCATATGCTTGTTACAGAAGAGCTAAGTCCTGACTCCTTGTTAGAGTTGACAATCGAGCCGCCTATCAATCCACCTATAAAAATTGTACTTTTAGGAAAACTCTCAAGAGCATGCCAATCAAGTGACAATGAAAATAACGATTTTGAAGTGTCGGTAACATTTACTGCTATTAATGAGGATGACAGAGAGAACCTGATAAAATACATCTTTCAGCGACAGCGCGAATTGATCTCTTCCAGAAAGAGAAGTGACGATCTTTCTGCAAACAGTTGACAATTATCACAAAGAATAAGATGCGGATCATGTACGTTTTTCAATAACAATTTGTAGGCAAAGAATATTTCACAGATTTATGCCCCTGTGAAGTTTTCTCCATTATCCGACATGACCACACACATCCCTCTTAACTAACCACATGCACAGAAAGTGGTATGTGAAGTTGTTGACAATAGCACCGATAATAATATTATTAATGTAGTAAGAGTTCCCAATATAGCAAAGCTATATACAAAAAACCCCTGTCTTATAAATAGCGTACAATGATTGAATGGTCTGACAAATATAGCGTAAATGTTTCAATTATTGATCAGGAGCATAAAGGTTTCATTGATCTTGTCAATAAGGTTACTGTTACGAAGCGGCACAATTACAGCCAGAAAGAAGTAGAAGAGATACTAGCGGAATTGGTTAAATTTGCAAAAGAGCATTTTGAGATGGAAGAGACTTATATGTCAACATTTAAATATCCGGATTATTTATTACATTATAATGAACACCTTAACTTCTCTCTACATATGATCATTTATAATAATCAAGTAATTAACGGTGAATATAAAATCCTGGATGAGCTGCATAAATACTTACATGAATGGGTAGCCTATCACATACTGACAACCGACAAGAAATATACAAAGTGTTTTAATAAACACGGTTTGAAATGATTGTTATACTAAGGAATCTCCAGACTAAATATGAATTGAGATTCAGGCGGTCCAACAACAATTTCATTTACTTTCTTGTCTAATACACATGGCTCTTCTACTTTAGTACCATTAACGATGGTACCAAAACTACTCCCTCTGTCTACGACAACATATTTTTTATTTACAAGATCTATTAAAAAATGATTTGAAGAGATGTTAAATGGAGGCTTCTCAGTATTGTCCTCAAGGAAAAGATCATTGTCTACAAAGATGTCATCTTCACCTATTGCACTTTTACGGCCAACTTTGTAAGGAAAATTCACTATCCTTGGTGTGTAATTACCTAATGCATTTGAAGCTGTTTCATTCGTAGCGGACATGACAACCAGCCCTTTTTTTTCCGGCTCTTTTTGCTTGCGCCCAACTGTTTCAACACCTAAGCACTCCTTGACAGCAATGTTTTGATTTGCCGTTCTCAACCGTTCAAAAAGCGCCTTCATGAGGGGAAAAAGTATCTTGGGATTTTTTTTCAACTGTTCATTAAAGTTTTTGCGATCTATAACAGATACCAATGTATCCTCAAGAGCCGTAACAGTTGCAGAACGTGGCCGATCATCCATCAAACCCATTTCACCAAATATCTGTTTCTCCCCCATAATTGCAAAAACTGTTTTTCTATCATTGAGTACAATCGAAACCTCAACTTTTCCGGACTCAATAATATATGCACTGGTTTCATAAGTACCTTGCTTGATTATAACGTCACCCGCCTTGAAAGATTGGCGCATCTAAACCCTACTCCCTAAAAAGTGATGAATTTCATATTAAGCACACACACACAGCGCTTCTAAGACTGTACAGCTAGTTCATATAGCGGTTATACTAGCACCGCTTATATCTTAAAGCAAGAAAATGTTTCATACTCACAGGTCTGAACATTGACAGAAGTTTTACACTCTGATATATTTAGGAATTGCCTGATATACGATCTGGGAAACAAGGTCTTTTCTGCTTCGTTATTTCTGCATTCACAACTGATATAAATAGATACTTAAATGTAACTTAATTTAAAAACTCTCTTATTTATATAATGTTTAAACAGGAAAAAAATCAGATTTTTTTATGTTGTTCTGTTGAAAACCTGGATGAAGCCACTAAGGTTTATGATGGCATGAAGGCCAGATCGTTAGATGTATGTTTTGACAGAAAGGATATTACTCCGAAGAAATGGGAGACACATGTTGAAAAGGCTATAAAAAAGAGTCAGTTTTTTGTAGTCTGTCTCAGTAATCATACTTCACAGAATCCAGAGGATAAAAAGCACGGTTTCCAGGATTACGAGCTCAATAAGGCTTATGATATCACACAGGAAAAATCTGTTGAAGAATCTACCATTGTTCCTGTGTTAATTGAGGACTGTGGCCAAGGCAACAACTTTCTCGGTGGTTCGAGTCAGTATAACATATTTAAAGGGTCCAAAAAAGAGCTTGATAGGTTGGCAATCAATCTGGGTGGCATCTCTCTCTCCGATGCTAACGCTAGAGACAAGAGAACAGAGGACGAAAAAGCAATTGAATGTCTTATGGGTAATGCAACGGTTACTTATTATGCTGGAGAGTATCAGAAGACTTTAGCTATGTTAGAAAATATTACTGCAATAGCACCTGACATCTATGAAGCATGGTACAATAAAGGAGTTATTCTTGGCAATCTTGATCGTCATGATGAAGCAGTATCTGCCTTCGATGAGGCTATCAATATCAAGCCAGATGAACTCAACAGGGCTCTGTATTATAATAAAGGAGTTTCTCTTGAAGCCCTGGATCGCCCGGAAGAGGCTATTGATGCATATGACCAGGCCATAATAATCAAACCTGATGATTATGAGGCATGGTATTGCAAGGGAATTTCACTTGATAGTTTAGGCAATTCGGTTGAATCTCTTGATGCTTATGACAAAGTTACTACAATCAAACCAGACCATGAAGAGGCATGGAATAATAAAGGTATTGTTCTTGGAAGCATGAATAAATTTGAAGAAGCCCTTGCATCACTTGACAAGGCAGTTAAAATCAATCCAGATGATCACGAAGCGTGGCACAATAAAGGGGTTGTTCTTGACAATCTCAATCGCCAAAAGGAAGCAATTGAGGCATTTGACCACGCTATAAAGTCCAAACCAGATGTCTATGAAACATGGTATCAAAAGGGAATTGTTCTTTGTAAACTGAATCGTCATGCAGAGGCATTAGGGGCACTTGATCAGGCGGTAAACATCAATCCGAACGATTATAAGGTCTGGTACAACATAGGTATTTCTCTTGATAATTTAGGTCGTCCTCAAGACGCTATTAAAGCATATGATAAATCAACCAGGATCAAACTTAGTGATAATAATTCTGAGGATAGTAGTGACTAAGTTTCGCGTGTCATATTGAACCAAACCATTTTTCATCTTGCGTCTTTCGCAGTATTTTACTATCATCTGTTAGCGATTCCAGCTGTAACGCCATGCGTGCACCCACCATTACAGGATCATCCGTGGCAAATGTTCAATCTCCACTTTTTTTGCTTTTTATTATATTTAAACAATGGGTTCAATTTCTAATATTATTAAAATGTCAAAGAGTAACCCATTTTCCGATATGAGGATGATGAAGTGGGTGACAAGGCTGCTCTCTTTTCAAATAGATGGACGACTAAATAGTGGCTACAGCTTCCCTCCTTATCTCATACACATAACACCAACTAATCTGTGCAACCTACGTTGTAAAATGTGCGGGCAATGGGGTGAAACCGGCAATTATAATAATAAAGATTCCGATCAATTAAAGGAGACTATGAATATTGAAGAATTTGAGAGGCTTATCGATGATGTCTCTAAATTCTCACCTACAATTTTCCTGACAGGTGGAGAGCCGTTCTACTATAAAGACATAATCAGGCTGATAAAGTATATAAAGCAGAAAAACCTGATTTGCTGGGTTATCACAAATGGGACTCTCCTTGACAAATATGCAGATGATATCGTTAAGATTGGAGTGGATGTGTTATATATCTCAGTTGATGGACCTGAACATGTACACAATGAGATCAGGGTAATCCACAACGGTTACCAGAAGATCGCATCAGGCATAAAGAAAGTAATTAGTGCAAAGAAAAAATTCAACAAACAGAGACCTCTTTTATGCCAGGTATTCACTATAACCGAACATTCCTATCCATATCTGAAAAATATTAATGAAACAACTGATGAATTGGGCTTTGAAATGCTGCTCGTTAAACATCCATACTTTAATAATACTAAAACAGGCAAAAGCTATGAAGCAACGATGAAAAAGGTATTTCAATGCGATGCTCCATCATGGCAAGGATGGGTTAATGATGAAACAAGTATCGATACACAAGTCGTACAGAATAGTATTTCGAGTTTACTTCATAAAAAACTCAACTTCAAACTTGCTTTCTTTCCTGTTGTTAAGGTCTCTGATATACCTCAATACTATTCAACCACTCAAGACAATTTCTATAATGGAAGCAAATCAAAAAACAAAGTGCAACGTTGCATAGCGCCATGGACACAAACAATGGTATACCCTAATGGCGAAATAGTTTTTTGCAATGATAACCCTGACTATGTATTAGGCAACGTAAAAGACGAAAGATTCTCAGACATCTGGAATAATAACAGATCTAAAAAATTCAGGAAGTTTATTAGAAAAAATGTATTACCAATTTGCTCAAGATGCTGTGGATTACATTATCACCCGTTCTACCGCTCTGGTAAAAGTTTAAAAACAATTGAGAATTAAATATTATGAAATGGTATAAAATATTTACTCCCGAATTAAAAGAACTTATTGAGAGCAAAAACTTAAAAGGATTAAGCCTTTTATTAAAGGATATACACCCTGCGGATATTGCTGATATAATCCGGGAACTTGACCCAACTGAAAGAGTAATAACACTTCGTGTCCTTAATAAGACAAAGATCGCTGAGGTTTTTTCCCTACTTGATCCTGATGAGGAAGAGGAGCTGCTTGGATACTTTACTGAACGTAGGGCAAAACTAATCCTGCTTGAAATGGATCCTGACGACAGGACACAACTCCTTGACGAACTCCCTGCATCAATGGTTAAAAAACTCCTCAACCTCTTTCCTATTGAAGAGAGAGAGGAAACTAATATATTACTTAATTATCCACCTGAATCGGCAGGAAGGATAATGACTACAGAATATGTAGATTTGGGTACTGAAATCACTGTTTCGGAGGCTTTAGAAAACATAAGAAAAACCGGGCCTGATAGAGAAACAATTTATACATGCTATGCAATAAATGACAACAGGGAACTTTGTGGAGTTGTTTCGCTTAAGGACATTATTCTGGCTACGCCTGATCAGAAAATAAGTCAGATAATGAGCGATAAGGTTTATAAGGTACATACTACAGATGATCAGGAAGAAGCGGCCAAGGCAATTCAAAAATATGACTTTCTCTCTCTACCGGTTGTGGACAGTGAAAACCGTCTTGTTGGTATTATTACAGTTGACGATATTCTAGATGTGGTTGAAGAGGAAGCCACTGAAGATTTTCATAAAATGGCAGCTATTCAAATGCCTGAAGAGAGGTACTTTCGTGCAGGCTATTTCAAACAACTTACTGGAAGAGTAGGTTGGCTATTTGTCCTTGTTCTTGCATCAACCATCTCAGGAAAGATCCTTCAGAAATACTCGTTGGCTCTCAGTTCAATAATCGCACTCGCATACTTCATACCCATGCTCATGGGAGCCGGTGGTAATATCGGATCACAGTCCTCTACGCTTGTAATAAGAGCTCTGGCGACGGGTGAGTTAGCATTAAGACAATGGTGGAAAGTGCTTATTAGAGAGGCTTGTGCCGGGTTTGTAATTGGTTCAGCTCTAGGAATTACTGCATTCTTTATAGCAATATTCCTGCTTGACAATACCATGTTGGGTATTACAGTGGGGATCTCAGTAGCAACCGTCGTTACTGTAGGCAATCTGGCAGGAGCTGCTACACCATTTATTTTCAGTTACCTTAAACTTGATCCAGCCATAGTGTCTGCACCTCTTATTACCACAATTATTGACGTCACAGGAATAATTATTTACTTTGAAATTGCAAGAAGGATACTAAACATACACACCTGAGAGGTGTCAGGAAAATGCAGACAGTAATCCTCATTACGGTAGTGTATCAGTATTTGGAGTCCTCTCGAAAGAGAGGTTTGATCCTATTTAAGGAACAAGTGTCAGGCAACCTACCATACACAATCTCTTAACAACTGTTATTTTGCAACTACATCCTTTGTTCCAATTAGTGTAATTCGTGTCCAGGATCTGATCGCTCGATATTTAGGTGATCATTGCCTAAAAAAAAAGGGTAAGAATCTTCCGATCCTTACCCTTTTTAATTACTTAGCGGATTATAAATCCGATTTACATAAAAACATCTTAGAACTTCACAGTTGTCTGTAGATAGAACCAGTCAACACCTCTGTCATTACCACTACCTGTGTCTTCAATAAAGTCACCAGCAAAGAAATGACCGTAACCAGCTACTACACCAAAGTTATCAAACATCTTGTACTTAAGTGTGACATCAATTTCCTGGCCTAGCTCATCATCTACACTTGAAACAGTCTCATCACCATTGTTGTCAATTTTTATAAAATTGTCAGCACCTGCCCTATTTGCAACAGCTCCTCCAATATGCCACCAGTTATCTGATGTTTCATCCAGTTCAAAGAAGTGCGCCTTTACGTCTAACACGAGCTTCTTTGTTGGTTTCACGTTAAAGTGAATCTGATGGTCAATTATGTTCTGCCATGAAGTAACATCCATGTACCCATTATGAGCGTGCTGTGTTGGACTAACCTGCTTATAAGTCTTCTGAGATCCTGTATCAAATCCATCATCTCCACTTGCAAACGAGTACGCATAACCTATCCTTGGTGTCCAAGGTACGTTCTTAAAGGTATATCCGGCTTCCGCATGAATTGCCCATGCATTAATATCCTTTTTCCTATTCTCTTTTTCAGAACTACCAGTGGCTAAATACCTAGAATTCCCAGTCTGCCAATTTGGCTCAATCGTGTAATCAAGACCACCCAAGCCAGCTATGTTTTTACCTGCAGCCCTGAAACCCCATGTATATCTGGTCTCACTTTCAGGTGTTTGAGTTGCATTAGTTACGTCCTCATCTGTTGACTCTGCCTTAGCTACCAGATATGGCTCAAAGACATTACCTTTCAGGAATCCACCAAACTTATATTTACCATAGAAACCGAACAGTACTGTATCCCTGCCTGATGTTTGGCTAAAGGTACTATCACTACCACTTACACCACCAGTCGTATTTTCTTCAATCTGCCATGCAAAGACATCTACGTTGAAATTACCCTTCTTGTACATCACCTTTGCACCGTCATACGATCTGCTCTGGTTAGCCCATCCAAGAGTACCAATTACCCTATGGTTACCATAACCCTGCTGCCATCGTCCTATACGAAGCTGTACGTTGCTTAGCCATGGGTTTATGTCGCCAAGGTTTCTTAACTGAACATATCCTTCCTGAACATCAGTTCTTTCACCGTTGCCAGTTATTCCCTGATCACCAAACGTACGTACATCCTGGAACATTACGCGAGCCAGCACATTTTTGTTGATATCCATATCGAAAGAAAGTCTCATTCTCTGTAACGTAAAGTCTTGTGTCGGCTTCCTGGTTCGATGTGCAGCTACTGTGCCTTGCAGGGTACGTGTCCCGTCGGCAGACTGAGTATAAGTACCACCAGTGGCATTAAAATCCTGGCTCCTGATCTCCATTCTATGTCTCAAGTTCAGACCGATTTTCAAACCCCTGATCTTACCAGCTGTAACGTTGCCGCCACCAGCAGGTCTTGATTCCAGTGCTTCTATCCTCTTGATGAGGTCAGACATACTGTCCTGCGCTTTAACATCCTGCATTCCAACAATCGCACATCCTGCTGTGATCGCGAATACTGATGCAAAAATTATAAAATAATTTCTAAACTTTGTCATACTATAATCCCCCCCAAAAAATTAAAAATAAGCATTTCCTACCTTTTGTAAATTATACAGAGTTGCATAATTATACATAAGGTGTTGTTAATTGCAAGCTTTTTTTTGAAATAACTTAAAATAACTCTAAAAAGCTATTAAAGTGTGTATACGCAAATTACATGCCGTTAAGTTGGCACCAAGTGGGTAAAACTTAAATCGTTACTAAACCACACAACGTCAGGGAAATTTATTCCAAAAACTACGGAAATTAATTTCCAAATTGATTCATATTAAGCATCTGTTGCATTCATCTGACACACGCTAACAAATTATTCATTTGGCTAAAACAACTAATAAATTAATAAGCCAAAAGTATCGTTCCAAATATTATCGCCAAACACAGCGATAACTTTAGGAAAAAAATTTCTTTAACGACTCCCAAGGAGTACATTAAGCATACTGTAGCCCCTCACCCTACCACTTGCGTAACAAACCTCACTTAGAAACACCCTTACACCCTTCCTAGAAAACGAGAGAGGGGGGAGAGCCAGCCCTAAACTGACAACTGCATGCAGTTACTTACTGCCTCCAAGACCTATTCCCAGCTTCGCTTCAATATTATACACTCTCTCCAGCATATCATGCTGCGATTTAATGCGTGACAATTGGTTTACCATTGGTGCCCAACCCCACCACCATGCATAGTCCTGTTGGCCATGTGCCACACCTTTGTAGCCTTTGAGCGCATACCAGAACCACATGTTGCCATATTCAGTTTCAATCTGACTAGGATTACCATCATCATGCCTGAAATTGGCATAAACACCAAGAATAGGACCTACCACAGGCATCTTACCCTTAGACATTTTTAGAGCCTTAAAGACCCCTTCACCAAGCAGCTTTATACCCAGCTTGTCGGCAAGTACATCACCCATTGGATAAGGAGCCCTTGCATTTACATCAATCCAACCCTTCTCAAAACACTCTTCTACGAGTAACTGAGCTTCATCACGCTTCCGATATGCGGCAAACATATATTCGTCTAGAGCCTCAAACCATAATCGAGAAAACCGCCCGCTATGACAATTACTGCAAACCTCTAACCATCTTTCAAGTTTCCTTTTGTTTGCACCATCATAAATATCAAGCTTCTTGTCCAACGGAGGAATAGTAATCCCATAAGGGTAATCCTTCATACTGGACTTGTACTCTACCTGAACAGGTGGGAAAGTACCCATACGCCAACGTCCTTTGGATGTTACATTATGCCCCCACTTACCTGATGTATTGTTGTACATGTGAC
>CAYTGO010000075.1:0-10155 GCA_964437425.1 uncultured Candidatus Scalindua sp.
TTCTATAGAAGTTCCATTTATATACAAAAAGGCAATAGAAATCGGGTAGTTAAACCGTCTTGGACCCGCGCTTCCGGGGTTGAGAAACAGGACGCCGTCACTATTCTCAATATTTGGTATGTGTGAATGTCCACTGATAACAGCGTTGAATCCCGCCGCCACTGGATCCAGGTCAAGTGAATTCAAATCGTGAAGGACATATAAATATATCTGTCCCACTTGTACTACATCAGTGAGAGGCAGGCTGTCAGTCCATTTACCACCATCAACATTTCCACGGACAGGATGCACCTTTGCTATGGTTTGTAGAGTTTTAAGCACCTCCATGTTCCCCACGTCTCCTGCATGCACAATCAAATCAACATCGTTGAAAAATTTGATTACACTTTTCCTGACAAGCCCATGTGTATCAGAAATTACTCCAATTTTATAGTCAAATGTACGTTTCATCCCATATTGATTGTATATTGCTGTTCCCGCTGGATTAAGTCTGAGATTAGAATTTTTACTTCATAAGAGAATGGATGCGCTTAACATCAAGTAGCGCTTTATCTGTGGGAACGAGTGGGGTTATTTCTATATCGGTGAAAAAAGGAAATAGTGGTAGATTTGTCACGAGTTGGTCTAGGTCTTCATTGGAATCAACTTCAATAATAGCGGCGGCGCCTCTGCTTCCGGCCAGTTTACCACCGGCAAGGATCCTGCCTCTTTTCCTCATCCTGATAAAATATTCCCACTCTTTGACAACAAATCCCAGGAAATCCTTCACCGGCATGTCAGGTATTTTTTTTATTTGAACTTTTAATAAGAAGAGCATTTTATATAAACTCCTTTCTGTCTAATTCGCCATCTTTGTTATGTGAGCATTACCAACTGATGCATTCCGTATTTCTGAAACCCGCAACGCGGATCTCGCCTGTCCGCCAATTTGTTAGGCGGGTAACACGCAACAATTATCTGTTATCTATAACGCCAACCCACCATCAAGTGACAATACCTGTCCGGTAACATAATTTGCATCATCTGATAGCAGGAACTTTGCAACTTTCGCCACGTCGTCAGTTGTACCGAATCGCTTCAGGGCGGTCATGTCTGTCATCTTTTGCTTGTATTCATCAGGTAGCTCAGAAGTCATGTCTGTTTCTATAAATCCGCATGCGATAGCGTTAACATTAATTTTTGCCTTACCAACTTCTTTTGCAAGGGCTTTTGTGAAGCCGATCATTCCAGCTTTAGAAGCAGAGTAGTTGGTCTGACCTGCCACACCGGCAATACCGCTGACAGAGGTTATGTTGAGTATCTTTCCATTTTTCTGTTTGATCATGGTCATGATTACAGCCTTGGAAAAGTTATACACGCTCTTCAGGTTTATATTGATCACATCATCCCAGTCGTCTTCTTTCATCATGGCAAGGAGTTTGTCCCTTGTTATTCCGGCATTGTTGACCAGGTAATCTATCTGACCGAATTCATCTTTGACTTCTTTAATCATATCCTTAGCGCTCTCAAAATCGGCTACATCCGCCTTTTTTGCTACGGCTTTGACTCCGAGTGCTTCTATCTCTTTTACGAGTTCATTTGCCAGATCATCACTCTTGCTATAGTTGAAGGCAACATTGCACCCGCTTTTTGCTAGCTCAAGTACTATCGCTTTGCCTATACCTCTTGTACCACCGGTTACTATTGCCGTCTTGTTACTCATACGATTACCTCCTGGAAATTGTTATTTAAAAAAAATTATTATATCAATTATTATGCTTTGTCTTATATATTTTATTTCTCTACAGTGGCATTATTTTCAGCCAGTTTTATTTGCATCATTTTAGCAAATGCACCGACCTCGTATTCCAGACCTTTCGTAATATCATTCTCTACTGCAAAGTTAACACATTTTTTCATTTCTATGAGAACTCCAGTGTCTCTCTCCAGCAGCACCTTTGCCGTTTCAATGGCCTGACTTAATACCTCCTTGTGTGGAACAACCTGATTGATTAAACCCCATTCCAATGCGGTTTTCGCGCGGATCATCTTACCAAGAAACAGCATCTCCTTTGCGCGTGCATGGCCTATCAGTCTAGGTAAACGTTGGGTTGTGCCCAGCGCCGGAATAATGCCTAGTTCCGGTTTAGCCTCCGGCAGATTAAAAAATGCGAGCTCAGATGCAATACGCAGGTCGCATAACATTGCAAGTTCAATCCCAGCACCAATTGCAATACCATTGATTGCTGCAATAACCGGTTTCTGGCAATTTTCCATTTCAACCAGCATCTCGTAAGAACGATGGAACCGTTCGTAATCTTTCTTTGCTACCAGATCTGAGATCCATGATCCAAATAACTCTTCGCGGTCTACACCGTCGCAAAATACTCCTCTTAACTTACTGGCAATAATAATGGCCCCAACATTTTCATCATTTTCGTACTGGTCCATCTTGTCATATATAGCGTCCAGTAGCCAGGAACCCAAAGAGTTACGATCAGGTTTGTTCAAGTAAATTATTCCGATTGTCTTGCCATTATCTGCCTCTATCTCTTCAAATTCCAGATGGTCATAGCCGGAATTATCACCACGATTCATTCGAATATCTTTCATAATTTTAAATCCTCAGTCCTACTTCAAATCCTTCATGGATCGCTTCAAGTGCAGTCCTGACCTCAACACAATCGCCTATTTTATATAATTCATCAATCTTACCATTTAATTTTTTGGTAAGGTCCTGATTGGATTTGTATCCTGCGGCAATAATAACAGTATCCGCAAAGATTTTAATATCTTTTTTATCCTCTTCGTACGTTACGCAGACTTTATCCTTTTTCTTAATTGATTTAGTCGATATGTTTTTTACTCTGATGCCGGTTATGCTGTTAATACCGGCATCCTGTACCTGCTTCAAGATAACCCATCTGGTTGAGATGCCGAAGCGTCCTCCTATTTTATTTTTCATCTCCAGGATAGTGATATTTCGTTTTCCCTTTGATGTAAGCTCTACGGCTTTGTCCCCATCAATGACTCTGTTCTTTAAAAGAAAGCAGGCAACTTCCGGCTCCATAGCTCCCATCTTTGCAGTGTGAAGAGCTATTTCGCAACCGATAGTGCCTCCACCTATTATTACGACGTCTTTGCCGATCTTTACCTTATTGTCAAAAACGTCTTCAGCCACAACAACGTTTTTATTGTTAATGCCTGAAATCTGTGGAATAAGAGGACTTCCCCCTGTAGCTGCGATTACTACGTCCGGCTTCAATTTTTTTATCGTTGCAGTATCAACTTTTTTAGAAAGTTCTATTTTGACATTTAGCTTTTTAATCTGGTTTTCCAGGAAACTAATTACATTGACTATCTCTTCTCTTCCCGGAGGAATATAAGCATATCTTAATTGGCCGCCAAGTACATCCATTTTTTCAAACAAATGTACGTCATGCCCTCTCAGTGCGGCAACTCTTGCTGCTTCCATACCTCCCGGTCCGCCGCCAATAACCATTACTTTTTTCTTCTTTTTAGCCTTTCTGATCTTAAATTCACTTTCTCTGCCGGCCCTGACGTTATACAAACAACTGATAGATTTGAAGCCTAACAGGGAGTCAAAGCATCCTTGATTACAGGCGATACATCTCCTGATATCATCGAATTGCTTCTTCTTATACTTCTTTGGTAATTCCGGGTCTGCTATTAACGGTCTACCTATTGAAACAATATCAGACTGGTTATTGTCAATAACCTCTTCAGCCAGAGCAAGGTCATTTATTCTCACTGATCCGATTACGGGTACATTTACGTTATCCTTAATCTTTTCAGACAGAAATATGTAAGACATTCTCGGGATGGACATAAGCATAATGGGAGTGCGGCTTTCATGCCAGCCAGGTGAAACATTGAATGCGTCTACACCTGCCTTCTCCAACTCTTTTGCTATCTCAACACTTTCATCTATCTTGAGACCTTCATCTACAAAATCTTCACCTGACAGGCGAAAGATTACAGGATATCTCTTTCCCGCTTTCTCTTTTATGGCTACAACTATCTCTTTAGCAAATCTAATTCTGTTTTTGAGACTGCCGCCATACCGGTCTGTTCTCTTGTTCGTTGCCCTTGAAAGAAACTGGTTGATAAGATAGCCCATACCTCCGTGAATCTCTACAGCATCAAAGCCACCCTTTTTTACCCGAACTGTGGCAGCAACATAACCATCTATTACCTTCTTTATTTCTGGTATGGTCAGGGCGTGTGGTTTCTGTTTTATGTTGACGTGTGACAGACTTGATGGTGATACAGGATGAGTTTTCGAGAAAAACGAGGATGCACTTCTGCCACCATGAAGTATTTGCGCTGCAATCTTAACATCATGTTTGTGCATCGTATCGGTCAATTGCTTTAAACCCGGTATATATTCATCTTTGTCCAGGCCAATAATACTTTTCCATACCTTGCCTGTCATTTCCGGATAACATCCGCCTACTACAATTAGCCCAACACCGCCGCGAGCCCGTTCTACATAAAAATCAATAAAACGTTTATTAATAGAACCATCAGAGGTAAAGCCAAGATCCATTGCTGACATGGCCAATCTGTTCTTGATTTCCAGGCTACCGATTTTTATAGATTCAAATAATTTACTCATGTTTTTTGATAATCAGACAAGAGTTGTTTCCGGACAGATCAAACGAATTAATGAGTACTATATTGGTGTTTTTTTCGAGTTTCTCATTAATAATATTCAGATTGCACTCGGGATCTTTCTCTTCGCAATTAATGGTAGGAGGTACTAAATCGTTGTTTATGGAAAGTAAAGCAGACGCTGTCTGTGCTGCTCCCGATGCACCGTAGCTTTCCCCTAAGGTGGATTTAATGGTGTGAACAGGAATTCCCTCACTTTTCTTCCCAAATAACTCATTGATGGCTTTTGCTTCTATCAGGTCTGACAACTTGCCAGAATTTCCGTTGGCGTTAATCAAGTCTATATCGTCCGGGGATGCCCCTGCATCATCGATACATAATCTCATTGTGTTACTGGCTTTCTCAACTCTTTTCTCAGTGTCACTTTTCCTGTTACCTGAAAAGAGACTTCCATAGCCGGAGATCTCACCATATATTCTTGCACCGCGACTTTGGGCGTGTTCAGCATCTTCCATTACAAAAACATAACTGCCTTCACTCATAATAAAACCATCTCTTCTTTTGTCGAAAGGCATGCTGATCTCATTTCCGGTACCATTGGCTCCGGCCAGCATCTTCTGTAGATAAAAGATCATGTATAGATCGAGTGAGATCTGCTCGACCCCACCGGCTATGATTACTTTTGCTTTTCCATTCTGTATTAGTTTAGTTGCATTACCAATCGCATCTGTACCTGATGTAAAGCCGGAAGAGATGGTCCTGGCGAAACTTTTCATCTTGAAGAAGACTGATACGTAGTTTACTGATGAATTCAGGGCTACATCGTAGCTCTTCATAGGAGATACATCTGAAGGGCCTTCCCTGATGATGTCATGAAAATAATCTGTTGTCTGTGAGAAATTTCCGAGGGAGGAGCCAATGAGAATCCCGGTATGATTTGACAGCTCATCATCAATTTCAAGGTTTGCGTCATCTACTGCCATTTTTGCACTGGAACCCAGAAATTTAGTTCCATTATTAAGATATCTTAAACCTTTACGTCCTAAGAAATCTTCCGTGTTAAGATTCTTAACTTCTGCTCCGTTTTTACTTTCATACTTTGATAGATCAAGGCATTCCATTGGCGCTATAGTAGAATTACCTGAAACGAGATTATTCCAGAAATCCTGATGTCCGATTCCTAACGGGGACACAACTCCAATACCAGTAATTACGGCTTTTTTCTTCATCTATAATCTACTGAAAATGTTCGTGACATTATTTCCTCCAAAAGCAAAGGAGTTGTTTATGACGCAGTTGACTTCTGTTTCGCGTCCTTCATTCGGCACATAATCCAGGTCGCACTCTGGATCAGGAGTTTCATAGTGTATGGTAGGAGGAATCGCGTTGTTTTTAATTGTCAGACAGCTAACGACAGACTCTATTGCACTTGCCGCGCCCATTGTATGGCCTATCATAGATTTTATAGAGCTGACAGGTATTTCATTTGCCCTCTCCTTAAATACGGATTTTATGGCTAATGTCTCCATCCTGTCATTTAATGGTGTTCCCGTTCCGTGTGCATTGATGTAGTCTACGTCTTCGTAAGATAAATTAGCCATGGAAAGTGCGCTTGACATAGCTACTATTGCGCCCGCACCTTCCGGATGGGGGGCTGTCATATGGTGTCCGTCACAGCTCATACCATAGCCTTTTAATTCAGCATAAATTTCAGCATCTCTTTTAGAAGCGGAGTCCAGTGTCTCCAGTACCATTATTCCGGCGCCTTCTCCAATTATCAGGCCTTTTCTCTCTTTGTCAAATGGCTGACACTTTTCAGATGCCAGTGCCTTAAGGTTATGGAAATGCGTAAACTCTGTTTGAGGGATAAGTTCACCACCTCCTACCAGCATTACATCAACCTTTCCTTCGTGTAAAAGGTCTAATGCCCAGGCGATAGCATGGTTGCCTGAAGAGCAGGCATTTAGTGATACCATGTTAGGTCCTTCAAAACCAAAATCTTCAGAGAGTAGTGTGGTGATAGAAGATGGTGGATAAGTCAGGGCAACACCCATATCAAAGCCGTTGGCTTTGTCTTCCGGCGTGTTACGTAACAGGTATTCAAATGGTGGCAGTTCGCCGGCAAGAGTTCCGATCGCAATACCAAACCTTTCTAGATTACATCCTGCAATTTCACTCAGTCCACTATCTTTCAATGCCTCTTTTGCAGCAGTATATGTATACTTGTGTATTGTGTTTGCTGTGGTTTCATTTTCAAAAACAGTATCAATTTTGAAATCTTTTACTTCACATGCACGATGTGCTTTATATTGTGATGAGTCAAAGGACTTTAACTCTGCAGTTCCATCTTTGCCATTCATGAGGGCATTCCACGCATTTGTAACACCAATACCATTGGCGATTACTAATCCTAAACCGGTAACAACAACTCTTGGCATGTTTAATCCTTTGGAAAAAAATCTGAAATACCGGGTTTTTCAGTACCCAAAGTACTTCATACACATTTTACAAAAAGCAAATCCCCCTTATTCTCACTTAACAAAAGGGGAGCAGGGGGATTGGTTCTTTGATTTTCAAATATTGAGAAACAGTCTAATCAACAGTCTGAGTCTTAAGTATTTGCCATGTCAGGATTTTTCTGGTCTTTCAGCGCCTCGTAGCGCTCCAGAGCTCTTTCATAATCTCCTGAAGCTTGCAGGTCTCTCAGGTTTTCTAAGAGATGTTTGTAGACCTCCTGCCAGTCAAGATTAACCCTGAAGGCAAACATTGCGGCATTGAGATTATTCATTTCGTCTTTTGCCGCTCTGAACTTTTTTCTTATCACTTCTGTCGAATATATATTGTTATAAACATACTCTATGCCATCAATAAATTCCTGAAGTGTGAGTTTGGACAAAACATATGTCAAATGATGCGACGTGTAATAGATCCAGTCTTCAGGGAAATTTGTTCTGAATAGTCGGTTGTCACCATCAAGCCTTTTTTGTAATGGAGTATTAATAAATGGGCACAGTAAGCCACAGGTCATTATGTCGATCTTTGCATCTAATATGAAATCAACTACATCTTTAAATGTGTCCGGTGTGTCATTGTCATTTCCAAAAACCATGGTTCCCCAGACTGCAAGCCCGTGTTTCCTTATGTTCTTTATTGCCTCTTTGTATTTATCAATTGTTATGCGGAGGTTAACACCCTTATTCATTGATTTTAATGCATCTTCATTTATAGATTCAATACCAATGAGTACTCCTACACATCCACTTTTTGCCATATAGTCCAGTGTTTCGTCATCCTCATAAATGTTCAATGATGTAAACCCGAACCAGTTCTGGTAAATGCCTCTATCAACCATCCCCTTAAAAAGGTTTCTTACCCTTTCGTAAGATTTTTTGCTATGACCATAGAAATTTTCATCTGTCAGTATGAGACCTCTATATTGTCCTTTTATTGCCTCCAGTTCGTTCAGAACATCATCTATAGGCCTCTCTCTGTACTTTCTCCCTTGGAACTGTGGAACTGAACAGAATTCACAACTGAACGGGCAGCCTGCTGTTGTAATGATTCCAGAGTATCTGTATTTGTACTTGTCAGTCAAAAACTTTCTATCCGGCAGAAGGTCACTATATGTTTCCATAGGGGTCAGACCACCATCATATGTCGGCTTGAGTTCGTTTTTCTCAAAATCAGAGATTATCTGGTCCCATATCGGAACAGCTTCTCTTATTACTACAGAGTCAACGTATTTGGCCGCCTCTTCAGGATAGCTTGTTGCGTGTACTCCACCCATTATGACAGGGATTCCGTTGTTTTTGCATGCAGTGGCGATCTGGTATGCCCTGTTTGCCTGATAACTTACTGACGTTATTCCAACCAGGGCGACATTTGTCTTATCAAAACAGACATTTTCACCATTTTCATCTACTGCCAGTTCCTGAGTTTCATCTATTATGTCTACTTCCCAGTTGTCAGGAGTTAATGCCTTCAAATATCCCAGGTTCACTGGCATCTGGTTTAGTACTGAAACATTTTCCTCACCAACGTTACCTATTGGATGAGGATTTATAAGAATTAGTTTTTTCATTTTTTCTCTTATCCCTGCGATTCATCAGGTATTAGTAATACATGTGCCACTGCGTACTCTTTACAATGAGACAGTGAAACTGAAATCTCGCCAATTTTTTTCTCAGTTGCGAGCTCTTTCGCTCTGCCATAAAGATTTACATAAGGTTTTCCAAGTTCATCATTCAGAGTTTCTATATCTGTCCACTTCATCCTGTCTCTTAAACCGGTTCCAAACGCCTTAAGTACAGCTTCTTTTGAAGCAAAACGTACTGCATAATGTTGATAACAGTTCTTTTTGGCCTGGCAATATTCCATCTCATCAGAAGTATAAACTCTCCTGATAAAGTTCTTGTGTGAGCCGAAGACTTTTTCTATCCTGTTAATTTCTATAATATCTATGCCTGTATACATTTACAATCTTTTAATCTGAGAAAATTTATAATTAAAAACAAAAAAATCGTGTGTTCTATAGTACTGAAAGGATGGTATATTCAGAAAAAGTGAATAAGGTAGGAACGTTTATGAAATTACTTTGCATAAGTATTTAGATTCTCATATTATCTGACAATTCAAGGTACAAATTTAAGTAGAAAAGTTTAATGGTTGTGTTAGTTGTTGTCAACCATAATTTCAGTTTGAAAAAGGCCTTATGGAGTTAACAAAAAAGAATTTAAATAGAAATATAATCAGATTAGCACTTCCTGTCGCTTTGGAGAACGTCTTGCACATGGCGGTTTTCATAGTGGATCTCATTATGGTCGGCAGGTTAGGTACCGTTCCTGTTGCGGCGGTCGGATTGGCAGGTGCATTAGGCTTTATTATTGCCATGATTTTCACGGCCCTTAATGTCGGGACCACGGCACTTGTGGCAAGGAATTTTGGAGCTAAACAGAAAGATGAGGCCAGGAAAGTGGCAGGACAGTCTCTGTTAATTACACTCGTTTTTGGCTTATCTGTCAGCCCTTTTATATTTTATTTTGCTGATAATATACTTGTCTTGATGAGCGCTGAGGAGAATGTGGTTTCACTGGGGTCACAATATCTCAAGATAGTCTTGAGTTTCTTTATTTTCCGGTTGATTATCCTGACCGGGGCCTCAATCTTCAGGGGCGCCGGAGATACAAAAACCCCTATGCTGATTACGCTGGTAATGAATTGTGTAAATATATTATTCAACTGGCTTCTTATCTTCGGTATATGGGTTTTTCCGCGTATGGAGGTAGCTGGGGCCGCGTGGGCTACATCAATCGCTTATACAATAGGTGCATCTCTGATTTTTTATCGGCTTTTCAGCAGGAAGAGTATTTTAACAATAAGACTTAGACATATTGTTGATGTCAATATGTCTATTATTAAGAGAATTTTGAGAATTTCACTTCCTGCAACGTTAGATGCATCTCTGACCCAGATGGGCTACCTCTTTTTTATTAAGATAGTTACCATGCTTGGTACAGTTTCACTTGCCGCACACCAGATTGC
>CAYTGO010000075.1:10255-14559 GCA_964437425.1 uncultured Candidatus Scalindua sp.
ATTTTTCATCCGGAGCAGGACGTCCTGGCTCTCAGTGCTTATTGTGTAATGATTGCTGCGTTAGAACAACCGGCACTGGCAATTTACATAGTATATGCTGGTGGTTTACGTGGAGCAGGAGACACTTTAAGTCCTATGATTGTTACGATAGTGGGAACGTTGTGCATTCACTTGCCGGTTGCTTATATCTTTGGAATTGTGCTAGAATGGGGGCTCGCTGGAATCTGGTTCGGTGCAGCGCTTGATTGGATAGTACGTGCTATTGCCGTATACATACTCTTCAGAAAAGGAAGGTGGAGAACAATAAAGGTATGAAGATTACTTTTCTCGGTACTGGGACATCATACGGTGTGCCAATGGTAGGGTGTGAGTGTCGTGTCTGTACTTCCGACAATCCTAAAAATTTCAGAACACGCTCTTCGATTTTTATTTCGGAAGGGGAAAACAATATACTTATAGATGCAGCAACGGAGTTGCGCATTCAGTGCTTGAAAAACAATGTAAAAAGGTTAGATGCCGTGTTGTTAACACATTCCCACGCAGATCATGTCTTGGGGTTCGACGATCTGAGGCACTTTAATAGAAATCGGAAAACCAATATTCCAGTATACGGATCCGAGGAAACAGTAAACAATGTATATAGAATGTTCTCATACGCATTCAAGGAAGTATCTTCAAATGGTAGCAAGCCAAAAGTTACTCTCATACCAATTGACGGAAACCTCAATCTGTCAGGTATGGAAATTATCCCTGTTGACGTAATGCACGGACAGGACAGGGTTACTGCATATAGAGTTAATAAATTTGCCTATGTAACTGATGTAAGTCAAATACCTCAGGATTCAGTGGAAAAACTGAAGGGGCTTGATTTACTTATAATTGCTGCTCTTAGAAATATCCCTCATGAAAAACATTTCAGTATCGAACAAGCCATAAAAATGGTATCAACGTTAAAGCCCAAACAGACATACTTTACACATATAGCACATGAAATAGAACACGAAGAGACAAATAAAACGTTACCAGCTGGAATAAATCTGGCATATGACGGTCTATCAATTGATATGTAAAGTATTGTTGATTTAAGCTCTAACCCTAAATGAAAACAGTAGTTGTAAAATACGTTGACAATATTATAGCCTTCTGATAGTATCGCCTCGGAACAAATAAATGCTACAAAATGTAATAATAGTGTACATCATATAAGAGTCCGTTAAATCCCTGATAGGAGAGAAGCAAATGTATAGAAAAATCATTATTGCCGTAGTGTGTGTTGCTTCAATTGCAATTTTATCAACTGGCTGTATGACAACAACACAAAAAGGAACAGCCGTGGGAACTGGAGTAGGAGCAGGTCTTGGAGCGGGTATCGGCGCGTTGACCGGCAATGCCGGTATGGGTGCGGCAATAGGTGCAGGTGTAGGTGCCGTGGGTGGAGCACTGGTTGGTGACAACATGGACAAAAAAAGAGAGGCAGCTGAAAAAGCGGACTTGCAGAGACAGCTTGAACTGGAAAGACAATCAGGTTCCGGTCAGGGGCAAAATAAAGTAGACGCCCATTATGAGTATGTAAAAAAGAGAAAATGGGTGGATACATCCACAACTGAGAGAGTCTGGGTTGAAGAGCGTATTGAAGGTGATCGAAGGATTGAGGGGCACTATGAAGATAGAAATGTTCCTTCCGGTTACTGGCAGGAATACGAAGAAAAGGTTTGGATTCCCGAACACTATGAATGATATATCAATGTTTTTTGTTATGATTTATTAAATCCCATCTTTTGCCTTAATATGGCAAGGATGGGATTTAAGCTTTGATTTAAACTATCCAATTTTGTACCTGTGAACGTCACAGTTGAAGCCCTACCATCAGCCTTACTGTCTTGGCAATTTCAATTTAGCAAACCTGTCAGCCACCTTCGCATTAAAATTAACAATTCAAAATAGATATTGCATTCCTGTGAATCAGGAGGTAATGCCTGACTCGGATAACTTTTTATCTGGCAATATTACAGATTTTGTGAAACAATAAAGAGATTTCATAAAGACTTGTAGTAATGACGGTTAAGTGTCATTACGTCATTATTTTTAAGGACAGGTGTCATGCCAGCCGATGAAAAAAAAGTGAATATAGACAAAGGCTCTTACAAAAACCAGATAGAGCAAAAGCTGGAGAAAGCACGTTTCAGGTATAATCTTTTCAGATGTGAAAGGATCTTTCTTACTGTTTTGACTATAGGGTTGACTGTAGCCCTTGCCACACTAATAACACGAAGATTTGCCAATATACCACCATATATAAATACTATCCTCATCTCTTTATTCTCGATCTATTTCCTTGCAAATTTATATATTGTATTTTCTAGATGGATGGGTAAATCTGATGCGGCGAGCATATTAGATAAAAAGATGGGTTTTAAGGAACGCCTTGTTACCGGTCTGGAATACGCCGAACAGGATGAAAATAATAAATTCCTTGCCCTGCTTGTTGACGAAATCAACAATAAACTTGATGATAAAAGTATAAAGCAGTCCATTCCTCATAAATATCCGAGATCAACTAAGTATTTAATAGCCGTATCAATATTATTCCTGATCTTCTTATTCCTGCCATATGGAAAACCTGTAGAACCTGAACAAATTGTTACAGACATAAAAGAATCGGTAATTGATACGACTAAAGAAGAAGGTGATGTTACAGAGAAAGAAGACGAAACAAAGAAAGATGAAGAAACTGATGATACTCAGCAAGAACAAGAAGAGGATAAACTTGCAGAGACAAAGACTGAACAACCTGAAAAGAGTCAGGAAGAAAATAAGGAAACACAATCACCGGCAAAGAAACCAGAAGTAGAGGATAAAAAAGAGCAACTATCTAAATCTCCAGAAAAAGAACAACAGCCACAGAAAAAACCGGATTTATTACAAAATAAAATATCGGAGCTATTAAGTAACATAAACTCCAGGCTGGATCAACTCGAAGGCAAGCCAAAGCAGGATGATAAAGGTGAGAGTCAGAAACCTGAACCTACGGAAAAAAAAGAGTCGGAAACAGGTGAAGAAGAAAGGTCTGAACAGGAATCCGGAGTAGATAAAGAGCAATCACATAGCAAAGAAAATGAACCGGCAAAATCGACAGATACTGAAGATTCTGAACAAAAACCAGACCCTGCTGACGCGGAAGGAGAGGATGACAACGAAAAAGAAGACAAAACAGAACAGTTAGACAGTGAAAACAAGGAGCAGAAGGAAGAAGAAAAGAAAGAAGATTCGGATACACCAGAAGCTGAGAAAAAGACTCCAGAAGAGAAACAAGAGGAGAAAGAAAAAGAGAAAGAAAAAAAATCTAAGTTACCCAAGTCTAAACTATTGCAAAAACTCATGAAACTCTTCATGCCACCACAAAACGATAATATGCCTTCGCCAAGCATTCCTATGGATGGGGATGCTAAAGATCAGTCAGACTCATCGCAGAGCGAATCAAGTGAAAGTGAACAGAAAGATTCTTCCACTTCAGAAAGCTCTTCGTCATCATCTCAACAGGAGCAAAAGCAGGGCGAAACAGGAGAAGAATCTTCTCAAACTGACAGCTCCGAATCTGCTCCTTCCGGTTCGGATCAAAAGGATTCATCAGAGACTCAAAAGCAAGATTCCGGCCAAGACTCCAATAATACATCTCAACAGGGACAGCAGCAGGAACAACAACAGAAGGGAGACACATCTGATACTGGCGAAGAAGATAATAATACATTGTCCGGTGCTGAACAAAAAACTCAAGAAGGCCAAGGTAGTCAAAAAGATTCACAAAAGTCAGCCGGCTCTGAGGTTGATTCCGGCAAAGATACAGAGTCAGGTGCAGGAAAGGATGACACAGAAATGAGTCAGAGTTCAAATGAACAGCAATCTGGTTCGTCAGGTAGTGGACAAGGAAAACAACAGGATAAATCTGATACACAAAACGAAAGAGGTGAACAGGGAACCGGACAACAGGAAGATACCTCTGATACAGGAAAAACAGATAATAAAACATCAAGTGGTGGTCAAACAACCCGAGAAGGTCAGGGCGGCAAGGGAGATTCAGAAAAGACAGAGGCTGAGAAGACATCCGGCAAAGACACTGAATCTGGCGTAGGAAGTGACGATTCAAAAACAAGTCAGAGTCAAAAGCAACAGGACACAGGTTCATCAGATAGTGGGCAAGGCAAACAACCTGAAAAATCAGATATACAAACTGCAGGTGGAGAAAAAGGAACCGGAGGAGAATCATCTTCTTCCGGAGCTGGAGAAGAACAGAAGTCAGCGTCTCA
>CAYTGO010000076.1:0-14531 GCA_964437425.1 uncultured Candidatus Scalindua sp.
GCAATATACTGGATAATAAAAATAATTTCTTTTTCATTTGTTTACTTCTCTCGAATAAATAGAAAAAAATAAATCAATCCACGTCTTCGGAATTCCTAAATATTAAACCAAGGTGTCTGCAATATATATTTAATATTAAACATCAGCCTTAAAGCAATCTTCACAAGAACTCCCATCATAAGCAAAAGCAGGCTCATAGTGATGTTGTATCTAATAAAACCGAGCTGTTTAGCAAATTTCCAGAAAGCGACTGCAGGTATCAACATTCCCAAACCAAAATAGACAAGAAGAGCAAAAACACCCAACCAGTTCGGCAAGCTTACCAATGGTGGAGGGGTTGGAAAATCAAAAGTCCATGTTTCCCAGGGCCAGAAAAACGCCCAGAACGGCCCTCTCATATATGTACCCACAATTATGAGAACATACCAAAAAATAAATCCGAACAAGAAAATCGTCATCGCAAATCTTCTATCCCAGAAGCAATACCCTCCATTCCCCTTTGGGTTCACATCTATATACGGTATTGCCATCAAGCCCACAATTATTATACTCGGAACCACAACTCCCGCAATCCAGGGATCAAAATAGACAAGTATCTCCTGTAATCCCAAAAAGTACCATGGTGCTTTTGCCGGATTCTCAGGTTCTCCCGGATTGGCAAGCTCCCTTAGTGGAGCATCAACGTAATATGAATAAACGAGCAATATAACGGTACATAGAATTGCCGCTATAAACTCTTTCGCCACCAGATTTGGCCACGAAAAGACTTTCTCCGTTTTATTATTGTTTGCTACCTCTGCTTCTGCATGATTTGACATAAAAAAATTCTCCCAACTATTTATAGAGGCCCTGAAATACCACCGTCTTTTCTAACACGCCAAAAATGAAGAATCATCAACGCTCCTGCAATTATAGGTATTCCTATGCAATGCCACACGTATGCTCGCAATAAAGACGGAGCATCAATTTGCGTACCACCCAAGAGAGCAAAACGAACATCGTTATTAATCTTAACACCTAAAAGCTCTGCGAATGGACCCTGGTAACCCATAACAGGAGTTGCCGCTCCCATGTTTGTCCCAACCATAATAGCCCAGTACCCAAGCTGATCCCATGGCAGCAAATATCCGGTAAAGCTTAGCAGGAATGTCAGCACTAATAACAGTACTCCCAGTACCCAGTTAAATTGGCGCGGGGCCTTATAAGAACCGGTAAGAAACACCCTCAGCATGTGAAAGCAAACCGTTATGACCATAGCATGCCCGGCCCATCGATGTGATGTCCTCAGTAAGCGCCCCAAAGGTACAACATACATCAGATCAATCATATCTGCATATGCCCGATTAACATCCGGAACATAGTAAAACATTAACAGGACACCAGTCACAGTCAAATAAAGGAAAATAAAGAACGTTAGACCGCCCAGACACCATGTATACCGAATCTTAACGGCGTGCTTTGGAACCTTTACAGGATGCAAATGCAACCATACATTGCTTATAGTCTGAAGCGCCCTGTTTCTGGGAGTATCCGTATAGCCATGACGAAATACGGATTTCCATACTTCAGTTTCCGTAAGCTTCCTGATCAAAAATAAGATTAAATTCATTTAAGCATCCCCTTTTAAATATCACTTATTAAACAAATCCACATCATTAAACCAACGCCCTAATCACTACCAGCTGCTTGTGCTTTAGGTGATTTATTAATTTCTTCATTAGGTTCCCAGAATACACGCTGCATGTTAATCGCATCCACGGGACAATCTTTACAATTCCCGCATCTAATACACACATCGGTATGTCTTACCACGACTCCGTCTCTACTGACATGGGGCTTGTAGTCACCTCCCGTATCCGCATCGACCTGCTCCAGTGCATCAACCGGACATACGAGACTGCACCGGCCACAGAGTATACAATCCTCAGCCACAACCTGAATACTGAGATCACATTTCAGACACCGATCTGCTTCTGCCCGAGCCTGTGACTCTGCAAACCCAAGCTCAACCAGATCAAATGATTCTCTTTGAGACTTAGGTATAGTTGCCATCTCCTCACGAGGAGTACTATCAAAATTACTTTCCCTCTCCTGGATATAATCTCCTTCTATGAGAGTAACCCAGGTTTTATCCTTAGACTCCTTTAGGTCTTCTCCTCTCAAGTAGCAATCGATCGATTTAGACGCCAGATGCCCCTGAGCGATGCATTCAATAATTGTACTTGGTCCT
Source organism: uncultured Candidatus Scalindua sp. (assembly GCA_964437425.1). GTDB lineage: Bacteria > Planctomycetota > Brocadiia > Brocadiales > Scalinduaceae > Scalindua. The sequence continues at coordinate 2,231 of CAYTGO010000076.1, forward strand.
AATGCAACATCTCCACCTGCAAAGACACCTTTTTTACCGGTTTGCAGGCCATCATCCACAACAAGTGTTCCCCACTTTGTTGCTTCTATTCCACTGTCGTCGCCCAGAAATTCTAAATCTGCTTCCTGACTAAGCGCCGTTATTATACAGTCCGTATCAATTACAAATTCTGAGTTAGGAATCGGTTCAGGCCTTCGTCTTCCACTACTGTCAGGCTCGCCTAGCTCCATCTTGACACATTCAAGCCCCTTTGCCTTTCCATTCTCAACAATAACTTTGACTGGTGCAACCAGGTAATGAAATTTAATGCCTTCAAGCTCCGCCTCTTCAATTTCATGTTTGAGAGCCGGCATCTCATTTCGTGTTCTTCTATATACTATGTAAACATCCGGTGTTATTCTTTTAGCCGTTCTAGCAGCATCGACAGCAGAGTTACCACCACCAATCACCGCCACTATTTTACCAGGACTTTTCAGGTCTCCGGCGCTCACATTCTTCAGGAAATCCAGACAATCCATGACGCCCTCTGTTCCATCTTCTCCAGGAACCTCAAGTTTCCTCCCTCTCTGTGCGCCAACAGCGATAAACACCGCATTGTATCCTTCTTTCAACAGACCGGAAATCGCATCATCCGGAATTTTACTGGAAAGCGTTTCAGCCGGACTACCGCCGGAAACTGCACTATCTGAACTACTACTGGAAGCTGTTTCATCCGGGCCTCCAAAATGCGTATTCAGTTTTATCTCTACACCGCGAGCCTCTATATTGCTCACATCAAACATTATCTGGTCGCGCGGCAGCCTGTAGGACGGTATTGCCCACATCATCATACCACCAACCCTTGATTCCTTTTCGAAAACAGTCACCTGATACCCCATTCCTGCGAGATCATTTGCTGCGGTTAACCCGGCAGGACCAGCTCCAATTATTGCGACCTTTTCATCTCTCTTCTTTATATCAGGAACAGGAATCTTAACTTTGTTCTTATATATGTAGTCTGTAACAAACCTTTTAAGGTTATCAATTGACACAGGCTTGTCAAAATCGCCACGTTTACATTTAGACTCACAGGGGCGTGGACAAACATATCCACAAACGGTGGGAAAGGGGTTGGTTTCCAGCATCAGTTTGTATGACTCCTCATACTTACCCTGGCTTATCAAGCGTATGTAACCGGGTATGTCCATATGTGCTGGACAACGATGCTGACAACGAATATTTTTTTCTAACCAATCCAATTCAAGGGAAACTCGATTCCCTTGCTCGGAAACTGCTGATTGACTCATCTACACGCCTTTCACTTAAATTTCCAGTAGCATGAACTTAAAGACAATTAAACAACCAACTCAGTATTTATAGGTACTATTTTCTCTGTATCTACGACCAGCTTACCATCATCAGCCACACTAATATCATAGTGGTATAACGGCTTAGGAGCTGGACCTGCAAAGTTTACTCCATTCTTGTAATATTTACTTCCATGACAAGGGCACTCAAATATATTCTTTTCCTTTGACCAATGTACTGCACAGCCAAGGTGTTGACATATAACTGATATTACCTTAAAGCTGTCACCTTCTCGAAGGACAAAGACCTTCCTGGCTTTTAACGTTGTCACGGTACCTGGCGCATAATCTGCCGGCAAACCAACAGAGAAGATAGGAGACGGTTCAAAAAGAACTGTAGGAAAGAAAAATCCCCCGATCTTTTTTGGCCCCATCAATTTCAATGTATAGATCAGACTGGTCACGAGGAACAGTGCCCAACCTGCCAAAGTAAAAAAATCTCTCTTGCCTATCCAAATATTACCACTGGAAGCTTCTTTTTCTTTTACATCATTAGCCATGTTTCAGACCCCCATTATAAGACGAAACTATATCAATGATTTTACTTTTCCCTGCATCATTTACCGAACGACCTATTAAGCAAAGCTTAAAACCAAATACTCCGGCAAAGCAAAGGAACTATAATAAACCTTATTCTCTAACTAAAAGACTGACACTCAAACGCGGACATATTAGCAACAATTTATAATTAACGCAACACCTAATTTGAAAAAAATTATCACAAATCCGCCAACACATTTGAACCTTTAAGACGATAATTTTACGATATTGGCTGCAACCGAAAGAGCTCAACTCTTTCATTTGAAACCAGATATAACTACCGACTAACTCCCTGACAACCGTGTAATTATCTTTGATTTGGCCTACAAAAAAAGATACTAGCTTTTTTTAACAAATATCTTGTATCCATCGTCAATCTTCTCAACCCCCACAACCTGATGCCCCTCCTCTTTCACACTTCTCGGAACGTTTCTCATTGGCTCGCCGTCATCCAGGGCTATTTCCAGGACCTGCCCATCATCCATCATTTCCAATTTTAACTTTGTCTTAACAAAATTAATCGGGCAGAGCACCCCTCTTAAATCAATTTTTTCATCTGCAACGTTTTCACTCATTTTTCTTTCCTGCCAATCATTTTTCTAAAAAATCCCTTTAGAATTTTTTCCTTAAGAAGCTCATACCCTTCCTTGCCCGCAAACCAAACACCTATACCCATAACCACCCAACTAAGTATATAGCTTACAGCAGCTGAACCAGACTTTGCCTTTATAGGAATGTGAAGGCAAAATATCACCGGGATGATAAGATAAACACTATAGCTGAACCCTATGAGCGACAAACCTATTATAAAGTCGCGCCTGTTTATTTTTACCTCTTCTTCCTCAACATCCTGCTTTTCGGTATCAAAACGCCAACACCTCAGCTCATCATCCACACCATCTTTAACAGATATTATTATGTACGAATACTCAACCCATGCACTCGCACAATCTTTATCAAATTCAGAAGGCTCTGCCGGATGATCCGGATGCGAATGGTAAATACCTATTATATTCCACCCTTTTTTTGTTGCTTCCCGGTCTATTCTGTCAAACTCTTTTGGGTCTATTTCATACCTATCAGCAGCCCTTACCTTATTTTTATTTTCAACCGGATAAACCTCATGCACCTTCTTTCCGGATTCATTAGTTGTACCTACAAACAGACCGCAGCATTCATGAGGGTAGGCAGTCTTCGCCTCTTTTAACATCCTGTTCTCTAAATGCCGATTTATATGAATCACAATTATCTTTAAAAACGAACTTACTGATAATGTTAAATAAATAACTGAGTTTCAGCACCTTCAGCCATCTTCAACATTGTAGGCAATCCTATAATGTCATCGACCTTGCTTTTAACCTGCTCTTCGTCCAACCCCATTAATGTTACCGCACCGCTGCATGCATAAATTTCCAGATTACCCATCTGGCCAACTTCGCTTAATAATTCCCTCAGCATATTTGGTTGTCCCTGCGGCACGGCTTCTAACAGACGCCTGTCTTCATCACTCATCCCGGCGGGGTACTCAATAACATCCAGCTTATCAGTCGCAAATTTCTTTAAAGCCCAGAAGAACAAAAATATATGGACCTTGCTCCCCATAGATGCGGCAGTTATGGCAAGCATCACTGCCTGATACAACTTTTCATAATTTCCACTATGCAGAAATAGTATAAATTTTTTCTCTTCCATTTAACTGTCAATAAAAAGACCCGCAACCTCTTCTTTATATTTCTCCACTCCAACACGGTCAAAAGTTGTCCCGATTCTCTCCCCTCTCTTACCATTTGCATTATACCACTCAACAGTCTTGCTGATGTACTCCAACACCTTTTCATCCGGCAGGAACAGCATAATATTATCTGCTTTCCTCGGATGTCTTCCATGTTTTCCACCTGCTCGGACAGCCCAGCCTTTTCGCTTTGGAGTCCATGCATCAGTAGGACATGCCTTTATACAATCACCACAATATACACATTTGTCTCTATAGAAAATAGGCTTACCGTCTTCATCTGAGACTATCGCACCTTCCAGACACGCCTTTTCACACAGAGTACATCCCGTACACGGATCATCCTCGTAACCGGGATCTACAACGCCTTGAAACCCTAAATCCATTCCTCTTGTCCGGGCACAATCGATCGGACAGGCAGAAAATGAAATCTTGAATTTATGAGGACAGTTCATACCAAAAAGCTCTTTATCTACTTCCAGCGCCTTTTTCTGCGCATCCATAACTCCGTTAGGGTTATATTCATTACCGCCGCAAGCTGTCGGAACACGGATCCTGGGACCGCATGACGCTATTGGCTGCCCGAACGCTGCCAACTCTTTTACCGCTGCATCAAAATCATCTATGTGCACACCAATAATTTCAACTGACTGCCTGAAACTAAGGTGACAATAACCCATTTTGCTATATTTCTTAGCAACTGCCGCAATCTTGGCCATCTTATCGACGTCAAGTCTGCCTCCCGGAACTCTCAAACGAACCGTAAAAAGATCTTTCTGGTTCTGCTTAATAAAACCGCCGGTTTTCAACTCATTAAAATCAACTCTTTCCTCGCTCTTTTTCTCAGACATCTAATGCTCCTTAAACCTCATAAATAGTATAATTTATAAAAAATTCGCAAGTTTGCGAATTTTCATATTATCACTGAGAAAGAATTGTTTCAAGCAGAAAAATTCTTGTTCGCCTGGGTGGGAAACATACTCTTTTGGCCGCAAAACCTGTTTTCCGCCTTGGCGACATTCCGCCCAAAACAGAACAAAAAAACATATCCTATGAAAACCTCATTTACTCAAAGATGATATCCCTCATCTTTGCCTCAGCACTCTTAACCCCTTCATCCTTCACAGCATCAAAAATATCTTTTTCCGCCAGACGCTGAAGTATTTCCCTGCGTTTTACACTGTCTTCTACAGTGGACATTGCTAATGTACGCATTTTAGTTAACAGATCTAGATACTCCTCATACTCCTTACCAAAGACCGCCTCTAACTCTTCTCTTATTCTCTTAGCAACAGCAGGACTTGCACCTCCGGTTGAAATACTTATACAGAGATCTCCCCTGTTTATTGTTGAAGGGACAATAAAGGAACAGCGTTCGGGATAATCGACCACATTTACAATTATGTTTCTCTTCTCAGCATCCAACGTAACCTTTTTGTTAATTGCCTCATTATCAGTTGCAGCAATCACCAGCAGAGCACCATCCAGGAAGCACTCTTCATACACTTCCTTTATTAAAACAAGCCCTTCCTCATTAACCATCTCAGAACAGACTTCGGGACTGACCACCACAACGTCGGCACCAGACTTTTTCAGGCTGCACGCTTTACGATATGCAACCTTTCCGCCACCTATAATTACGCATTTTTTACCTGTAACATTCAGATGTATTGGATAAAACTTTGACATATATAACCCGCACTCTAAAATCCCTACTTGTATTGTTTTGTGTATCATATATAACTATATGTGCAGAAGAACCGCAACCAAATTAAAAAAAAGTATAATGGGCTTATAAGCCTTATATTCCTGTCCACCAAAATGTAATTATCAAAACAAATAGCCGGAAGGTATGGAAGACAAAAGAATGGTTGTTGAGAATAGTAATAAATTTCCTTCATTTATCTATGGTACTGCCTGGAAAGAAGAAGAAACGGCCAATCTGGTTGAAACGGCAGTTTCCACAGGATTTTCCGCTATTGATACTGCAAACCAACCCAAACACTACCAGGAGCACCTAGTGGGTGAGGCCTTATTGAGGTTGGCTAATAAGGGAATCAACCGAGAAGACTTGTTTCTCCAGTCAAAATTTACCCCGGCTAATGGTCATGACCAGAGAATCCCCTACGACCCTACTGAAAATCTTACTACACAAGTGAAGCAATCTTTTGAGAGCACATTGAAAAATCTCCAAACGGATCATCTGGATTCTTACCTCCTGCACGGTCCATATTCTCAGCCGGGACTGGGAGATGAGGACTGGGAGGTATGGAGTGCTATTGAAGAACTATACAAAGCCGGAAAGGCCAGATTCATTGGCATCAGTAATGTAAATATTGTACAATTAAAACTCTTGACTGAAAAAGCAGAAGCCAAACCTATGGTTGTCCAAAACAGATGCTTCGCGAATCGTGGATGGGACAGTGATGTCAGAGAATTTTGCAATGCAAATCAAATTGTCTATGAAGGCTTTTCGATATTAACCGCAAACCCTTTTGTTATGCGGAACCCTGAAGTCCGGTCAATTGCCAGAGAATTGGGCAGAACCCCGGAACAAGTTGTTTTCCGATTTGCAATGCAGGTGGGAATGACCCCTCTTACGGGTACAACAAGTAACCAGCATATGAAGGAGGATCTTCAGGCAGTGGACTTTGAACTCAAAGACGACGAGGTACAACTGATAGAATCTATTACCGGATAACACAGGAAGCAAAAAAATATGCAGGAAAATTCAAAAAGAAAAGTGTTTATTCACGAGACCTTTCCCGGCAGGGATTTAAAAGAGGAAGATATGTCCGGCAAGTGCCTGATCGACAGCACTGTTCAGTCAGTCAAACTGCAGGATGCTCGTAGTCGTTCTATGAGGGCTCAGAATACTCACTTTCAAAATGTATCAATCGACCACGCTCTTTCCGATAAAGGATATTACCAGGACTGTAGCTGGAGGAATCTGCAGATCCAGAACTCCTTTATTAACGGAAGCCATTTCTCCGGATGCAGGTTTGAGAAATCGACAGGAGAGCTAAGCTCCTTTGGACTATCCACCTTTTACGACTGCAAGTTCAAAGAGTCACGCTTCAGCGAAATATCGTTCAGCGGTTCATGGTGGCAAGCCTGCCGGCTTGAGAATGAAGATTACACCTTTGTCCGTTTCCCATCCTCTGTTTTCATTGATACCCACTTTGCAAACTGCCGCTTACAAAAGGCGATTTTCAGGGCAGCAACCTTTATACGCTGTACTTTTGAGAGTTGCAATCTTTCCGACGCAGTATTTCATAAGGCACGATTTATAGATACAAAGTGGATTAAAACAGATATTAATCAGGCAGCCAATCTGGAAGAGGTTCGCCATGAGTAAATTATATTCTATTTAACTTTATACCTAAGAGATTTATCACCATGATGACCGACTTCATATTCAGGCGCTTTACTGTAGGAGGCTATGGAATCAACGGGTTCCTGGTAGCAGACCCGGAGACACGAATCGGAGTGTTTATTGATCCGGGCGGTTTCAGTGCCGAGATAGATGATTTTATTCAGGAACAGAAGATAGAACTCAACTCTCTCTTCTTTACACACGGTCATTGGGACCACACCGAAGGCCTGCCCGATTTCGATAGCCGTTATAAACCCGAGGGCTATGCCGGACAGGGAGAGGTTAAGGATGCAAAGCATCAACTACAGGGAGGCGAAATGATTGAGGTCGGCAACTTAAGATTCCAAGCCATTTCCATACAGGGCCACACCCCGCACGGAATTTCGTTTTATGGACACGGCTGTGTATTTACAGGTGATGCTCTTATGTGCGGTTCGATCGGGGGAACAAGCTCTGCAAAAAACGCACAATGCCAGATCGACCACGTCCGCCAGCACATCTTCACCCTGCCGGACGAGACACTGGTATTCCCTGCACATGGCCCTATGACTACGGTGGGAATTGAAAAAAACAGTAATCCCTTTTTCTAAGAAGCTATTTCCCTTTTCACTGATTATCGCCCCCGCCTTTGAGATCAATTTTATGAAACCCGACGAAAACACAACACCCAAGTCAGCATTCAACTCTTTTTTTACAAAGAGCAACAGCTATCTCCATGCAAACGGGTTCAAAGAGTGGATCTTCTACCCCGGAATGCTATTTCATGATACGGAGGCATGGTGGACAGACAGCGGTGTCAGACCCACACCTCACGAGGGGATAGACCTCTGCTTTTATGAAAACAACACAGGGCAGGTCCGGCGCATTGACAGCGGAACAAAGATCCCTGTAATGTACACTGGAGATATTGTTCACATCCACGATGACTTTCTGGGAAAATCAATATATGTAAAACACAGCATGAACAACAAAAGTGGGGATGCCCTCCATACCATATACGGACATACCGTTCCACAGAGCCACTGTACTATCGGAACAAGAGTATACGAAGGAGATATCATTGCAGAGGTAGCTACCATATCAGATGAAAGTAAAGTCCTCCCACACATCCATATAACTACGGCATGGATTCACAAATCGCTCTCATGCAAGAGACTCAATTGGGAGGCAATCTGGAGTTCAAAATCTGTCACCCTCTGTAATCCACTGGAATATATCGACGCTAAGCAGTAAGTACTTAAAAATGAAACCCAAAGAACTTTCTGAAAAAAGAGGATTTTATGATCTAATAGTATATAATTGAAGCAACAGTCCAATTACATTATAGAGATCGCCGAGAACGCTACATGAATACAAGACCGCCTAAAATATTTTTTCCCAGATCCCGCTCCCTCTGGTTCGGGCTCTCCCTTCCATATCGGGCTCTTAAGTTGATATTTATCAATAAATCCCTCCTGTTCTGGAGTGCACTTCCACTGGCGTTGACGTTTATACTTTTTATCTATGGAATAAGCCAGTTGCAGGATTGGGCGATTTCACTTCTCCAGGAGTACATTGCCAGGCTTGGTTTCGATCCTGTCGGCCTTATAGGCAGGTTTTTTATGTTGTCCGGTAAAATGATATTATGGATGGTTGCGGCTTTAACATTTATTTTTACCAGCAGTATTGTAGCCTCTCCATTTAATGACATACTGGCTGAAAGGTCAGAGAGGGTTACTGAAATCCCATTACCACCGGTTACAAAAAAAACGCTGAATGCTCATGCCAAACTTATCGGAATAGATCTGTTTAAAACGGTAATTGCATTCATTGCTGCTGTCTTTGCCATAATATTTTGCTGGGTACCGGTTGTAAACATATTTGCCTTTATCCTCGCTTTTCTTCTTGTCACATTCCAGTACATCAGCTATCCGCAAACCAGGAGAAGTATAGGCCTTAGACAGGGAGCCAAATTTCTATGGCGTCACATTTATGCCTGTACCGGTTTTGGAGCGATACTAACATTTCTTTTTGCAATTCCGTTTTTGTCAAGTTTTATACTTCCAGTAGCAGTGGTTGGAGGCACACTCCTGGCAGCAAGAGCGCCTGGATCAGCTCAATTATCACCGCTGAAATAAGAGGCAAGATTTTTCATCCCCGGGCGAATGCCCGGGGATGGAGGAAGTATTAATAAAACTGTTCTAATTTGTATAGCGCGCCTTGAAATCTGCCTGACGGGCTTTTCTTCTCTCTTTCTCTGCTGGATCCATTTTATCCACATACCATCTGTGGTTTTTGCTATTAAGGATCTCATCTAGACAATTTGCGGTTGCTTCGGCAGCTGCAACTTGTACCGCATCACCCGAATTAATACCTTTTTCGATCAACTCTTCAAGTTCCGGAATAAAGTGAGAATAGAAGTTCTTGGCAAGGTCGTATGTTCCATGCCAGTGTGTCCAGTCAGGACCGTTCATTGCTGCCCCATGCCTTGCGCGTCTGCCCTCATGATGCCAGAGTTCAAACCAGGTAAAATCAATCGGATTAGAAAACTTCACGGCCTTGCGAAGCGGAGCGGACACTGCCATGAGCTCTTTCCCGGGACTTGCATACTTATCATGGTACATTTCAATAAGCCCATCATACTGGATGTAAAACCCGTCAATAAATTTCTGATTATGACAGTTGAGACAGACATCCTGCATATTCGTTCTTCTTGTCTGCCAGTTTACGTTAGCACCTGGAAGCCCCATCTTCTTATCAGCCACCTCAGGACGTACTGACATCATTGGCCTGTTATTCCATGAAATACGCATTCCCACATCATGATTAACCGGTTGGTTCGGGGTAGCTGACATGTGGCATGTTGCACATGTTGGCGCCGCATTATAATCTTCACCTACAATCCATTTGGGATTATCCATATTCATTTTATCGATATTTGCATGAAATGCTATACCATGTTTTGACTCCTCATAGATCTCAATCTGAGGATGATCCGGACCCATATGGCACTTACCACAGTTTTCCGGATAACGCGCCTGTTTGGCTGAAAAAGCATGACGAGAGTGACAGGCAGAACATGAACCTCTCGATCCGTCAGGATTAATTCTCCCTATTCCAGTGTTCGGCCAGGTTGCAGGATCCAGACTCCCGTCCGCCAGAACCTTCACCACACTTCCATGGCACTGCCAGCATCCATTAACGGCCGCGGCAGAAACACCCTCAGGAAATCCTGCAGTTACAAATCCCTGGTTTCCCTCTACCACCTCTGCAAGAACATTGTCCAGAGAACCCATTATATTTCCTGCAAAAGCATGGTGGGATTCAGAGAACTCCTTCACCTCACGTTCATGGCATTTACCACAGTCACGCGGGCTGACAATAATAGAGATAAGTTTTCCGCGATATGTTGTACCATCCTTCAACCGGACATCATGCTGAAATGCATCTGCATCTCCTTTCTCTGCAGCATGGCACTCATAGCACCCTATGTTTGCCATTTGGTGTTTGCTGGCTCCCCACTGTTGATACAGGGTCCTTGATTCTTCTTTGTGACACTTGATACACTCTGCTGACTCAGGAGTAATCTCCTTTGGCGAGAAAGTTCCCGCGACAGAGGTAACACTGCTCAGCAGTAATCCTGCCAGTAGAACAAAAGAGAAACTGCGTAAATACTTCATAATTATGATACCTCCATCAAGAAATTAAGAATAAACAATTTATTATATTCCATTATTGGCCTGTTAAAATTAAATACAAACAGAAGACTACTTGTCATTCGTGCTATGAAAATCACCCGAAATTATCGTAATTGCAAGATGCAGCATCCAGCTGAAAAGAAGAATACCTGTTGCCCATATCCCCACACAAACCATGGTCTCATTACCTGTAGGCACATACTCCACAACCTCACCCAGTGGGGTCGGCAAGAAACCGGGGATAATAAGTCCCGGCCCTTTTTCAATCCAGATCCCCACGGCCGCCAGTATACATGCAAGATTCAGCCAGCCGAAACTACCAGGCTTTCTGGACAACTTACTGAAGAGTATTGTTACAGCACCAAACTCCATAGCCATCGCAGACCAAATCCATGGCACAAGCGCATTGTGACCATGAAGACCGAAAAAGAGATAACGCGCACTCGCACTATGCAGTGACTGACTGTAGAACTCCTTAAAAATCTCACACCCTAAAAGGAAAAGACTGATCACCAATGATATTGTCACAATCTGCCTGAGCAGTATAAAGACACGATCCCCAATGTGATACCCTGTTAAGCTTCGTATAATCTGAAATGCGACAATCATGAGTGCCGGCCCCGCAGTAAAGGCTGATGCAATGAAGCGCGGTGCCACGATTGCCGAATTCCAGAACGGTCTGCCCGCAAGTCCAACGTAAAGAAAAGCGGTCACAGTGTGGATTGAGATTGCCCATGCAATGGAGAGGAAAATAAAAGGGATATACAGCATCTTATTTGGCTTTCTACCCAGATACTTCATATACAAAAGATAACCACAGACATGCGCGTTTATCGCCAAGTATCCCAAAAGAACAACAACATCCCAACTCAGCATTGACACAGGAAAGTTAAAACGCCCTATCCCGGGTATCAAATGCCAGAACCGTCCCGGCCGACCCAGATCAACTGTAACAAAGAGCATACACATTATCATTACGGCAACGGCAAACAACTCCCCAAAGATTACGATATTATGCATCTCTTCATCTTTGTAGAGATAGGCAGGTATTACAAGCATAACCGCAGCGGCAGCCATCCCGACAAGGAATGTGAAATTGGCAATATAGACACCCCAGGAAACCTGATCGGTCATCCCAGTAGTTGCAAGGCCATCAACAAACTGATTACAGTATGCCCTGAGACCAAACATCGCGATGATCGAAAGAAAGATCATCCAGGCATAAAAGGCTCCACGTCCATTGAAACTATGCCTTACCGCACGCACAAGGAACAGCCCATAATTATAGAGAAAATCGGTAATATCCTCTTTCTCAACAACCTTCACTTTACGTTTTCCCATATTTTCTCTTTTCCGTATTCTCTATATGCAGATTCAATTATTATTTTTCAAATGCTTTTGCGCGTTTTCGGATTACTAATTATTTGTCAAACCAGTAGTAAAATTTAGGCCGAGTTCCCATCTCCTCCTTAAGCACGTAGACCCTTTTCTCACGAAGGATATTCCTGATAACACTATCCGGATCCAGAAGATTTCCAAACTGCCGTGATCCAGTCGGGCAAGCCTCAGCACATTTCGGGAGAAGTCCCTTACGGGTTCTTCCCAGGCAAAATGTACACTTCTCCATTGT
>CAYTGO010000077.1:0-14456 GCA_964437425.1 uncultured Candidatus Scalindua sp.
ATACGGCTTTACCATGAGCTCCAGTTACAACACAAGACCGCGTACATGTGAGATATTGGTAGACGGTGACAGCTTCTCGACGATAAGGAGAAGGGAGACGTACGAAGATTTGATTACAGGCGAGAAAGAGTTTCTAAGTACCTGATATAAGTTAAGGAATTTCTTCGAGGTAAAAAATGAGTTGGGATTGCCCTCATCTGACACGTGATTACTACTGTAATCGGCTGAGAATAAAATGTGATCCATCATGCAAGGGCTGTGTCCTTCACGGAAAAGTAACCCCCATCACAAAACCTCCCGTCGACACCAAAAATAAAGTGACCAATGACAAATAACTAATGTCCTTTATTCCCTTTCCTTGCCTCTTCTTTTTAATGTCTTTTCTTCGTGATTCAATATTCCTTGTTCGATATTCGATATTCTCTTTTTCTTCTTCTTGCTTCTTTTTTTATCTGTGTTTGATCTGTGCTAATCCGTGGCTAAATGTTGTATTTTTCTTCTTCTCATTCCACCAGCATAGCATCTGCGATTTTCTTTGACATCTCTTCTCCATAAAGTACTTCAACCAGTTTCAGGGAAAACTCCAGAGCTGTTCCTGGTCCGCGGCTGGTTATGCAATTGCCATCTACTACTACCCGTGACTCAATAGATTCGCTGTTCTTAAGCTGTTCGGCAAAGCCAGGATACGCAGTTGCCTTTAGATCGTCCAGGAGTCCGTGGTGATGCAGTACTATCGCGGGAGAAGCACATATTGCGGCAAACAATTTTCCATCCTGCTTCTGACGTGTTAACAGACCCGTCAACTCTTTAGAATCTCGCAGACGTTCCGCACCGGGCATTCCGCCGGGCAAAGCAATCAGATCATACGATTCATTGACACATTCAGAAATTAATCGGTCTGCAATAATTTTTATACCTCTTGACGCAGTTATCTGCAAATTGCCAACTGATGCTACCGTTACATCAGTGTCCGCACGTCTCAGAACATCAATAATACATGCCGCTTCAATCTCTTCACAACCATCTGATATTGGTACCAGGACATTTTTTGACATGATATATTCCTTTCAGAAATGTAATAAAAAGAACTATTTTCTTCCAATAAATCACAAAGTGACTGAAAAGGCTACAGCCACGGCCATACTTTAATCAGGATAGTGTACCCTGCTGCACCCGTCACAATCGCATTGACAATCGTCCAGTATCCAGTAGCCTTCGCTATCTTAATTTTCAGACTTAGCAGTAAGAAAAACATAAACCAGAGGCTTGCCCACATCAACCAGAGCACTAACATGCCTGTATCCGGCAGGGTAGTGAAAGCGGTAGGCACTGCTACCACAGTAACCAGCATGCAGTACCATCCTAGTCCATCCTCCTCCAGTTTCCATATAGAGTTAATGGCTACCCATAAATAGGTGAACCCGAACAGGAGGGACTGCATCGCATAAAAATAGGGAGTGATCCCCTCTCCATGGAACAGTACAATTCTTATCGCTCCGGCAACGATGAGTGTGCCGGTAAATATATTCATAGGGATAACATGGCTGGCCTTGAGCTTCCCAAGAGTCTTCAATCCATTCATAAACAGTACAAAACCAACATAAACCAGTGCGGCACCTAACATACCCATAAAACACCTCAGCTCAATTCTTAAAATATCTCATTAGTGATAAAAAAACGAAGTCGGATTATAGATCAAAGGTGTATAAAAGGCAAGTAACAACAACGCGGGGTAGTGGGTCAGTTTGAATCTAACAAATTTAAAATGTCTTCAATCTCCCACAGTTTTCTTGTTACTTTTGCTTTCATAGCAGGAGTGATTCTTAAAGACTGATGAATACGGCAAAAGTTATAATACATAAAGTGTAAAGCAATAGCATGTTCTAAATTTTCTACCTTTTTACTAAATCCATTGGTCAGTCTTGTGAATCGTCTCATGCTCATTCGCATGGTTAGATTCTGCCGTTCCACATAACTTGTTGAAACGCTTTTTGGGTTTCCAGAGATTACACTTTTCTTTATTCCAATGCATTGATTAGGACTGTACCTCGCTTCGTTCTTTTCTTTTTCAGTTCCGTATAGTTTGATTAGTTGGCTAAAGTCAACATCTCCACCAAAAGCATTTTCTACGGCTTCTAAATATGCCCTAAGTCCATCAGTAGTGATTTGTACCCTGTTACTTAATCGACTGGCCAAGTCATTCATAAAGATGGTCGCAGATTCTAAATCACGTCTCCCTATATACCAACTTGGAACAAGTTTGGTGTCTTCACAAATTGATGTCCAAGTATATACATCTCCATAACCGAATTGTCCTTTTTTGTCTTCGGGCACATTCTTGTCTTTTGAATAACAGAAAGCCCATATTTCATCACATTGTATTTTCTTACATGTTATATTTCTAAAAACTTTGTTTTGATAATCTGAACATGCTTTTCCTACATCAGCCAATAGTTTCAATACTGTTCCTTTAGCTGCACCTGTCATGCGACTGGTAGCCCTAATAGAATTTCCCTCAACCAAAGCGGATATTATTTGTACCTGTTTTTCTTGTTTTAAACGATTCATAATTAATATTATACTTGACCGCTCAAGCATAATCAAGGGGAAAATTGTTGTAATTATAATTTTTTTTAGTTGCTATATATGCTATATATATTCTAAAGCGATACAATTTCTTGGTTTTGTTACCAAGTTCATTAATATAACAATATTGTTATATTAATACCAAAAGAAAAAATATTTGCGTTTATAACTTTTTTGTTATATTATGGCAAAGGAATGGATATTTAAATGCTTTAAATCTTCAAGTGGAACTAATGAAATTGAGAAATGGCTAAACACCCTGCCCAAAAAAGATAAGGTAAATATTGATGCAATGATTAGGCGTTTAGAAATCACAAGGAATTGGGCAAGGCCACTCACCGGCAAGCTTAAAGGTTACGAAAATTTAGTTGAAATCAGAGTAAAATCAAGCAATATTCAATACAGGCCAATAGGATGTTATGGCCCAAAAAGGGGAGAGTTTACAATACTTATCGGAGCAGTCGAGAAGGGTGATAAATTTGAGCCAAGAAATGCTCTAGATACTGCTTATGCCAGAAGTGTGAAAATTCAAAAGGAGGAACACACAGATGACTATGTATAACAGAAGAAAAGAAAAATTAATAAATGAATTAAAGGATAAGGAATACAGAGAAGCTTTTGTTTCTGCGCATATTGATACCGGTATACCATTTCAGATTCGAGCATTACGCAAACAAAGAGAATGGAAGCAGGGCCAGTTGGCAGACCGTGCAGGCAAGAAACAAGAAACAATATCTCGGCTTGAAAACCCTAATTATGCAAGTTTATCACTGACAACTCTAAAAGAATTAGCTTCTGCATTTGATGTGGGATTAATGGTTAGGTTTGTGCCTATAAGTGATTTAGTAGAATGGGAGCTAGGCCTTACATCTGAATCATTAAACGCAATAAGCTTTGATGAAGATATCTATTTTAAAGATAAACTAGATGATATTAGCGCTACTAAGTCAGACGCAATAGAAACCAGTACAGAAGATTTGTCTAGAACAGCAGCCTCTACTAATATTGTAGTATTATTTAATAGACCGGTTGCGGAAAAGCAAACACTTAACACTTCGAGATTAAACCAATGTTCAGCGTAGAAAGGAGAGTGGTTTTATGGATAAGAAAAAAACAGAATCAAGCAAAGCAGAAGCATTGCTCTCAACTGTTCCTCTTAAATATCATATACCTGATAATATAATTACTCAATTTGTTACTAATATGACTATTCAAATGCTAGGGAGTGAATTTAAAATTTGCTTTTTTCAAGCTAAACCAGATCTCCGATTAGGACCAAACCCAGAACCTCTCAATGAAGTTCAGGCTGATTGTGTGGCGAGCATTGTTGTGTCTCCTGACAGACTATCTAAATTTGTAGAAGTTTTACAAGATCAGCTTAAACGGTATAGTTCTCTAGATCCTGAAACAATAAAATTGGCAACCTAAGGCTTCTTCCCCCATCGAGCTTGAGCAGCTTTTTTGGCAATCTTTTTTCTGTCTTCAGGCGATAGTTTCTCGGCTCTTGCCTTGCCACCTTTT
This sequence comes from uncultured Candidatus Scalindua sp., assembly GCA_964437425.1. Taxonomy (GTDB): domain Bacteria; phylum Planctomycetota; class Brocadiia; order Brocadiales; family Scalinduaceae; genus Scalindua. Next base: position 4,108 of record CAYTGO010000077.1, read on the forward strand.
AATCCCCCCAACCTACCAAGTGCAACAGCAGCAGGATTCTTTTCTGGTGTTTCTTCCGTGGCTTTATTGACTATGTTTTTAGCTAGAAGGTTAATATCTTCTTCTTTATTTTCTTTGCTTGTCCGCTTAGGCATATATACATTATGCCATAATCATTATGGTTTTCTACTAAAAAATAATTCTCATTCAAACTGACCCACTACCCAACGCGGTGGAAGGTGGTAAATAAGTGAACTAAAGCCTTAAGGATTGAATATTTAATATTGTAGATTGAATATATATCAAAGCCCATTGCCAAAGCCCAAATGTCAAATCAATGCCTGAAGATCAAATGACCAAAACAGTAAACATCGAATCTGTTTCTCTGCGTTCTCCGCGCCTTTGCGTTAAGTGTCTTTTACCCTTCAACATTCAACATTCCTTGTTCAATATTCGATATTCTCTTTTTCTCGCCTCTTCTTTACCTTCGCGCTCTTCGCGTTCTTCGTGGTGAGTTTGTTTTTTTAGTTTTTAAAATCAGTCTTCTCCTCTTTTTTCTCCCCAGTTTTTTTCGATATCTCTTCCAATGTTTTTAGCCCGGCCCTCTCTTCCAGATCAAGTTTATACATGGTTTTTGACAGCTTACTTTGCCCCTCTTTCAATACCTTAAACCCTTCGTTCTGCGCTTCCTCGATCTTTGTTAATAGTTCTCCCTGCCTCTTTAAAAGCCTGCGGTTCTCTTCTCTTACATTCAGGATAAACCAGAAAAGAAATATAAACCCTGCACCAACAGTTGCAATTATTACGAAGGTTTCCATTTTCCACTCCTTCTTCTCTTCTTAAATCGTAAATTTAAAATCGTAATTCGTAAATCACAATACCCTGCGGCTACACCATTGAACTTTTTGTTTCCAGATAGTTCATATACATCTTTCTTGATTCAAGTATAAGGTACAGTGAGCCTGTTACAAGGAATATCTTAATCAAGTCACCAGGTCCAAGAGGGACGGTTTTAAAAGCGATGTTTAATGGTGTATAAAGTACAGCAAACTGCATCACCAGCGAGATCATAACTGAGGCGATTAAATATTTACTTGTCTTGAAATCCATCCTAAAGTTTTTCGCTCTGTAAGTTAATACGTTGAACAGCTGGAACATTACGAGGGTAGTGAAAGCAATCGATTTTGCCTTGACGGTCTCAATCCCATAACCGTGAAACATAAACAGTGTTCCTGCTCCCATTATAAAACCTACTATTAAAATGTTGTAGATAACATCCTTAGACATTATCTCTTCATCTCTTTTTCTTGGCGGCTTTTCCATTATGTCTCTACTAAAAGGGTCCAGCCCAAGCGCGAGGCCAGGCAGGCCGTCTGTCAGTAAATTTACCCAGAGTATCTGAATAGCTATCAACGGGAGAGGCCATCCAATGAGGATTGCCAGAAAGATAACAAGTATCTCTCCAAAATTTGAAGAGAGGGTATACTGGACAAATTGTTTGATTGTGCTGTAAATTCCTCTTCCCTCTTCTACCGCATTTACAATCGAAGCAAAGTTGTCATCTGTCAGTACCATATCAGAGGCCTCCTTTGCAACGTCAGTTCCGGTAATTCCCATTGCAATCCCGATATCTGATCTCTTTAAAGCCGGGGCATCGTTTACTCCATCACCTGTCATTGCGACAACATGACCTCTTTTTTTTAGGGCGCTTAAGATTCTGACCTTGTGCTCCGGACTTACCCTTGCACAGATTACAATGCTTTCAACTATTTCATCAAGCTCGTCATCACTTAATTTATCCAACTCCTCTCCGCTTAACGCTCTATCTCCCTCTTTAAACAGGCCCAACTCTTTCGTAATAGCAATAGCGGTTAATTTATGGTCCCCTGTAATTACGACAGTACTGATGCCTGCCGACCTGCATTTTGTAATCGATTCCCTAACCTCTTCTCTCGGTGGGTCGATCATCGCCTGCAGACCAATGAAAGTTAAATCCCTTTCTACCTCTTCAGGTTCAGTTGTATATTTTTCATTTAATGCTTTATACGCAAACCCTAAAACCCTCAAGGCCCTGTTTGCCATCTCACGGTTAGCATCAAGGATTCTATTCTTGTCCTCTTTGTTTATCTCTTTTACATGGCCGTTTATGGAAATGTATTTACAGTTATCAAGGATTACATCCGGTGCTCCTTTGATATAAGCAGTGAATTCTTCATTAACCCTATGGATAGTTGTCATACATTTCCTTTCCGAATCAAAAGGAATCTCATCTAGCCTGGGGAACCGGCTCTCCAATTCGCTTTTCTTAAAACCGGCTTTTCCGGCAGAGACAAGAAGAGCACCCTCTGTAGGATCCCCGAATATCTCCCATCTATCATTACGGTTCAACCTCGAATCATTACACAGAATACTGCTTCTGAATAACAGCTCAAGGCTTGAGATATTTACCTCCTCATCGCCTGCCTGCATAAAATTACCTTCCGGTGTATAACCATCACCGCTGACCTCTGTTAATGTGTTATTGGCATAAATATCCCTGACGGTCATCTCGTTTTTTGTTAAAGTCCCTGTTTTGTCGGAACAGATGATATTAGTGCAGCCGAGTGTTTCAACAGCAGGAAGTTTTCTGATCAAAGCATTGCGGTTTGCCATTCTTCTGACGCCAAAGGCAAGAGAGATAGTTACAATAGCGGGGAGGCCTTCAGGGATTGCTGCAACAGCCAGGGCAACAGAAGCCAGGAACATTTCAGCCACAAAGGATCTTTCAAACAGATCTGTTATCAGATATTCTCTCAGAACTCCCACTCCAAAGACAACAAGGCAGGTCCCTATAGTGACAAGGCCTAGCCATCTACCAAACTTCTTCAGTTTTATCTGTAAAGGAGAGAGCTTATCTTCCGCTTCCTGTACCATGTCCGCGATTTTACCAATTTCCGTTTCCATGCCGGTACCTGTAACAACGGCTTTTGCATGTCCTCTTGTTACAATTGTTCCCATGAACACCATGTTCTTCTGATCGTTTACCAATATATTATTCTCAAGAGGATCGGTGGTTTTATTGGACGGAACAGACTCTCCGGTTAATGATGCTTCGTCAATCTGGAATGCGGCAATATCAATCAGCCTTGCATCGGCGGGGACTTTGCTTCCGGTTTCTAAGAGAATTATATCACCTGGCACCAGATCTCTTGAATCTATCTCTGCCTCAACTCCGTTCCTTATAACCTTAGCCTTCAGTGCGGTTAACTTTTTCAGCGCCTCAATAGCTTTCTCTGCCTTAAATTCCTGAACAAATCCGAAAATGCCATTGAGGATCACTATTGTTGAGATGACAATAGCGTCCAGTTTCTCTCCGATCAAAAGTGAGATAACAAGGGCGGCCAGAAGGATAAAAACAATAGATGAAGTAAACTGTCTGATTAAAATCTGAAATGGTGATATCTTCTCTTTCTGTTTCAGCTCGTTACTGCCGTACTCTTTCAGTCTCTTCCTTGCCTCTTCTTCAGACAAGCCTTTCTGAGAAGTACCTATCGATTTGATTGTGTCTGATACGTTTAGGTTATAAAAATTGGCCATGGTAATTTAATATACAATTTTTACCCTTTGCGGCTTTGTGTGAGAGTCTGGTAATCTAAAATGGTGGTATGGAACGATAAAGGTGAAGCAATCGAAATGCAGGGGTAGGTAGCTTAGGATAAACAGCTTCTCATTTTTTCTTTCTAGTTCCTTTAATGGCAAAGGCTTTTACGTCATCCGCATTAAGATCTTCATCCTCAATAAAGAATTCATCCTGAAACATCCACCAATTCTCGCCGGTATCCTCTTCTGCCATAACTTTTACCGGGTCACTGCTCTGCAGTTCTAATAACTTTAAATATTTAGATTTGGACAGCGGGCTTTTGCTGAATTTCTTATCGGTAGTAAATTGATATTTCATGGAGACAATACCGACTTCAAGAAACTCAGCTTTTTTATCTCTTTTTAGCATATGGGTAAACTCCGGATTTTCTTACAGAATAAGTAATATAAGATGGCAACAGTACGGTACACATGATGAGAAACATACCATTTTCATCCCAGAATTTCTAGTCGTAAATTTTGGTGTGAGTTGGCTGGGGAGGAAAAGATTTATTGATTGTCAGTCAGGGAGTAAATTATTGTGAAATGTGTAGCTGAATCTAACAGCATTTTTTCAGGATTTTTATCTTTTCAACAAATTCTGCATGATCAATAGGTTTAATAAAATAACCGTTAGCTCCATTCTTATACGCTTCATCAATCGTTTCCTGATCAGAACTTGCTGAAAAAATGATCACAGGTATCTTGCTGTACCTTGAATTCTCTTTTAAAAACTTAAGGATATCCATTCCTCCAATTTTTGCTAATTTAATGTCTACTACAATTAGCCTGATTCTGTTTTCTATCTGGTCCTCAATGCTACATTTCTCAAAAAAATCTATGGCTTCCATGCCACCACTTAATAAGATAATGTTGTTTTCAGTGTCTCCGTCCCCAAGGGCTTCTGCGATCAATTCCGCATGGTCCGGGTTGTCTTCAATAAGTACAATTTTATTTTCTTTCAATGTTCACTCTGTTCTATTCAAAAAATATGTAAGCGGGTTTTTAGAAGGCAGACCTGTTTACATATTTTATTTGAGTCCATTTTTGTTGAAGCAGTCAGTATACTCTTTATCAGTCTTTTGAATGTGGTTAACCAACCACCGCTTCAGGTATTCAAGTATTTCATTTGCAACGTGATAATCACCGTTGGTTACTCTGCTTTGATAAGAGAGCGTTCTCATGGAGAAATCGAGATGTTCTTCTCTATGGTATTGATACATTGGATAATTAAACTCTACCATATACGCCTCTTCATTCTTAAAATGCTCATGTGCGAATTTCATCATTTCATTTAATATTTCAGATATTTCTTCCGGATTGTCTCTGTGTTGTTTTGCAGCAATAACCTTATTTATGATGTCGATGAGCTTCTTGTGCTCTTCGTCGATTATTAACACTCCGACACTATATTTGTCTTCCCATTCAATCATTTTATTAATTAAGATTTTTTGAGATTGGTCAGTATAGGCTTCGCCTTCGGTGCTCAGGGTAGAGTAGGCAGAAATAAGAAACTGCCAAAACAGACAGATAGAAAAAATTAGTTATCATCTGCATGCATTACTCTCTAATTTGCTATTACGCTTACAGACGTACTATTTTTGAAATGATCTTTCTTGATAGACACAAATAACATTCTCGACATGTCTCGCTAGAAATTGGAAAGTGTTTAGAATATCTAATGTTACGCGAAAGTCAACATGGTATGAGTACGTATGATATACGTATGTATTATACGTAGTGATGTATAATGGGTTATTTGGCTAAAGTGTTTTCAGGAAAGATGATAAGTTAAGATCCCTTTTAACTATACCAAGTTTGCTTCTAATTTTGATGCGGTGTGTTTCTACTGTTCGGAGTGATATATTTAAAAGACCTGCGATCTCTTTACTTGTAAGTCCATTTTTTATCATATCGCAAACCTCAATCTCTCTGGAAGTTAATTTGGCTCCCTTTTCGGTCAGCTTTGTACCAAAAGAGGATGTTAGCTCTTGTAGGTTCTTTTGCAGTAGTTGAACATACTTGCGTGATTCCCCGGTAAGTTTAAGTTTCTGAATAATAGGCAAAAGCAGGTTTTCTGCATTGGTGATTACATTGTCCTTTATCTGTTTCTTTTCAATCTCGATCTGTCCAAGAATTTCACTAAGGGCAATATTCTTTTGCTCTAAAGCCTCTTTCTGCTCATGTAATATTTTCTCTGCCTCCTTCCTCTCGGTGATGTCTGTTGAAATTCCACATATTCCGAAAGCAGTTCTATTCGAATCAAAAAGAGGAAATTTTATTGAAATATATGTGTGTGGCCCGTCATCGTGTAGAGCAACTTCCTCTATTTCCAATGGGGCCAGGGTTCTGAGTACCCTTCGATCGTTAGCCTGAAACGCATCAGCCATTTCTTTAGGAAAGATATCATAATCAGTCTTGCCTACTACCTCCTCTTTTGAGATATGAAACAGGTTCTGGTACTGAAGATTAATGAGGAGGTATTTGCCATGAGTATCTTTAAGATAAATAACAGACGTGGTATTATCAAGAATGTATTGCATATGTTCTTTGCTTTGACTCAGTGCATCTTCTATACGCTTCCGCCCGGTGATATCTCTGAAGATGCCCTGAACCACTTTCTTGCCATTCCACTCTATAACACTTGCACTAATTTCCACAGGAATCTTATGCCCGTCTTTACGACATACCACAACCTCTTCCGATATTCCATCTTCGCTTTGAACATGTTCTCTAAAAATCCTTTTGTAATCTCCAGCTTCATCTTCCGGGTGGAGTTGCTTCTGGTGCATACCTATGATCTCTTCAGCAGGTATATTCATCAGTTCTTCGGCCCGTCTGTTTACATCAAGAATAATACCTGTTTCGGCATCCGCTATGAAAATAGCATCGTTTGCAGTTTCTATTAATTTCCTGTATTTCCCCTCAGATTCAGACAGTGCGTTCTCTACCCGCTTACGTTCAGAAATTTGTTGTTCCAGAGAGTCGCGAAGTTCCTTTATCTCGCTTATAAGCCGCTCTTTTGTTTTTATACTATCTTTCATTTTACTCTGTATTGTGTGTGGTTTCTTTGATGAGCTACTGTCACGGTTTCTTCTGTACAGAATTATTATAAAAGAGGGGGTTTGTTTTGCAATGCAAAAGATTACTTACAGTTGAAACATAGAGGACACGTAAAAGAAAATATAGACACAGATTTTCATAGATAAAAACAGATGTTAATGTTGAGATGAGAAATGCAAGGAAGTTGCGTCTGGCAAACGTCACTTATTATTGAATTCCTGAAAAAGTACATTCCTGCTTCACTATAATACAACAAGATCCGCTTTTAATTTTTATGCCACCATGCCCCTGATTTTGTAAATGCTGACTATACAGGCAGCTATGAAAGTAACTGATTTATTTATGCGATTGGTACTGTTTTTGTGATACCTAAAGGTTGTGCAAATTTCATATTTGGAATCCGGATTCTATTAAGCGAGTATAGTTATTTATTTTATTGAAATTTATCGATCAGGTGATTTATGGAAAAGATATGCATTGTAAAAAGAAGAAGTAGTATCTCTAACGGAGTGAGGCAGAGCAGGAATTTCATGCCGGTAAACAATCGAGAGGTTTACGGTGGAGCAGATTATGAGTTTAAGAATATTGCTGATGACGAAAGCGATAATCTTTCATTGAATCTCACTCCTGAACAATCAGAGTTGATGCAATCAAATGAGCACTTAAACTCATTTGCAGGCCACGACACAAAAAGCATTGTTTTAAATATGAAGAAAGTAGGCGGGCAAACCTCTCTTAACTTTCATTTTGGTGATGCCGACAGCATGAAACTGCTTACGACAAAGGAGGCGTGTAGTATGCTACAGGTAAGTGCCAGCTTTTTAATGAGACTAGTGAGAGAGAGAAAACTTAAGAGCTATAAACTCGGCAGGCTCCGGCGTTTCTCATTTCAGGACGTCCTTAATTACCTAACCGAAAATATTGAAAAATAAGAACAACCTTTTAATGAGGGAAAAATTATGTATTACGAATATTGGAATTTAAAAAAGTCACCTTTTGATAATGTTCCCGACCCAACAATGTATGCGGCCTGTCACACTTCTATGGAGAGTGCCATAGCAGAGACGCAGTTTGCCATAGAGGAGGGAGAGGACTGCCTGTCTGTGATAGTCGGAGATGTGGGGTTGGGCAAGACGATGTCCATTCGCATTGTCATAGATTCACTTGGCAGTGAAAAATATAAGATAGCACTAGTCACCAATCCCAGCACTACATTTGTACAGATATTGAGGGAGATCATAGGCCAGATAACAGGTAAGCCGTGTGAGGAGAGAAAAAAAGATGACTTGCTTGAGATATTTAACAGGCTTCTGTTTGAGACCAGTGATGAGGGGAAGAAAGTTCTCATCTTCATAGACGAAGCGAATGTTATGTCGCCAAAGAAACTTGAAGATTTAAGGCTTTTAACAAATATGCAGGAGGACAGCAGGAATCTGTTCACCATGGTGCTTGTAGGCCAGATGGAACTGGCAAAACGACTGGAGCATCCGAAAAAAGCCAACTTTTTTCAGAGAATCGGGACTTATTGCCGGATAGAAAAGATACCAACAGAGGAGCAGTTAAAAACCTATGTTGAGACTCGTCTGCAGCGTGCAGGTGGATCAGGGAAGATATTTACAGAAGATTCCTTCAGTGTAATGTGGGAATGTTCGGAGCATGGAGTGCCCCGTCTGATCAATAAAATATGTAAACTGTCTTTGAAGGCCGGAGAAACAAATGAGCTGACAGAAATAGACGGTGAAATAGTTCGGCAGATCGGGGATCGTTTCAAGAAGATAACGCGTCCTGTCGGAGCAAAGAGAAAGCAAAGGAAAAGGCATGAGGATAAAGCCGATCTTGAGCCTGTTATTGAATTTCAAGACAGCTCGAAAACAAACTCTGAGGGTCAAGGTGAAAACTCAGTTGAGTCGTTTGACGCAAATGAGACAGAACTGGAACCGGTATTGTGCTTACAGAGTGATGGAGAAAAGGCACAGTTGCAAGGAGCGGAAGAGTCTGTGGATAAAGAGGTGTTGGTATGTACAAAAGAAACTACAGAAAAAGAGTCTGCTCTTCTTAACGGGATAGCACAGAAAGTCGGAATGTTTCCGGAAGGGGTTCGTCTTGCAGATGAACAGACAAACCATGACGATACTACTGCCGCTGATGATGGTGAGGAGGAAGAAGAGCACGATGAGGTAGATATTGGAGGCCGCAGGTTTCAGTTAGATATCTCTTCCAGTCTTATTGAGGAGGCAAGAAGTTCCGACCAGGATCAGTGTAACAAACTGGCCGGTACGATAGCTGCCCAGGCGCTCAGGAATAATAGCGAATTAACAAAGGTGGCTGCTTCGGCAGATCCTGTTCCCATATGGAACGAAATAAAAAAGTTTGTACTTTGCAAGATTAGTAGATAAGTACAAAGATAAGAGGGTGCTTAAGGGTCCGAGAAAAAATAATTTTACAATCTCGCATCTCATCTTCAGGCCATCTTTGCACGATCTTCATTCGCCGAATCCTCTACGCAGCTAAGGCTGGGCTTCCGGTTCGGCTCATTCAGATCGAACAAATCAGACCTAAGCCTGAGCACGATATAATGTAAAGTTGTTTTCTCTCGGACCCTAATGAATTTTTACTTTTTACCAATTCTTAAAGAGTTAATCGATGCAGAAAAAGAACCTGGCCCGATGGTGGTTTTTAAAAGGGTGCCGGTATGACAGTATCGGATCAAAACGAGATAAGACGATAGCTGCCTACAGGAAAAGTATAAAATATGATGATAAACTTACCGATGCATATGTGAATCTGGGATTTATCTATCTGGCGGAAAAAGATTATGAGCGGGCCGCAAAATGTTTCCAGGATGTGGTTGAGCTCGAACCGCAGAATCCTGAAGCATTCAATAACCTGGGATATGTGTATGAGGGGATGGCGCGCTTCGGATGTGCCAGGCAGGCATACGGGCGGGCATCAGGACTTGACCCGCGTAATGTTGAGACCATGCTTAATCTTGCTAAAGTCCTTGAGTTAGAAGGTAACTATCACGGTGCTGTCAAGCAGTATAAAAAGGCAATCAAACAAGATCCTGATAATATTTCACCTCGATTCTGTCTTGCGGTACTTTATGACAATTATGATATGTTTGATGAAGCGTTGGGGGAGTACAAGGGTGTCCTTGGCAGAGACCCCGGTCATTTAAAGGCACTTTTGAACACTGGTAACCTGTATGTGCAACTCGGTGATAATGATCAAGCCATAAAACTCTTTAAAAAAGTGATTGAACTGGATCCCGATAATGCGGATGCATGTAATCATCTGGGTTCGGTTTATAAGGGTGTTGAGAATTATGCTGAAGCATCAGCGGCTTACAAAAAAGTACTTTCACTTAATCCGTTTCAGGAAGAGGTGCATATGGCGCTTGCAGAGACACAATATTTACAATATCGTTCAAAGTTTAATGGAGTAAAAAAAGATGAAGTCAGGCAGAGGCTTGATTATCTATTGGCCATCAATCCGGATAATGGGAAGGGAAAGCAGCTCCTCAAGGAATTGATGGGAGGCGATAGAGCATAGAGCGTAGAGGCGTCTTTATTTCAGAGGTGATAATCGTGATGATCCCGGCGCTCTTGCAGTCAGGAGCGTACCTCCAACCACCGCTACTGGAAGTATAAAACTTGACAAAAACGGAATTGCAAAAAGAAATGTTAGTA
>CAYTGO010000078.1:0-14020 GCA_964437425.1 uncultured Candidatus Scalindua sp.
CCGCTCCATCGATAACCCTCACAACAACATCGACCTTAATGCCGGTTTGCCACTTGGGCCCTCCTCTGGCAATTTTTTCCAGATGATTACTGTAAGAACGCCTGGACCTTTCTTCACTAGAAAATCCCGACTCCCATACATCACTACCATTAACTATCCAAATGCGATCAGCATCTATAGATTTGGGAAACTCTAGTGAATCGGTAGCCGTAACACTGACTGAAGATATCATTGGTCTGCCGTTGGGCGGGCAGAACGGCATGAAGTCGCGCCAGATAAAGACATCCAGGACATACCTGCGATTGTCGATCTCGATCTCATCAGGAGCAGACAAAAACTCATCAATAGACAGATCCTCATCTGCACTTACAAATGAGATATTACACAATAAGACCGACACCAGAAGAGCAAATCCAAATAGTAAGAAACGTTTCATTTTATTTTCTCGCCTTTCCCTGCACTCTGGCATTGAGAACACAAAGTATCAGAATCGCTACATGGAATATATTTTGTTGCACACATGGTACAATGGTAGTGAAATCCTTGGTCGTTGCAATATTCACAAAAAATGGAGTCGAATACAACAGGCTCTGGACATCTACCTCCTCCCAGCTTACAAGCACATATTTTCTGCACCATTTCAGATATTTCTAAGAAAATGAGGTTTTAAATTTTTACTCTTTCTCTTCTGAATTCGTGTCTACTACAACACTCTTTTCTGTAGTCTCTGCTACCTTAACCTCAAACTCCGTCTTAGCGCTACCTTTACCAATTGTAAGAACAGCTTGATAGCGACCGGGAGGAAGAGTAAATATATCGCTGGGGTTGTAGTAACTGACGCCAATATGTTGCTCTGCCGGGATGCCATCAGTGCCGACAGGGTAAACATACCATGACGCGGTATCGTAAGGATCTGCTCCTTCTTCAGGAATTGCAGTTAATTTAGCGAAACCAACGCCAATCACAACGCTCTTTTCTGTAGTCTCTGCTACCTTAACCTCAAACTCCGTCTTAGCGCTACCTTTACCAATTGTAAGAACAGCTTGATAGCGACCGGGAGGAAGAGTAAATATATCGCTGGGGTTGTAGTAACTGACGCCAATATGTTGCTCTGCCGGGATGCCATCAGTGCCGACAGGGTAAACATACCATGACGCGGTATCGTAAGGATCTGCTCCTTCTTCAGGAATTGCAGTTAATTTAGCGAAACCAACGCCAATCACAACGCTCTTTTCTGTAGTCTCTGCTACCTTAACCTCAAACTCCGTCTTAGCGCTACCTTTACCAATTGTAAGAACAGCTTGATAGCGACCGGGAGGAAGAGTAAATATATCGCTGGGGTTGTAGTAACTGACGCCAATATGTTGCTCTGCCGGGATGCCATCAGTGCCGACAGGGTAAACATACCATGACGCGGTATCGTAAGGATCTGCTCCTTCTTCAGGAATTGCAGTTAATTTAGCGAAACCAACGCCAATCACAACGCTCTTTTCTGTAGTCTCTGCTACCTTAACCTCAAACTCCGTCTTAGCGCTACCTTTACCAATTGTAAGAACAGCTTGATAGCGACCGGGAGGAAGAGTAAATATATCGCTGGGGTTGTAGTAACTGACGCCAATATGTTGCTCTGCCGGGATGCCATCAGTGCCGACAGGGTAAACATACCATGACGCGGTATCGTAAGGATCTGCTCCTTCTTCAGGAATTGCAGTTAATTTAGCGAAACCAACGCCAATCACAACGCTCTTTTCTATAGTCTCTGCCACCTTCACATCAAACTCTACTTGACCACTACCTTCTCCCACACTTAAAGTAGCAAGGTAACGTCCGGGTGGAAGAGTAAATATACCGCTTGGATTGTAGGAACTGGATTCAATATATTTTTCTGTCGGTTTACCATCTGCGCCTACAGGATAAACATACCACCAGACACCGGTATCGTAGGGAGCTGCTCCCTCCTCAGGAATAGCAGTTAATTTAGCGTATCCGACGCCAACCACGACTACCTTTTCTGTTGTTTCACCCACCTTCACATCAAACTCTACTTGACCACTACCTTCTCCCACACTTAAAGTAGCAAGGTAACGTCCGGGTGGAAGAGTAAATATACCGCTTGGATTGTAGGAACTGGATTCAATATATTTTTCTGTCGGTTTACCATCTGCGCCTACAGGATAAACATACCACCAGACACCGGTATCGTAGGGAGATGCTCCCTCCTCGGGAATAGCAGCTAATTTAGCGTATCCGACGCCAACCACGACTACCTTTTCTGTAGTTTGCCCCACCTTCACGTCAAACTCTACTCGACCACTACCTTCTCCCACACTTAAAGTAGCAAGGTAACGTCCGGGAGGAAGAGTGAACTTATTGCTAGGGTTACTATCGTTGAAATCAATATACTTCTCTTCAGGTTTACCATCAGCTCCGACAGGGTAAACATGCCACCAGACACCGGTATCATAAGGATCTGCTCCATCTTTCGGAACTGCAGTTAATTTGGCGTATCCAACTCCGGCTGCATTGATCTTTTCTTCAGGCGTAACTGTTTCATCAGGGATCACCGGTTCCAACGGCTTGGACAGGTCAATCTTCTTGATCTGCCCTCCAACGACTGTGACACCCTTATACCAGGCTTCTGGCTCCAAATCTATTCTAACATCATAGATACCGGCAGGCAGATCAACTTTTTCATTCAACCGTCCGACGACAATTTCTTTATCTCCGTCAGCATATACGGTAAAAGAAGTACTGAGCGGTTCTCCTGCCTCATCCTTGCCATAAATCCATAATCTCCCCGGTGGTGACAGTTCAATAATTTTGCTCTGCTGTGATACTATCGCTATCCCGTTGAACCATTTCTCATCCTTATCCAGAACTATCTTTATATCGTACACTCCAGGTTGTATTCCAAGCGGAAAATTTACAACTCCATCTGCAACAACCTTCTCTCTATCTCCGTCTGTGTATACACTGAATGGTGCATCAAGTGATGCGCCAACGACATCCGCTCCACGAATCTCAAGTCTACCAGGTACTGGCAGCTCTATCACCGTACTCATGCCAGCCGTTATTACTACCCCCTCGTACCAGGCACTTGGGTTCATGTTGACCAGTATATCGTACACACCTGCAGGCAGGTCCTTGTGCCAATTTACATACTGGTAGGCAAGTGGTTTTTCTCTGTCTCCACTCTTATAAACGGTAGAGTAAAAATCCCTATTAACAGAGTTACCAAGGGCATTTTTTCCTCTAACATCCAGTCTTCCCGGCAAAGGAAGTTCAATCTGTTTGCTTTGACCCGCTGCTATCTCAACAGACTTAAACCAGACATCCGGCTTTAATCCTACCCTGATATCATAGACACCCGGTGGTAGATCAACAGGTTTACTTACGCTCTCCTCTGCAACCGATTTTTCCTTATCCCCGGGTGTATAGACATAAAATGCGAAGTAGCTTTCAAGAGGATCACCCAAGGCATTTTTTCCCACTATCTGTATCCTGCCCTGTTCAGCAGAACCCGGTAATTCGTCTGACTTTTCACTCTTTGCAGGAAGTGGTGGTATGTCGATAGCTTTGACACTACCCGCTACTATCTCTATTCCTCTAAGCCAGACCTCCGGATCAGAATCTATCCTTACATCATATTCACCCGGAAGCAGATCTTTGGCAACGTTTACGTCACCGGCAGCAATCTCCTTATCACTGTTTTCCTGTTCATAGACAGAATATCCATAGCCGTTTACAGGTATACCTTCACTGTCCTTTCCCTGTACCATCAGCCTCCCCAACTCCGGAAGATCTATAACCCTCTCCTCTCCGGAAGCTATCTCTACCCCCTCGAACCAAGCATCAGGCCCTATCTCCACCCTAACATCATAAATGCCTGGCTGCAGTTCACCGGGGAGGTTTACGAGACTATGTACAGACGGAAATCTCCTTTCTCCGCGCACATATATAAAAACTCTATTGGTCTTGAGTGGAGCACCCAGGGTATTCCTTCCACGAACTTCCAGTTGTCCAAATTGCGACAAGTCCAAAATCGTATCCTGGCCTGCCACAATCGTTATGGACTCCTTAATGATGCGGAATTTAGTATCCACCTTGACATCATACGTACCGGCCAGTATATACTCCGACACTTCATTAGTGATTCCTCTCACAACAAGATCTTTTTTATCATCATCTGTATATACATAAAAATCGCTCTCCAACGGATTGCCGTTACTATGCTTTCCATTAATGAGAACACGACCGTATCCACCAACATCCAGATCAGTGGTCTTACCATTCTCTATCACCACATCTCTGATCCACAGTGTAGGGTGAACGAGTATCTTTATGTCATAGGTACCTGTCACCAAACTGACAGGGTGTCCCGTACGCCCTACAGACACAGTGTCATTAATATTGTTATTGGAATCAGAGTAGTATACTGAAAGTTCTCTCTCATCAGGCTTTCCATCAGCACCGGTAAATTTTATGAGCAACTGACCAAGTTTGTTTGATTCAGACTTACCGGCGATAGTGTTGAAGTCTGCCCGTACAGATGCCGTATACAGCATGTTAACAATGAGAATACAAAGAAATAGTAGACCCACATTCCAGTATTGTTTGGCAGTATGATCAACTCTTAGATTCATATTGATTTTTAAATATCCGAAAATAAATATAATAATTGTCTACTTAAGGGACTGATAATAGAACACTTCATCTTTGAGAGGGTTGGTTATGTCTGATATTGTACCCCTGCGCCCTACCCTGACAGGGCCCTGTCGGTAGTCTTTGCCATTATACACAGCAAAGTGACGGTACTGTCCGGGTGCCGTATACTCCAGCCACTCGGCATAGTCACCTCCCGGGTTCTTATCACGAATAACATCCAGCCTCTCAAACGGGAGATTAAGCTTAAGAATAAATGGTACATCCAGATCAGCCGATGCAATATAGTGGTCAGCCAACTTCAACATATCGTACACCTGAAGAAGTTTTTCCGGTCTGATGTTACCGGCCTTTTCAGTTTCTGCCTCGGTAAATATAGCAAATCTATTTCTGAACGACCCTGTAACAGCACTCTTCAGAGCGGCAGGAGCGTTAATAAACGACCCCACTGCCTTTTCGTCATGCCAGACAACTTTACCATTTCGACGCTTATAAGGGCCATCCCATGTAATGTTATGCTCTAGCGGAATGAGAGATACCAGGAGCTGCTCCATTGTATCAGGTAATGACAAGTACTCGTCCTTCTCTGTCAGAAGCAGAAAGGCCCTCCGCCACAGCTCCATCTCATGAAAAACCTTCTTCGCAGAAGAATTCCAATGTACTGGTGCTGACTCATCGGCATTATCCGACATGGAGCTATCAATTATTACCTGGCGTATTTCAGAAGGCTTTAGATCAGGATTGACGGAAGCAACTAAAGCGGCCAAACCTGAAACGTACGGTGCCGACATACTTGTTCCCGTTAGCCACTGATAACCATTTCCTGTAGGATTACCGTCACCACTGTAGATGTTTGTTCCTGGCGCTGACACCCTTACAGTAAAGCCGTAATTTGAGCTTTGACACGGAGTAATGGTTTTGTCTGCATATTGCCCTACATTACCAACTCCAAGAGTAAGGGGGTTATAGCACATATCATCAAAATCACCTGGCAGATTGTCATTCCCAGCTGCTTTAACAACTACGACTCCTGCAGCTTCTGCAGCATCAAACACCCTGCTCAGGACGACTTCATCAAGTTTTCTTGATCTAAGCAGATAGTGTTGTGCACTATCACGAAAGTCGGGATCACTATACTGCTCATGAACATCTCCAAAAAGAGCACCAATAATTCCCGGTATTTTAAATGGTTGTCCCAAACTGAGATTTATCACCCTGGCGCCATTGCGAACGGCATAATCAATACCTGCCAGAACCTGGATACGTGCCCCTCCATCATCATTCAATACCTGTACCGGCATGATACGGCAGTCCGGGGCAACACCACTTGTACCGTGGCCGTTATTACCGCTTCCCGCAGCAACTATGGCTACGTGCGTAGCATGCATAAGCCCCTCAGGGCTTCCCACCTGTCTACCATCATCAGAGAAGACAGAGGTGGGGGCAACAATCTTACCCCTAAGTTCTTCGTGATCAACCAGCATACCTCCGTCCACGATAGCGATGATGAGGTCGGAGTCTCCACGGGTTGTTTCCCAGGCAGCCTCTGCCCCTATGGCCTGAAGTCCCCAGTCATCCCAGACATCGTCATTATTAAGTGCAGGATCATTCAGTGTAGCGTCTGTGCTGTAAATCGTCTGATATGAGACTGACTTCACCAGTGGGTTCCGGTTCAACTCATCCATCAACTCTTCACGCTTATCCTCCGTGACCTCTATCTGGACTATGCCAAGATTAGGGATACTGCCAACTACCTTGATCCCCATGCCTGCCACCGATTCCTTGAAAGCGTCAATGGTCTCACCCTCTTCTAAAAGTACAACCAGCTCATAGGGAATAACCGGGTATGGGCTTTCGGGGATCTTCACTGCCTTACTTATGTCAGCCGGACGAACATCAGCAATAGGTTCAGGTGTGTGTTGTTGTGGTTCAGGCTTTGGTTCGGGCTCAGGTTTGGTTGCAGGTTTTGATTGTGCCTGCTGTTCCTGCCCCACCTTTGTAGATTCTTCAGGCTTCTGCCCACAACCTTGCAGGACAAAAACGACAACAACTACAGCA
This sequence comes from uncultured Candidatus Scalindua sp., assembly GCA_964437425.1. Lineage (GTDB taxonomy): Bacteria > Planctomycetota > Brocadiia > Brocadiales > Scalinduaceae > Scalindua. Next base: position 6,721 of record CAYTGO010000078.1, read on the forward strand.
AAAATTATGGTTCTAAACTGTAATAAATTTTTCATTTTCATAACCTAAATTATACATATATTTTATTTCTATGAAAACAGATACTTCTTTGCAATCAGGGTTCCTTACTATTCCCTCCCTTTTTATTCATCTTTTCATAAAGACCGAAAATAAGACCTGCAATTATAAGCAGGAGCTGGCCTCCGATACCAAGAATAGGATAGAGTATTATAATAATCACGTAAAACGGGGCTGTGGCAGAACCAAACATCTTCCATACTACAGTGATGACAATGCTGACAAGCAGTATATACCACCAGTAATTTTTCATAAAGTAACACACTCCTCTTTACTGTTATTTATTTATTCATTCATTTATGCATCTGGCCCCTGACACTGCTTGATTATTCCATTATCACCTACACCGGGTCAATTTTGAGTGAATCACTATATGATTTTAGTTACTCTGACAGAATATGATGATATCTGCAATCTTAATATCACTTTGTTTCTGCAGCCTTCTTTTTCGTTCCCTGTTCTGATTTTTTCCTGTCTGCTTCGGTTTTCTTTCTTTTCTCTATGGCCTTCTTTATACTTTTATCCTGTGCCCTTTCTCTCGCTTTATCGGCGGCTTTTCTCGCGTCTTTGGCCTTTTTTTCATCTCTTCTGGCCTTCCTTGCCGCTGCCTCGGCAGCTTTTCTCTTCTTTTTAGCTAGCCCTTTATAGTATTTAGGCATATTACTTTCGTACTTTGCCCTCGATTCCGCACTTGCAGCCTCTTCTTCCGCATCCTTTGCCTCCTGCTCTGCATCTTCACGTTCTTTTGTTTTTACTTTAGTTTTTTTCGCCTTCTCCCTTGCCCTGTTGGCGTCTGCCCTCTTTCTATTGGCTTCATCTATCCATTTATTCGCTTCATCTATCTCCCTTCTGGCCGTCTCCTCAGCATCGTCTGCCTCTTCTTCTGCGAATTCTGCATCCTCTTTCGATTTCTTGGCAGTTTTTTCAGCCTTTTCAGCCGCCTTTTCCAATTTTTCGGCCTTTGCTTCCGCCTGTTCTATCGGTGTCTTCTTCTTTTTCTTTGCTGCTTTTTTGTCACCTTTCTTATTCTTATCACCCTTTTTATCTGTTTTCGTTTTATCTGTTTTCGGTTGGGACGCCCTGAACTTCAGTGTCGGGTCAAGCATGGAGAAATCAAACTCTTCATTTTTTAATTCTTCATGAAGTGTTTGCACTTCATTGACCCTGTCCATTATCTCACCGGCAACCATGTTCCCCAGTTTCCCGGCCTTCTCTTCCGGGTAACTGGCTGAAAACTGTTCTGTCATGAGTTCAGTCAGTTCCTCCCTGCCGATCTTATTTGTCTCACCCCAGACAGTGTAGAGGTGTACCGTTTCCCAGAATTTCTCAGGCTGGTTTGTCTGGTAAGGGCCTTTTTCCAGTTTCACCGGCTCAAAGCTGAGTCCATTAAAGCTCATGCTCAACTTCCTTGTCGGGAAGTCAAACATGCCCGTAAAAGTTCCGGCAGCAGGGTAAGGATCTTTGTATTTATTGCCTGAGGCATTGACACAGACCGTACCGTTAACCTCACCTGTATTAATATTCAGAAATCCAGTACTCTTCTCAGGGGAGCCCAGGACAATATTGATATCTCCTTTAGAATTCCCTGACACCTCAAAGGAATCTGCACTGGCGGACAGCTCTGTTATGTCGAACTTCAAGAGTGCCGGATTATCAGTAGGCTTTACAGACACCTCGACCTTCCCCTGTGGATTAGTGAAAACAATCTCCTCTTCTTTATCATCTTTAGAAGAGATGCTGTGTTTTAAAATACCATCTTCCGCACTCAAGGAGAATTGCATTGTTCCAGGAAATTCAAGAGGGCCGGAAAGATCAAAACTCAGGCTTGCAGATTGAGGTATATTTTTGGGCGCCTTTTGCTCCACACTATCCGTATCAGGCGGTTGAGGCAACTGTACAAAGTCATCAGGTTCTGCCACGCTCCCGCAGAAAGTATGCAGGTCTTCCATGTAATCGGCAACCAATATAAGCTCTCTTACCTTTTCCTGCTGCGGCGTAAATGAACTGGTCTGTAATGTATATTTAGCAGATCCATCTGCCGGAGCAGGTTCAAGATCATTATCGGTACACCAGGCATGGCATTCTCTGGTAAGTGTCTGGCCCGGTTCGAGAAAAAAAGGTGCAATAACACTTGTCTGATATGGCTGGTATCCCTCGGAATCTGTAACCAGCGGCGTACCTGCAGGAATTACAGCAAGTATAGGTTCGTCTGTCTTATTGGTCAGGTTAAAGACAAGGTCGGTAGTAGTGCCCGCTCCAGTAATCTCCATGTCCACCAAGCCATTTTCCACAAGTGCGGCAACCGCAAAGGGGCCCGTAACAGGACCGATTGCATCCGGTATTTCCTCAAGCTCCTCTTCTCTATCCTGCCAATACTGATCAACTTCCTCCTGAGTCCATGTTCTATATGCATCCTCCAGATCCACGAAATCATATTCTTCCGCAAGTGGTGGAAGTGGGTCAGAATCTTCCATCTTTATCGGCGGGTATTCGGAATATGGCGATCCCCACTCGAAGCCCCAATTATTAAAGAAATTTCCAGACAATTCCTCCGAATCTCTTAACCTGTTTAGCCTTTCATTTTCCAGAGCCTTCCGCAAGGCTTCTTCTCTTTTTTCCTGAACCTTCTTCTGATATTCCTCTTGCTTGTCCTTCCAGTACTCCTCATCTCCATTTTGCTCCTCTTCAGTTACCTTTGCCGCTTTTCCTGCTTCTCCTTCACCAACAGCGCAGCCGCCTGCCTGAGCAAGAATCAGGATCAATAGGAAAATACACGTCCTTATCATAGTATGCTTATCCCTTCCCGCCTTTTGGCGTCTCTGTTTTACGCAACTTCAAAGTCGGATCAAGCATGGAAAAATCAAAATCTTCCTCTTTTAATTTTTTATGAAGCGATTGTACTTCTTCAACCCTGTCCATTATCTCTGTAGTTACCATCTGAGAAAGTTCTTCTGCCTTTTCATCCGGAAACTCTGCTTTGAGTTGTTCTGTCATTACTGTTCTCAGTTCCTTCTCACCTATGTTGTTGGTCTCACTCCAGACAGAGTAAAGATGCACGGAGTCCCAGAATTTCCCAGGCTGGTTAGTCTGGTAAGGGCCACTTTCAAGTTTCACAGGATCAAAGCTGAGTCCACTAAAGCTCATGCTCAACTTCCTTGTCGGAAAATCAAATCTGCCAGTAAAAGTTCCGGCAGCAGGGAAAGGATCTTCATATTTTTTACCCCAGGCCTTGACAGAAACCGTACCGTTAACCTCACCGGTATTAATATCCAGGAAACCCGTACTCTTCCCTGAGGAGCCCAGTACCATATTAATGTTTCCCATAGAATTCCCTGATACCTCAAAGGAATCTGCCTGGGCAGAAAGCTTTGTTATATCAAATTTCAAGACTTCCGCATTTTCAGTAAGCATAATAGATACATCTACCTTTCCCTGTGGATTAGTGAAGACAATCTCCTCATTTTTATCATCCTTAGAAGAGATGTTGTGTTTTAAAATACCACCTTCCGCGTTCAAGGCGAATTGCATGGTTCCCGGAAATTCAAGAGGACTGGAAAGATTAAAACTCAGACTAGTTGATTGAGGTACATTTTTGGGTTCCTTTTGCTCAACACGCTTCGTAGCAGGCGGTTGAGGAGACTGAACAAAGTCATCCGGCTCTACTATGTCCCCGCAGAAAGTATGCCGGTATTCAATGTAATCGGCAAGTAATATAAGTTCTCTTACTCTCTCCTGCTGAGGCGTAAATGAACTGGTCTGTAATGTATATTTAGCAGATCCATCTGCCGGAGCAGGTTCAAGATCATTATCGGTACACCAGGCAGGACACTCTCTGGTCAGCGTCTGGCCCGGTTCGAGAAAAAAAGATGCAATAACACCTGTCTGATATGGTTGGTAGCCCTCAGAATCTGTAACTAGCGGCGTACCTGCCGGAATTACTGCAAGTATAGGTTCGCCTGTCTTGTTTGTCAGGTTAAAGACAACAGCGTCTGTCCTGCCGGTACCTGTACACTCCATGTCCACCAAGCCGTCTTCCACCAGTGCAGTAATCGCAAAGGGGCCTGTAACAGGCCCGATTGCATCCGGCCCTACCTGCCTTGGCGGATGTTCTCTTATCCACTCCTCCATATCCTGCTGCAGTTCCTCGCTACGTTTCTTTTCTTCGGGCGCTAACGGCATCGGTATCATTGAAGTCTTAGCTTCTTCGGTGGACTCCTCACCATCCTCCCAGGTCGGGAACGGTTCGTCCCTTGTCTTCTCCCACGCCTCCTTCCACTCATCCCTCATTTTCTCTTCCTCAGGCGTCAAGGGTATTAATGGCTTTTTCCTTACGTGTTCGTCCAGATATTTCTGCCATTCCTCTTCCTTCTTTGCTATTTTGTCCAGAACTTTTTTTTCCAGTTCATCCAGAGCTTTTTCTCTCAGCTTATCAAGAGTATATTCATCAGCATATTCCATCTTTATAGGTGGGCGGGCAGGACGTGGCATATCATAATACGTCCAAACGTTTAAAAACATTTCCATGTCTAATAACATCTCTATCCTTTCTCTCTCCTGAGCCTTCCGCAAGTCCTCTTCTCTTTTCTTCTGAACCTTCTTCCGATATTTCTCTAGCCGATCCTTCCAGTACTCCTCTTCCACCAGTCTCTTACCACCTTCCTCCAGCCCCTTCCTGAAAGCATCATCTTTCTTCACTGCATCCTCAGTCACCTCTGTCCCTTTCCCTGCCTCACCTTCCCCAACAGCACCACTGCCCTCCTGGGCAATAACTATGGTTGGCAAAAAGAAAACTAACAGCATAAAGAGAAAAATGAATGAACCTGTAGATATTATTCTCATAGTATAATGAACTCCTGTTTTGTTATTCAAAACGGTATATATATTACAGCCATCCCGCACGCATTCGTTTACGGCTTTACTTACGATATTTTACAGTAGGATCTATTGTTATGAAGGCCCTGTCACTCTCTTCTACGTTATAGTAGTATGGAATCGGACGCGAAGAGAGAGGTTGTTCGCCCTCATTAGACGGTGAGATTGTGACGGTTTTGCTATCTATAACTTCTGTATGTACCTCAGGTAGTGATCCTGAGATCTCAATAGATTTGTTGGGAATCCCTGGTCCCTGAACATGTTCAGAGGAAGGTAATGAGCAATCGTGACCACGATGGAAGCGGGTCTCAGATGCTTCTACTACTTCAATGTTCACTTTGGGTTTTTTCTTACCTCTCTTCTTGCCTTCTGTAGTACCGGTTTCATTTATTACTTCAAGTGCCGGCCCTGAGAGATCTGCAACAAAAGGTACTGTCTTAATGTAGTTTATCTTTGTTTCCGGGTCTTTTTCCTTTCCTGTAACATGGGCAATGATTGACCACTCTTCAGGATTAAATCCGGGAGGAACCTTATAATCTACTATGATACCCCGGTTGCCTTTGAAAGGTTTGGTTCCCAGGCGCTGCCAGATGGATGGGCCCTCTACCACCGTTTCATAGGTTCCCAGCATTTCACTCCAATTAGATACTTCCGTTCCGAGGTGTTCTCTGTTGACCAGTTGACCGTCCACGTATGACTCCCTCCACGTGGTGACTTCTAAACTAAATGATCCCCATAAGCTGAAGACAGAGATCTGTTCCGGCTCTAAGATCCTACCGTCTTCGTGCTGTAAAAGGACCATATGAGGTGTCCCTTTTTTTGAAGACTTTTTTACCTGCATTCCCACTCTCAGATCAGTTGAGTTATTTTGACCGTAGGCTAACAGCTTAATCTTTGTCTTTCCGTCAGGGCCTGTCAGGGTAGTCCAGTCCCCTTTCGGTTTCGAGACAAGATTATCTTCCTGGCCTTCGCTTTGCGCACCAGACATACCTCCAAAACCGGTAAGACCACCGATGAGAGCGCCCCCAATTTTCTTACCGATACTTTTCTTTAGAGGCATATCTACGGTCATGGGCTCTGTGAGCTTTCGTACTTCTGGGTCACAACCGATAACTCCAGATGCACCACTGTCGGCATAGAGTTTGCCAATAAAAGGAATTAAAAAAAGGCTGAAGATAAGTGATATGATTAAGATGACTCTCAGCACTACTACACCTCCAAAAAAAACATAAGATATAAACCTTTGTAATTTGTGGCAGTAAATTGCTTTTAAGATAGTTTAAGGTTACGACAAAGGCAGGTAAAAATCAAGTATTTGTTCAAAAAGACTATAACAGATATTTCATTTGTAACAGTAGAAATATCTGCACAAAATACTCGGTCTGACAGTAGACACTTTTCAAACGACGCCGACTCTTATGCAGATGCAGATGTCTCCTGAGTTGAGAACCATTAATACTTATTGTAGCGAAAAAACATAAACATCAGGTATGTACCCTGCCAGATTGCAACAGGATTTAAAAGTTCAAGATCAGGATGGGTTGGGTGTGGTACCACACTAATCATCCAAAGATCAAGCGTGGTAAGAGCATATACACCTGAGATGGCAATTGCAATGCGTAACCATGAAGCTTTCAAGAGAAACTTGTGAGCTATTAATATTAATACCGTCCCGGCCAGAATGGCTGGATCAACTATTTTATGAGCTCTAAAAAGTTGATGATCCTGCATTCTTACTACCAGAATAAAAATAAAAGTGGATAATAGAAGAAACCCTGCCCACCTGAACCAGTACCGTTTTCGAGTAAAACTCCAATGCCATACAATAACTACTATGCCAAAAACAATACCTGTAAGTCCTATAATTGCCAGACCACGACTAAGCCAGACTCCCACTATAAAAACAAACAGCCTTAAAATTATCATTTTTATATTATACGAATCTTTCAATAGTCACCTCTGATACCTTCACGCATCACTTCTTTCCTCCTTTAATGAAGCTACCAAGAATATCTATAACAGCCTGCGCAATCCAGAAGATGATTGGAAAGGAGACTACAGCAATGATAATTGCCCATCCACCAAATTTTGGATGTAGAGCGATAAATATTAATGCGGCTATCAGCCCTGCTATAAATGGACTTAATATTTTATTCATTTTCTCTTCGGTTCTTCCTCTTTCTCCAGATGAAATCGGAAATGACGGCTAACAGAATAAATCCTACTGCAAAACCACCAAAGGCCAGAAAGAAAATCTTTAGATAACTCGCGGAGATCCCAAACACCTTCAAGCCTACAACAGTGATAATGCTGGCGAGAAAAACCTTCCACCAGATTTCAGTCATCATGGTTTAACCTCCTCAAAGATTGC
>CAYTGO010000079.1:0-13434 GCA_964437425.1 uncultured Candidatus Scalindua sp.
TTCTCCATAACCGTATGCAGTCTTCTTGCGCCGATACTTTGGCTTCTTTTGTTTATTTTAACAGCCATATCGGTTATCTCTTCGATTGCATCTTTCCCAAATTGAAGATTTACTTTCTCAGTCTTCAGTAGTTCAGTATATTGTTTTATCAGCGCATTTTTAGGTTCTGTCAGAATTCTTATAAACTCTTCCTTACCTAAATCTTTCAGCTCAACCCTTATTGGAAATCTGCCTTGAAGCTCAGGTATTAAATCTGATGGTTTTGAAACGTGAAATGCTCCTGCTGCTATAAACAGAATTCTGTCTGTCTTAACCATGCCATATCTGGTAACAACAGTAGAACCCTCAACAATAGGCAATATATCTCTCTGTACTCCCTCGCGTGATATATCGGGCCCATGGCCAGATTCACGACTTGCGACTTTATCCAACTCGTCAATAAATATTATCCCCATGTTCTCAGCACGATCCAGCGCATCCTTCGTAACCTTTTCCTTATCGATCAGCTTCTCGGCTTCTTCCTGCTTAATAATTTTTCGTGCTTCGCTTATTGGAGTTTTTTTCACCTGTGTTTTTGGTGGTATCATCTTTTCAATTACGTTCTGAAAATCAACTCCTATTTCTTCTATTCCGGCAACAATGCCCTGCATAACAACAGGCCTTTCCTGTGTTTTGATCTCCACCATACGATCTTCAAGTTTACCTTGTCTCAACTTATTCCTGAATTTCTCGCGGGTTGTTTCCAGTTTTTCTGCAACAGCAACTAACGTCTCTTTATCACCGTCTACACCTTCCCTGCTAACGACCTCCGACTCTTCCTTCATTTCAGGTAATGGGAGTAGCAAATCTAGTAGCTTTTCCTCTGTATTCATCTCTGCCTTTTCACCGACTTTTTCCATCTGCTCTGTTCGCACCATATTAACGGCTATCTCAACGATGTCTCTTATCATAGACTCCACATCGCGACCGTGGTAACCAACTTCTGTATATTTCGAAGCCTCCACCTTCAAAAAAGGAGCCTTTACTAAATTTGCTATTCTCCGTGCAATTTCAGTCTTCCCCACACCGGTAGGACCTATCATTATAATATTTTTCGGCATAACCTCTTCACGCAATTCATCAGAAAGCTGTAATCTTCTCCATCGGTTTCTTATTGCTATAGCAACCGCTCTCTTTGCCTCCTTTTGGCCGACTATATATTTATCTAACTCCTCAACTATCTTTCTAGGTGTCAACTCTCGCACTCAATTTCCTCCACACGTATATTTGTATTTGTATACACACATATATCTGCCGTTATCTTTAACGCTTCTTCCACTATTTGTTTTGCACTAAGTTCAGAATGTTTAACCAGGGCCCTTGCTGCAGCGGTAGCATACTGCCCACCGGAGCCTATGCCTAATATCCCATCATCCGGTTCTATTATCTCACCATTACCAGAGACAAGGAGGGAACAATTCTTATCTACAGATATCAATAATGACTCCAGCTTTCTCAAGATCTTATCTGTACGCCAGTCCTTGGCAAGTTCATGCGCGCTCCTAAGTATATTACCCTGATATTTTTCTAATTTTGATTCGAACCGTTCCATTAGAGCGAATGCATCTGCAGCCGATCCGGCAAAGCCTACGATAACCTTTTCATGGTATAACTTACGTATCTTGCACGCCTCTTTTTTGACGATAAAGGAACTCATAGTAACCTGGCCATCACCACCAATGGCTACTGTTCCTTTGTGTTTTACCGATAAAATTGTCGTAGATTTAAACATTATATTTACCTGGAAAAAATCATTATCATATTTATCATATCAACAAATATTTGCATGGCAAGAATCTTTTACTAAAAAAACAGATTTCGACTAAACTCACAAAGCGGGAGATAATGAATGTACTATTTGGTTTAAATGAAATGGTTTTGCGGCATTGAAAATATTATCTGAAGCAAAGTTATTCGTAAACATCAATAGCATAGTCCGGACACATCAATCCACAAAATTTACATGCGGTACATTTTTTACCATTACCGTTTACAAATTGTGCAGTATGATAACCAAAATGATTTACCTCAACAGACATTTTTAGAAGTCCGTAAGGACATGCATCGATGCAAAGCTCACAGCCCTTACATCTATCTTCCTTAACTACTATTTTTCCCATTAAATCTATATAAAAAGTTTTAATCAATATTTTTATTTAATTCTAAATAAACCTTATCTACGAATCAACAAGAAAAATAATTATAATAATTTTGTTTCACACGATATAATGATCCCTTAAGATAGAGTAAGAAATTTCAATAAACAACCAGAAACGTCAATACCTTCCTCATTGTATCGTTTGGTTTATTGTGAAAGCGAAAGGAAAAAATAAATATGGCTGAAATTATTTCAATCCATTTCGTTAGAAATCGAAATGATGTTGCTGAATCTTGTGATCACGTCACTGTACATTCTAATTTTGGAATTGTAGGGGATTACCGCTCAGATAAATTTCAAATTGGACAAATCACTTTAATAGAAGCCGAAGCCATAGACACAATGGCCCGGAAACTCGGCCATGACATACCTGCCGGTGCAAGTAGGCGTCAGATCATGGTTAAAGGTATCGAACTGAATGAGTTGATTGGTCAGAATTTACGCATAGGCCAGATACTTGTTCGTGTAGAAGATAAATGTAATCCATGTAAAAATATGGAAACAAAAATTGGTCCTGGTGCCAAGGACGCAATGAACGACAAGGGAGGGATCCGTTGCAGGATCATCAAGGGAGGAGAGCTCTATGTTGGCGATAAAGTAACAGTGGAGATTCCCCGTTGTCCTTTTTACGCGAAACTTTCAAGCTTTTGTTTTAAACTTATCAGTTATCTCAAACGTCTTTCTAACAAGACTTAGTATCATGGTACGGCCTGTCCACTGCCTAAATACCTGAGAGCAACGGCATAACCGGTTCAAACGGTATCCTCTTACTAACTTTAGACATCTCCAACTTCCTTACCCTATCTTGGCCTTGATTTCTTCAATCATTTTTTCTTTTGTAAATGGTTTTTCAAGGAACACAAGATTCGGATCCATTTCCTTCAAATTCTTATATGCTTTTTCAGAAAAACTACTGCATATAATAACCGGGATATCTGAATATTCAGGCATACCCTTTATATAAAGAAAGAATGTATCTCCTGTTACCAGATCCAAGAGTATATCAAGAATAATCAGATCCGGTTTTTTTTCCTCTAATTTAGCCAAGGCCTCATCGCCATCATACGCACGGACTATTTCGTAATCCGTATCTTCCAGCATCATGGTGTAAAGATCATGAAAAGCCTGTTCATCTTCAACTATCATTATCGTCTTACCCATTCTCTATTCTCCTTTCATTAGTTCATACGTTTGCAATCAAAACTTGCATCCTTATCACTGAAATGGCAAACCCTTGCATACAAATGATATACTATACAAATCGCACTGGAAATTCCATCTTTAAAATTATGTGATATCATCTGGTTCCGGAGTTGAGGCATCCGAACCCTTTTGAACGTCAGCGACTACTGGTAATGTAAACCTGAATGTTGTGCCTTTTCCCTTACCTTCACTTTCAATCCAGATTTTCCCACCGTGAGCATTTACAATTTTCTTACAGATAGCAAGACCAACACCTGAGCCATCGGCGCTTGCTCTTTCCTGATAGAATCTGCTAAAAAGTTTGTCAAAACTTCCCTTTGGTGTAATTAAACCAATCCCTTGATCTTTAACTGCTATTTCTATATCTCTACGTCTTCTTAGCGCAGACACAACAATTTCTCCGGTTTCAGAGTATTTTATAGCATTGTCTATTAAATTAGAAACAACCCTTGTCACCTCAGCTCTGTCACCAAACACTTCCGGTAATTTGTCTGGGATTCTGGTTGTTAATACTAACTTTTTCTTCTCCGCTATTAATTTTAGTCCTTCTGCAGTCTGTATTACGATTTCTTCCATATTCAATTTTTCCTTTTGATACGCTACACGACCAGACTCCAATACTGACAGATCCAATATACTCTGTATGGTTTTCTTTAGCCTTTGAATGTTATCATCAATTATTTTACTTAACTTTTTCCCCTTCTCTTTATCTACTTTTTCCTTAGTCGCCTCACCAGTCCAAAGATCTATGGCCATTTGAACCTGTGCTACCGGTGATTTTAATTCATGAGTTACATCTCGAATCATTACGTCTTTCATCTTATCAAGGCTGCGCAATTCCTCATTTGCCTTTTCTATTTCAACGCTTCTCTGCTTCAGTTCTTCATTTGTTGATTTAAGATCTCTGGTTCTTTCCTCAACTGTTTTTTCCAGATTTGCTGTATAGTCCTGTAGTTCCTTTTCAAGTTTTTTCTGTTCAGTAATATCTCTAACCAGTTTTATTATCGACTCCAACTCTCCTTCTTTATTTAAGATAGGGTAAGAAGCAATGAATACATATTTTTTGTCCCTTTCCACATAGTGTTCTGCCGTAGCAGGCAACAATGTTTCAATTGATTTCATTGTAGGACAGTGATCACAAATAGATTCCCTACCTTTATATACGCAGAAGCATTTTTCACCGACAATATTCTCACCGTAAGTGTCCATCGCTACCTTATTAACTTGCATAATGGTCCCATCTTTGTCCAGGACTGTCATAGGATCTCTTATAGCATCAAACATTGATTCCATAAAAATGTTAGAGGATTGAAGCTCCTCATTTCTCTTTTTTATTGTCCTGGTCATCATGTTAAAAGAGACTGCAAGTTCACCAATTTCATCCTTGGTATGAATATCTACATCTTGAGTAAGATCACCTGTATTCATTTTCCTGGTTGCATCTGTCAGATAAAGAATTGGAGCAACCATTCTTTGGCCCATAAAAACAGCAAGCACCACTACCCCTAAAGAAACTATAATCATAATTGTATTAACATTTTTACGTAATTTGTGAACTTCTATATAACCTTCGTCATAATCAATCTCAGCAATTACACCCCAATCCAGTTCCGGGATCCATTGCCAGAAACCTATTACCTTAACTCCCCTGTAATCTAAATAACCCTCTCCATCAGAACCAGTGTGCCCTTTCAAACATTCCGCAACCGATCTTGTCAATTTCTCTGATTCAGGGTTGATTAGTTTAACTTCAAGAGTAGTATCACTTTCTATCAAACCCTCATTCCTTAAATCAGTTACGAATCGAGATTCTGTTATCATATACCCCTGCTTATTAACAAGATATGTTTCGCCACTTGCGCCTAACTTTATACTTCTCATTAATTCACTTATTTTCTCAACGTCGACCCTGAGGCATGCAACTCCCATTATTTTATTTTGATCGGTAATTGGAGTTGCAACAACCATAGTAGGAACACCTGTTTCCATCCTACCGTATTTATTTTCAACGAGTTCCTTTGAAGGGAATACCTGTGAGGCAAATGTTTCTCCATTCATCGCCTTTTTAAAATATTCCTGTTCAGAAACATCTGCACCTATTCTACCCTTTTGAGTAGAGACATGAATAATACCTTCCGTATCACTTATAAGAACCTCCTTGTAGCCATACTCGTATCTTATGTAGTGAGTATATCTCAAAAGGCGCCAGAACCGTTTATCACTCGTGTTTATTCGAGAGGCAAGAAGCGTAAAAGGGTTTTCTGCAATAACCCTTACATCACCTTTTCTTTCTTCTGTCCATCCTTTAATTAGTTCTGCCTGCTTGTGCCCGACACTTTGCAGATTTTGTATTAAAGATGATTGTAATGCATTCTGCGCTTTAGGATAAACCACCAGCCTCATTGCTAACAATGGAATAAGTGCCAGTATTAAAAACACAAGTATCATTTTCTTTTTAATCGATTTGATTTCGATAGCCTTAAACGAGGAACTCAGCTGTTCAAGGATTATAGATAATGGTCCTTTTTTCTTAAAGATTTCTAAAATATAGATTCCTTTTTTATCCATTTTTTACCCTCATGTTCGTTTGTTAGTTACAATTCTGCTAATGGGCTTTATTACCCACGACATAAAAGAGAATTGTTTAAAGAACCACGTTATAAGAATCTTCACTACTTTCCATGATAATTGTAAGCTAATAGTTTCAAAAATTATTTCTTTAAACATCTTGCTGCCCGCAACTGAGTCAAAAAAGGCTGCTCTAAATTTCTTATCTTCCTTTGCCAATTGAATCATGGGGGTAAAGAGCCCATAATGTGCGCTGAAGCCGGCAAGCATTCTAATGATTTTCCCATAAGGAAGATCATTAGTTATATCGGAAAAGCTACTATAATAATCCTTAAAAGCTTCTTTTGATATACCTCCGTCCATCATGACCTCTGCAGCCCTTATCCCTGTCAAGCAGGCAGTATTCACGCCTTTCCCCTTAAATGCTCGTATAATACCTGCAGCATCACCCACCGTGACATATCTATCCCCAAATAGATTTTTTGCCGGAGAAGTTGGAAACTGCCAACGGCTATAAAATAAATCGTGCCTCTGCATAGCAAAATTAGCGGGTAAAACCCTGGTAACCTGAGGCATTAATAGAAAGTTATCCATCCAACGCCAATTAATCTTTGAACCGGCAATGTTAATATCAAAATGATCAATTTTGGGAGTTATGGCACCAAACTCTATTCCCCTTAATGAGGGAAGAAATGCATGTATAGAGTTTCCAAATTTTTCCATTTCCTCCTTTTCCGGATAAAACTTGGTTAAAATAGTACTCATATAGCGGCCTGTTCGATAACGTGTTGCCATTTCAAAAACCTTACAAGCCCCTTCGTCCAGGCCAAACGCTCCAACAACAACATCTGCCCGCCTATTATCCTTTTCACTGTAAACCATTACACCGCTAGGCTCAATATCAATATTTGTCACTCTGCCATGTATTACTTTTACTCCTGCATCTTTAGCACAATGCAAAAGATAATTATCAAATAACATTCTATTCACCGCACATGATTCCTCTCCATCGCCTTCTAGCTTTATGTCTTCGTCATCAGAATGGAGATAATATGCAGGTATTTTTTCCAATATAAGTTCATGTGGAAACGGAATTTCCAATTTTTCTTCTAATATCTCTTCAATAGGTGGAGATAGCACTCCTACACATGGATTAAACTGTTCATCTTTTCCAAAATCTTTACCTTCATACAATACAATGTTCAAATTGATGTTACGTCTTTTTGCCAACCTGCTAAGTGTAATTGCACAACTCGTCCCACCTGGCCCTCCTCCTATAACAACCACCGTTTGTCCCTCCTCAAGAGGACCCAACCCTTTATCGGCAAAACCTTTTAATACCTTCTCGCGTCTTAATTTTCCACCGCCAACAGCAGATCCAAGCGCCTGCTTAGTCCATACAATCACGGTAACAGGCAACAATCTTAACTGTAATGCGGGATCGAATACCTTTATAAATAATTCCTTAAAAGGTATACTTCCCGTAAACATATTCCATAAGAATTCCAACTGAATTTTGGCAACAGGCTTTTTCCTTTCTGATTTAAGGAATGAAAAATAACCGGCAGATATACTCTTTCTGGAAGTAATATAATCGTTAAGACCAAAGACCCATCTTCCATACCGGTTGTCAGACCCTAAAGACTTCATTACCGGTTTGTAATAATCTGTTCTGAATGCATTTTCAGAAACACCGGATTTAAACACACTATTTGCAGCCATCCTGGAAGTAATAAATGCTGACTCAATACCGTGCTTATAATATCTCGATATACCCGCACTACCCACAACAACGAATCTATCAGCAAATGGATGCTTGGCCTGCGTAATATTTATCTTGGGAAAGCAGATACAAAAGTTCTTTGGCAACTTCCAACCTTCCTGCGGGAAAGTACGACGCACAATAGGATGGTTAAGGAATTCTATCAGATGCGCCTTGTTCAAATCAGTATGACCAACCAGCGTAACAGTTAAATAGTCTCCTCTTGGCGTGAAAGAGGCATACGTAATCTGCTTTATTCCTAATGAAAAAACGTGTATCCAGCGATCAGAATATTTACTCCCATTCCTACTACCTACATAAATCTCTGCCTGGCAAGCTCTAATAGTTTTGGGCGGAACATAGCCAATCCCCATTCTTTTGACTTTTTCCAGCATACCGGTATTTAACCCAAACGCGCCCACCACCAAATCGGCATTCATTACTCTCCAGGAACCCTTCTTTCCGAAATATACTTTTGCTTGCTCTTTCTTATTTGAGGGCAAAATTATATTACTTACGATATCAGAGCTAATATTAGCTCCCATAGCTTCTGCACGGCTTAAAAGAAAATCGTCAAAACTTGTACTAACAGATTGTGACGAAAACATTGGTCCATCACCTCTGAAAACAGTTAGTATCTTTTTGTCTGCAGATGGCCTAGGATTATTAACTTCTACACAGCCATCATGAGTATGGAAATAGTAACCTTTGATCTCCTTCTGTACACAGCGGTCTGGCGGAAGAATATCGTTTTCCTTTAATTCTCCATAAAGTTTTTCTGATATAACTCCCGGACACATATTACATCCCCGGGGCCCCTTTTGACAAAAGCTTTTTCCCTCGAAAATAGTAATATCGACTTTTATCCCTTTTTGCTTAGCATTTTTTAATGCAAAATATGCAAACAAACTACCAGCCGGCCCACCACCGACTATGGCAATCTTTGAACCATCTTCCAGGAAGTAATCTCTATCTTTCATATAATAATCTATTCCTTATTTAACGCTGCTAGAACTTCCACTCTCTTTCCCTATCAACGAAAGTGGATTAAACAGCAACGTTTTTGATATCAGGCGCAAGCTTATCGCTTTAACAAATATTTCTTTGTAAGGCACATTTCCCGTAAGCATATTCCATAATATTTCATTAATCTGACTTGCAGTTTTCCTATCAGCGGTGGATTTCACAAGTTTTACTTGTCTATTTGCTAATTGCCTGTTAGACGATATATAATCATTGATTTTGAGCATCACAATTCCGTAAAAGTTGTCTCTGGCCAGAAGCCTTTTTGCCGGTTTGAAATAACCTTTCATAAATGACCTTGCCGATACTCCATTCTTAAATGCCGTATAAGCTGACATTTTTGCCATGTTAAATGCAGATTCAATTCCACTTTTATAGGATCTCGAAATACTTGCATCCCCTAAAACAACAACCCGGTCTGTATATGGGTGTTTTGCATAAGTTATGGGAATCTTAGAAATACACATGCAAAAACTATTAGGAATTCTCCATTTTGCTGGCATCAATTTTTTTACTGCAGGATGGTCAAGAAAGTCTATCAGATTGTTTCTTGTTAAATCCTTTCTTCCTACTAAATTAACAGTTACATAGTCCGCTTTTGGTGTAATAGATGCAAATTTAAGCTCACTCTTCCCTAAAGCAAACACAAAAACATTGTTGCCAAACGTTTCCTCTATATATTCACTGCTTAGTATTATTTCACACTGACATGTCCGAACTGTCCTTGGTGGTTTATACCCAAAACCCATATTTCCGACTTTGTCCATCATTCCGGTATTTACACCAAAAGCTCCAACTACAAGGTCAGCCTCAAATTCAGTTTTAGAATTTCCAGCACCACAAATTACTTTTACCGGATCTCCTTTTCTATCCGGCAACTCAAAATCCTTTACTACATCGGTAATTATCTCTACTCCTTGTTCCTTTACATGATTCAGAAGATAATCGTCGAAACTGACATTGCCTTCGTGTCCAGACTGTAAAGGTCCATTTCCTCTAAAGACTGTAACAATCTTTGGTATATGTCCGGGAACAGGATGGTGAAGAACTACGCTCTCATCCTGTGTTTGGAAGCAATATCCTTCTATTTTTCTTTGTACACAGAAATCTGCAATATTTATCCCTTCTTCTTCCAGGCCATTAAAGAGTTTTTCAGAAATAACTCCTGCACACATATTACAGCCACGTGGACCTCTCTGGCAGAAGCTTTTCCTGTCATATATTTTTATAGATACATCAATACCCGCTTCCTTTGCATAACGTGAAGCAAAATGTGCAAAAAAGCTGCCTCCAGGTCCACCACCAATTATTGCAATCTTAGAACCGTTCTTAAGTAACATATTATTATTCATATGTTGATAGGTTTATTAATAACCCTACAAAGTCTCTAATTGGGAGTTTATTAGCATTTATCAGATAAATCAAGGTTAATAAAGCTATACGTAAGTACCATTGCTTCTACTTTTTTTGCATATATTACTGGAGGTAATTAAATTTTTATATATAACCCAAATCTACTGCAAAAAAAAAGGCGCTCGATATCGAGCGCCCTTCTTTTATTCTAAATAGTATGTAATTCTTCATAATTACTCTATTATTTAATCCTTCTTTCTCATCCTGAATGCTACTACAGCCCCTACGAGTAAAAGACCGGCAAACACAATAATACCGCCTACCATTCCTGCTGATCTTTTTCTATCTTTTTTACCCAGAAGGTTATCAACTTCCTGTGCACGATAAAGCTGCTGTGCCTCGGATTCCATTTCGTTCACCGCCTGGAACACCTTTGAAGCACCATACCACCATGATATATCCTGCTGAACATGGGCAGTACCTTTGTAAGCATGCGCTTTATCACCAAACCACATGTTGGTATACAGGTTCTCAATACGAGAAGGATTGCTTTTTCCTGCCATAAAGACTGAATACACACCTAGTATTGGACCATACACCGGTATTTTACCTCCAGTGGTCTTAAATGCATTATAGATACCTTCTCCCAGCAATCCAGGGCCAAGTGCGTCAGCAAGAACATCGCCCATCGGGAACGGGTCACGCTCTGCTACAGGAGGATCAAAGGCATTTGCTGCCGCCAAACCATCCATAATCAAATGCGCCCTGTCCTGCATCTTCCACATCTCAAACATCATGTCATCCAGATTCTCAAGATAGAGCCTTCCCCATCGTGGACTATGACAGTTTGAACACATCTCTATCCACTGTTCTCTTTTCTTTTTATTTGCTGCTGAATATATATCTAACTTCTTATCCAATGGCGGTAATTTTACACCATAAGGATAAGCTTGCAATGAAGATTCAAACTCTGCACTTTTTGGCGGAACAGTACCCATTCGCCATATACCCTTTGCAGCAAGAGTATGAGTAAATTTCCCTTCTGCCTGATACATATGGCAGTATTGACAGGTTGGGGTTCTATAGTCCTTACCTGCTACTATATCGCCAAGTGGCTTGCCCCAGTCCCACTCCTCTCCTTCCATATGATAAATCATTCCCATCTTGGATTCGCCATAAGACTCAGCATCCGGATGGTCATATCCCATGTGACAGCTCATGCATGCTTCAGGCCTTCTGCCCTCTTTCGCAGTAAACTTATGCCTTGTGTGGCAAATATCACACTTCTCAGTAGTTCCGTGACAGTAGTCACAACCAAACATTGCTGTTAAATAGCCCTGTCTTGCAGCTTCCGGATACCATGGCGGCACAACATTAGCCGTAAAGGTGTCAACATGGTTAGGTCTACCAAATTCCATTTCGTCCAGATATTCATTAACTTGCTTTGGATGGCAATTACCGCATATATCCGGTGTGGGCATATGAAGCTCGTTATGATCCTTACCGTGACACTCGTTACAACCAACTTTATCCAGGTCTCTTTCAATAAGCTCCTCAATCTGCCTTGTTCTTATAGCAAAAAAGTCGTTCTTTTTCGGATCTGCATGTGTTGAATCCCTCCAGTCATGAACAATACCTGGCGTAACTTCTTCGTGACATTCGATGCACTGGTCTGCCTTATACTTCTCTAGAAGTTGATCATAATAAGTCCCTTCCGGCTTAACATAATGCCGTGCCGGGAACCAGTACATATGCATTGGCTTAGGCTTATAAAAATCCTGCCACGGTCCCGCACCTTTTTCCAGCCCAACATTGTCACTATACAGAGCTCTGGCAGCAGCAGATGGATATACTGTGTTATAAAAGTTCTTTGCTCTTTCATGCTGCTTCTTAGTGATAGGCTCTAAACCAGGACCTTCAACGCCGTCTGCGGAGGCTCCTTTGCCAGCTTCAGCACCCACATAGTCTAATTCGCCCGTACCTGAGCCCATATAATCCTGATCAGTCGATGCATTTGCAATATGCAAACTGCAAAAAACTGAAAAGAAAACTACAACCGCACACGTTTTCAGAAGATCCATTATGAAAATCCTCCCTTTCTTTTATCAAAAATTACAACGAAACATAAACATTCATAAAGTATATATCAGAACAACAATTTAATCACATTATATTACTATCTTTTATTATCTACTTCCTGACTTCACCTAACGAACCTAATATTATGCTTAGGCGCTGTAGGGTCAAAATCTTCATCACCTCCGCTTTCTTTCTTCTCTAATGCCTCACTTACGATTCGCTGATACTTCGGCTTGAACCATTCGTAATCGTCATGCTTCTTGCTGTCTCTGAAGAACTTCACCCGCATCTCATGTCTTCTGCTTCTGTGACAACCCTGGGTGCCTCCGCATTTGTTATAAGCAGGCGTAATTTTAGCTATTTTCTGACCCTCTGTTGCCTTTCCTCTATCCATAAAAAACGCATATACCTCACCGGGACCATGACAAGCCTCACAGGTAATACCCTCTTCTTCATATGTTCCCGTCTCTTTATTGTAACCTGTTGTGTGACACTCATAACATTTTTTTCTATAATTTTCATCACCTTTAATGTAGTCAGGGGCTTCTTTGATAACATTAAAGCTTTGGAATTTTACTCTCTTCCATCTTTCGACATGCGGAGCAGTCAGCCCTGTGTGACATCTCATACATTTGCCACTACCCATATATATAGCCTTTTCACCAGTTATGGTTCTATCTTTAAAGCTGGCCCATTCTGCATCCTCTTCCAGAGAAAGGGTAGCAAATTCATTCCACATCACAAAAAGGTCATCAGCATGATCCAATCTTTGACGCATCGCCCTCTTATGTTTGAAAATACCATGATGCGCATGCTCTGCATTAAGTGACCGACCAGATCCACCATGGCATACCGTGCATCCGTAAATATCAAACGGGAAGCTTTTAACTACAGTCTCATGAGATGCTGTCAACTTTGCTTCATCGATATGACAGGTCATACATCTATCTGTTTTTTGTCCGTTACTTTGCTGAGCCCAACCATAATCACCCTTTAGAAGAATCTGCTTAATTTCGTACTTAGGTTTTTGCAGTTTAGCTAGTTTCGCTTCTAAATCAGCTATTGTTTTTTCGTCACTTGTGTTTTGCAGCTTTTTCTCTACTGCTTTTAGCTGCTGCTCATAATACTCTACCTGATATTGCTTCCACTCTGGCTCCAACATATCCTTAACCCATAAGATGGTACTAACTAGCAGCAATATACTGGATAATAAAAATAATTTCTTTTTCATTTGTTTACTTCTCTCGAA
>CAYTGO010000080.1:0-13184 GCA_964437425.1 uncultured Candidatus Scalindua sp.
GAATTTAAATTTCCGGCTATTTTTGTTGTCGTTGTGGCTTTACCGGCCTGGGTATCATTAACCGGAACATTTATAGCGACTCCGGAAGTGCCCTGTACCTTAAGGCCTGTACCTGAGTCAACTAGATCATTGTTTTTGTCCAGATTAAAAGAGCCTACTCTGGTGAAATAATTCTGAGAGCCATCACTAAGCAAGAAAAAGCCATCACCCTCTATTGCAAGATCAAGTGGGCGACCTGTAGGGGTCATATTACCCTGGCTAAAGTCTCTATCAATACTTGACACTTTAGTACCGGTACCTACCTGTATAGGATTCCTACCACCAAGTCCTCCAGACGGTGCCAATGCAGATCTCATAGTTTGTGATAATTCACTTGCAAAATTTACACGGGCAGCCTTAAAGCCAGATGTGTTTAAATTGGCCAGATTATCACCAATTACGTTTAGTGATACCTGTGATGTTTTTAAGCCAGAAATACCGGCTACTAGTGATGATGTTGACATTGCTAACTCCTTTCAAAAAGTACTGAAATGTTTAAATGTTTTAGTAATATTAAATGATTTAAAATAAGCCTGTTACATTGCCTATTGGTATATCCTGATTTCCTATGACTAGTGATATTGAATCACCGTCTACCTTTGCACCTTGAACTACTCCTGATGCTGTACCTCCGACAACTGGATCTACGTAATCTGCCATCTTTCCAATGAACTCACTACCTCCAGCCAATTGCTGGAATTTTAAATTATCAGCAAAAGAAGCATTTAGACTGGTAAGCTGTTCAACAGAACTGAATTGCGCCAGTTGTGCAATAAATTCATGTCCCTTTAATGGATCCATAGGACTCTGATTCTTTAGTTGAGCCACAAATAGCTTTAAAAATTCATCTTTACTTACGGCAGGGGTGGCAGATACAGGTGTAGGGCTCATAATATTCTCCTTTTAAACTAAATAGTTAATTTGCATTGATCCTGAATTATTTGATATTACCTTTTCGTCTATGTTATTCTCATGATTCTCACTTTCCTGTTGTGAAGAACTTTGAGTGTTTTTACCTTTTGAGTTTGAGTGAAATTCATTATTCAAAAAATCCATTTTGCTGTTCTCTTTGTCTTGCAGTGATACATCAAGCTTTCCGACATCAATATCAGCACTGGAAATAAGATCTCTCAATCTTGGAATGTCCTTTTCAATAACATCTTTTATACCTGATCTCTCAACAGTGATCTTTGTCTCTAAAACATCATTTTCTACTTTAAATTGAAGTTTGATAGTTCCGAGTTCAGGTGGGCTAAGCTGCACTTTGACTTCAGACTTGCCTCCTTGCGTATATAATTTTGCATTCTTGATAATATTGTCTGCGACATCATTGCCTAACTCTCCTAACGGCTTTCCGGAATTATTAACTTGAGACAAGGTCTTACCGAAACTTGTCTCAAGTCTTGTTTTCTGGTTATTATTAACTGTATTTGAGCTAATATCAATGTCAGCATTTGCTCCTTGATTATTAAAAGCCGAGTTATTAGATGAGGTGTTAGACTGCATTACTGATTCAGTTGTGTTAATATTATTATTTCCTGTGAGCGTGGTACTATCAGACAATTTAACAGCTTTAGAATCTACTGTTTTTGCACTGGCTTCAAATATCTTAGGCGTCTCTTCACCATCTAATTGTGACTGTACCTGACCCTGTTGTGCCAGTAGGTTTTTATCTGCATTTGAGGTTGATGCTTTATTCTGAGGTTGCCCCTTTATGTTGTTAGCGTTTTCATTAGTCTGTGATGACGTATTAGGTAAAGTATTAAGATCTAAGATTTTGTTATTAGATATTTTGTTTGAGTCAGGCAGGGGGTTGGAGCCTGTTTTCTCGGCTGCAGAAACAAGATCTTGTTGACCCGAAATATTGGTTTTTGTTTTGTTTTTATTTAATGTGTTCTCTGCTGCTGTGGCTTGTCCGGCAGATAACCTCGATGGCTGAAGAATAGAGTTTTCTTCTTTTGTGTCCGACGGTGCTTCAGAGAGGCCAGGGTTATTTATAATGTCTAAGATCTTTTGCTCGCCCATTTTTTTATTAGTTTGTGCCGCACTCAATTTATCAGAAAGTGTGAGTTGTGTCTTTTCCTGTTCAATGTCTACAGATGCCAGTTGTGTCATATTTGTAGTATCTTGTGCTGTATTTAATTTGCCTGTAATAGATGCTGCTTCAGGAGTTACGTCTCCGGCAAGTTTCTGCACTATATTTGAAATTGTCACACTTGCCTGTTTTGACTCTTGATTGTTAAGAAGAAGGTTCTCCTGTAAAGCGCTTAACACTTTCTGCGCATTTGATGTTTTTTGATTTGAGATTTTATTGATAATAGCACTTGTAAATTCATTCGCGTTTATATTTTTATTGGATTCAGGGTTCAACTGTGTGTGATTGCCTTCAGCGCTTGCTGTTTGATTGGTTTGCATCCCTAACATAATAAGATTCTTTATGTGTTTAACATCATCAGTCTCATTTTCTTTGTTATCAGCTAGTTCAGTTGGAACATTGTTGATATCCTCTTCATCTCTCTTTTGAGTATGCTTTTCTGAATTTGTTTCAGATGGGATATCGTTGGTATTCTGTTCATCACTCTTTTGAGCATGCATTTCTGAATTTGATTCAGATGGAGCATCGCTGGTATTCCGTTCATCGGTTTTTTGAGTATACTCTTTTGAGTTTGGTTCTGATGATTTCTCTGTTGAGGTCCGTCTGGCAGATCTTTCAGTTTCTTCCATAGAATCCATTAGCTTCGAATGGAAACTGTCTCTGTCATGATCTGACTCTATTGATTTGTTGGTAGCTCTGAGTCTGTTTGAAATAGGAGACTCTTTTGCTGGGAGAGGCCCAATTAATGATTTTAAGGATTGATCATTCATTTTTTTAGTAATAGATTTTTAACGAAATAAGTTTCAAAATGATATTAAGACGTGTGTGTAGTAAGCGACCATTGTGCCAATGTGATTTTTTTTAAATGAATAGCACGAAATATTTATTTGTTAATGAATTTATATTACGCTGTGGCTGGAGGTTAGGAGATCAAACTTTTTTTGCAAAACAGGTTTGTACTCTTTTTTGCTTTGGTTGTTAGGGATGAATAATATCAGTTTTTACCTTATGTTACGGGAAAAAGGTTCCTGTTACAGGGGGAGGTTACACGTAATTATTGAATTGATATTTAGTAACTGGTATGCAGTATGTTTAAGTGTGCTTTTAAATTGTATGGAGATGAAAGTGTTAAATATTTGATGCTGTGGCTGGCTTGTAAGAGAGAACAATTGGCTTTAGAGGGTATCAACCATGTGATATGCAACAAATTGCGCATATCGTTTCATTGACAGTAGTATGATCTTCCAACCATATAATGATTGCTTACTTTTATAGTGCTCTTTATAGTATGTTTTAACAAGCTTTATCACTGATGCATCACTACTGTCAAATATAGCATCAGAACTCCACATAATGTTGCCGGATATTGCAGAAAACATACCAATCTTTATACCTAAAACTGGGGGTTCATATGGTTTGTACTGCGTAATTGTACCAAAAATAAGTGCATCTACTTTATATCTTCTTTTTGCTTCCTCAATAGTTTCAGACCTTATCAGGCCTCTATTCCAGATGTCATTCTGTAGTGATAGTATATCCTGAAACCCTTGAGGTACTATAATCTCAAATTTTGCACTCTTCTGTAATTCTATATAAAATGCATCTGTGACTTCATCAACAACTTTGTCTCTTTGTGATTCAACCGTGAATGGAAGAAGCAAAACTCTGTGCAATCTGGTATTAAGATATTCTTCTGATTTATGATAGTTGATTGTATCATATTTTTTCGTATAAAATGTCTCTCGGACTACGCTTTCCATGTCTGTCACAACGCAACCTGTGATACTTGCAAAAGCCAAAAAACATAAAACTGCGATTGATATGATGTTGAATGATTTCATTTTTCTCAGGAAAATTTATGATTAATATGCAATTTCTTGTGGATATAAGAATGACAAGTCATATTGCCGTTTTATGTAACAAGTTATTCTTCATCTCTTTTGAGTTTTTCAATTTTTAATTTATACAATTCCTGCTGAGCTTTTGTCTCAGATATCTGCACCTTTATAAGTTCTTTTTGAATAGGGTGCAGTTCGTTCTCAGCAGTAATTGCCCTTGATTCTGCTTTTTTAACTGTAGATTTCAGTACTTCTATTTTCTCTAACAGGTTCTTGCTGTTTTCTTTCAGCAATTTTTTGTTGTTTGCAAGCTCTTTTTCAACATTTTCTTTAGCTTTTTTCAGGACAATTAGCTCTTTGTTTAGCAATTCCATTTTATTTTTGTCCTCTACCAGCCTCGCTTCCAATCTCTTAACTTTTTTTAAGACTCTTAGTTCGTCATCACCGTCTACTATACCTAATCCAATTGTAGAGCCATCTGCCAAATAGCCAGCTCCTGGCTTTGATGCTGCAGCAGCTTCGGCTGCCTGCATGGCAGAGATCTTTTTATTGAGTTCCTTTACCAGGAGATCTGTCTTCTCTCTCTCTTCTCTTTCTTTCTTCAGCTTTGCTTCTAATTTACTTACTTTTTTCAATACTTTTAGCTCTTCGTTTCCAGCTACTCTTTCCACGGCTATTTTGGGTTTGTTTGGTGAATGTTCTTTTTTCAATACGACAGATAGGCTGTTTTCCGGCTTTCTGGCATTGATGGAAGGAGTATCATAATTTGCAACAGTTTTCTCAGTTTCGGGCTCATCCATTATCACGGAATGTTTTTCCGTCTTGTCTTTATCCTTCTCTAAATTAGCAGTTGATGATTTTGATAGATTTGGCATTGTGAACTTACAACCACTAAATAGTAGTGGCGCGAGGCACATGAAAGTCAGAATACATTTTATTAATATGTAATTGGTTTTTAACATAATCTATGATGTTACTTTCAAATAAATAAACGGAGCATTTTATGAATTGAATCTTCCTCTTCTGTCCTAATAGATTCTATACATATAAAATAAAAATTCAAATGTCAATATTTTTCATCACTATATTCGTATAAAATAGTATATATTCTGCTGTTTGTCTTAAATACTTGATTTTATAACATGCTTAACCTAGAATGTTTTTCACTTCATTTTATTAGAAAATGACGCTGATTAAGAATGTACATTAAGTTTGTTTAGGTAGCAAAGCAAGTGCAGGATCATTTAAGGTTGAATAGTACACTAATGCTATTAGACGTAATAGGGTACGTTAGAAATAAATACAGAGTTGTTGTAGAAGGTGTTATGGGATAATCATGAGAAATAATATTGTACATGCAGGTGCACACGAACTTCAGTATGAAATTCGTGAAATTGTAGAGGTTGGGAATAGTTTGAAGGATATGGGCCTGGATGTCTGCTGGGAGAATATTGGCGATCCTGTTCTCAAGGGGGAGAAAATTCCGTCATGGATCAAGAGTGTGATAAAGGATGCGGTTGACACCGATTCTTCATTTGCTTACAGCCCTACAAAAGGCCTGTTGGAAACAAGGTCTTTTCTTGCAGAAATATGTAATAAACGGAATAAGGTACAGATCACAGAAGAAGATATTATTTTCTTCAATGGAATTGGTGACGCAATATCTAAGGTCTATAATTACTTAAGGAAAGAAGCGCGGGTAATTGGCCCTTCGCCTGCTTATTCTACCCATTCGTCAACAGAGGCCGCTCATGCCGGTAAAGATCATATAATGTATAAATTGGATCCAAAGAATAATTGGATGCCTGATATTAATGATCTACGTAAAAAAATAATTAATGATGAATCAATATCAGGCATATTAATGATAAATCCCAACAATCCGGCGGGTACCGTGTATACAAAGGATGTAATGGAGGAGGTTGTAAGGATTGCTGAAGAGTTTGATCTGTTTATCTTGTGCGATGAGATATATTTAGAAATAACATATAATGGAAAAATTTCTACTCCGTTGAGTGATGTTATTAACGGTGTCTGCGCAATATCGATGCGGGGTATTTCGAAGGAGCTTCCATGGCCGGGTGCAAGATGTGGTTGGATAGAGGTATACAATAGAGGTAATGATTCAGTGTTCAGCACATATATTGAAACGATATTGAATGCAAAAATGCTGGAAGTTTGTTCGACTACACTTCCCCAGACGGTTATACCGTCTTTATTGTCTGATCCAAGGTATAAGGAATATCATTCTGAAAGAAATAAACAGTACGAAGCAAAGTCTAAATTCGCTTATGAAGCGCTGGTTGGTATAGATGGCATTATAGTGAATCGAACAGATGGCGCATTTTACATGACAGTTGCTTTTGAAGATGGCGTTTTGAACGATAAACAAAGCCTTGAGATTGGCAATGATAAGGTAAGATCTTACATTGAGGCTAGCGTATGCAATGTTGCTCTTGACAAGAGGTTTGTTTATTACCTGCTGGGTGCTACAGGTATTTGTGTGGTACCATTGACAGGCTTTAGTTGTGACACCTTCGGATTCAGGGTGACATTGCTAGAGACAGATATGGCCAGATTTGAATGGATATTTAAAACAATTGCTGAAAATATAAGAACATACTTGAGTTCTTGATTTTACATGCAGTGATGAAGTAAGTGGTTTCATGCCAAATAAATCCTCTATGTGAATGAGTAAGTTAGTTGCTCCATTGGATACAAATCCATTAGCAGATGTTTTACATGCCAATATAGTATAAGCTAATAATCACCAACATACTGCTGGCGCAATTATTGCGCCAGCTTTCTTCCTTGGAGTTGCTCAATGCGAAATAATTGCGTGATTTGTAGAAATAAGCAACTTTTACAAAGACATTTGAAATTTAATATTCTAACATAACATATTGTAATAATTAGGCATAAAGAATAGCAAATAATTGTTTACGCTATTTTTTTTATTATTGGTATGTGTGTTGCGATCTTAGCATATCGTTTAAATTTTCAACTCGTGTAAGGAGGGGACTAAGTTATGGTCTTATTAGCAGAGAAACCAGTTAAAGGAGGAAATGTAATGAATGCAAGTGATTTTGTAGACAAATTGCAGGAAGATTGTTTGAACCATCCAGCACTGAACCATTCATATTTGAATAGGTTCAAAAACAAAGAACTAAACAAGGGTCATGTTAAGTTGTTTGCCGAGCAGTACTATTGCTTTTCGCGTCATTTTTCCAGATATCTGGCTGCATTAGTGGCTATTACTCCGGACGAAGGTGCAAGGGCTCCATTAATTAAAAACCTTGGTGAAGAATATGGTGCTAGACAGGAAGATGGCCAGGATATGGATCCGGAACTGACACATCCTGCAATTTTCAGAGGATTTCTAAGATCAGTCGGCATTGATACATCTCCGGAAGCACTTGCAGCAATTAAGCCATTACCGGAAACAAAGCTTTTTGTTGATAAGTATCTGAATATCAGGTATCTGAATTATATTGAAGCATTTGGAGCCCTTGGACCTGGGACCGAATATATAGTACCTCAGATGTATACGCTCGTGCGTGAAGGTTGCAGGGGTGCGGGACTGACAGAAGACGAAGTGCTTTTCTTCTCTGCTCACATTGAGTTGGATGTGGAGCATGCAGAAGGCATTAAGGATTCTTTGATCCCGTTTGTTGATTCTGCAGATCACCAGGAGATAATGCGATACGGTGCAATGGATTTCCTTGATGCAAGATGTGTTTTATGGGATGGACTGGAAAGAGCTAGCAATTTCTAAAAGCATAAGGATCACTGTTTGTGATTAATTTACTAAGGAGTTTTTATGTTCCCCGTTAGTAAGCTCATACGTTGTAATTACAATGATATGAACTTCTAACGGGGTTTTTTAATGTAATAAATAAGTCGAGATGTAAATTTGAATCTCACTTGATGTTGCTGGCAATAACTTCTATGCAGATATTAACTTATTTCTTGAATTAACTTTAAAATCTGCTATATTTCTCTATTAAGTGTAAAAGATTCATAGAGCTTTGCGAAAAATTAGCAGGTTATAGATTAAATTATTATATTAGTTTCCATTAAATAATCTTTTGATATATTTAGTATACAAATAACATTTACATAACAATTTTTTAAATGAACAGGAGGCCTTTATATGGGAAGTTTGCAAATACCGAATAAATCGGCTGCAACCGGGACAAGAACAAGAACCGGTAGCGATGTATTGCCGCAAAGTGGGATGTGTGTTGTATGCCTTGATGGATGTCCCGGATATTGTGAAATAGGTCTTTCGGCCATGAGGGGGCCGGAGACTATATACCCTATACCGTTTGGAAAAAGTACGTCCAGTGGAACGAAAGATTATCCTGTAGACTATTCTCACTTTAACATATCAGGAACTGTTGCCAGTCATCACCAGAAAGAGTACGAACAGTTTACTAATGTAAGTGTTGAAACACGTCTTGGTAGAGACAAAGGGCTCAAGTTGAAATTTCCATTGATATGTACCGGTTTAGGCTCTACACAGATTGCGAAGAATCACTTTGCTGACTTAGGAGCAGGGTCCGCTATTTGTGGTACAGGAATTGTCATTGGTGAGAATGTGGTTGGGATGGATGAAACGTCTAAATTCGACAGTAATAAGAAGGTTACAGAATGTAAGGAACTTGAAAGAAGATTTAAATCATTTAAGGACAACCAGAAGGATGGTTATGGCTTTATTGCTATACAGGCTAATCCAGAAGATTGGAGATTAGGGGTTCTTGAATATAGTATGAATACTCTCGGCTCTGATGCAGTTGAATTAAAATGGGGACAGGGTGCCAAGAACATAGGCGGCGAAGTTAAGATCTTTAACCTGGAGAAAGCAATACTATTAAAAAACAGAGGTTATATTGTAATTCCTGATCCGGAAGATCCAATCGTACAGGAAGCCTTTAAATCTGGTGCTGTTGAGGGTTTTGAGAGACACACCAGAGTAAAGGCAATATCAGAATATCTGCCTAAAGCAATGAGTGATTTTGGTGATCAGGTAGAACATCTGAGAAATGCCGGTGCTAAGTATGTGTTCCTGAAGACAGGTGCTTATAGACCGTCTGATTTGGCAAGGGCTATCAAATTCTGTTCAGTATTCAAACTTGATGTATTGACCATTGATGGTGCTGGCGGTGGAACAGGTATGAGTCCTTGGAGAATGATGAATGAGTGGGGTGTTCCTACCGTCTATATAGCAGCTATGACTTATAACTTCTGTAAGAGGCTTGCAGACAGGGGCGAGTACGTACCGGATATAATTCTGGCCGGTGGTCTTTCCGCTGAAGATCATATCTATAAATCATTCGCGTTGGCTGCGCCATTCGTTAAGGCTGTCGGTATGTCACGATCAACTATCTGTGCTACAATGGTTGGTAATACTAACGGAATTGCAATTGCAGAAGGTAAGATTCCGAAACCTGCTTCAGAACATGGCGATACACTGGATAAGATCTTCTATTACTCAACTAAGGTCAAAGATGAATTTGGCGATGTTACTCCGGGTGCATTGGGTATGTATTCTTATTATGAAAAAATGGCTATGGGCCTTAGACAGTTAATGGCCGGGTCAAGGAAGTTTAACCTCAGTGAAATCACCAGAGATGACATTTTCTCGCTGACTAGAGAAGCTGCTGATATCACAGGTATTAACTATGTTATGGATTGGGAAAATGAGACATCAGAAGCAATCCTTGACGCATAGTTTGTTGGATAGTAAATAAGAAGAATCTAACATGTAAGATTAATAAGGCTGTATAGGGTACAACAAAAACCTTATACAGCCTTTTTTTTAGAATGAAAATATATATATTTATACTCGCCTCGATCATCTCGTTTGTGCTTCTTCCATTTTCATTAGTCAGTATTGCTGAAGAAAAGGGTGGGGAAATTGTACTGGTTTCACCAACCGGCCACGAAATAAGCGGTAACCAATGGCTTTTTGTTATTGGAATAGACTCTTATATTAACCTTCCTAGCTTGAACACTTCAGTGAATGATGCGAAAGCAGTGAAAAATACATTGCTAAAACGATATCATTTTGATGAATACCATGTAATCGAGCTTTATGATGAGGAGGCTACCAGAAGTAACATACTTGGCAAGTTGAGATATCTGACCAGAAGGGTCGGTCCGGATGACTCTATCATAATCTTTTATTCAGGTCATGGTGGATTGGATTCTGCCAGGCGTGAGGGTAGTTGGATACCTGTTGAAGGAACCACGGATGCTACCTCTTCATGGATTTCGAATAAACAAATTTATGATTATTTAAAGATTGATGCCAATAAAGCAATGCACGTCCTGCTTATCTCTGACTCATGTTTTTCCGGTGATTCTTTCAGAGGCTATAGAAAGGAGATGGCTAGGGCCACGGACGAGGTCATTAAGACAGCCTATAATCGGAGGTCACGTCAGGTAATAACATCAGGAGAAAGTAAGCCCATGGTAGAGGAAGGGCTGAGCCGTAACAGTATCTTTACGCATTTTCTGATAAAGGTACTGAATGAGAACAAAAAACCCTTTCTCGTTTCATCAGAGTTGTGTAAAGGATTAAGAACAGGACTTGAAGAAAACAGTTATCGAACGCCTGGGTTCGGAACGTTGAAAGATGAAGGGGGGCAAAATGGGGGGGAGTTGATCTTATTCTTGAACAGTGAGGAGTTGGTGCGTCTTAAGAATATTAAATGGCAGAATAGGATTGAAAGGAAGTACCTGCGTTCATCATACAAGGATTTGTCAGTAACCCAGGTGCTATCAATGCCTCATGTTAAAATTCGCGAGGAGCAGGATTGGGGTTTTTACGGGCATAGTACAATACGGCACCAGTACGAGCTAAGATCTATAGTTTACGACGAAGTGGTCGTTGATTATACGACTGGCTTAATGTGGCATCAGAACGGATCTGAAAGATTTAAAGATAAAGAAAAAATATCTGAGTGGGTGAATAATCTGAATCTGAAAGGTTACGCCGGGTTTAAGGATTGGCGTTTACCAACGGCAGAGGAGGCGGCGTCGCTTCTCGAACCTAAGCAGAACTTTGGTGATATGTATGTAGATACCGTATTTGATAAGAAGCAACCATGGATATGGACGGGAGATAGTTACGGCATTGATGCGGCTTGGGTAATGAGCGCGTGCTACGGTAGTATATTCTGGAATAAATTCGATGAATACTTTACTATACGTCCGGTTAGATCAATGAAATGAGCCATATTGTTACGTTGCCGCTTCTATTCTTTTGAACACACCTTCAGACGCTTCTCGAAATTCAGAAAGGCTCTCCGGTGTTTTGCCTATTGTATCTTCAATTCTGAAAGGTTTACCAAATACCATTTTTATCCTTTTTTTTCCAGTCAGCAGGTCAATTACCCTTCCGCCTAAAACACTGACAGACCCGTCAAGGTTTGATTCTATTTTAAGAGGTAATATCATTTTATTACTTTTAGAGGCGACATAAGAGATTCCTCTGCGCGGTCGTCTTTTTTTGCCTCTGTTTATGGCGCCTTCGGGGAATATAACAACCCTCTCTCCGGAGTCTAATAAATTTATCAGCGGTCTGCCTGATAATTCCAGATCCTTCCCCTCATGGGCGCGAACTGCTCCACAGAAAGGATAAAAGAATAATGTATCATAGAAATAGTCAAGTGCCATGTAATAGAGTGGAAAATATTTAAATAGAAACGGTACAGAAAGAGAAACAGATATGGGGTCAAGATATGAAACATGATTTACTGCCAGTATAAAAGAGCTACCAGCTTTTTCCAGATTGTAAACACCTTCTACTTTAAACTTAAATAGTATTTTAAATAACAATAAAAAA
Organism: uncultured Candidatus Scalindua sp.; assembly: GCA_964437425.1. Classification (GTDB taxonomy): domain Bacteria; phylum Planctomycetota; class Brocadiia; order Brocadiales; family Scalinduaceae; genus Scalindua. Next base: position 11,825 of record CAYTGO010000080.1, read on the forward strand.
GGCCAATACACTGATAGTTGTATTATTATAATGATTTTACGCATTTCTATTTAGACTGGGTGGGCTTGATTTATGAGTGGCCAACAGGTAAGGTGACAATAAAGCTTGTGCCAGCTCCGGGTATATTCATAACATCTATTTTTCCATTATGTAAGTTTACAATGTGCTTAACTATAGACAGCCCAAGGCCGGTTCCACCGAGCTTTCTGGATCTTGATGAGTCCACCACATAAAATCTTTCGAATATTCTGGATAAATGCTCTTGCGGAATACATATCCCAGTATCCTGTATCTCAATTGTTACCGTTTCATTATTACGGCTTAAGGTTATTATAATTTCTCCTCTTTCCGTATATTTTATGGCATTATCAATCAGATTAATAAACACCTGTTCCAGCTTAAATGGATCAGCTTTGATAATAGGCAAATTGTTGTCTGTATTAAATATTAGAGCAAGATTCTTTTCTTCTAAACTCTGCTCAAATATTTTTAGGATACTTTCCATTAGGTTATTTAGATTTACTTTCTCCAATTCAAGATTGTCTGGCGTTCCTTCAAGTTTTGATAGTAACAGTAAGTCATTAACAATCCTTATGACTCTGTCTGTATGTCTTCTAATAATATCCAGATAATGTATATTTTCTTCATCATTATTTGCCTCTTGCAGTGTCTCTACAAATCCCTTTATCGCTGTAAGTGGTGTACGTAATTCATGAGAAACATTAGTGGCAAAATCCTTTTTAGTCTTTTCCAGGTTCTTAATTTTTGTTATATCATGCAGGGTCACCACTATATCCTTATTGTTTGAGCAGAAAGTAGCGCTGCATAAAAATATTCTGTTATTTAATTCTAATTCATCAACAATACTGTTTTGCTTACTTCTTGCTTCTTTCATCAATTCGTCAAATCTAGTGTTTCGTATTACATCACAATATAATTTGCCTTTTGCAGAGTCATTTTGGACTGTTTTTAGAAAGCTTTCATTGCATATTGAAATAACCCCATCTATGTTAACTACACAAAGTCCTTCACTGATTGATGATATAATACTGTTAAGTTCATCAGTCTGGTTGGACAGTTGTGTAAATAACGTATTAATTTGATCTGTCATATAATTAAAGCTATCTGCCAACTCTCTTATTTCGTTGCTACTTTTAATGATAACTTTTGCGCTGAAGTCGCCTTTGGCTACTTTGCTGGAAGCAGTAGCTAATTCTTTGATTGGCTTTGAAAAATTACGAGAAAACAGGAATGCACCTATTAAGAGAAATATGACTATAATTACAGTAGTTTTGATAATATTCATTTTAATGCTATTGAGAAGTGTATTTATCTCTTTCAAAAACAGGCTAGCCCTTAA
>CAYTGO010000081.1:0-7479 GCA_964437425.1 uncultured Candidatus Scalindua sp.
TATGAAGTTTACTTAACTTGTTCATCAGCAAGTTTAGTCCTGATATCATCCAGTATCTGGCGTCCACCTCTTCCGAGCAATCTTTCTGCAAGTTCGTTCCCCATAGTTAAATAATCATCTACTTTGCCCTCAATAGAATCTCTTATGATGGTGGTTCCATCGAGTGAGCATACAACTGCTTCCATCTTCAGGTTGACCGGGAATAAAACTTCTGCATGAGCGCCTATCGGGATCTGGCATCCTCCCTGTAGCCTTTTCAGAAGAGCTCTCTCTGCCAGTACTGCAAATCTGGTATCGAAGTGTTGTAAGATTTGAATAATTTTCTTGATCTGCTCATCATTTTCACGAACTTCTATACATAGTGCTCCTTGTCCAACAGCATGAAGCATTATGTCAGATGGAATTATCTCACTGGCCTCGTCACCACGGCCCAGTCTATTAAGGCCGGCCTGCGCTACAACTAATGCGTCAAGTTCACCTGATGCCAGTTTACCTAATCTGGTATCCAGGTTTCCTCTAAGGTCAACTATGTTGAGGTCCTGTCTGACTGCGAGGATCTGTGCCCTGCGTCTTAAGCTACTGGTTCCGAGTGTTGCACCTTGAGGAAGATCTTTTAGTGATTTGTTATCTTTGCTGATTAATGCATCGTGCGGGTCTTCACGTTTTGTTACTACTCCGATTTCGAGGCTATCAGGGATAGCAGTGGGCATGTCCTTCGCGCTGTGGACAACCAGATCAACCCTCTTATCAATAAGGGCTTCCTCAAGCTCTTTTGTGAAGAGTCCGATATCGCCTATCTTGGCAAGAGGAGTATCCAGTATCTTGTCACCGGTTGTCTTTATAACTTCAATAACAAATTCTATCTCTTTATTTGCTTTCTCCAGTTCAGATTTAACCCAATTCGCCTGGATCAGGGCCAGTTTGCTGCCTCTTGAACCAATAACAATCTTCTTTCTGTCTTCCAAAAAACCACTCCTATCTGTCTATATATAATTAGTCGTAAATATTAAAAACTAAAGGTACATTTGTCTCATAATTCGTTTTTATTGTCAATACTTTTTAATTCATGAGTATTACCACGAAGGCACCAAGGTACCGAGGATAAAAGATAAAAGAAAATTAACCAAGGAAAGCACTGAATATTACGAAAAAAAGAGAAACTGATTTACTTCGAAATACGTTCTTCGTGTCCTGGTGTCTTCGTGGCAAATGTATTTGTCCTTGATGAAAGGAGGATGTAAGTCTATAATTTCTCTTTCTAAAAGGATTATTAAGCTATGATAGAGATAAAACCTGTTGAAAATGTGAATGCAACGGTAACGATTCCCGGCTCGAAGAGCTATACGAACAGAGCATTAATAACATCATTACTTGCTAATGGCGAATCGGTAATGAAGAATGCATTGTTAAGCGAAGATACCAGGGTTATGGTTTCTTGTCTGGGTGAACTTGGCATACCGGTAAGCGTAATAGAGGAAGAAAATACGATACGAATAACAGGGTGCGAGGGCAAGATACCTGTAGACAGCGCCAGTTTGTTTGCGCGTAATGCTGGAACGGTCGTGAGGTTTATGACAGCTGCCTTGACACTTGGTGATGGGAAATATGAGATTGATGGAATTGAGCGAATGAGACAGCGGCCCATACAACAGTTGATTGACGCTTTAAATCAGCTCGGCGCAGATGTTTCATCAAAGGAGGGTACCGGTTGTCCGCCGGTATTGATAAATGCCAGTGGCTTAAAGGGTGGAACTGTCAAGATTCCGGGTAATATCAGTAGCCAGTATATCAGCGCCATCCTTTTAACAGCACCCTATGCAAACAGTGATGTCCGCATAGTTGTGATTGATGACCTTGCTTCGAAGAATTACGTTGATATGACTTTAGATGTTATGAGCAGGTTTGGTGTTACTGTTGAAAGGGATTCGTATAAAGAATTTTCTGTTAAATCAGGTCAGGTGTACAAGGGTTGTGAATATATGGTAGAGCCGGATGCATCAGGCGCTTCCTATTTTTTAGCTGCCGCTGCTATTACCGGGGGCAAGGTCAGGGTTGATGGTCTGGGTGAAGACTCGTTGCAGGGTGACGCCAGGTTTGTTGATATACTGGGCAAAATGGGTTGCAGGATAAAGAAGTCTTCTGATTGGCTGGAGGTTGAGGGAGGCGAGTTAAGTGGTATAGACATTGATATGAATGATACTCCAGATGTTGTACAGACACTGGCGCCTGTTGCGGCTTTTGCGAAAGGGAATACGCGCATAAGAAATGTTAAAAATCTCAGGTACAAAGAGACTGATCGTATTACAGCTGTTGTTAATGAACTTAAAAAAGTGGGAGTAGAAGCAAGGGAGTTTGAAGACGGTATTGAAATTATTCCATCACCTCCACATTCTGCAGATATATCAACCTACAATGACCATCGCATGGCAATGAGCTTTGCTCTTTTCGGTTTAAGAACCAAAGGGATAAAGATAAAGAATCCGGAATGTGTTGAAAAGACCTTTCCGGATTACTTTGAAAGATTGGAAAAGTTGTATCACTGACACGACATCAGTTTGTTAGGAAGTTCTTTCTTACCAAATAAAAAAAGACTCTTTTTAGTGTTATGCAGTAGCGTCAACGAACCGATTTTCTTTATATATTAGTATATTTGATTCGGTTGTGAGACAGTACGGTACACGGACACGTAAGAGCCTTTTTTTATTTGCTAAGTTTTAGTTGTATTAAATACTTAGCAATCACATACGTCTGGCGAAAGAAACTTTCTATCTTTATTATCGACACAAACAGAGAATACTTTAGATAAAATGTTTTTCTTTCTGCTTGAAGTAAGTCGCAATATGCGTGCCGTTATCGCTATATAATCCTGTCATTTTATGCTCTCAATAGATCATGGATCATAAGTCATTTCATTACAACGTCTCCTTTCGCTAAGGTATTATGTTTACTCGATGAATGATATTATACTCAGGTATGTGTTCGTATAATAAGAGGAGTTTGTTGTTTAACTGTTCAACGAATACGTCAAGGAATATACACATTTATTCATATTCATTATTATTACAGATCGTCCGTTATAAAACTAATCACCAAAAACAGAAAATGATTTTGTATGAAAAACGGTAGCTATAGATTACTGTTGATTGTAAACATGGAATTGATACTTGAGCGTAGGGATGTTTAAATCTTGTAACCCCCAATATCTTTTTAAAGATATTGGGGGTATTGCTCTGTAGTTGTGGCAGTGTATGTCTTGGTCAAGTAAATTTGGAATTGAATGTACAAGCCGGTTAAGCTCTTATTCTATTACACTCATGTTCTTGATTGTTATAGTTTTCATTGGTACATTCTCGTATGTACCGTAGGCATGAGTCCTTGTTCTGCCAATTGTATCTACAACATCCATACCATCTAGAACTTCTCCAAAAACAGCATATCCAAACCCGATTGAAGTATTGTCTTTGTGATTGAGGAAATCATTATTTTTTAAATTGATAAAGAACTGTCCCGTGGCGCTATTAATAATATCTGTTCTTGCCATGGCGAGTGTACCTCTTTTGTTGCCTAAACCTCTCCGTGCTTCGTTTTGAATGGGATCCTTTGTGGGCTTTTTATTCATTTTAGAATCAAAGCCACCGCACTGAATCATAAAGTTAGGCATTACTCTATGGAAAATTAAGTTATTGTAGAAACCATCAGATACATATGATAAAAAGTTTTTGACAGTAATTGGTGCTTCTTTCTCGTACAGTTCAATCGTTACATTTCCCTTTGACGTTTCCATTAAAACCTTTGGATTAGCGTATGCAGAGTTAAATTGCATGCAGACAAAACTAATCAGGATAAAGGCAAAGAGGGCGGCTGTTATTTTATTAAAATATCGTTTATGCATCTGTTTCTCTCCCAATAATTATTCGAATTAATTTTGTCCATTTAATCACAGAAACAGGGATAATTCAATGACTTTATAACTTTCGTCCGGAGTTGCACATCTGTGAGATTCCAATTTGATTTCATAGTGAATGCTGGTATGATTACGCATTATTAGCAGTAACACAATTCTAATGTTTATACTTAACTAATGTTTGATCCCATTAACCTGGAAATATTTAACAACCTGTTCTCTACAATATGTGAAGAGATGGGTGTTGTATTGTGCAGATCTTCCTTTTCTACTAATATAAAAGAGCGAAAGGATTTTTCGTGTGCCTTGTTTGATCACAGTGGTGAAATGGTCGCCCAGGCAGAGCATCTTCCCGTGCATCTGGCATCTATGTCCATGTCGGTAGAATGGGCAATTAAAACAGTAGAAATGAGTGAAGGCGATGCTGTGATATTAAATGATCCATTTAAGGGCGGTACACACTTGCCGGATATCACGATAGTGACGCCTTTCTTTTATGGTGGAAGTAAGAAACCTGTTTTTTACGTAGCGAACAGGGCTCATCATTCAGACGTAGGTGGAATGTCTCCGGGTTCCATGTGCAATGCTACTGAGATATATCAGGAAGGAATTCGGATACCGCCAGTAAGAATAGCACAGAGAAATATTATAAACAGAGAGATTATGAGCATAATCACATCTAATGTCAGGACACCGGAAGAGCGTGAATGGGATATAACCGCACAGATTTCAGCTAATACAATCGGTAAGCAGAGGTTAAATGAATTGTGTGAAAAATATGGAAAAAGTGAGGTTGTAAAATACTCGTCGGAACTCCAAGGCTATTCTGCCAGGATAATGAAATCCGTAATTAAAAAAATACCTGATGGTGAGTACTCATTTAGTGATTACCTGGATGATGATGGTATGGTGGATAAGCGCGTAAGAATTAAGGTATGCGTAAGTGTAAAGGGAAGCTCGGTGAGCGTTGATTTTTCCGGCAGCAGCAGACAGGTAGATGGTTGTGTGAATGCTGTCTATGCTGTCACTGTGTCTTGTGTTTTTTATGTATTCCGATGCCTGGTTGAAAATGATATCCCATCAAATGCAGGCTGTATGAGACCGATCTCTATTACTGCTCCGGAAGGTTCCGTTGTAAATGCTAAAGTTCCGGGTGCAGTGTCCGGCGGTAATGTTGAGACTTCTCAAAGGATTGTTGACGTAGTATTTGGGGCACTGTCAAAATCTATTCCAAATAAGATTCCGGCGGCAAGTAGCGGGACTATGAATAATATTGCAATTGGTGGGTATGATAAATTAAAAGAGAGCCATTTCACCTATTATGAAACTATTGGGGGAGGTATGGGTGCAAGGCCAAATTTAGAAGGTATTAACGCTATTCACACTCATATGACAAATACATTAAATACTCCTGTAGAATCATTGGAACATAACTATCCATTCAGGATCAGCCAATATAAGATACGTCCTCGTTCGGGTGGTATGGGGAAACATAAGGGGGGGGATGGAATAATAAGGGATTATGAATTCTTTCAACCCGCCACCGTCAGTATACTTTCTGATAGAAGAAAACATGCGCCGTATGGTTTAAAGGGTGGTAAAAAAGGTCAGGTCGGACAAAATACTCTGATCTCGAAAGGCAGGAGACATAAACTACCGTCTAAGACCACTATTAATGTGAGTAGTGGAGACATTGTAAGTATACATACTCCCGGTGGAGGTGGATATGGAAAACAAAAAGTTAAAAGTACCTAAAGTTTAAAGTGAGATTGAGTTTGAGTAAATATAAGTTAAGAAAGATATTCATAGAAAAGGACGTTGTAGATTCACCCGTTACCCGGCAGATACTTAATAAACTGCCTGATATAGAGGTTGGGTATATTGATGATTATAAAAATATCAATGTCGATGGAGCAACAACTGACGATATTTTTAAAAAGAGTAAGGAGTGCCTGGCAATAGCCGGTAAGAAGGGCGGATTAGTTAAAGAATTCAGGTGCAGGGATGGCATCGTGGGGAATACTGAATATTTTATCAGCCATGGTAATAATTGCAGTTTTGATTGCGAGTACTGTTTTTTACAGTGTTACTTTGATAATGCGGTGCCCACAGTGTTTGTAAATCATGATGAAATATTGGATGAGATTAAAGGCGTTTTACTTGCCGAAGCTGATAAGAGAATAGTTTTCCATGCAGGTGAGCTGTGTGATGCCATGGCCTTTGACGATCTTACCGGTCTGTCCTGTAAACTCATTCCACTGTTTTCAGAGCATCCCAATGCAAGACTGGAATTGAGGACAAAGACTACTACAATAGAGAATTTATTAAATATAGAGCCTGCGGATAACATTGTAGTTTCATGGACTTTCAGCCCACAGGTAATTATTGACAATCATGAGCACAAGGCGCCTTCATTAGAGGAACGATTATGTGCGGCGGTGGATGTTCAAAAAGCAGGGTATAACGTTGGAGTGTGTCTGGATCCGATAATACTGTGTGATGACTGGTTTGATCATTACAAAGCGATGCTTGAGATGCTTTCTGAAAGATTGGATATGGAGAGTGTTAAGTTCATCAGTCTTGGCGGTTTTAGATATCTTCCGTCTCTGTCCAAAGTAATAAAAGAGAGAGATCCGCAGACAAATCTTCTGTTGAGCGAATTTGTACCATGTGTTGATGGGAAGCACCGGTACTTCAGGCCAATTAGAGTAGAAGCGTATAAGGAGATAGGGACGGTTATAAGAGAACTGAATAAAAATGTTAAAATTTCACTCTGCATGGAGACACCTGAGGTCTGGAACTCGGTGAAAGATGTTTTGAAATAAGGGCTCAGTGCAGGAACTTGAGAGATTAAATGAGTGAACTGTTTCCAATAATTGAAAATGTAAAAGTGGATTTAAAGTCACTTATCTCAATCAAACACAAATGTGACCCGGGGGTTTGCCAGGGAAAGATATCATGCTGCGCGGAGTATGAAGTTTGTATAGAGAAGGATGAGGTTGACAAAGTATTTGCTAACACACCTGGAGCTGCAGAATTTGCACCTCAATTAAAAGCTAATGGGTTCTATAGGAATATTTTTGACGAGACGGATGACAATCTTATTGCCATAGATACGGACGAAGAGAATCAATGCCTTTTTGCCTGGCAGAACAGCAGCGGAGAGGTTTTATGCTCACTTCACAGCCATGCAGTTAAAAGCAATCTCTCTTTTTATGATACAAAACCTGAATCCTGCTGTCTCTGGCCCTTGGCTATCTATAACGGTAGTCCGGAAACTCTAACTGTTCAGGAGGATGCGTTCAGTTTTGATTGTAATAAAAAACAGGAATCTGAAAGAGCCGAACTTGATACGGAAATCTCTTCAATTATTAGAAACGTGTACGGAGAAAAGATGTTGGCTGGTATTAAACATGCAGTTTCTAAAATATAAATAAATTTTATATGTCTAAATTCTACAATCCAAAACGCAGTAGAAATATTTATGACCCGAAGGATCAAAAGCCTTTTAAATTGAGTCGTTCAAAGATTGATCTTTTCCTGCAATGTCCACGCTGTTTCTATATCGATCGTAG
>CAYTGO010000081.1:7579-12895 GCA_964437425.1 uncultured Candidatus Scalindua sp.
GTTCAAAGATTGATCTTTTCCTGCAATGTCCACGCTGTTTCTATATCGATCGTAGGCTTGGTGTGGGCCGTGTACCAGGTTTTCCTTTTAATCTGAACAATGCGGTTGATATGTTACTGAAAAAGGAGTTTGACTACTATCGGGACAATAATCAGAACCATCCACTCCTGGAAAAAAACGGTATTGATGCACGTCCGGCTGCTCATAGAGATCTTGATAAGTGGCGGCAAAACTCTACAGGCATTCAATATTTACATAGATCTTCTAATCTTCTTGTTTTTGGTGCCATTGATGATTTATGGGTAAATTCTCAGGATGAGTATATAGTTGTTGATTATAAAGCGACATCAAAGAGTGAAAAGATTACAAATGTTAGCCTTGGTTGGCAGATAGGTTACAGGAGGCAGATGGAGGTCTATCAGTGGTTATTACGTATGAACAGGTACTCAGTTTCCAGAACCGGATATTTTGTGTACTGTAATGGGCAGGCCGATAGAGAGATGTTTAAAGGAAAACTGGAATTTGATATTACGCTGATACCTTACAATGGAGATGATTCCTGGGTAGCAAAGTCTATCGATGATATTTATGCTTGCCTGATAAGTGGTCAGATTCCTGATGCAAAAGATGGCTGCGATTTTTGTGCATATAGGAAAGCAGTGGGAGATGTCTTGAAAACTTAATCAGACAATGCTTAATTTTTATGAGAGCAATTATAACCTGAAAAATCCAGGTAAAACTTTAGCTCACTTTAGTTCACTTCACACTTTAGTCACTTTGAACTTTTAAGTATATGTTATCCGATAAAAAATATCTGTTAAAACTCGCGAAAGCGCGTATGCCGTCTGGTAGATATAAAGATATGTTACTGCTGGATCTGCCAGAATGGTACATAGTGTGGTCTGTGAATAAGGGATTACCGGAAGGTGAACTCGGTGATATGCTCAAATGCGTTTATGAAATCAAGTTGAATGGACTGGAGTATCTCTTTAAACCGTTGCGTTAATTTATACGACTATTCTCTTAAGAATAACAGTTAGTATTTAGTTTGTCGGTTTGAACTTCCTGGTCTGTTTATGCGAGAAGACGGCTTCTTCGCTACGGCCTAATCTGAATAGGGCACTGGTCTTGTTCTTCCACGCCTCGTAATAGTCAGGTTTGATAGTAATAGCCTGATTATACGCGGCTACCGCTTTTTCCTCTTTATCCAATCGGTAAAGGGTGTTTCCTTTATTGTTCCACGCTTTGTGGTTGTCCGGATCGTGCTCGATGACATGATCATAAGCTGAAAGTGCCTCTTCGTACCGTTCCATACTAAAAAGCGCATTCCCTTTATCGAACCATGCTTGATAGTAGTCTGGTTTTATCTTTGTCACCTGATCAAGAACCAGCAACGCTTCCTTCTGGCGACAGGAATCAATAAGAGTAATCGCTTTATTAAACCATGCTTCGTGGTATTCTGGCTTTATTCTTATAGCATGGTTAAAAGCATTGATAGCTTCTTCATAACGCTTTAGGCTGTATAGAGCATTCCCTTTGTGAAACCACGCTTCATGGTAGTCTGAATCTAGTTTAATAATCTGATCATATGCCTCTATCGCCTCAATAACTCTGCCTGAACCGTATAGAATATTTCCTTTATTCAACCGTACTATTTTATATAAAGGTTCTATCTCAATTGCCCGATCCAGCGTGGCAATAGCTTCATCCACGCGACCTAGGCTACTGACAACGAGTCCTTTGTTGAAGTAAGCTTCATGGTATTCAGGGAAAACCTTAATGGCGTGATTATATGCTTCGACTGCCTCATCACTTCGTTCCAATCTGTAAAGCGTATTTCCTTTATTATTCCATGCATTGTGATAGTCAGGTCTGATTTTAATAGCCTTATCATATGCTTCTATGGATTCGTCGTATTTACCTTCCTTACTGAGAGTAAGGCCAATGTTAAACCACGTCTTGCTGGCTTTCGGCATAATCTCTAAGGCTTTGCTATAAGCCTCCATCGCCGAGTCATGAAGGCCTGACTTAGATAAAGCATTACCTTTGTTGCTCCACGCTTCATAATAATCAGGTTTAATCTTGAGCGCATCATTATATGCGTCAATAGCCTCAGCATTATTGCCTGCTTTACAGAGAGCCGTTCCCTTGCTATTCCATGCCTCACAAATATCAGGTTTTAGATTTAGGAAACGTTTCCAGGCTGCAACAGAGTGAGTATAATCACATGCATAATAGGCAGTTTCAGCCATACCTATGAGGTAGTGTAGTTTCTTCTCCTCCCTATCCCTCTGATCCTTTGCATCCGGATCAGATAGGGAATGTCCACCCAGATTAACAGCCAGTTTATTCAGTTCTCTTTCAAAACTATTAATCAGGTCATATTGTACTAAGCTATTCAAGTAAAAATTCCCATAGAAGCAGTCTTCAATCATTATGGGAATAATGACTAATTTCTCCATGCTCACATCCCGGGCAATTTCATAAGCAATTCTTATTTTTTTATTCTGGGAGCCGGCAATGCTTTTGTCTATTTCTCTCAAGGCTGCTTTACTGATGCAGACAATGAGACAGCGGCTCAGATTGATGGTCTCACCGGCCCAGGTCCTCCAGCTTCTGTGTTTTAGGTCCACTTTATCAAACCAGACATTTAGCCCCCTCCGGGTCAACCCTTCATAGATATTCCTTGCATGGCTTAAGTCTTTATCGACGTATGAAAGAAAAACACTGCCTTTATTAAGTTTATTCATTGTTAGTATGCGGTTAGCTTATGTTATGGAAAAGAAGAGATAATTTCAGGTTGGTCACGAATTAAGGCTTATGGATAAGAGCTTCTCTCATATTGAAAGCACACATGATAGCATTACATAAAATAAAATATTGAATAAATGAAGTATCAAATCTGAAAATCGACTTCATATTTTTCTACCTTATCTTTATGTTTGAATATAAGGTAGGGTGAATCAACCGTTACTGTTGTATATGGAGGGACTGATCGTGTCAGCCAGACATTTCCACCGATGATAGATCCTTTTTGAATTATTGTGTTTCCGCCTAGAATTGTTGATCCGGCGTAGATTGTGACGTCATCCTCGATTGTAGGATGTCTCTTTTTGTTTTCCTTCCTGATCTTCTCGACGTCAGTCAGGCTGAAGGCTCCTAACGTGACATGCTGGTAAAACTTTACATTTTTACCAATAATAGCCGTGCTTCCAATTACTACACCTGTACCATGGTCTATAAAAAATCCCGGGCCGATCTTTGCTCCAGGATTGATATCTATTCCTGTTTTTTCATGAATGTATTCGCTCATCATCCTGGGTATGTATGGGACTTCCTGCATTTGCAGGAAATTAGCCAGGCGATGAACTGAAATAGCTCTTACTGATGGATAGCTTAATACTACTTCAAAATAACTAGCTGCTGCAGGATCTCCTTTATATGCAGCATGAATATCCTGATTTACAATTTCTCTAATATCAGGGATGCTTTCAAGTAGAAGGTATGCAATCTCAACTGAGCAGTCCCAGCACTCTCCTTCTGTACGTTTACAGTTGACACCCTCCTTACATTCATGCATTAAGCTCTTCTGTATTAAATCAGAGAGACATTCCAGCGCACTGGAGCATTGTGCAAGGAGGTAAGCGTCCAGATGATCTTTATTCCCGGTCGCTTCCTCGTAAAAACCGGGAAACATGATTGTCAGCAGTAGTTTTACCAGTTTTTGAACTTCCTTTTTTGATGGAAGATTAGGCCCTTCCAGATGGTTAATACCACCATGTTTCTCGTATGAGTCACTAAGTGCTTTGGTAATGTGGCTTAAACGAGCCGCATTTTTATCACTGTATATGGAGTTGTCCATTTTAATCCTTTTCTACGGCTTTAAACAGGTCGGTAGAGATATAACGCTCTCCTGTATCAGGTAAAATTACCAGAACATTTTTATCGGGTCCCGCTTCTCTGGCGATATGTAACGCTACATGCATATTTGCACCGGAAGAGATACCGCAGAAGATTCCCTCTTCCTTTGCAAGGCGTATTGCCATGCTGAATGCTTCATCATTGCTTGCCTGGCGTACTTCATCAACTACCGCTTGATTATAAATGCCCGGAACAAACCCTGCACCGATTCCCTGGATTTTGTGAGGTCCAGGTTCTCCTCCTGATAGAACCGGAGATTCTGCTGGTTCTACCACAATGTTCTTTATGTCGCTGAAATTCTTCTTCAGCACCTCACCCGCACCTGATATTGTACCGCCGGTTCCGACGCCAACGACAAAATAGTGGAGTTCTTTGTCTCCGAAATCATTAACTATTTCAGGGCCGGTAGTTTCCTTGTGGACTTGTGGGTTGGCAGGATTGTCAAATTGTTGAGGCTGGAAATAGCCTTTTTCATTTACAAGCTCTTCTGCCTTTTCAATAGCACCCTTCATACCTTTTGGGCCTTCTGTCAGGACAATTTCGGCTCCAAAGTATCTGAGCAGGGCCCGTCTCTCCAGGCTCATTGTTTCAGGCATGGTAAAGACCGCTTTATACCCTTTGACTGTAGCTACCATTGCGAGTGCAATTCCTGTATTACCTGATGTAGGTTCTACTATCGTATCTCCGGGCTTCAGTAAACCTTTTTTTTCTGCATCCTCTATCATAGCCAGACCTATACGATCTTTGACGCTACCGGCAGGATTAAACATCTCTAATTTTCCAAAAAGATTAGCGCAATTCTCGTCAGGTATTTTGTTTATTTTTACAATGGGTGTTCCCCCGATAGTCGCAAGGATATTATCAAAAATAGGCATCTTCTTTTCTCCTGAATAAATTTATTGGATATATTCTGCTAATCTAAATTACGATTCTATATTTTATTCTTTATTTGTATCCTATCAACCTATTTATTTTAACAAAATCTGAAATTAGCAATCCTTTATCTCTATAAATCGTTTGACAGACAATATGCTTCACGGTTATATTTTGAAAATTGTTAATCTGTTTTGGTATTGTAAGAGGCTCCAATTACAGTATTTACCACTTAACTCTTCTCAAGAAGCTTTTCTAAAACATTTATGCAAAACGATATTGAAGAGATCTTATTCTCTGAAGCTGAAATCAAAAACAGGATTAGTGCGATTGCACAAAAACTTGCCGTAGACTACAAGCATAAGAATCTTACCGTAATCGGGGTCTTAAACGGCAGCCTCGTTTTTCTGTCCGACTTAATCCGGCAGATGCCTTTACCTGTCAAAATAGATACCGTAAAGGCTAATACGTATTCAGGCGCTTCTACTACCTCAGCGGCAAAGACAGAAATTATCCATAATA
>CAYTGO010000082.1:0-4028 GCA_964437425.1 uncultured Candidatus Scalindua sp.
TTTATATTGTTTGGTAATCGTTTTTCAGGATGACCATTCAGATGAATACTATCTATTGAACTCATCAGGCCGTTTAACAGCTTGTCTCGTAGAGGCTTTATTGCCCCCATGCGCGTATCCATCTCTTTCTTTGCCAACTCTGCGGCTTTACCCATACCCACTATTCCGGGTATATTCTCCGTACCGGCACGACGTCCGCCTTCCTGCACACCGCCCTCTATAAAAGGTACTATCCTTGTTTTCTCTCTCAGGTAGAGCGCACCTGCACCCGGTGGGCCATAGAACTGACTGCCTGCCAGGCTTACGGCATCAGCCATCATTGCGTCAACATCTACAGGCACATAACCTGCAGACGCCACGGCATCAACATGAAAGGTGATACCTTTCTCCTTAACAATTTTCCCGATCTCTTCAATCGGCTCAATAGTACCTATTTCACTATTTGCATGCATTATCGAGACGAGAGCAGTTTCCGGTGTAATTGCCTTAGCAACATCCTCAGGATCTATCATACCGTATTTATCAACCGGTACATGCGTAACCTCAAAGCCCATTTTCTTCAGTTTTTTCAGTGGATTAAGTATTGAAAAATGTTCTATCTCTGATGTGATGATGTGTTTGCCCTTCTTTTTATTTGCCGTTGCAAGACCCCTGATGGCAAAATTATTCGCTTCACTCCCGCTTGATGTAAATATAATTTCTTCAGCTTTTGCTCCTATAAGTGATGCAACTTCACCCCTGGCAGTTGTTACCGCTTTACCTGCAACCTGCCCGAAATGGTGCAGGTTTGACGGATTACCATAGGTGTTTCTTATGGCATCTACCATTGTTTCTACTACCAGTGGATGTGTTGGCGTACAAGACGCATGATCAAGATATATTTTTTCCAATTTACTCACTCCTTTATATTTATTATCGGCAGGAACCTTCTACCTTTTCTAAATTTGCATATTCCAGTGCCAACTTCTTCATACCTACTCTATTAAAATCAACATGTACTGTGTCAGAAGATGGGGCTATCTTTACAACTCTCCCACGACCAAAAATTTCGTGTTTTACAATGTCCCCTGAAACCAGCTCGACACTCTCTTGAGGCTCATCAATCTGGAATACCGGCAACTCATCATAATCGTCTACTGCATCACATTGATATCCATCGTCATCTGCGGAATATCTATATCCTGTTACCGGTTCGGTACGTAGTTTATCAGCGTAAGAATTATAGATTGTTTTATCAATCTCTTCAACAAAATCTACAGGTATCTCACTTAAAAACCTTGAAGGAACACACGCAGAGCGCTGTCCGAATTTGGACCGATATCTGGTGTGGATCAGAAACAGATCCTTTTGGGCCCTCGTAACGCCCACATAACACAATCGACGCTCCTCTTCAACGTCATCATCTGAATCCTTTGATTGCGAATGAGGCAGCAACCCTTCCTCCAGGCCAGCCATAAAGACAACCGGAAATTCCAGACCCTTTGCTGCATGCAGCGTCATCAGGGTAACGGTATCCGCGGCATCATCCCATTTGTCAATATCTGCAATCAGTGACACCTCTTCTAAAAAACCCTGGAGCGAACCATCCGGATTTGAAGCGTCATATTCACTGGCAGCATTTACCAGCTCCTCAATATTTTCCAACCTCTCCTCGCTATCACCTTCGTAAGATTGAACCAGGTAATCTACATATCCAATTTTCTCGATAACCTCTTTTACAAATCCCATTACCGGATAGGTTGGGATAGTATGTAGTTCAGAAATAATATCCCGGAAACCTTTTACCGCCTTGGAGCTCTTTCCTTTGATCTCCTTAATCTCCTGAACCCTGGATATTGTCTCCAGCATATTTGTGTTATTCAGCCCCGCCCATTCTCTTAATCGTTTTATAGTCGTTGCTCCGATGCCCCTTGCAGGAACATTTATAACTCTTTCAAATGATAGATCGTCATCAGGATTGGCGCAGAGCTTGAGGTAAGAGAGGACATCTTTAATCTCTTTTCTTTTGAAGAATGCAACACTGCCCACGATTGAGTATGGTATTCCTTCACGCAGCATGCAGGTTTCCAACACACGTGACTGCGCGTTTGTACGGTAGAAAACCGCTATATCTGAATGCAGGTTTCCGTTATTAATAAATTCAGAAATGTTTGCTGCTATCTCCTTCGATTCAACATTCTCGTCCTCACAGTGAACAATCCTTACCTTGCTCCCTTCGCTATTTTCAGTCCAGAGGGATTTTGGTTTACGTGATATGTTATTATTGATTATTTCTGAAGCGACGTGAAGAATGTTCTTCGTTGAACGATAGTTCTGTTCCAACCTGACCGTTTTTGTATCAGGATAATCTTTTTCAAAATTGAGTATATTCCGTATGTTGGCACCGCGCCAACCATAGATAGATTGATCAGGATCTCCGGTTGCACAAATATTCTCATACCTCTGCGCCAGCAGTTGAGTAATTGCATATTGCGCATGGTTCGTATCCTGGTACTCATCAATGAGGATATACCTGAATTTATCCTGGTATTTCTCCAACACTTCAGGAAATTTTTTGAACAGACGCACTACCATGAAAAGCAGGTCGTCAAAGTCCAGCGCATTATTTGCCTCAAGATATTTCTGATATTTGGTATATACCTTTGAAACAACATCATTGTAATAGCCCGACTTATACTCAGCAAATTCCTCTGCCGAGAGCAACTCATTTTTTGCGTTACTGATAGATGCTGCAACTGCACCAGGCCTCCAGTGATCAGTGTCCAGTTTCAGTTCTTTCATAATATCCTTTATGCACTTGGCCTGATCCCCGGAATCATAGATGCTGAAGTTCCTGGTAAATTCCAGATGCTCAATTTCGCTACGCAATATCCTTGAACACATCGCGTGAAAAGTTGAGATCCACATTCCCCTGAGATCGAGAAACTCACCCAACCGCTCTTTCATCTCATTAGCAGCTTTATTAGTAAATGTTATGGACAGAATATTTGCCGGGTCAGTCCCCTGCTCAACAAGGTATCCTACCCTGCGTGTAATCACCCTCGTCTTGCCACTGCCGGCGCCTGCGATCACAAGCAAAGGACCGTCAATATGTGTAATCGCCTCTTTTTGAGATTCAGTTACGTTGTCTAATATGTTCATGTCATTTCAATTTCTTCTGCGCAATCAAACTCACCACTGATTTATTCTCTGCTATCTCGCCTTCTCTATAATAGAGAATACGAAAATCTCTGAATAAATCGAGGAGCTCATTGTGTTTTAACAGATAGGCAGGGTTTTTGGGTCCGGGTGCATCCTTGCCATATTTCAGCTGGTCTATGGAATATGTCTCAATCATAACCATGCCCCCACTCTTCAGGCCTTCCTTGATATGAGGTATGAGATCTCTCTGAGTGTAGTAGAAACAGGTAATGAGATCATACGTATTAACAGGTATCTTGTACTCTTCCAGATCAGCTGTAAATGCATTCAGTGCCACACCACTTTCCCGGGAGAAACGCCTGGCTTTCTCAACAGCCTTCTCAGAAATATCACAACAGTCAACGTCAAATCCATTCCCGGCAAGAAATACCGCATTTCTCCCTTCTCCCATAGCCAGGACCAGAGCCTTGCCTCTGGCCAGTATATCAAATTTCTCCTTCAGGAACTTTAACGGTTCTTTACCGTATAGAAATTCCCCGGTATCGTAACGTTTGTTCCATCTACTCTTATCATCTTCACTGGCATTAGTAATCTGGCCAAAACAGAAGGACAAGAGAGAGAGAATTATTGTGGAGATTAATGTCATTTTCATACAAAATGGGACTGCTTATTTACAAGCGGGAAAGACGTTATTATCTGTTTGGAGAGATGATAATCTTATTGAGGCCAAGATTGATAAGCAAATAGAGCCAGATGATGGATTGCCACTAGTTAAATACTGCCTGGTACGATGTCTAAAACTCCGGCACGTTGACTCTCTGCCTCAACTCTTCTGCACTTTCTAACATCCTTGCCTGTCGCTCCTTAATTGATATTGGATCTAATTC
>CAYTGO010000082.1:4128-12819 GCA_964437425.1 uncultured Candidatus Scalindua sp.
CTGGGATTTGTTTTAACGGTTATTGTCCTGGTTACACAACCGGAAAAAGCAAAAATAGCAGCGACGAGGATCAGAAGATGGAAGGATCGTATCGTTTTTATCATGACAATGTTTACCCTATAAACCACAAGTTAAAAATATTCTATAAATAAACTATCCCCTTTTTCTATCGCGAGGATAGAACAGTGAAGTTTCAGGTGCAGTATATGAATGCAAATCATGGACTGACCCTTCCCCCTGAGCAGAAGGAGACCTGGCTTCAAAAGCAAGAGTACCATCATAAATCCCGTTATGCAGATCTTTTATTGTCTTGTAACCAATTGTTTGCATTGCATGCAGTAAGCTTTTGATAATATACTCACCAAAATGAGCAACTGAGCCTTTATCAACTACCGTACCAGATACTCCCTGAGCAATTTTAATCTTATCATCGCTTGAATAATATCTCTTGTCACCACCTTTATCCATTGCCTCTAAAGATGCCATGCCTCTGTATTTTTTTAACCTGACACCGCTTTCGTAATAGTAGTCACCAGGAGCCTCATTCGTGCCGGCGAGCAATGCGCCAAGCATTACGTTACTTGCCCCTAACGAGAGCGCCTTGACGATGTACCCTATGTTAGCAACCCCTCCATCCGCAATTACCGGTATTCCCGCATACTCTCTCGCAAACTTTGCACAGTGGTAAACCGCAGATCCCTGCGCCCTGCCGACTGCCATAGTATCCTGAGTAATACAGATAGAACCTGCCCCCATACCTATACGAAGGGCATCCACACCTTTATCAATAAGTGATTTACATTGCTTGGCAGTTACAACGTTTCCGCCGATAACCTCTACCTCGGGATGATTTTTCTTTATATAATCTATCATATGGTACTGGTAAATTGAATCGCCCTGTGAGGCATCAATCACTACCACATCCACCCCGGCATCTGCCAGTTCTTTGAGCCTCTCCTTGTCTTCATCTCGTGTTGAAATTGCTGCTCCTACCAACAACTGCTTTTCTTTATTCTTAGAAGCTAAAGGAAAATCCTTATTTTTTAACAGATCCGACCTGCTCATTAAGGAGACCAGACGGCCATCTTTATCCACCAAAGGAAGCTTACCTTTCCTGGACTCTTTGAGTATTTTATTCCCTTCCTTAAGAGTAATACCAGCGGTTGCCGTAATAAGCTGGTCAACCATAACTTCTCGTAATTTCTTTGTTCTATCTAATTCAAAATCTATATCTCTCCGCGTAACGATACCTATCAATTTAGTTTTCAAAGTTCCATCTTCAGTTATTGGTATACCGGAAAACCCGTACGTCTCTTTAATATCGTCAACATCTGAAATGGTATTTTCGGGGCTGAGAGTTACCGGGTCGGTAATGAAGCCGTTTTCAAACCTTTTTACCTGTCTGACTTCCCTGGTCTGTTCTTCAATTGTATTGTTGTAATGTATTATGCCAATTCCGCCAAGTAGGGCCAGATAGATAGCCATTTTTGATTCAGTTACCGTATCCATCGGAGAACTGACAATTGGTCTTTTTATTCTGAGATTCCTCGTAAGGTTTGTTTCCAGATCAACATCTTCTACAGAAAAGCCGATATGACCCGGCAGCAGGATAAAATCACTGTATGTCATTCCTCCGCCGTCACCGAAGAACTCTTCCGCACTAAATCCATTTTCTGGCATTTTTTATCACCTATAATAACATATAAGGATCCACATCTATCATCATCTGGACCTTTTTAGAATTTCTATTCTCGTTTTCAATGCTTGTTAAAATCGTATGCAGGTTTTTAAAACTATCAGCCTTAACTATTAGGTGCCATCTATAGTTGTCTTTAACCTTAACAATCGGTGCAGGCGCGGGCCCTAAAACTCCAACCTTGTCTTTACGCAAACCCGCCAGAAGCGAACCGCCGGGCAATTTTATTGTATGCATCAGCCTTTCGGCAATTTCCGAGGCTTTTTCCTTAACATCCTGATCCTTTTTTCCACGTAATACAACTCTTGCCAATCTACCATATGGAGGATAATAAAGTTGCTTTCTATATTCAAGCTCTTTTTTGGCAAATCCATCATAGTCATGTGTTGCAGCATGCGTAATGCTGTAATGATCAGGATTAAAGGTTTGAACGATAACCTTTCCTCCTTTTGCGCCTCTTCCTGTTCTTCCCGCAACCTGACATAGCAACTGGAACGTTTTTTCACTTGCCCGAAAATCAGGCAGATTGACAATCGTATCCGCAGAAAGCACTCCAACTAAAGTAACGTTTGGAAAGTCAAGGCCTTTTGCTATCATCTGGGTGCCTAAAAGGATATCTATATCGCCACGACGAAAAGCACTCAAGGCCTTTTCGTGAGAATCCCGCCCCCTCATTGTATCGCTATCCATCCTCAGAAGATTGTGCTTAGGAAATCTGGCCCGGATCAGCTCCTCCATCCTCTCAGTACCAAAACCCGTAAAACGTATACCCGGAGAACAGCAATCAGGACATTCTCCCGGGACAGGTTCTTCCGAAAAGCAATAATGACATATTACCGCATTTTTCCTCTTATGAAATGTAAGAGAGATGTCACATCTTTTACATTTTAATACAAATCCACATCTTCTACAACTTATAAAAGGCGAAAACCCGCGTCTGTTTAGAAGCAACAGAACCTGCTCTTTTTTAGAGAGGCATTTCTTCATGCTAAGTTCAAGATAATCCGATATCGGCTTCTGCCCTTTACCTCCGAATATCTCACGCCGCATATCAATTACTTCCACCCTGGGAAGAGGTTTATGCCCTACCCTATTCTTCAATGCTACACACTCATACTTACCAATATCGGTATTATAAAAACTCTCAAGAGAAGGTGTTGCAGAGCCAAGTACAACCACAGCATTTTCATATGCCGCCCTGACAACACTCACATCGCGAGCGTTATAACGCGGAGAGGTGTCCTGCTTGAATGTATTCTCGTGCTCTTCATCAATTACGATAAGCCCCACATCTTCTAAAGGGGCAAATATTGCCGAACGGGCACCAACAACAACGTCCGCATTACCACTCTTAATATCCCACCATTGATCACTTCTCTGCCGCTCAGTCAAACTGCTGTGCAAGACGGCTACTCTATCAAAACGGGATTTGAACCTTTCAATCGTTTGCGGTGTGAGAGATATTTCAGGAACCAGAACAATAGCCTTCATCCCTAAAGTAACTACTTCTGAGATCGCCTGAAGATAGACCTCTGTCTTGCCGCTTCCTGTAACACCTTTCAGTAAAACGACACTGTGTTTCTTTTCTCTTATTTTCCTCTTAATAAGTCTGATTGCTACTTCCTGCTCTTCGGTTGAAGAGAAATGAGATGTTTTTTTGAAGTGTTTTCCTGCAAAAATGGAATCGCTTACTTCTCTTTTATCAAGGGTAATAAAACCTCGATCTCGAAGCCTCTTAACACTATCCATTTTGCACTCGCTAATACTTGCTAATTCCGGAAATGTGATCTCGCCTTTTTCAGCAAGAACCTCCAGTACTTTTACCTGTTTTGGTGCTCTTTTTTTAATCGTGGAAATCATCTCTTCTACAGAGACTCCATCTGTACACAGTCTTATAACGTTTACCGTTCTAGATTTGATACCCTTCCTTACCACAGAAGGCAAAAAGGATTCCAGCGCTTCTCCCAAGCCACAAAAATAGAAATTAGCCATCCATTCCGCAACTCCTAGCATTTTGGAATTCAAGATAGGTGTTGTGTCGATTATGTGTATTATGTCCTTTAGCGTCTTTACGTCTGATGTATTGGTCAGCCCGACACAATACCCCACAACGGTTCTCCTCCCAAAAGGAACCTTAACCCTTTTACCGATTTCTACATGATTTACTAAAGATGGCGGGATTTTGTAGTGAAATTTTTTATTGAGAGGGATATCCAGGACAACTTCGGCAAAGCTTCCATAAGCCATTGTAATATAATCCCTTACGAGTTTTATAAATTGGAGTAATATTGCAGAATAGTATCACAATTATAATAAAGTGTCAAGATAAGCATAGATATACAAGCATATTATCCTTGCTTTACCGTCTCAATATTTCTATAAAATATTGATTTTAAGGGGCTTTTTCAGGTACATAAGCATAAGTCTTTTAATACGCTCACACCCTGAAAGAGAATAATATTTTTCCTCTATTCCTTGCTTTAACCAAACGACACTATGAAGATAGTTGAATGGCATGTCATAACAGTCTCGGTTGCTATGTTTGTAACAGCAACAGGACTTTTCGTCTACTTACCATTTATCAGTATTAAAAAGGAACCCACAGTTACCATTGCCATTAACATTGATGAATTGTGCAAGGTAGATGTAGAAGAGAACAAATGGGAATATGTAGTGTTACATCACAGCGCTACAAATGAAGGAAATGCAGATAACTTTGATAAATATCACAGAGATAAGAAAAAGTGGGAGCACGGTTTAGCCTATCACTTCGTCATCGGAAACGGAAACGGTTCGGGCAATGGTGAGATTGAAGTAGGTGATAGATGGAAGAAACAGATTCATGGCGCGCATACCGCCAATATGGACCTTAACCGAATTTCTATCGGAATCTGCCTTGTTGGGAATTTTGAAGAGGACAACGAACCTACAAACAACCAGCTTGAATCTCTCGTAAGCCTGGTCACTTATTTTTCTGAAAAATACCACATTCCTAAATCACGCATCGTCAGACATAGCCAGGTTCTTCAAAAAGGTACCGCATGTCCCGGGAAAAACTTTCCTTACGAACAACTTATTAATGAAGTAAATTCATTACATCCACTATAAATACACATCGAAGTCGCCATTAGCCATCTCTTTATTCATCATCGAATAAGACATTTATTTTATTTGCCAATTCTATTAATTTAAAAGGTTTGTTAATGATGAAATCTGCCTTCAAGGCATTTATCTCTACAGATGAGTAATTGTCGAACGAACCCGTGGAGATGCCTATCTTTGGCACTTTATCTAACTCATTCAGCGCTTTTACTACATCATGCCCGGTCACATCAGGCATGGCCAGATCAGATATCACCAAGTCGAAATCTTCTCTTTTTGCCATCTCAATAGCCTCAGCCCCATTGTTAACAGCTTTAACCATGTGACCCTCTCTTGAAAAGAATGTATCCAGTATATTGCAAATCTTTTCTTCATCATCTACCACAAGGATGCTGAGCCCCTTAGCCATTTTATCCGGAATAGATTTTGATGATAGTTTTTGCTGTTTAATTTCATTCTTAATCGGCAAGCTCAGGGTCAGCGTTGTACCCTTTCCCTCCTCGCTTTCTACCTCCATCTTACCGCCATGTCTCTTTACAATACTATAGGCGACACCCATACCCAGCCCGGTTCTTTCTGGTCTCCTGGTAGTGAAAAACGGATCAAACATCTGATTCCTTACCTCTTCGGACATGCCCATGCCTGTATCAGAGATTTCCACAAATACCGTGTTCTCATTGCTCCATGTACTAAATGAGATACGACCGCCATCAGGCATCGCATCCAGTGCATTATTTATTATATTTATAGATACCTCTCTCAACTCTGCAGGATCACAAAATACTCCAGGCGTTCTTTTCATGCCGCTTCTGTCTACTTCATATTTTTTCTCTCCGGGATGAGCTGTGTCCTTCCACCCTGGTACAGTAGTTTCTATCGCCTGAATTATTAATTGTCTTAAATCAAAAAAGATGTACTCAGATGTGTCTTTTTCTGATTTGGCAATCGTAATCATATCTCTAACTATCCCGGCCCCATCATCACTCGCTTCCTTAATATTACGTAGCCCATTTTCCAATTCCTTTTCATTCTCAAAACCGTCTTCCAGCATCTCTGCGCTACCATGAACAACTGCAAGGATATTGTTAAACTCGTGGGCAATTCCGGCTACTATTGTTCTTAATGAATTCATCTTTTCTGCACGTAATAACTCCTTGCCCCTCTTCTCACGCTTGATGACTTTTTCCATAACTAAAACAAAAAAAGTAATATCATCATTTATGTCTTTTACCGGCATGGCAACTGTATATTTCAAACATGGTGTACCATCTTTTCTCCTGATGCAAAGTTCTCCCCTCCATTCCCCATCGTCCCGCACATCCTTATACAAATCAGATAATGCTTTATTTGCTCTTAAGAGGGGGATTTCTCTCCCTGATACTTCCTCGGGCGTATAGTTGGTTGTCCGGGTGAACTCGGAGTTTGCATATTCTACCTTCCCATTGACATCTACAACCATAACCATGTATGGATTGTGTTCAATAACAAGAAATAACCTGCGAATCCTATCCTCCGCCTGCTTTCTCTTTCGTTCCTGAGCTTTTCTATAAAGGGCAATCTCAATGTTTGCCTTTATTTCGCTTTCTCTAAATGGCTTAACAATATAACCGAATGGTTCTACCTCCATCGCCCTTTTTATAAATTTATCTTCCGCATACGCAGTCAGAAATATAACCGGGATGTCCAAATACGCCTTTATCGTCCTGGCAGCATCAATACCGTCAAGCTCTCCCTTCATAACAATATCCATGAGAATCAAATCGGGGCAGAGTTCTCTGGCCATACTCACAGATTCTTCTGCCGAGGAGGCGGTCCCCACTACATCGTATTCCATATGCTGTAACCGCTCTTCCAATTGCATGGTTATGACCGCTTCATCGTCTACTACCATCACCCTTTTCATGAGTTCTCCTGTGAGTATTAAATTCTAAGGCAACCTCTGTGCCCTTATTTCTTACAATGTTCATTGTACCATTTAATTGCTTATTTACAATGTTTCTAACCAATTTTAATCCCAAACTATTAGTTTTTTCTATGTCAATCTCCTCAGAAATGCCGACCCCATCATCTTTGATTTTCGCAAGAATCGTTCCTTTGTTTGACTGCTGCATGGAGATACTGATTATTCCCTGCTGCCCATCTACGTAAGCGTGTTTCAGGGAGTTGGATATCAACTCGTTCAAAACAAGCGCACAGGGAACTGCAAGTGTCACCGTTAAATACACATTCCCAGACTGAATGTCAAATGTAATTGCCTTCTCTTTAGAATATATCTTTAACAGATTTTCAGATAGCTCATGGATATGCCTCTGCATATCTATCTCATCAAATTGCTCACTTTCATAGAGCTGTGAATGGATAAGGGACATAGCCTCCACTCTGTTACGTGATTCTGCAAACAGATCTATCGTCTCTCTGTTCTGTGTCTGCATACTGCTCATATCGAGCAGGCTTGAAATTATCTGCAGGTTATTTTTGACCCTGTGGTGGACTTCCTCCAGAAGCACCTCTTTTTCCTTAAGCGCTGCCTTTATTTGTTCCTCTGCATGGACTCTCCTTATGAAGAGGCCAATCCGGCTGCCGATATCTTCTACCAGATTAAGCAGGTCCTCGTCGGGTGCTTTTATCTCGCGACTATAGATACTAATTGTTCCAATCACTTCTCTACCGGCAAGAATTGGAAAACCAAAGGCACCATGCAGCCCCTCTTTATCCGCAACTGATGCCCGTGGAAAATTTGCATCATGAACAACATCAGCAATCCAGACAGGTTGAGCTTTCGACCAGACAGACCCAGGCAACCCAATGCCCGGGGGAAAGGTAATTTCTTTTGTGACAGCTTTAAAATCCGGCATATCAACAGATGCAATATGCCAGATTTCTGAACACCTCAATACTTGATTCTCTCGATCAAACAACCAAATCTCTCCTAAATCCCATTCCAGTGTAGAACACATGGTCGAAAGAATTCTGGACAACGCCTCCTTAAGAGTTGTAGATTCGGATAATACTTTTGTTACTGCGTGCTGGGCATTAAGACGTATTCCTGCGCGTTTACGCGCTGAAATATCCCTAATCATTCCACAGAGCACCTTCCGCCCCTTGTATGTAAATGTGCTGACAGAAATCTCCACAGGAAAAACAGTTCCATCCTTTTTCCTATGGTAACGTAAGGGAATTATATGAAGCTTTCCGGCAAGAGTCTCCTGGATCTGTTCCTCAGAAACTTCTACCTCAGCAGTAATATCTGTATGCTTCATATTGAGAAATTCTTCACGCGTATAACCATAGAGTTCTTCGCAGGATTTATTGACGTCGACGAATTGCCTTGTTTCTGCATCGAAAACCATAACCGCATCAGTTGCCGTAGATGTTATCTTTCGATATTTCTCTTCGCTTTCGAAAATGGCCTCCTCTGCTTGCTCGCGCTTAACGATTTCATCTAATAGTTTTGTGTTTTTCTCTTTCAGTTTTTCCGTACGCTCGATCACGCGCTCTTCAAGATATTTGTTGAACAAATTCAGTTTTTCTTCCATCTGTTTGCGTTCCGTGATATCCTCTTTGACTGCAACAAAATGGGTAATTGTGCCTTCACGATTTTTGACGGGAGAGATGGATGCAGATTCCCAATAAAACTCACCATTTTTTTTCTTATTACAAAATTCTCCACGCCACTCATCACCAGACATAATAGTCTTCCATAAACATTCATATTTTTCCGGTGGAGTTTTATCTGTCTTTAATATGCGTGGATTTTGTCCAATTGTCTCTTCTGAACTGTAGCCTGTAAGTTGAGTAAATTTTGGATTGACGTATTCGATTTTGCCTGAGGTGTCCGTAACCACAATCGTACATGGGCTTTGTTCAACAGCCCGAGACAATGTCTTGAGTTG
>CAYTGO010000083.1:0-11658 GCA_964437425.1 uncultured Candidatus Scalindua sp.
TGTATCAAGACAGTGTCCCCACTCCCTTAATGACATCATCCACCAATTTTTCTGCCGTTTCACGTTTTGTCGACTGTTTAATCAATCTGGAAGTTGAGAGAATCGTCAGATCAACAACCTGATTCCTGACTTCCGCCAGTGCTTTCTTCCTCTCCATGTCGATGTTCTGAGCGGCCTTGGCTTTTTCATCCACAACAGCCTGATTGGCCTCCTTCAGCATTTGGTCACCAACACTCTTGGCCTTATCTACAGCAGCCTGTATTTTTGCTTCAGCCGCTTCATCAGCTTTTACTGCTTTCTGCTGATAATCTTCCTTCAGCCTTGCAGCTTCTGCTCTATCATCTTCGCTTTTCTTATACGTATCTTTTATCTCATCAGCCCTGGATTTTATTACATCCTTAATCTTGCCGAAGAGAAACTTCTTCATTATTACAAGCAAAATCAAAAAACCGATTGCCTGGATGAAGACCATTTTGAAATCAACGCCTAGCGCGTCTAGTAAATTACCCACATTTATTCTCCCATGTACTGCTTTTATCTTAATGCACCGGTTCTATAAACCTTTACACATCCATGCCCATTATTACGTCAACATACCGCGAAAGGTTTAAATCAATATTAGTGCCCAAGTACTTTTAAAACAGCTCCTGTGTCCGGTAGTTTTCCCATTAAAATAAAGGACAAAACCAATGAATAGATTGCCAACGCTTCGATAAATCCCAGACCGATAAACATAAGCATCTGAATTTTTCCGAACAGTTCAGGCTGTCTTGCTACAGCAGATGAAGCTCCGGCAACTGCAATTCCCTGGCCTATTCCACAACCAAAAGACGCAAAAGCCAGCATACCAATACCAATCGCTAAACATGCAAAATAAATCATTCTAAAAACCCCCTTCTTCAAAAATTATAAATGTTTCTCTCCAATTGACCCTGCTATGTAGAAGCTAGCCAAAAACGCAAATATAAAGGCCTGGAGTGATGCTAAAAGTAAATCCAATAAAACAAACGGAAAATGTATAGGTATAGGAATAAAACCCAGTAGTAATGGAGAAAGCCCTATGAAGATTGACAGTACTGTGTGTCCACCCATTAAGTTTCCGTAAAGACGCATTGAGAGCGACAATGGACGAGTTAAGAATTCCGATAATATATGCAACGGGAACAGCATTGGAGACATCCATCGCGGTTCTCCCATCATATGTTTAACGTACTTAACCGGTCCGTTATGTTTGAGTCCGTAATAATGTGTGGCCACAAATACCAGTAAGGTAAGCGCCAGTGTTGTATTATAGTTGGTCGTTGGAGAGTGAAGCAACGGAACCTGGCCTATAAGGTTCATTATCAGGATATATAAGAAAAGTGTACCTATGAAAGGCAGGAACTTGTCAGACATTCTTCCCAGTATAGATTTGACGAAACCGTCAAGAGCTTCTACTAAGATTTCGAGAATAGACTGCACTCCGCCCGGTACCTTCTTCAGATTACGTGTGGCTATCATTGAAAACAGACCAAGAAAACCAATAATCATCATAGACATAACTATTGGAAGCAGTTGGTGTAATGTCAGTCCGAATATTTCAGCATGTTTGTCTATAGGCAGTAAATCAAAAAACGTGGGAAGCTCAGGTACCCCGCCACTTGAACTACCATGTGTCTCTTCTGTCAAACCTCTACTCCTTTTTAAGTTATAAACTATAAAGCATTTTCAGCTATCTGATGAGAATGGATTTTCGATTCAGATTCTGATTTATTAGTAATATTGTTATCGTTTCCGGAAGAATCGTGCTCTGAATATTCGCCACCATCACCTTTAGCCTTGTTGAGAAAGTTCACTAAAACCATGCTTACTACCATTGAAAGTACAACCAACTGTACGATTGAAACCCCTATAAAGAGGGCTAATGCGTTAATTGGCAGATATTCAAAGATAAGATAAAAGACCAGGGCCAGTACCAGTATCTTCCCGGTACCCATAAAAGTAAACAACAGAGATTTTGTTGTAGAACCTTTTTTTGAACGTGACCCGTCAGCAGCGAAAGTTGCCGGATTAAGTTCCCGGAACATATATTTTATAAATTGCCACAATGCAAGCGATGTGCAAAAGCTGATGACAATCCCGATTGTCAGACTCAGAGTAAGATCAAAAGATTTATAACGAAAGGAGACCAGGATCATCAATACCGACACAAACAGCGTAGTGTATAAGGCCTGTTTTACAAAATTCTTCTTAACCGTCAACATCTTGTGCGCTTTGTTATACAAATCCATCATCAATCCTCTAAATCTTTTCTTTCCAACTCTTTCATCGCCTTCTTCAGCATATTACAAATCTCTACAACCCCAACAGTTAGACAGAGCAGGAGTGACGCAATCAACAGCCACGGCTCCGTACCAAACTTTGTATCCAGGTAGCGACCGCCAAAATATCCACCCGCAAGGCTGGCGGCCATTACAAACCCTATCCCACTGGTAAGTCCCAGGGCACGATATGTACTTCTTGAATCATCCAGATTCAAAACGCGAGTTCTCCGCTTATTTCTTTAAAGATTTCATCACTTCGCAACTTGCCGCTATTGTCGCGTCAATATCTTCTTCACTATGCACAGATGAGATAAAAGCAGCCTCAAACTGAGAAGGCGCAAAATATACCCCTTTTTCCAGCATACCGTGGAAGTAAGATGCATATCGCTCTGTATCGCATCTCTTAGCAGACTCATAGTCTGTTACTTCTTCCTCACTGAAAAACGTGCAAAGCATTGAACCAACCCGTGTATGATAAGTAGGAATACCGGCCTCTTCAGCAGATCTCTTTAGACCTTCAGCCAGTCTTTTCGCATTTTTTTCCAGCTTTTTATATATACTCTTCTTTTTTAATTTTTCCAGTGTAGCAATTCCGGAAGCCATTGCCATCGGATTACCGGACAATGTTCCTGCCTGGTATACCGGACCAAGCGGCGAAATACAGTCCATTATTTCTGCCTTACCACCATATGCCCCTACCGGCAAACCGCCACCGATGACCTTACCAAGTGTGGTTAAATCCGGAGTTACTTTCTGCAGAGCCTGTACGCCACCATGAGAAACCCTGAATCCTGTCATTACTTCATCGAAAATCAGAACAATCCCATGTTTATCGCAAATTTCTCTTAAACCCTTTAGATATCCCTTTTTAGGTGGAATAACACCCATATTTCCTGCAACAGCTTCTATAATTATACACGCAATATTATCACCTTTTTCACGACACACTTCTTTTACAACGTTCAGATCGTTATAAGGTATAGTTAGTGTATTTTTTACATAATCTTCCGGAACGCCCGGACTAGTGGGGGTTCCTAACGTAGTAGCCCCTGAACCGGCCTGCACGAGAAGTCCGTCCACATGCCCGTGATAACAGCCGTCAAATTTTATTACAATGTCTCTCTTGGTATAACCTCTTGCCAGCCGGATAGCACTCATTGTCGCTTCAGTACCGGAGTTGACCATCCTGATCTTCTCGATTGAAGGCATCGCTTCCTTAATGAGTTCGGCCAGATGTGTCTCCAATTCAGTCGGAGCTCCGAAGCTTGTGCCTTTTTTCAGGACTTCCTTCAAGGCCTTTACAACGGATTTATCAAGGTGTCCTAGAATTAACGGACCCCAGGAAAGAACATAATCTATATATTTATTGCCATCGATGTCGTTAAGATAACAACCATGACCTGATTCTATAAAAAGAGGATCGCCTCCTACTGCTCCAAACGCCCTAACCGGACTGTTCACACTGCCGGGAATGCTTCCCAGGGCCTTGCTGAACGCGCTTCTTGACTTATCAACAACTAACATAATACAAAACTCTTCCTGATATCTTTAAAAATTCTGAAAATTTGCAAAGAGATTAAATTTATCAATAAAGGTTTTTAATGTCAATAACAAACTAAGAATTAAGAAAAAAATCAGGATCTTTTTGCAGTATATCCGCCATATATAGGCTTGAAATAAGGTGTGCTGGAAAAGTTAGATATCAAAGAGCTGGTACTGTATCGTATTCTTATTAAAATACTTCTGCCAGACAATAGCCTTGCATGTTAAATCCTCTGCAACATCAGGGTTTTTGTATCCACATACGTATGTCTTTATTTCGTACTGCTTTGCCAGCAATGATATATGTTTATACTGCTTCTGCCTGAAATCCAGATTAAGAGCCTTGACCCTGGACTTACTGGCCAGTAACTGCAAGTCAATGTTATTACAGAAAGCTTGTGAGATTTTCTCCATGGATTTTGTGTGGCCCAGCTCCTCTCGAAGATTTCTGTTTATGACTGGCCGGAGAAACAGATAATTAAGACCTACGTTTTTTATACCTGATCTACCCAGAATTTTTAGCAACGGTTCGATATTATCGGTGGAATCTGTCAATCCGGGTATTAATGGATCGAACCTTACTTCAGGCAGGATTCCTATTTTGGTTAAGGCCCTTATATTTTTTAATCTGTCACCGGGTGTTGCCGCATGTGGTTCGATCTGTTTTTGAAGTTGCCTGTTCAAAGTCGTTATACCTATATGTGCCTGCACGAGCTTGCTATGTGATTTAAACAATGCAATAAATCTGTCCGGAATATGCCCCTTGGTGAGGAAACTCACCCCGATACCTTTCCGCAGTAAAAGTGCCATCAAACTATACGCAGTGTCTAAAACCTGCTTTACCGGTTGGAACGCATCACAGGAAGAACTGAAGTATACAAATGCCGGCGTTTTCCTCTTACGGCTCAATTCGTTTTCGAGTTTTTCAACCAGGTTGGCGTACAGCACAATCGTCCCATCTCCCGGGTAATTTGAATATCCTCTTGCATAACAATATGAACAGAGATGCGCACAGCCGGAGGTAGGGTTAAGTGTTGGCATATCATTCCGGCATTTAAGTGTCGATGGAGATAGAACGCTGGACTTTCGCTCTTTAAGAACTACTTCCATATTTCCTTCTTAATTTCCCGTATCTTGATTTTGCCATCTACCAACAACTCTTTTTTAGTTTTTGGCAGTTTTTTTACTTTCGCTTCAATCTTCAGCGCCATACTCCTGTCTCCAACCCTCTTTTTCAGAACCAATGTTAAAGGGGTTTTTCCTCGTAAGTATTTCGATCCTTTTTTATCGCCGCTCTCGTGCTCTTCAAATCTTCTTGCCACATCAGTAGTTATTCCTGTATACAATCTCCCATTTCTACACCTTATTAAATAGAGAAACCAGTTATTCATTTATTTTTAACCACGAAGATTTACGAAATGATAGAGAAGCAGGAAGCGAGAGACAAGATGCATGGCCCTTGCTTTAACAATCAGGGTTTGACAACTTTCTTTCCCCTGCCGCGGTTTGGGCGAAAAGGTTTCTTTTTCTTTTTTCGTTCTTGAGATGTGTTGTCTCCCTTGAGAGGATCTTTCCCTATCCAGCAGGGAGATATCTCATTCCTGGTAATGAGCTCGCGAAGATCAGAAAGTTCATGTTTTGTTACAAACGTTAGCGCCTTTCCCCTTTTTCCCATACGTCCGGTACGTCCGGTACGATGTGTATACGACTCCTTGCCTCGCGGCATATTCCAGTTGACCACATGAGAAACATGCGAAAAATCAAGCCCCCTCCCTGCAACATCACTGGCAAAAAGGTACCGGATCTTCATGTTCTTGAACTGCCTGAAAACCGAAGATCGTTTATCCTGGCTGAGTCCAGCATGTATATATCCGACATTTTCAAACTCTTTCCGGATAGAGTCGTACATCTTATCAACCACGTGACGGGCATTACAGAAAATAAGAGCCTGCTTAATATCCTCCTCCTTAAGATACTTGACGAGCGCCGCCTGTTTGTCTTTTGGGTGTTGATAGGCAAAATAATGATCAATGCTTTCCGGCGCTTTCCTTTCCGTAATAAGAGAAATATGCCGAGGATCACGCAAACAGTCATGGGCAAGTTTTTTGATATCTTCAGGCATCGTCGCGGAGAAAAGAAGTGTCTGGTGTTCACGAATGATACACGACAAGATGAATTCAATATCTTCAAGGAACCCTACCTTGAGAAGTTCATCCGCCTCATCGAGAATGGCACATTTCACATGCTTAAAAGAGAGTACCCCGCTATACAGATAATCCAGAAGCCGGCCCGGCGTTGCAACCAGAATATGCACACCGTGCTTAAGCTTGGCAATATCTATATCCTTGTCAAACCCCCCATACACGGCAAATGGAACAACATTGGTTCTTCTCGCGATATGTTGAATCTCAGTAACATACTGTATACATAATTCGCGCGTAGGTACAATTACGAGCCCCTGAATAGCATTAATCTCAGTATCCACTTTTTCAATAAGAGGAATTGCACAGGCTGCTGTCTTTCCCGATCCTGTCTCAGCAAGAGCACAAAGATCATGCCCCTCTGCAATGATCGGATAAGCCGCCTCCTGAACAGGAGTCATATCTTCAAATCCCATCTTTTCAAGCGCGCCTAGAATGTCTGAAGAGATGTCAAGTTCACTAAATTTCATTAATTTTTTATCTTTCTTTACAAAGTTACAAAAGGTTTTAAGAGAATAATTGAGAATATCTCCCTGATACATATGTAATAATGGGAAGTATTCCTGATTATTCTCTCTTTTTTTATCATAATTGCAGGCAATTTATAGCGTGAGTGGGTGGTGGTAATGAATGAATACAGGGTATGTATTGACTCTTTCCTACTAATGCTCTGAAACTCAAAACTGCATCCAAAAAACGATATATATCATATCTCAAGGCCGCATACTACCTTAAAACGGATATAATTACCACCTAAATGTTTAAACCAGTTGAATTAAATGCTGATTACGTAACATTTTACTGAATACGGTGTCTTTGACCTATCCACCTTTCACCTGTTCAAATTCTCTTTTTCTTTGTGACTTTGTGGCAAAACTTCAATGCTTAAAATGCACAAATACTCTTCCAAAGTTCTTACTGTCCTTGTTAATACGATGATATCTCTTTTTTATGTCAGGGCGCTCCAGGAAACGCAGAACTGTCTTCTTTAACTGTCCGCTTCCTTTTCCTGGAATAATTTCCACGAGAGCAATCCTTTTCTCGGTAGCTTGATCTATTACACGATTGAGCTCTTTCTCAATCAATTTCCCATTTTTACATATTTCATGCAAATCCAGTTTTAGTTTTGCCATATATTCTCTCTTTCACCTACCACCCTGTTTCAATCTTCTGTTAAGTACCCCAGCCGCTCCTTAAGCATCTCCTTCATATAGCAGTTTATCTCCCACTGGTCAGCGATCGGTTTTCCAGTGGAAGGCAGAGTTACCATATATTCGGGAGGTCCAAACTCGGAACAGATAGGCAGGAATTCAGATTTACTATTTTTGTGATGTTCCGCTACTCTTTCCCACCACCTCACGTGCACCTCAACAGCCTCTTCCCATTCGCTCACTCTTGGATCAGTAATCTGTGGAGAAGTTGCACTGCCCACCCTGGCATGAATATAATCTGACCGTTCAATAACACGTTTCACAGAATCCTGCTGATCCTGAAGCAGGGAGTTGTGGACGCAACACCAGTGTGAAAAATCAGCAGTAAATCTTATTTCCGGCAAAGCGTCAATAATGTCCATTGTGGATGTCGTGCAAAAAGTAGCCCGGGCGCGATGAGTCTCATGCAGGATCTTAATCCCAAGTTCACTGGCAAGTCTCTGAGCTATTGAGATCACTCTTATATTTTCCGCCAAAGGCCAATAGTCTTTTCCGCAGTGGACGTTAGTCAATAATGTATTCAGCCCCAAAGTGCTGTTCAGCTCTTTTTCCAGAAAATCTATCTGCTCATCAACCGTTGACCCTTCAGCCCTGACCTGAGCAACCAGATCCAATCCAATTTCATTAAGCAGAGAGCCCAGCCTGTCTTGCTCAGCACTGTTACGTGGAACCGACATCTCAACTCCGTCAAAGCCATCATCCTTGATCAGATTGAGATTGTCTTCAAGTGTTGTCTGGCCCATACCCCATATTGTGCAAAGATATTTAATTTTCATATTAGAAGATCCACACACGGTCGCTTTTGCTCATACCACATTGCCAGACGCTGCAATTACGATTTTGGCACATGCCATTGCATCTGATAGCGCTTCATGATGATTTAATGGAATATCTAAATATCGGCAGACATCCGGTAATTTCGTTGGATAAAGTTTCCATCTCTTCCTGGCCAATGCTACCGTGCATTCAAACGGAATCGATGGTGGTTCAATATCTGCATTTTTACAACAGGCGTTTAACACGGAGCGGTCAAAGGAGGCATTATGCGCAGCAATAAAGCCTGCACCGTCTAACATATTTTTCATTGATGGCCATAATTCCTGGAAATCTGGTTTTGAGGCTACCATATCCCACGTGATATTGTGTATGTAGGTAAACTCGAAATACATTCTCGGAGGTTTGATAAGCCGATGTTCTGTTTTAACAATTTTTCCTGATTCGACTCGGACCATGGCAAGAGCGCATGCACTATCCCTGTAACGATCAGCAGTTTCAAAATCTATGGCGACAAAAACATCATTCATTATTTCTTTTCTCCGTGTGGGAAATTTCTTTTGCCCTTTTCATATATTTAATTTCCTGGCGAATACATTAATCCTTCTGAATTTTTCAAAATATTGTCCGTTTTCCTGTAAAGCCGCTTTAATCATTTGTCCTACCACCGTCTCTCTGAATAACTCTTTTTTATCTTCCGGAATATATTCCAGAAAAGGAACAATGTTTGGTTGATCAACCCACCTTATCAAAGCTTCTCTGTCAGGAAAAAACCTGTCTGCGTTCTCCTCCCAGACATTCAATTCAGAAAACACAAAATCCTTCATTATTTTTTCATATTCATCGAGTGTTGGTGTATACCAGGGCCATTGAAATCCGGTGAAGTATTTTCTATATTCTTCAAATACAATGACCTCTCTTATTACTTTAAAAAAATGAGAACAATTACCATCTGCAGCAAAATTAAACCGGACAAACCCATCCGGTTTTAAAATTTTGTGAATATTCGTCCATAGCCGGTTATGATCCTTTACCCAATGCAATGCCGCATTAGAAAAAATGAAGTCAAATTGGCAATCAAAACTTAATTCATTTAAATCCATCAATTCGAATTCAAGATTACTTCTCTCTTTCTCTTTTGCTACTTCTATCATTCCCTCAGACGCGTCAACACCAATAACATTACCGTCTTGTACAAGTTCGGCAAGATTTGCGGTCAACAAACCATTTCCACACCCAAGGTCAAGAACAACTTCGTTTCCTTTCAGATTTGACTCTGATATTAATTTATTACCCCATTCCTGTTGAAAGATTGAAGCTTTTTCATATTTCTGTCCGTCAAATTCGTAAGCCATAATTTAGTGAATGGAAATCCCCTTCTTTCCTGCTTTCATGCGCCGCGCGGCATTGCAGAGTTCGATCAATGAATCTTTTCCGTCGTTTAAAAGTTTTCCATTATATTCAAAAATATCTATTGGTTTATAAAATGTAGTGTTGTGCCGTATGTACGACGTAAGTGTCTTAATCGTGTGGATTGAATTGACAGTAGCTCCGAATTGATTATAACAGAGTCCGGTTATTAATAGATCGGTAAGTTCAAAGTTGCTGCGACGTATATATCTCATTCGTTCCGTGAGTACCTGGTATCTGAAAATT
Source organism: uncultured Candidatus Scalindua sp. (assembly GCA_964437425.1). Taxonomy (GTDB): domain Bacteria; phylum Planctomycetota; class Brocadiia; order Brocadiales; family Scalinduaceae; genus Scalindua. Next base: position 9,688 of record CAYTGO010000083.1, read on the forward strand.
ATTTTTTCATAATCCAGCAGATTCAGCCCGGCAATGATGGCACAGTCGCTTCCTCTTAATGATTCACGCAGTTTTTCCAGACAATCGTCATGGTCCCTAATCGTACACTTTGTTGTTTCTTCTGAATCTCCGGGAGGGACAGGACATGTAGTACAACCCAGGCAGCGGTAAATTGTAGAATCTATTAACTCATGAATCACAAATTCAACCCATGGGATACTCTTTTCTACCCGGTTTGTTAAATCCTTCAAATATTTTGCAAAAAAACGTTCACCGGTATCCATTGTTACAAGGATATCAACCCGTATCCGGTTTGTCGGATCTTTCTCCTTACTATATATTCCAGATACATGTGCCACCTTCATGCCAACACCAAAGGCTGTATCGATCCCCGGTTCATCTTCCAGTACATCGCCCTGGTCCCCACCGACGGCTGTGCCGCCATATTGAGAGGTCGGAGGACCGTTGCCTACTACTAAAGCGCCCTGATTCAATGATTCGATCATACTGTATATATTACAGGTTTCCTGACCACCATTGCGTTTGGCCCCGACTGAAGCCACCCCGAATATCTTGTTTTGAAGTAAATTTTTTCTGGCAGTAACCTGCAGAAATTTATTTGCAACGGAAGAGCGGTCCCCGAAATAGACCGGAGTTGATAAGATCACACCATCGGCTTCTGCAATCTTCTTATACAGTTCCTCCAGTTTCTCTTCCACAATAGACAGGGTATCAACATAAGCTAATTCATCCACCGCGCTCTCTTTACTTAACCGGTGACGAAGGTCCAATACGCTTGTCTCTTTATGATTGAAAAGGACCACAAGGGGGAAATAATCGATATCCGCACCTTTTGAGCATGCTCCCTTCATGGTCGCAGCAGCCAATATTTCCGAGTTGGACAATGTTATTCCTGCCAGAATCAGTGATTTCCCTTTCCGGATAAATTCACTTGCAGTTCCTTTAGTATGGGCTAATTCTATGACCGCGTCGTTTTGTGATGTGTGAGCTCTAATACTTCCACAAAGTGTCAATACTCTCAATGTAATTACCTTGCGTATAAGGGTTTCTTAAGATTTTAATGAGCAGGCTTGCTCAACTGTTTATCTGGAGGGTACCTGTTTTCCCGGAGGAGTCACAAAAACAAAAGCGCTTTTACACCAATTCTACGGTTTCTGTTTCACTTCAATTAAGTTACCGGAAAAGTCCTTGAGGAAGTAGACGGTCTTATCCTTATGCTTCCCGATTATTACTTCAGCATCAAACTGCTTAGCCCTTTCTGTGAGCTCTGATAGACTATCCACCATGACAGCAAAATGTGTGAAATTAGGATTTTCAGGTTGAAAATCCGATATGAATACCTCGATCTTTATCCCTTCGTTTTCAACAACAAGGACCTTGATCTCTTTTGAAACAGAAAACAGCTGCTCTGAAAGTTCCAGCGGCAGGATAATCTCTCTTGTCTTTTCCAGACCCAGAAAATCCTGATAAAACTTCAGTACCTGCTCTTCGCTCTTATTGATAATACCAACGTGATTTAATTGCATGGAGTATTTTAACTTTTAGTAGTTAGATATGCAAGCTTAAGGTTGTTCCGAGATAGCTTTGTAGGGAAATAAGCAGGTTAATTATTAACACTTGAGTTCAGGTGCGATGAATATTTACTCGTTTTCCTGACTTACAGATTCAGTAGGTTTACTTGAAAAAAAGAACGTTGCTTCAAATATTAACGCAAACAGCACCAGTGCTATTATCCCGACAATGTGCCAGCCATTGAAGATCAGATTTATTCCGGAAGCAACAATTCCGATCATGCCTGCAATTTTTACTTTCCGCTTCATTATTCTTCCTTAGTTACTTTTGCCTTATAAGAAGTAATTATAAAAGAGAAATGTATTCTGTTTATTACCTCACTGTTACTTTCCGGCTCCGGCAATATCGGCTGGAATACTGATACGAATGTCGGTTAAT
>CAYTGO010000084.1:0-10997 GCA_964437425.1 uncultured Candidatus Scalindua sp.
GAAGCAGTGGTAATATAGCGATAGGTATGGAGATGTTTAAAAGGCCGCATCAGGAGATTCTTGATAAATGGACAAACGGAGAAATCAGCGAGAAAGAACTGTTATATTCAACAGACTGGGATTACGAGTGGGGATATGACTATAATCATTATAAAGGAATCATGGACTTCATACGTGACAATAAGATCCCGGTTGTTGCACTGAACATTACAAAAGAATTCGGTAAAACAATAAGAAAAAAGGGAATTGAAGGCCTGAGTGAGGAAGAAAGAAAAACCCTGCCTGAAATAGATACTACGGACGTCTATCATAGAAAATACCTTGAAAGTATATTAATGAGCCATGGCCATGGTGATACCGACATGAGTGGTCTCTTCGAGAAATTCTACCTGGTGCAGTGTGTATGGGAAGATGTTATGGCTGACAGTATAACCGGGTATCTATCATCTCCAGAGGCAAAAGGCAAAAAGTTACTGGTATTCGTGGGCGGAGGTCACATTATTTATCACTTTGGTGTTCCAAAAAGAGTGTTCCGAAGCAACCATCTCCCTTATCTAACTATTGAGACATACGAGAAGAGAACTCTTAATCCTGACAAGGATCACCCTCTATTCGCAGAGGATATACCCCTTCAGCCCGCAGATTTTGTGAAGGTTGTTCAGCTACCAGAACCAAAGAAAACAAAGGTGGTACTGGGAGTAATGATTCGAAACATGAAGGAGGGCGAAACAGAAGAGGAGAAAGAAGGCACAGACAAAAAGGATCAGAAATATAAGGTTGTCATGGATAACGTACGGAAGGATAGCCCCGCCGAAAAGGCCGGTCTACAGGCGGGAGATATTATCCTGTCAATGGATGAAGAGGTGATCAACAGGGTATTTGATGTGATCTATCATGTACGTCAGAAAAAGTCCGGGGATACCTGCCAGTTAGAAATATTGCGAGGGGAAGAGAATATAACTGTAGACGTAACTTTCTTTGAATCAAAAAAGTAATTGATAATTATCGCAAAAACGATACTGATTTAAGTAAACCGAATATGAACCTTACAGGCAAAACAGTAAATATCAATTAATTCAACAAAAGGAGGTGTTGCTATGAAAGTTGCAATAACCGGTTCTTCAGGACTCATAGGGACCAGCCTGATTTCATTTCTATCAGAAAAGAGTGTTACCGTCAGTAAGATTTTACGTGAAAATCCAAAAGATGATGATATTTCCTGGAAGCCGGAAGATGGTGATTGGAATTCTGCTTTTACAGAAGGAGTTGACGGGATTGTCCACCTGGCAGGTGAAAACATCGCTTCAGGGAAATGGACCCGGAAGAAAAAAGAGAAGATCAGGAACAGCCGTATTGAAGGGACTAAGAAACTTTGCGAGCATATCTTAAAACTACCCACCCCCCCTTCTGTTCTGGTCTGTGCGTCGGCAATAGGCTACTATGGAAACAGAGGAGTGGAGTTCTTAAATGAAGGCAGCTCAAGAGGAAGCGGGTTCCTGCCGGACGTCTGTCTAGGCTGGGAAGAGGCTGCTGAATCAGTATCGAAAGCAGGTGTCAGAGTAGTAAGCGTAAGATTTGGTATAGTGCTCAGCAAAGACGGTGGCGCTCTGGCAAAAATGATGACCCCCTTTAAGATGGGAATGGGAGGAAAGATTGGAAGCGGAGCACAGTACATGAGCTGGGTAGCCATGGACGATGTAACAGGTGCAATTTACCATACGTTGACTACAGATTCGCTGAAGGGACCTGTAAATGTAACAGCACCCAACCCTGTAACAAACAAGGAATTCACTAATACGCTTGGCGAGGTGTTAAAAAGGCCAGCCGTAGTGCCAATGCCTGCCTTTGCAGCAAAGCTCGCATTTGGTGAAATGGCAAATGACCTGCTACTGGCAAGTACAAAGGTTGCACCAAAGAGGCTGTCAGATTCAGGATATGAATTTCAATATCCTGAACTCGAAAATGCTCTCAGGCATATTTTAGATTAAGTTACTAATTTTCACACCAAGGCACAATCAGAATTCAGATTGTGGAATAAAAGATATGGAAATACATAAAATGAAATCTTCACTGATAATTTCTGTTTTTATTATAGGAGCTCTTACCATCATTGCTTCCTGCAAAAAGCCTGATGAAGTGAAAGTTAAAGACGATAAAGCATACACACTCCTTCAGGATGATCTGGCGCGATCTATGAAGAAAGCGTCCCTGGTGATGAGGAGATTATCAAGAGCGGTGAAAAATAATGATTGGGTTGAAATGGATATGTGGACACAAGAACTTAAAGAAGGTATCGGTTTCAGTTGCGTAACACAATATATGATTGAGAATAATGATATCTCACTAAGATTTATTATGTTAAGTAATCAATTTAACAGCGCCATAAATAAATTGATGTTAGCCAGCAAAAATCATTATTCCGAAAGAGCAGGTTTAGAATTCAAAAATTTAGTATATTCGTGTGACGCATGCCATGACAGTTTTAATAAAGATGCGGAAGGCAAGCTGGATTTTAGTGATACAGGAGAGGAACAGGACTAGAAGAGAGTGTAATACACGAATTACGATTTGAAATACAGATAAAACATGATAGTCGGTCAGTGATGTGAAGATCGGAGTATTAGGAGAAGGCCGCAGATTTTTCTAAGGATTCATTTATGATAAAGATGAAGAGAGCAGTTCAAATAGTTGTTTTTACACTGTTAATTGGTTTACAAAGTTATTCATACTCTTCTCCGGTTGAAGCGGAAAAATATACACAGCAGTGCAAAAACTTCTTAAACCGACACTCCGGAGAGTTAAAAGATGAATCTTTTGAAAAACTGCTGGGATACATTGGCAACGCACAGATTTGCAGAATAGAAAAGATATATAATAAGTTGAATGAAGAAGAAAAGAACAGATTAAAGGATGTTTTATCACATATCGAAGATGTGAAAAAAGAATTGCCGAAGGATAAACGGGAAAGGATTAATGAGTCAATCGCAGCTATCATGCCTGCAATAGAAAACGAACTATGGGAAGAACTGTCAAACGATGAATTAAAGGAACTGGATATTCTGCTTCGAGCAAAGTGGAACAGTATGCTGAAAGCGTTGGAACAGAATGACATTGATAAAGCAGTAAATTATTTTCATCATACAGCAAGCGACAGGTACAAAAAACTTTTTAAAACGCTGAATCCTGACGGCAGGAAAAAGATAGGTAAGGACCTTGCAAATATTCAAATAGTAGAAGTAGTAACAAACACGGCAATATATGAAATAACAAGTGAATTGAAAGGCGAGAAATCATCTTTTCAATTGGTGTTTGTAAAGGATTCACATAGAGAATGGGTAATAAAGTCATTTTAGGAATTGGAGATATGGATAAAGAGACAACACTAAACGACATTATATCCACCCAATCTCTCCCCGATCATGAAGCTGCAGACGTTTTGTGGACTACGCTAACAAAGGTTGTAAATATAACTAAGCAAGATGGCAAAAACATACCCAAACAAGATCTTCAGGAATTGGAATCACTTATAGGAAAATTCTCTGAAGATGAAATGAGAAGGCTGTTAAAGAATCAATCTGTAGACTCCCTGGTTTTTCTTGATCCACCACTGGAAACCGTACTTACCGATCCGGAAGGAACAGCAGATGAAGTTTCAACTATGAGGGCAATTGGAACGTTAAGGTCATCACGGGACTCTGATCCAAAAGACGCATTTATTAATTTAGTCAGAGTTCTAGAGATGATATGTGCCCAGAGCCTTAAAGAGAGTCCAGTCCCTTTCGACAAAGAAATTTTATCGTTAACACGTAAAATACTTTATCTGCTTTGCATACTAACGGTTTCAAAGTTACCATAAATTCCCTTTTTCATGAAGCTTGATTCTAAAGTACAATTTATCTTTAATTGACTACTGTCTATAAAATTAAGGGACATGCATTGGCTGAGCTTGAGTAGGCTTGTTCCCGCATTACAAATGACAAATCAGGAGCTAATAGAATGGCAGACAAGAAGGATGATCTGGCAGGGCCGGGAATTGGAGATTATAAAGAGCTGGAGAAAGAGCTTCCACAGGATTATGACTCTCTGCTGACTCCACGGGAAACACAAAAGGCAATCTTTGCAGTCAAATATTACATCGAACAGAACCTATGTAAAGAACTCAATCTCATGATGGTCACGGTCCCTCTTATCGTAGACAATAAGAGCGGTGTAAATGATTTACTGGATCGTGATGGTTCACGTACACCGGTTCAGTTCCATATCACAAATGACTTTGACAAGCATCCTGTAGATGCTCAGATTGTACAGGCTGCAACCAAGTGGAAACGGGTTGCGTTGAAGGAATTCAGCTGTGAGGTGGGTGAAGGTATCTGCACGGATATGAAGGCTGTACGCAAAGACTATTTCCTGGACCATGACCACAGTGCCTATGTGGATCAGTGGGACTGGGAGCAGGTGATTACCGTGGAGCATAGAAAGATTGAGTACCTGCAGGAAGTGGTTAGAACGATATGGAAAGTGCTCAAAGGTGCTGAGTCTCATGTCCAGAATCTGTTCCCGAAGTTGAAGACTGACAAGTACCCTGACATGCCGGATGAGATAACGTTCCTCCATGCTGAAGAGATCCTTGACATGTACCCGGATCTACCTCGTAAAGCACGTGAAACAGAAGTGTTGAAAAAATATCCTGCAATCTTTATCATTGGAATAGGCTGGCCTCTTGCAGACGGTTATCCTCACGAAATGAGAGCGGCAGATTACGATGACTGGGTCACGGAAACTGTTTCTGAAACAGGGAAACCCATGCACGGACTTAACGGTGATATTCTCGTCTGGAACCCGGTGACAAAGCGCCGCCACGAACTGACTTCTATGGGTATACGTGTCACCAGTGATACTCTAAAAAAACAGCTTGAAATGAGCGGGCAACTTGATTTCCTGAAGCAGCCTTATCACCAGGCAATCATGAACGACGATATTCCGCTCAGTATTGGCGGAGGCATCGGACAATCCCGAACCAATATGTATCTACTCAAAAAAGCACATCTCGGAGAGGTAAGTGTAACCGTATGGCCAGAAATCCTTAAGGATATCTGCAAAAAGAAAAACATACATGTTCTGTATTAACTATTGAGTTTTAATTTTCAGGTCAAATCTGGTAGAATTTGATTTAATAATAAAGAGAATGAATGCCGTGACAATTAACTAAACTTACGTTTGAAAGGTTTTGAAAATGGAAAAGGTTCATGAAATGGTAGTCAAATGTGTTGAAGTATTAGACCCGGAAATAAAAATCCAATTTGAAGATGTACCAGCCGGATATTCGTTACCGGATAAAAAGCAAATTATACTTCCCCTGTATCAATATGATTTCCTGTTGATATTCAGAGCCGCTTTGCGCGAGACGGCACATGTTCTGTTTAGTACCAAGGTCCCTGAATGCAATCTGGAATACGAAGTATCCATGTCCCTGGACACTATAGAACAGTCCTTTGTCAACTATCACTTTTGCCAGCATTTTCCAAAATTTGAGGTAACGTTAAACAGGTTTTATAAGGAAGGTATTGAAGGCTCTGATGTAGGCGGAGTTATAGGCGCTGATGATTTCTGGAAAGAACTTGAATATGCCCTGTTCGATGTTGACGTCGCAGAGGGATGTAACAGTGATCGTTACAAAAAATTATATGAGAGTGGTATTATTCACGAACTCTGGGAATTAATTCAAACAGCCAAATCTACAGAGGAGCTCATACCCGGTGCAAAGAGCCTGGTACAAAGATTTAAAGACCTGAATATGGATTTCCCCTGTATAGACAGAATCCATACACCTCAGTGAGAGGATATCCAGAGAGAGTTTAAAACGAAATTATTGATAGTATTTTTACAATTTTACACAGGAGAGAGAACAGAAAATGGAGATGTACGAATTTAGATTAACAGTTAGTTGGGAAGGCGGAGGAGATCAGCTATTCATTATCAATGTACAAGCAGGCAACGAAGAAGATGCAAAAGATCAGATAGGATACTTAGTCGGAAACAAACTGGAAGTGCTGGCCTTAACACAAATAAAGGTAGGAAGGTAGTAGACGTATACTGTCTTAATATAAAAATATGAGTATTGGTGATGGTACTATAGAAATATATATCGGGCTTCCTGAGGAATATCTTCAGGAAGCAGCCGAACTCTTCTATGATTCATTTCAACAGAAGTTTTCTCCGATCATGAACACAAGGGAACAGGGCATCTCTTTCCTGCAGAAGCATCTGAATCCCAAGGGTACAATGGTTGCCGCAAGAGGAAAAGAGTTGCTGGGCATAGCAGGCTTACAGTACGAAGGATGCCATTTCTTCAGCCCTTCTGCATCTGACTTAGCTCGCGAATTTGGCTGGCTGAGAGGTATTAAGAAAATGCTCAAGATGCGTCTGTTCAATTCGCCTGACCATAAAGGTGAATTGTACTTGAAGGCCGTTATGGTCCGCTCAGAAATGCAAGGCAGAGGAGTCGGCACACACCTGTTAACAGGTGTTACCGATTTTGCGTGGGCGCATGATTTCAGCACAATACGACTGGACGTCGTAGACACAAATCCTGACGCAAGACGTTTTTATGAACAACAGGGTTTTGTCGCTACCAAAATTAGAAGATGCCCTCTACTTTTTCAGTTTTTATGCCGCGACATGGGGTTCTCATCAGCTATTACAATGATCAAGAAAGTTTCGTCTCTATCTTCTCCCTAATAGATTAAACGGTTTTATTTAATCAGAAAACTCAGGAATAAGATTTAAGATACCTATACTTCTTATTTTTCCATTACGTCAGTCGGATTAACTTTGGGAGGCATGATTGAAGGGATTACTTCACCTTTCTTCAGTGCCTTAAGTTGAATCTGCGCCTGGGTCTTTGTAGCAAGACCGAAAATCTTGATAAAGCCAAGCGCCGCATTATGTTCAAAAGTATCCCCGGCATCATAAGTTGCCAGTGAATGGTCGTACAATGACAGAGGTGACTTTCTTCCAACAACAACACAGTTCCCCTTATAAAGTCTGAGACGAACCGTACCGACAACAAATCGCTGATTGCTTAAAATATAAGCTGCCAGATCCTGGTGAAATGTTGAAAACCACAAACCGCTATAAACCATATCTGAATACTGAGTTGAAACCACCTCCTTAAACCGGTGAGTCTCTTTCGACATAACAATTTCTTCAAGCGCCTGATGAGCTTTGTTGAGAACTATGGCGGCAGGTGATTCATAAATTTCTCTGGATTTTATACCAACAATACGATTCTCAAGATGATCGATCCTCCCTACACCATTATCACCTGCTATCGTATTCAATTTGTCAATAAGGCTTATTCCATCTACCTCCTGCCCATTCAAGGTTAAAGGAATACCGTTTTCAAATCCTATTTCTATGTATGTCGGCTCATCAGGAGCATCCTTCGCGTTCTTTGTCATTTTATATATTTCTTCCGGTGGCTCTTCCCACGGGTCTTCAAGTATTCCGCATTCAATACTTCTCCCCCATATGTTCTCATCTATGCTGTAAGGATTTTTGGTAGTTACGTCAATGGGGATATTGTTTTCCCTGGCATAAACCATTGACTCATCTCTCGTCATATTCCACTCTCGCAGTGGTGCAATTATCTGTAGTGATGGATCCAGCGTGTGTATGGCAACGTCAAATCTAACCTGATCATTTCCTTTCCCTGTACAACCGTGAGCAACGGCACAAGCGCCTTCAGCTGCGGCAACATCAACCAGCAGTTTAGCTATCAACGGTCTTCCCAGTGCGGTCGCGAGAGGATATGTTCTCTCGTAAAGGGCTCCGGCCTGAAGCGCAGGAAAAAGAAAATAGTAAACGAAGACCTCTTTCGCGTCTATAATCATCGATTTGATTGCGCCTGTCTTTATCGCTTTTTCCACTACCGGCTTCAGATCCTTGTCAGTCCCCAGATCAATGGTCAGTGCTATTACGTCCATGTCGTACTTGTCCTGTATCCACTTTATGGCAACAGAGGTATCAAGCCCGCCCGAATACGCCAAGACAACTTTCTTTCTATCGGTTCCCATTTTTTCTCCTTTGTTGTTATTTGAGTATCAATTATGTCAATTACTTAGTTTATTTTGTTTACGCTTTAAAAAAAAATCCCTGTATTTATTACTCCTGTCAGGTAAAGAACCTGCCGCTTTTAGCCTGATCATAGCCGGTATAGTCCTGGCAAGTGTTCTGGTTGCCCATATGCTGAATGCAAAACGAACTATCGGGCCAATAGATTTACTTAACAGGAAGTTGTACATAAAATATGCAGCTAACAGCCCAAAGAAAACGGTTGCAATATATAAACATATTTTGCTTCCATAACGGATACCATAGCCTAACCCGATTATCACACACCCTATGACAATGCTCTTTGTCCCATATCCCCTTGTTGAGAGAGAAACGATTCCCGAAATTGCAGCAATGCTCAGGCTTGTATAAAGAATTCCAAGGAAAATCGTTAGATTTGCTGTAAGTCCAACCCTTTTTTCTGGAGTGAGTTTATCTCTGGAAACCATCAAAGTCGTCTTCCGGCCTTCTCGTTTTCGCCAACATTCTTATAAAAATAACAAAATGACATGTTACCATCGCTATGAACATGAGTCAAAGAGAAATAAGAGGCTAAAAGCTTGAAAAGAGTGTTTATTTATGCATATAATCACAAATGAGATGCAAACTCTATATTTTGTGTGACAAGGATAAAGGCATACACATAAGTATTGAAGATAGAACATTATGAAAATTGCAAAATTTAACACTTTAAGGTTTCAAATCATAATTGTGTCAGCACTGTTATTATTCGTATTGATTGTATTGTTAGGAATATCAATAAAAAGATCATTTGATGCGAAAAAACAGACAGAAGAATATGTAATAGTAAATAAAATTTCCGGTCTTCTGAATGCAGCAGCAGGATGGCAGGCCATTGAACGTGGATATGGTGCTACAATTATCGGAAGTGCTAAAGGTAATTCATCACCCTTCTTTCCAAAATTCCTTGAAATGGCAGAGAGAGGAGATTCCGGAGTTTTACAAATCGAGGAAGAGATAGAGAAACTGTTACGTGTAAGAAGCAGCAATGTTTTCAAAAACATATTAAGCAAATGGCGAAAAGAATATGAATCTCTCGTATCTGCCCGCAACAAAATTGCCAGTAATGACATTTCCAAAGACGAGTGGCTGGAGATTGCCACTCGTAACATTCGAAATGAATTTAATCTGCGCGACACCACTTTCGCACCTCATAAAACGGAAGAAAAAATACTCCATTTGAATAATGTCCTGCGTCCCAATATTGCAATATTATGCGAATATGCAGGACTGGAGCGTGCCCTTATCAGTAATACCATTGAATCTGGATTGCCTTTATCTCACAAAACCATGAATAGTATCAAACGCTATCGTTCCATAGTAGACCAATCTCTTGACCAGATACTGATCTTAAAAGACTCACCATCTACTTCAATCCGGATGAAGAAGACTATAGAGGTATTTGAGAAAGAATTTCTGCAATCATATCAGCTTTTAAAAGAAGAAGTTTTTTCATCGAGTAAGATACTGGAAGAAAGGATAAAGAGAGTAAAAGAGAATCTAATTCATAAAAATGAAATCTTTAATAATTATTTACATGGAATAGAAACTGATTTGTTAAATATAAGTAAAAACAGGAACGTAATAGCGTTAGCAAGGTCTTTGAGTTTGAATGCAGAGGAAGATATAAGACTGCCTGAACAGCTGAGTGCTGTAGAAAATCTATTTGATAATTTTTCTCAAGTGAAAAGAGTTTATAAGCAGATTAGGTTTTTGGATAATATCGGGTATGAGCGGGTACGTGTTAATTTTGATGGTAATGTCACCAACATAATTCATGGTACGAAATTACAGGATAAGAGTGAAAGATATTATTTCAAAAAGTCTATAAATCTATCACAGGGAAGCATATATACTTCTCCGCTCGATCTTAACATAGAACATGGAAGTGTTGAACTCCCATATTCGCCTGTAATGCGCTACATAACACCAGTTGTTGTAGACGGAGAGAAGGCAGGAATTATCGTTTTTAACTTGCTTGCAAATACTCCCTCTTTTTTGCATAAAATTACAGGAAATAAAGGTGAAACAGACTATATTTTAGCTAATCAAGATGGATTTTATCTTCATCATACAGATAACAAAAAAGAGTGGGGAATGATGGAGTTGCTCAACAAATCACATCATAACATAAGACAAGACTATCCTGATATTGCAAAACGAATCCTTTCCGGCAGGGAAGGGAGTGTGCATTTGGATTCTGGATCAGTGATTGTTTATAGACCGTTTTTCTTTAATCCTGAGACGAATACTGGAAATTTCTGGGTTCTTATCAAGCAAGTCAAAGGTGTGAATTATCCGGTAAGCGCATCAACCTGGTTTGACGAAGCAACGAAGGCAATCAATACTGGATTAGCTATCTCAAATATTGCCGGAGATGAGGCAAACACTATCATGTTGAAAATGGTATCTGCTGCAAAAAGAAATATGCTGATTAGTTATATTATTTTTAGTTTTGCAGTTTTTGTTTTCGTTTATTTTTCCAGATGGTCAAGAAATCGGGTTTTAATACCTATACAGAGATTAAGTAGGGCTACACAAAAAATAGCTGAAGGTGACCTTTCACATAGGGCTGATGTTGAGCAAAGAGATGAGATTGGCGTCCTGTCCAATAATTTTAACATAATGACCGATAGACTTACGAATGACATCGCCGTGCGCAAACAAGCGGAAAAACGCCTTAGCGCTCAGTACTATGTGACAAAAGTATTAGCAGAATCTACCACCATTCAAGAAGCATCATCCAAAATTCTGCAAGCCATATGTATGGCACTTGAGTGGGATCTTGGTGAAATCTGGAAACTTGATCAACAGGACGATGTATTGAGGTGTACGGAAATCTGGCATATCCCATCCATTGAAGT
>CAYTGO010000085.1:0-2331 GCA_964437425.1 uncultured Candidatus Scalindua sp.
GCTATCATGTTCTCCTTTGATAGTACACTCAATATATCGATAAGCGGTTTCTTTGTATCAGGCATAACCAGATCAGGGTTTAGTTCGGAGAGAGGAAAGGCGATAAATGAACGCTTGCTGATATCAGGATCAGGTATTGTAAGATTGTCTTCCTGTATTACCATATCGCCATAAAGTAATATATCCAGATCTATAGTTCTTGGCGCGTATTTATCAGACTCCCTGTTACGATGCAGCTCCTTTTCTATCCTTCTCAGCACATCAAACTTCAGTTTCCCCGGTGTCATGGAAGTACTTATCTGCCATACACCGTTCAAATAGTCGTCCTGATTCTCTCTCAAAAGCGGAGCGGTTTTGTAAAAAGATGAGATCCCCGTTATATTCACGTGCTTACTTAAATGTGTCAGGGCATCTGTAATATTACTTTCCGGCTCTATATTACTACCAACACCTATGTACGCTCCCACTACGTTATTGTCCATAGCTTTCTCTGGTACGTACAATTTCAACCGCTACAGAACGAGTATATCTTAACGCACCGGGTTTATCAACAGTGACATTAACTTTTTGTACTTTAGAATCGTCAAGGCAGATCTTCGCGATCTCGTCAGCAAGTTTTTCAATCAACAAAAATTCCGAACTCTCTACCAGGGAAAGAATAGCTTTTTTAACCTTTTTATAATCAACCGAATCTTCCAGGGCATCTGTCTGCCCCGCTTTCCTGGTATCGGTGAACAGGACAACATTGATAACAACGTCCTGCTTCTCTGTCCGCTCATCCGGATTAACACCGATTATACAGCGTATCGACAGATCCCGAATGTAAATCTTATCTTCGTTTGCAGAAATTTCACTCATTTGGTTCTCCTTTGAGATTCTGGCCACCGTCTATAAACAGAACTTCTCCGGTAATAAATGTATTTGATAAAAGGAAAAGTACAGCGTCTGTTATGTCTGACAGTTTGCCGGCTCGATTGAACAGGTTTCTCTGGATTACTTTCCGGACATGCGATTCATCTTTTCCGTCCGGAGGTAATATCATACCGGGAGCGATACCGTTAACGCGGATTTGAGGCGCAAATTCCACCGCCATAATTTCAGTCATGTTATGCAACATATTTTTACTTAGTTGATAGGCAGCATAATTCATATCATATCGTTTCACGCGGCTGTCTAATATATTGATAATAGATCCCTCTATATTCTGTTTTGCTACATGTTGTGAAAGCCTGAACGGTGCTATTGAGTTTATCGCCAATGTGTGGTTCAACTCCCTGACTGAAAGTGTTGTGAGTTTTGAGGGAGTGAATACGGATGCATTATTAATCAGAAAGTCAACTGTACCTATTGAACTCTTTATCTTTTCAAAGAAACTGTCTACATTATCAATATTGGAGAAATCTGACTGGAATTTCCAGGTCTCCACACCGGGCACGTTAATGTCTGTTAAGGCTTCATCCACATCTTTGTCAGTGGAAGAACAATAGTGCATTATAACGTTTACATGGTTTTGTGCCAATACGTGAGCTATAGCTTTGCCAATGCGTTTGGCAGCACCGGTAACAAGAGCTGTTTTTCCCTTTAATGAGTCAGTATTTATACTCAGTTTATGTCCTTAGCTTATAACTATTGAAATAGTAGTACAAAACATTAACGTCTTATTTTCCGGCCTCTTCGTTTTGGCCGGAATGTGCCATTTATAAGAGTATTTTCCTCTTCGTGTGTAAGGAATCTCCAGTTGGAGGAGGGTATATCAAGTTTAACAGAACCTATCTGCAGCCGCTTCAGATCCAGCACCTTTAAAGGTGTATGAGATTGCGTATCCTGAAGCGCGCCAAAAACACGTCGAATGTGCCGGTTCTTTCCTTCTTTGAGCTCTACCATCAACCGGGTTTTGGGACCTGCGTATCCTAAAATCTGTATCCCTTTAAACTTCAATACATCTATTGAGGTTTTAACACCCTGTAAAGTCTGTTGTAGTTGCTCTTCAGTGATTCGTCCACGAATCCACACTTCATAAAACTTTGAGAATTTACCAGGTTGTGTCAGGAGTTCACTCAATCCACCTTCGCGAGTAAAGAGCAACAGACCTCTCGAATCTCTGTCCAGTCGTCCTACAGGTATCCACCTGTCCTCGAAAACAAACCGGGGCAGAATGTCATAGACAGTCTTACGGCTTTTTTCATCAGACAGCGTAACAATCGTCCCTTTCGGTTTGTGGAACATTATGAATCTGCGGGGTTTTGATGTAGAACGTGATTTCATGATAGTTTAATCAAAATTAAATCTGTTTTCCTGTGCTCTGTCATACATCTCTTCTATCATGTCAAA
>CAYTGO010000085.1:2431-3591 GCA_964437425.1 uncultured Candidatus Scalindua sp.
TCCGCATCTGTTGCGGCATGACTGTTAATCTGCTCTTCGAATTCATTGGCAGGATTTTTATAAGGAAGTATATAGTTGTTGATATCAGAGAAGGAATTGGCAAAGTAGGTAAAATAAGGCAGCCAGTTCAACCTCTTTGAAGCAGGAATACTCTCATCCTCCATATACTTAATGAGTCGACTTTGTTTAAAATCTTCCCTCATCTGAAAAACAGGAAAGACAACGTCTTTTACAAGTACTCTATCTTTTTCCATTTTACTCACCTCCGTTCTTTAAACAGTACCGTTTACCTTTTCTATCTGTACTAAATTAGTATTATATGTAGATCCCCCACCCATATCTGCCAGTCTGTCCGGTGTTGTCTGGTTGCTGTTGCATCCTCCGGGGCTAAGGTTATTCCACCATATACCTTTGTTTATTGCAACACCCTCTTTCAGATAATCTCCTACAGACGCCATGAGGGTACACTCTCCTCGATCGTTAAACACCCTTACCATGTCACCGGTCTTTACCCCGCGCCTCCCGGCATCCAGAGAGTTTAATTCCAAAATCGGTTTCTCTTCCTCACTCCCCTGTTTGCGTATATTTGCAAAATTTGAATTCAAGAATGATTTTGCTGATGGAGTAAGCAGATAAACCGGATATTTCTCATATAGAGACGGCGAAGTTAAAGGACCTTCTCCGATAGGTATATGAGCCGGCAGAGGATCATGACCATCGCTTTTCATTTTTTCAGAATAAAACTCAATCTTTCCGGATGGAGTGTAAAATTTAAGATCTTTATATGGCATATGAAATTCGCCGGGCATATTCAGGCGGATCGCACCCTCGTCTCGCAAACGCTCCAGCGTTATGCCTTGTAAATAACTACTGTCAACTCCTAATGCACTGTTAATTGTATCAATCGCAGTATCATCAAAACAGCTATCCTGAAAACCCATTGATTTTGCCAATGTGTTAAACGTATCAATATTTGGTCTGCTTTCACCCAGCGGTTCTATTACCGGTTCATTTAACTGAAGTGACAGATGGAAGTATGAGTAGTGTAAGTCAGTGTGCTCAAACTCAGTCGTAGCAGGCAACACAATATCCGCATAACGCGCGGTATCGGTGAGTAACTGTTCATGTACCACAGTAAACAGATCTTCTCTCTGCAGGCC
>CAYTGO010000085.1:3691-8137 GCA_964437425.1 uncultured Candidatus Scalindua sp.
TATCGGTGAGTAACTGTTCATGTACCACAGTAAACAGATCTTCTCTCTGCAGGCCGGCTATCACCTTGCGTTGATTAAACAGTACGGCAGCAGGGTTCGAGTTATAAACAAACAGGCCATAAACACCCGGATCCTCATGTAAGAGTGTCTGTCCCAACCGATTCATATTAATTGACCTGGGAGAGACGGGGCAGAGATCATTACCTTCAAGTACGTCCCACCGGATCGGAAACGCTTCACTGGTAGGATAAAACATTCCACCGCCGGGATACTTCCACGCCCCAACCAGACTGGGAAGGCAGGCGATTGTACGTATCATCATGCCACCGTTTGTGTGATGCTGCATCCCGGATCCCGCATAAATGAACGATGGTTTACTTTCTGCATATATAGCAGCAAACTTTCTTATGGTCTCTTTGTCTACTCCGGTAATTCCTTCCACCTTTTCCGGTGAGTACTCCCGGACACGTTCTGACAATGCGGCGAAACCCTCTGTATGGTTTTCTACAAAATCACTATCGTACAGGGATTCATTAATGATTACGTTCATTACGCCCAATGCAAGTGCAGCGTCACTTCCGGGATCAGGCTGAATATAGAGATCTGCCATTTCAACAGATTTGATTTTGTCAGGATTTATGACGACGTGCAGAGCACCATTCTTTTTTGCTTCCTTTATCAGAGGAATCTGATGGATGTTAGTATAATACGGGTTTGTACCCCATGAAATTACCAGCTTTGATTGAGGTATGGCTAATGGGTCGGCACCAAATGACGCACCCAGTGTATATTTATAACCAATCCTTCCGCCCTTGGAGCATATAGTTCTATCCAGACCTGAAGCGCCCATGCGATTAAAAAAACGCTTACCCGCAACGTTACCATTAACCAGTCCCAATGTACCTGAACCACTGAATGGCAGGATGGACTCTGCACCGTGCCTGTTAATAATATCTTTAAACCGTGACGTGATTGTATCGGTTGCCTCATCCCAAGATATCCTTTCGAACTTGCCGGCCCCCTTCTCACCAACTCTTTTGAGAGGGTATAGAACCCTGTCAGGGCTATAGACCCGTTCCGGATAGTTCATTACCTTATTACAGAGAAAACCCCTGGTGACAAAATGGTCCGGATCGCCATTGACCTTAACAAGTTTACCATCTTCCACATGCGAAATAATTCCGCAGGTATCAGGGCAATCATGTGGACATACACTTCTCAGCTTTTTATCCATTTTCAACTCAATATTTTAATGTTCTATCTTTACAGAAATGTGAAATATTAATAATAACAATTCATTCTCGACAAGTAAATAGATCATGTACGTTTTGTCATGTTTATTTAATTATAATTTTGTTGAAAATTAGACATTTTATATGATAATCAATCAATGGATACCATTCAATACGACAAGCTTATTCTTACTACTATTCTTGCCGCAAAACGTGCGGGAGAGGCAATCCTTGATGTATACGACTCAGATTTTGCGGTTGAGCAGAAAGATGACAAATCTCCACTGACTCTGGCAGACAAAAAATCTAATGAAATCATTGAGAATGTCCTGGAGCAAACCGTAACCGTCAATAGCTCCACAGTACCTATTTTAAGTGAAGAGGGAGAAGAGATCTCCTATGAAGAGAGAAAGAAGTGGAAATACTTCTGGCTAGTTGACCCTCTTGACGGAACAAAGGAGTTTGTTAAGAGAAATGGGGAGTTCACAGTAAATATTGCACTCATACACAAACATAAGCCTATTCTAGGAATTATCTACATACCAGTGAAGGATGTATTCTATTTTGCGGCCAAAGACTTAGGTACATACAAGCTGGAAAACAGTGAAATACTAACCGATGATTTATCAATAGAAGAGCTGATAGACAAATCTCAAAAACTCCCCCTGGATAATAATAACAAAACTTATTTTACCGTTATTGGGAGTCGATCACATACCTCAGAGGAATTTTCAGAATTTATGAATCGATTAAATGAAAAGTATGAGAATGTTGAGTTTATCTCGTCCGGCAGTTCATTGAAGCTATGCCTTGTGGCTGAGGGAAAAGCCGATGTTTATCCGCGTTTTGGTCCCACAATGGAGTGGGATACCGCAGCAGGCCAGGCAATTGTCGAACAGGCTAAAGGCACGGTAATAGATACACAAACCAACGAACCACTGAGCTATAATAAAAGTAATCTGTTGAATCCTTTTTTTATCGTAAGCGGGGAAGGTCTCAGTCTTAATTAATGATGTATAAACAGAAAAACAGAACCATGGCAGCCAGAATTATACTATCTATTATTTTAGCAGCTTTTTTACTGGTAACCGGCTGTGCGAGTACTAACACCGGCCCACCGATTTCTGAAACCGAATTGAAGAAGCTGGAGGATGAAATCGAGGCTATGGCTACAGAAATTTACATCAATGATCTGGTCAGTGTATGGAAGGTAGGCCTTAGGGTCCTGAGCATTATGCCGGAAGGAACATTCAAAAAGCATGCTGTGATAGGCGCACTTGTCGTAGATAACACTGAAAATATTGCCAGTTATTATAAACTGCCGACAGAGGATGGATGTGTTGTTGTTGGTGTAATAGAAGATTATATAGCTGACCTTGCAGGCATTAAAGAAGGTGATATTATAAAAAGAATAGATGGTAAAGAGATCAAGGATAGTGGACATGTTACTTTTAAGCCAAACAAAACCTCGACAGTGGTAGTAGAAAGAGATGATACGAAACTCTCCTTTGACGTAGAGCCTGAAGAGAAGCCATATGTTCGTATCCGTCTTAAGGAAACAGGAAAGATCAACGCGTACGCAAAATTTACCGGTATAGAATTTACTACAGGGATGGTCCACTTTGTAGAGGACGAGGATGAGCTTGCAGTCATAATGGGACATGAGCTGGCACATCTTACCGCAAAGCACCTGCCCAAGAATATCACTATGGCTACATTATGTGGAACGCTGGGTGGCCTTACGGGGCCTTTCGCCCCTCTCACAACCCAGGCATTGTACGCACCATACAGCAGGAAAAATGAACGGGAAGCGGATTACCTGGGCCTTATCTACTCACATAATGCAGGCTATGATATAGAAAAGGGAGCAGCTCTCTGGAAACGTTTCGCTCTGGAGATTCCCAGAAGCCGGTCAAAAAGCTTTCTTCGTTCCCATCCGGCAAGCCCTGAAAGGATCTTGCGGGTCAAAATGGTTGGAGAGATGATAAAATCCGGCAAAAATCCACTGGTGGATCTAATGCTCAACTAATCGGCAAAACGATATTATGCAATTCAAAAATCGTCTCATCAAAGGTCTGATCGCTACTTTTATTGCGATTGCCGCCGGCACAGCAGGTTATAAGTTACTTGGCGGCCCGGAATGGTCACTTCTCGATGCGATATATATGACCATTATAACGCTTACGACTGTAGGATTCGGGGAGATACAGGATCTGTCTGCCAATCCATATGCCAGAATACTCACTATTTTCATCATCCTTTTCGGAATGGGAAGTCTTCTTTTTGTTGTGAGTACTGTCACAGGATTTATAGTAGAGGGTGAATTGACAAATGTTTTTGGGAGGAGGAAAATGCTTAAAGAGATATCAAACCTGAAGAATCACTTTATCGTATGCGGTATTGGCGATATTGGCAGCACAATCGTAAAGGAATTGAAACTGACAAAGAGGGATTTTGTTGTAGTTGATACGGATTCCGAAAAGCTTGAAAATCTGAATGCAGTTGAAAACATTCGGTATATCAGTGATGATGCAACTCGCGATGATACCCTGGTAAACGCCGGAATACATAAGGCTCAAGGCCTGATTACTGTTCTTCCGGACGACAAGGACAATCTGTTTGTTACCTTGACGGCAAAACAACTGAATCCGAATTTGAGGATAGTATCAAAAGGCATAGACGAACACACGATCAAAAAACTTAAAATGGCGGGTGCAGACTCTGTCGTACTGTCAAACGCTATTGGTGGCCTGAGGATGGTATCAGAACTGATCAGACCTGCAGTTGTCGGATTCCTCGATAAGATGCTGCGTGCACAAAAGGGCAAGTCTTACAGGTTTGAAGATGTGACTATACCTGCAAACTCGAAGCTCATCGGCCAGACTCTGGCTAAAGCAAATTTATTACAAAATACCAGGTTGCTTCTAGTCGCTATGAGAGAAAAAGGAGGAGATTTTGTATACAATCCTGAGAGCACATCTATAATCAAAGATGAAACTGTAATCGTGGTAATGGGGGAAAGCCTTGAGACGAAAAAAGTGAGAGAGTGGGTAGAGAATCAATAACAACGTTATGATGATTTGACACTCAACAAGTTATTTCTTTGGCGACCAGACCTCAATCCGATGTCCCTCCGGATCAAAGAAATAGAAAACTTGCGCACCCCATGGATGTTCCCTGACCGGATCTATTTTCAGACCGCTGTCACACAGAA
>CAYTGO010000085.1:8237-10799 GCA_964437425.1 uncultured Candidatus Scalindua sp.
GCACCCCATGGATGTTCC
The DNA here is from genome assembly GCA_964437425.1 of uncultured Candidatus Scalindua sp. Lineage (GTDB taxonomy): Bacteria > Planctomycetota > Brocadiia > Brocadiales > Scalinduaceae > Scalindua. The sequence continues at coordinate 8,256 of CAYTGO010000085.1, forward strand.
CTGACCGGATCTATTTTCAGACCGCTGTCACACAGAAACTGCCAGGCCCCTGCAATATCTTCAACCTGCAGTGCTAACGTTATACCCGCCCCGCCGCTGCTCTTGATAGACGCCCTCCGCTCATCCGCAACACTGATATGCGCAGTCTCCGTCAATTTAAACTCTATAAACCAATCTGAGTCATGGGTAATCGGCAACTTTAAATGATGTTTGTAGAAATCAACAGTTTCCTGCCATTTTTTACAATAGAGGATAGTATTGGCTGTTTTTAGTGGAAAAATATTTGTCATAACTTCTAAATCCCTGTCCAGGCAATGTTGTGATTTGATAAACGAGATAAACAGATTTCTTAAAAATCATATAAAACGGTGCTAGAGTTATTAAAACAAAATACCTCCGGATTTCAACATTATTTCTCCGCTTTCTCCCCGGATTTCCCGGATTTTCTAAAGTTCCAATATCCGGCAAGAAATGATCCGGACAAATTGTGCCATATACTGAACAGTGCTCCCGGTATTGCCGCCATTACAGAGAAATGCTTAATGGCCAATGCGACACTCAGCCCTGAGTTCTGCATGCCAACCTCAATACTGAGGGTACGACATGTACGATTATCATATCCAAAGGACTTCGGAAGCCAGAAACCGACTAAAAGCCCGCACATGTTATGCACCATCACAGCACATATGATAACAAACCCGACCTCTCTCAGTTTTGTTTGATTAAGACCGATAATGATAGCGATAATTACGACTATGGCAATGGTAGAAACAAACGGAAAAACAGAACCAATCTTCTTTACTCTGGCACCCAAAAAGGTATTAATGGTTGTTCCGGCAAGTACAGGTACAAGGACCATCTGTAAAATGCTGAACAGCATTTTTAAGAACGGGACGTGTACAATTTGATGTAAGTAGAGAAGGGAAAGTGCAGGCATCGCAAATACTGCAATAAGCGTTGATGCCAGTGTTAAGGTGATTGACAGTGCAACATTACCCCTGGCCAGATAGCAGATTACGTTAGAAGCGGTCCCTCCCGCACTGCTTCCTACGAGCACCATACCTGTAATGTACTCCGGTGACAGGCCAAATGATTTTGATATCAGGTAAGCTGACAAAGGCATCACAAAATATTGAAGCAGGACACCAATCAGAATAATCTTTGGAGACTTGACAGTTTCTCTGAAATCCGACCATTTCAGTGTCATCCCCATGCAGAACATTACGACTGACAACAAAGGAATAATTGCAGGTCTCAACCCAACGAACAGGGTGGGAAAGAAAAATGCAGTTGCAGATAAGAGGATTGCCCACAAAGGGAAGAGCCTTGTTAATAGATGAATCATATCTTAATTTTCAAATACTTATTTATATTTATGGCCAGGGTTTTCTCCCCTGTGCCTCTTTAGTTTGTCTAAGGAATCACCAGCAAAGGCACGAGTATAGCTAATGGCGCAAGACTCCGCAACTCGATAAAGTTAAAGAAATACGATTGCCACCGGTCATCTCCAAGACTATATAGGCGGCTTTTATCAAAATAAATACCAATATTTATTTTTGTCCTTGATTAAACCATTTAACAGTTTATACTCTAATGAAAGAAGAAGTAAGTCGGTCTCTGCAGTAAGACAAGATTACACTACACCGCCGCCAAATGCTTAAAGCCTGATTTTCATTATCAGAAGATAACTCACGACGATATGTTACAGGCCAGCCAGCTTACGATGTGCAGGAATATGTAAATAAGTTAATACTTCAGCAGTTAAACTTTGTGATCAGGACGAATTAGATATGTGTCCTGAATACAAACGAGTAAGACATTAAAACAAGTCCCCGAAGTCTTCTTTCTGTTTATATCATCTTCAGGATTACTCTTGAAATGAGCAGCCATCGTCTTTCCGGTTATGAACACCCTGTATTACGTTTTATATAGAGAACATTGCCCTTGAGACTCAGGTCCACATTGATATTTGTCATTTAAGGACTCGCTGTCTCTGCAAGGATGATCACTGATAATTCCTTAAGATGGTAGAAATATGCACCGAATCAAAATTCACCTGTTATACAGACGTCACTCTGAGCATCAGGGAGTGAGAGTATACGTATACAGGAATTTAAATACTATAGATTAACAACAATCACAAACAATGTAACAGGAGACGTAACAAGAAGATGAAGACTATAATGATTATAGAAAACAATGAGACTTACCACAACACCTACAAAGCAATGCTGAAAGGCAATGATTATAAATTTATCCATACATATGATGGCTACGAAGCTATGGAGAAAATGGATGAAACAACTCCGGACCTGATAATCCTGGACATGCTTATGGACATGATCACCGGAGACACATTTTTCATGTATCTGAGAAATATCCCTGAATACGCAAGTATTCCGGTTATCATAATCAGTTCAGCGCCTGAAAGACTATATCGTCATCTCAGAATAACAGACCCTAATCTCGCTTTTATCGAAAAGGGATCGCTGGACAGAGAGACACTGATTGAAGAGATAAACAAAAAGACCTCTTTACCTGAGA
>CAYTGO010000086.1:0-6451 GCA_964437425.1 uncultured Candidatus Scalindua sp.
TTTACGTTTTCGTCAAGTTTTACACCTTTTGAGTGTATAACTAATATTGCCTCTCTCCCGTGCAAATCCGGCCTATCAACAACAACCTGTCTATCAAATCGTCCTGGCCTGAGCAGTGCAGGATCAAGTGTTTCAGGGCGATTGGTAGCACTCATAATTATTACACCGGCATTAGTACCAAAGCCATCCATCTCCACGAGCAACTGATTCAATGTTTGCTCTCTTTCGTCATGCCCGCCAACAGGATTCGCACCTCTTGTCTTACCTATCGCATCAAGTTCATCAATAAAGATTATACATGGTGCCTTTTGAACAGCTTGACCAAACATATCTCTTACTCTGGACGCTCCAACGCCTACAAACATTTCAACAAATTCTGAGCCACTTATACTGAAAAATGGCACTCCCGCCTCTCCGGCAACAGCCTTAGCCAGAAGTGTTTTACCAGTCCCTGGAGCGCCAACCAGAAGTACACCTTTAGGAATTCTTCCTCCCAGCTTTGTAAACTTATGAGGTGTTTTAAGAAATTCCACTACTTCCTGCAACTCTTCCTTAGCTTCATCTATACCTGCAACATCTTCAAAGGAAAACTTCAAATCTTCCTGTGCATATACTCTTCCTTTACTCTTTCCGAATGACATTATACTGCCTGTTGTACCTCCCATTCTTTTGAAGATAAAACGCCATATGAGAAAGAAAATACCTATAGGTAAAATCCATGTAAACAAGAACTGCTGCAACCATGTATTTTCATAGTTTCCTGCATATTGAACACCCTGAGCTTCAAGCTCTTTGACGAGTTCAGGATCATCAACTCTTGCAGCAACAAAGGTTTGTTTTTTTCCGGATCTTAAGTCTTCTGATCTGAGAGTTCCTTTTACAAGACTGGATGTAATCTGGCATGTTTCAACCCTGCCATCTCTAACCAGACTCTTGAATTCGCTATAAGATATATTTCCGTCAGTAGGGTTAAACAGGTATGAGGACAGACTCATAAAGAGAAAGGCCGCTATGAGAATATACCAGATCTGAAGGTTAAACGGCTTTTTTGTAGGTTCTTTCTTTTGTTGATCCATTGCTCAATCTTAACCCTTTGTCTACCAAAACAAAAGGCTTTAGGTTCTCCACATTTCTAAAAAGACAATATTATACACTATTCATAGACTAGTACACATCAATTTTTTAGCTGTATCCTGATTACATCAACAGGGAATATATATAACGTTAAATACATTGCTCATAGCTTATGTACTCGGCTCTGTACTTTCCTCCTCAGTCTCCTCTACTTCTTGACCTTCATTTCTATTTTCGTTGGGATTCACGAGTACATCAATAATTCTTTTGACAGAATCGGTTACCGGTTTTAGCCCAATCATTCTACTCTCTGGCTTTAAGAGTGTTCCAGTTATTTGTACAGTTGTCAGTTTCTTTCTGACGCCACCAACCACAAAATCCATTAACCCGCCAATGAATGGTATCTGAGAAAAAGTTTCTTTGCTTAAACCAGCAACTACAGTTAAATCAATATTTCCATCAAAATCTACAGTTCCTACACCGCCCAATTCAATAGAGTTGCTTAATACCTCTAATTCCTCTACATACACGATTTTATCTCTTATTGAATATTTCAAATTCGCGGTATGAAATGATTCTTTATTGGGCAAGGATACGCTCAAAAGTTTTAAAATACTCAATACTGCAGGAATCTCAGAAAGGTAACCTTCTCTTAATTTAGCACTTCCCTTGGCAGTAAGGGTATTAAGATCATCACCTTCACCTTGAAACTCAATATACCCGTCACACTCCCCTGTCATGTTTGGATGCACTTTTACAAAACTCTCCAGAGTTTTATGTAAAGATACCTTATCGAAACTGAGCCTTCCCGAATATTCTCCTTCTGGCGTTGTCTTATCAATCTTTACGGAACCACTAACCCTGCCCCCATTACATATTCCATTAAATTTCCTGCTTGTCAGTTGTCCTTTTTCAATATTTATTCTGCCATCTATGTCTGATATGTTAAAAGGAAAGCTGGTAAAACCAAATTCGCAGCCTTTGGAGTTCACAGTAATTGAACGCCTGTCGACACTCTTCACATCATCAATCTCATCTTCAATGATTACATCCACCCTTCCCACAGGTTCTATTTTAATCGTTTCAGTCTTAAGTAGTTCAGAAAACTTATCCAATATGTCTTCAGTAACTTTTAAATCAGTAACATCGTATAACACTTTCATGTTTTTATTTCTCAAGCTCATAATACCATTGCCGGTAACATGTGAGAGTTGGTTACCAGCAACAACGTATCCTCGTAAACTCTTGAACCGGATATTATTCTCATCTATTATTACCCTACCTACAATGTCTGATACTTTAACAGGTAATACTGTAGGTTCATATTCATTGCCTTTGCAATCAGCAGTAACTACATATTCATCTTTACTGCTATCTTCATGTCCGATATACTCAATCGTTAAATCGACTTGGCCTGTAGGCTTATTCTTAGACCATATTTCTTCACCTTTCTTCGGAATACTCTTAATTATCTCTTCTGTCAGATCGAGATTCGGAATTGAAATAGAAAATCTCTTTTCTTTGCTTTTTAGATTTACTATTCCATTAAACACAGTACGGTTAACATGGGATCCATTCTGGAGGTATCCGCTCATATTCTTGAGATATATTTTTTCTCCATCCATTTTAAGAAGTCCAATGATGTTAGATATGTCGTAAGGGAAACTTGGATGCCTTGCCTTAATTCCATTACAAACTGCTTGAGCGGAATAATCAGTAACTGATTTATCCTCGTTACTCTCGTATTTTATTGTTAAGTCTATATTGCCTTCCGGTTTATAATCATTCCATACCTTTTCTCCATCAGGGATCATTTTCATGAGCTTTTTTGTAATGTCAAAGTTTGGGATATCCAGATTTATTCTTTTACTTGCGTTACCAACACTAAAGAATGCATCAATCTCCCCATGGGACTGTCTTCCCTCATTCTGAACATCTCCCTCAATGCTCTTTAAAAATACACCTCTTCTGGAATATTCCAGTTTTCCATTAATATGTTTTATTAAAAACGGCCATTTTATATATGTTGCATCCCCATCATCAAAATCAAGTTCCAGTAAATAATCCAACTTTCTCTCATTATTCTTGTTGTTGAAATCAAGAGTACAAGTGAAGTCAAACTTTCCCAGGGGCGAATATGTCTTCCAGAACTTCTCTCCTATTACGGGTATTTCCTTCATGAGCTCTTCCGTCATCGTCTTATCACTGGTCTGGGCCACCAGTCTCAGCTCTGGTGTTACAAGGTTGGTATCTACACTTAGCTCTAATCCACTCCAAAACCCATCATGGACAATGCCTTTGATATGTATATCTCTTAACGAACCACCAAATTGCTGGCCAAACAAATCTACATTTTCGATATCTAAAACACCATCTCTGAATATTGACTCGTCAAACACGTGAACATTAGCAGACTTGACAATAACCCCTCCTCTCAGATGCTCTGTTGGATATTTTATGTTTGCATGATCCAGATATGCCTTAACACCGTTAAGAAACTTCCATATTGCACCCTTTTGTCTAAGTAAAAATAGCTCCGGAGAAACAATCATAACGCTATTGATTAAAATCTCCCCTCTTAATAGAGCCAGAGGTTCATATCTGACAAAAATCTGTTTGAACTCAACACGTAATTTCTCCGGGTCTTTTCCTTCAAACTTGACATCATTTAAAGTAATTCCCTTGGAAAAGTCAAAATGCGCATTCTCGATGATCAACTTGCCTCCTGTATAATCTTCTAATGCACTCGTGATCTTTGTTTTAATTGCTTTATCTGATGTAAGAACTTTCAGGGTTACATATCCACCCACAAGGAGACACCCGAAAACAGAAAATACTATAATTAAAATCAGTAAAACTTTGGATTTTACCAAAAACAGCTCCTATGTTTAAATTAGTTAAATTCCGATACCATAAAAAGATACATCCATTTTATACCTATTTCAAGTATAAATTAATTGCTAATTAGTCATTATCGGTTTACCAATCTAATAGTACGACTGGAATTCCCTTCTGAATGTGGTGAAGCGTAATGAGGAACCTTGCTGAACAGGATAAGGCTTGCTCAATGAAGGAGTGAACTTGATGCAATTCATCTACGTAGTTTCAGTGAATAGTAAGTGTTTTGAAGAGACAGCGTTAGAAGATGTAATTACCTGAAATTCAGGAAGAAGAAAGAAAGCACAATGTCAACTTTAGTTCGCAAATAGCCAAAAGCTTATCGAACAGTGACAATGCATTATTCTAATTAAAATGGTTTATTGAAAAAGAAGGTAAATGTATACTGTGTGATTTTAAGAGAAACTACTCTTCAGAGAACATGTCATCTGCCATTCTTGGATTAAGTGGACGGTAAAACTGTTCCAATTTTTCAGTACTCTCTGCCTCTGATATCAACCGCATGAGTTTTTCTTGTTCTTCCCGGAGAATTTCTTCAAATGACTTTTCGTGTTTTTGAGTTATTTCCTCATCACGAATATCAGTTGTAAAAAAGTGAGGAAGAATTCTATTAATTTTCATATTAAAACTCCTTTTACCAGACTCTTCTTTTTATAAAACAGCATACTTCTAGTATCGGATCTTTTGGGAAAAACTTTAGATAATAAATCAGTTTAGAAAAACACTTCTGGCTAAGGCTGTTGCCTTCACCATTTCCACCTATTGAACTTGTATGTATATGAATAAAGAGTATAGATTAAGAAGCAAGAGACAGAACTGCCGGATTGCTCATCTTATAACCTAACCCAGCGACCTTGTTAATCATCTCTTTCATATGTTCATCAATTTTTGTAAAAGCTGTTGCAACACCAAAAATAGAAGTATTTGGATGATTTATCACACGCGTAACTATCCCATCACATTTTATTGATGGAGTGGTTGTCGAAAACCCGATCTTCAGATTTAAAATTGTACCAATCTTCAAATCGTTACTGGAATTAAAGAAAATACCTCCAGCTCCCAGATCATTGACGGCAACCATGTCCCAATCTGTTGAAACTGCACCAGAATTTTCATATGGTTTAACTCTAAACCTTGCCATATATGGTTTTTCAATCCTTAAATATTTTCTTTTTTCAGCATTATTATACATAGAAAGCTCCTGAAGGTTTCTGTTCCTAGTATTATCGACACATTTGCAATAGTCTTTAACTAAAAATTTGAGGATTTGGCAGGGGTATGTCAATATTTTGACAAAAGACGTGACAAGCGGAGAATGGAAACGTTAGAAACTATTGAATGGATTACAAAAGAAACTATTTTGTCAGTTTAAGTGGTTTTGTGGGTGAGGTTTAGAGATAGTAACAAAAAGCACCGGAATATCAATCGGCTTCTTTTAATTTACTTCTTAAGAGCACAATATTACCTTTAATTTTTGCAATACGCTCATCTATATCGCTTATGAAAACGCCTATGATCCTCTTTACTTCTACCTCATCAGAATTGGCACGTTCCAACTCCAAGCCATTTCGTGTTAATGATAACGCATCAATTACAAGTTCTCTACCCTCTATTTGAGAATGGATAACTTGTTCTCTATCCTTTAATGTTTCCCCTCGCATTTGCTTTATAGATTCAGCTACCTTGCTGACCTCTACAAGAGCTTCTTTAGCAGATCTTCTTTCGACTGACGCAACTAATAATAATATAACTGCTGCAATAACAATGAAGACGGATATTATAATACCGGTCTTTTTAGTACGAGGTGGCTTGCTTTCATTATAAACCGCCGTTTGAACCTTATCATCAATATCTTCAACATCGGTCTCTGTCGCAAGAATCTCCTGGTTATCTGTTTGTGTACCGTCTGTTTCCGCAGTGTGGTCTATAACGACCTCAGAACTCTCAACATCTTCCTCCTCTGCACCATCCACTTGCTCATCATTCAGGGCATCGTATGCTTTTTCAGTAAAATCTTCAACAGGCTCAGGGTCTTCGGCAGCGGTTTCAACTACACTTTCATCCTGCACATCTGTATGTATATCGTCTGTTTCCTCTGTAAGGTTTTCAGTCTCTGCATTGTCTTCTGTTCCTTCCTCACTAGAATAATCAGACTTACTACCGATACTAAATCTCCCAGACAAACGTTTCTTAATACGATCTACAATCGACTTGCCCTTAACGGACAAAAGTTCCTTAATGCGATCAGTAATCGATTCGCTCTCAGAAGAGTCTTCCGTAACCATTTCTTCGGCAGTAGACTCAGATATGTCGCCTGCTAACTCGTCTGTTTGTGTCTCCTCTGCCTCCTGACTTAGACTCTCTTCTGGGTTTGAGTCCCCGGCTTCAACAACGGTGTCCACTAGCTCGTCTTCGGTCTGCACACCTTCTACCTCCTCTGCAGGCTTTTCTGCCGCTGCTACAGCTTCAATATCTTCAC
>CAYTGO010000086.1:6551-9956 GCA_964437425.1 uncultured Candidatus Scalindua sp.
ATTTTCTGCATCAACCGTGTCTTCGGCAACAGATCCGGACACGTCATCCGTTATCTCATCTGTTTGTGTCTCCTCTACCTCCTGACTTAGGCTCTCTTCCGTGTCAGAGTCTTCAGTTTCCACTATAATGTCAGTTTGCTCATCTTCGGCCTGCAAGCCTTCTACTTCTTCCGCAGGCTTTTCTGTCTCAGAAGCAGCTTCGAGAGTTGACACAGTTACATCGCTCTCCTGGTCATCTGTCTGTGAGACTTCCAAACCCTCAGCAAGTGTTTCTGTATCGGATTTTCCGCTATCTATATCTTTTGGAATATCCACGGGTTTTTCTGTTTGCTCCAAAGGATTTTCAATGTCAGAAGGATTGTTGGTTTTGACCGTGGACTCTGCTTCGGGTTTAGCTTTAGCTTCTGTTGGTTTATCTGCTGCAGCTTCCTTTCCAGCTGATTTTACTGTTTTCTCAGCCTTCCTCGCCTTAGCCTCTTTTTGTGCCCTTGTTTTCTTCTTCTTTCGTTTTGCCATCAGATTTCTAACTAGACTTATTCGTTGTAGTGATAAATTGAGATCTTATCCTTTATGATTATCTTGTCAATCAATTTATTGTCACACATGAAAACTATAAAGTTTTATTTTAATTGTTTCTATATTAAAGAGTTGTGAGTGCCAAATGTTATCAGGCAGTAAGCCTGGAAAATCATTCTAACTTCTTTTCACTTGACTTCAATAATATGTATCTTTATCATTCCGTTCATTTAAAAAGTTAATGAAAACCTGCTTCGCTCCCGGTCTGATTGGCAATACACCTTACATATATGATTTACCGTAAGCTCCGTTCCCGCCTATAGTTAAACAGGACTGTATAAGGCGAAATCCACTAAATATTACCGGTGGTTTATCTTTGTTATTTAAAATAAGAGGATTGTTATTATGAAGAAGAATAAAACTGTTTTAACCACTTTCGTAGTTATGTTGTTTTCGGCAATGATTTCACTTCAATCTTTTGCCAGCGACCTGCCAACACATTCAGAGGTAAAGGAAGCATTGAAGAGCATTGTTGGAGAGGAGAATGGGGGGTTCGGTCTTAATATGTGGGCAACAGTGGTTGACAGGGACGGAGTTGTGAAATCCGTAGTGTTCTCTGGTAACGATAGAGGTGACCAATGGCCGGGAAGCCGTATAATTTCCGCACAAAAGGCAAATACGGCAAATGCTTTCAGTCTACCTGAGCTTGCATTATCTACCGCCAACCTCTTTGCAATAACCCAACCGCTCAGCAGCTTATATGGCCTTCAGCATAGTAATCCCGTTAATACAGAAGTGGCTTATCGAGGGCCATCTGAAAATATTGGAACGTTAAATGACCCTATGGTAGGTTACAAGATTGGAGGAGTAAATGTATTTGGTGGTGGATTAGCATTATATGACAGCAGTGGCAAAATTCTGGGGGCAATAGGTGTTAGCGGTGACAGCTCTTGTGCAGACCACAATATCGCATGGAAGTTACGCCACAAACTCAATCTGGATTATGTTCCTAAAGGTGTCAGCCCCACTCAAGATGACAATATCATTTATGACATAACCGGCTATACCAGTGTAAGCGGGTGGGGCCACCAAGAGTGCTCTCCTGCTGCTGCTGAAATTGCCGAGGAATTACCTAAAACACATCCTGTACGTACCAAGGAAAATAAATAAATATATACCTTTCTCCGAATGGCGTGGACAACATATTTGTCCATGCCATCACTTTAACGAATCTTTTACCCCTGAGAATAAACACATGGATATTACACAAATTATTGCTGATGAGCTTAATCTGTCAAAACCAATAGTCAGCAAAGTTCTATCCCTCTTTGCCGAGGGTAACACTGTCCCTTTTGTAGCAAGATACCGTAAGGAGGTGACCGGTGGTCTTGATGAAGTTGTTCTCCGTCAGATCGAAGAACGTAACATCTATCTGGGAGAACTTCTGGAGCGTAAAGACACGGTAACTAAAACTATTGTTGATCAGGGCAAAATGACTCCTGAACTTGAAAAAACTATCCGTGATTGTTTATCCAAGAACGAACTGGAAGAGATTTACCTTCCCTTCAAACCAAAAAGAAGAACCCGTGCTACCATAGCCAGAGAAAAGGGATTGGAACCATTGGCTCTTAAGATACTGGAAATGGAAGACAGCTTTGATCCTGTTAACTCAGCCACAGAATCGATGTCAGAGTTTAAGGAGATAGAGAGTGTCGAAGAGGCACTGGCCGGCGCCAGGGATATTATTTCAGAAACATTGTCAGAAAATGCCGATCACAGGAGCATCGTTTACAAACAGATGCATGAAGCAGGTCAATATACTTCTAAAGTAAAGAAGGAATATAAAGAAAAAAATACAAAATATAATATGTATTATGATTATCGCCATGCTGTGAACACTATCTCTAGTCACAATATGCTTGGTTTAAGACGTGCAGAGAACGAAGGGGTGATTACCTTTACCATTGAAGTACCGGATGAAGAGATTCTTACGAAACTGAGAAGCAGTATCATAGGGCATAAAAAGAACAGGTCTGCGGATATTGTATTAGAAGCAATTGAAGACTCTTATAATCGCCTGATGAAAACATCCATAATTTCAAGAATCCGCCTTGAAAACAAGGACAAAGCTGATGGGGAAGCGATAGATACATTTGCCTCCAATCTTAGCAATTTACTCCTGGCCCCTCCGGGAGGAGGCCTACATACTGTGGGAATCGATCCGGGCTTCCGTACAGGGTGTAAAATTGTAGCGTTGGATAATACAGGTAAACTTCTTGATGATGCAGTCATCTATCCCACAGAACCCAGAAAGGATTTCGAAGGATCTGCCAGAATATTATATGACTGGTTTGGCAAATATAATATTGAGTTGGTTGCTATTGGCAATGGTACCGGATCACGGGAAACAGACAGGTTTGTACAATGGACTCTGGACCAGGACGAGGCAAGAGAGTTTAAGGGAAGAATAAAAGTCGTAATAGTTAATGAGTCGGGAGCCTCTATCTATTCCGCGTCAGAAGTTGCCGCAAGAGAATTCCCGAACAAGGACATTACCGTTCGTGGTGCAGTGAGCATCGCACGTCGTCTGCAGGATCCAATGGCAGAGCTGGTAAAGATAGACCCGAAGTCCATAGGAGTGGGTCAGTATCAACATGATGTTCAGCAGAAAAGTCTCAAGAAGAAACTGGATGACGTCGTAGAAGACTGCGTCAACTATGTAGGCGTAGATGTTAACACTGCATCCAGGGAGCTGCTCTCATATGTCGCAGGTATCAGTAACAGCCTGGCAGAAAATATTGTGAGCTACCGCGATCAGAACGGACTATTCTCCAGCAGGAAACAGTTCCTGAAAGTCAGCAAACTGGGGCCCAAAGCGTTTGAACAGTG
>CAYTGO010000087.1:0-9686 GCA_964437425.1 uncultured Candidatus Scalindua sp.
TGCCTGATAAACCAATTAATCATTGAGTACTTGTGATGCTTCATTTGAGAGCGAGGACCGTAGGGATTTGCAATTCTAAAAATTACACAAGGTATGCAATATGTTTCGTGGTAAAACAGATACATATTCTCTGCCGCAGTTTTGTTTAAGGCATAAGGCGTCCTGGGTCTTAGCGGATGTCTTTCATCAACAGGAATGCCCTCTATTCTGCCAAATTGTAAACGAGAACCTGTATACAATACCGTCGCTTCCGGGTTGTACTTTCTAACATTTTCAAGTACGTTTAAGTGCCCAAAGTAATTTATATCAGCATCTAAAAAAGGATTATCGATGCTATCGTTATGACTAACCTGAGCGGCAAGATTGTAAATAATATCTTTATCTTTTACTAAAAACTTTATAGATTCCTTATCTCTGATATCAGTAATACTTACTTGAACCGAATCCTTGATTTCATGAATATTAAACAAATTGGCACCGTATGGCTCAATGCAAGAGTCAACTATAGTTACTTTAGCACCATATTTTACAAGCTTATGAGCTAATGTGCTCCCTATCATGCCAAGCCCACCGGTAATTAATACACGCTTCATCAATAAGTTATCCTCGTATTTATTATTACTGCTTTGCTACGTGTCCGCACTTTGTCCATGAAGTATTTTGTTTAGACTCCGAGTTGTTTTCCTCAATTTCTGTACTTATTTTATAATTTTCTTTAAGTTTTGTGTTTTCTTGTTCTGCATTTCTTTTTTCAACTACCAGGTTTTAGTAGATACTCATGGGTTTGTCAGTGGTCAAGCTACCCGTTGGGTGGTTAGAATTCTCTTTATATTCCAAAAGCTTACGCTATCATAAGGATTTTTGAGAGTCAATATCTTTTTGCCACTTTTCTCAATGTTTAAAAATGTTAATCTACATTAGAGTTATTGTGATAATATCATAATTGATTTGCGTATTCACAAGAATAAGGCACTTCAAATGGGCTTCGCTTCCAGAACAAGGTATATAAGGTTAGCGACGTCAACTTTTGCAAAGGAATGACATTAAGAGCGGCTTATTTCTATATGTGTAATATAATGCTACTGCCGGTGAATAATTCATGACAGCGGCCTTACGTAGAAAGGAAATCTAACAATGAATATTTTAGTGGTTAGCTCGGATTTCTCACCTCGTAGCTGGGGGATTGGTGCTTACACAAAGGAGCTATCCACTTCCCTTGCCAAAAGAAACCAGGTAACTGTGCTGGCAACCGGGATTTCCGATGGCAAGGCCTTTGATCATGGCAGCCGTTACCGAATAATACGCACTCCATCATTCCCGGTTTTACGTTACATAGCCTTTTTGATATATATCCCATGGGTAATCAGACGACACCATATTGATGCAGTACTGCATGTTGTCTGGATTACGTCTTTGATTAGCCACATATGGTTCTGGTTGATACCCGTACCATATTTTGTCAGTGTTCATGGAACTGAAATTCGTGATGATAAGATATCATGGCGGCGGCGCCTAAAGGGTTGCCTGAGAAAATGGAGACTTGCGTCGCTTCGCAAGGCCAAAGGGGTTTTTCCTGTCAGTAACTTCAGCGCCCGTCTCGTAATGTCTTTGGGAATTGAACAAAGCTGTATCAAGGTACTCTTAAATGGAGTAAACACACAGCATTACCTCCCTGCTGCAAATAATCAGGAAAAAAATAATCAGAAAAGATTGCTTACTGTGGCACGTTTGGATTTGAACAAGGGGCATGATTATGTTCTAAAAGCTTTAGCTATACTAAAGGAACAAGGGTTTACACCAAATTACACTATTGTAGGTCAGGGACCTGAAAAAATGAGGTTGCGAAAGATGGTACAAAGTCTTGGTTTAGAAAATCAGGTGGAATTCACAGGTTTCATTCCTGACAAGCAATTACCAGCTATATACACTTCTTGCGATATCTATGTTATGGCTAGCAGGGAGATACCGGGGCGCCTGGATCTTGTTGAGGGATTTGGTATCTCCTTCCTTGAGGCCAGTGCCAGTGGGCTCCCGGTGGTGGCCGGAGATTCGGGTGGCGTTTCTGACGCGGTACAGAATGAAAAGACAGGACTTCTTGTTGATCCGGATGATTCTGAAGAGATTGCCTCCGCAATAAAACGTTTACTTACAGATAGCAATCTAGCAAGAAGATTGGGGAATGAAGGACGCCGGTGGACTGAAACAGAAATGAGTTGGGAACATGTGTCCGAGCGCTTGATCAATGCCATGCAAAGGATGATGTGAATGGATTATCATATGAGGATTCCCCATTTTAAATCTTTTAAGGATAGTAAACAATAATGTGTGGAATTTGTGGGAAACTCAATTATGGAGGAGTACAAGTTGATGAGGCGCTTCTGATGAGGATGTGCAGGTCTCTTTCCTATCGAGGGCCTGATGATGAAGGTATTTTTGTCAACTCAAATTCAAAATCTCAAAACTCAAAGGTACAAGTCGGCTTGGGACACACCCGTCTCAGTGTTATTGACCTTTCAGATGCCGGTCATCAACCAATGTGTAATGAAGAAGGAAATATATGGTTGGTCTATAATGGGGAAATATATAATTTTAAGGAAATCAGGACTGAGTTAAAAGAGAAAGGGCATAGATTCAGAAGCAATACTGATTCAGAGGTTGTCATACACTTATACGAAGAAGAAGGAATTGATTGTCTGAAAAGGCTTAATGGAATGTTTGCCTTTTGTATATGGGATGAGCGTTTACAGAAACTTTGGTTATGTCGGGATAGACTTGGAATTAAACCACTTGTCTATTATTGGGACGGAGAGATATTAATCTTTTCCTCAGAAATAAAGGGTATACTTTGTGATAGCAATGTGAGCAAGGAAATTGATTGGACTGCTTTGAACTTGTACTTGACTTTCAACTATATCCCTGCACCAAAAACTATTTTCAAAAATATACGAAAACTTGAAGCTGGACATTACCTCCTGGCAGAAAGAAAAACTGTGGTAACCAGGAAATATTGGGATATTAATACAGATACTACCCATCTTCAGGATAGGCCAGAAAGAAGTTCTGATCAAATAGGTTTTTATAAAGAGAGATTATATGGGTTAATGGAAAATGCAGTACAGAAAAGGATGATATCTGATGTACAGTTAGGCGCCTTTCTAAGTGGCGGAATAGATTCAAGTATTATTGTAGGTCTTATGGCCAGAAATTCTGAAAGGCCGGTCAAGACTTTTTCTATCGGTTATAAAGATATGCCGCTCTTTGATGAAACCAGATATTCCAGGGAAGTGGCCAGGTTTAATAAAACCGAACATTACGAGTTTAAGCTAGATTATAAAGATATACTAGATTCATTTCCAGCTGTCCTGGAAACATTGGATGAACCGTTTGCTGACTCGTCTGCCGTTCCTACTTACGCCGTTTCTCAAGAGACTAAACGACATGTTACTGTAGCGCTGGCGGGGGACGGAGCCGATGAGTTATTTGCAGGCTATCGGATGTATCAGGGGGAATACCTGGCTAAGTATTATTCAATATTACCTGGCATAATTAAGGAAAAGGTAATAGAGCCGTTTATAGATTTCCTTCCTGACTCTAGAGAGAAGAAACATTTAGAGTACATCAGAAGACTCAAAAAGTTTACCAAAGGAATGAGTGGTTCTCTTGCAGAAAGATTTTACGGTTGGCAGGAAATATGTTCACCTGATATAAGGCAGAAGTTGATCAAGCACCATCTTCGGGATAAGATGCCTTTTCAGGAAGGCCAGGAAATTATTTCTCAAAAGCTGAATGAATTTGCAGGTGATAATATTAATCGAATGCTTTATGTAGATGTCAAAAACTCACTGCCCGGGGACATGCTGACAAAGGTTGACTTGATGAGTATGAGAAACTCACTGGAAGTGAGGGTTCCTTTTCTAGACCATGAGGTAGTTGAACTTGCCTTCGAAATGGAGGGTAGTGTTAAATTGAAGGGATTGAAAAGGAAATATATATTAATGGAAACCTTTAAAGATATACTGCCGCCTATGCTGCATAACCGGCCCAAATGGGGATTTGAGATGCCAATAGGAGCATGGCTCAGAAATGAATTGAAATTTTTAATAGATGACTTCCTGTCCAAGGATTTTATTAATAAACAGGGCATCTTTGAATATGAGGTGATAGACGGTCTTATAAAAAAACATATGAGTAAGAAAACTGACTATTCATTGCAACTATGGAACCTGATTGTTTTTCAGCATTGGCACAAGAGATATTTTTTATAATTTGTTTGGTTAAGAATATTTTGAAGAAAACAAGAGTCATGCATATTATAACACGTCTCGATAAAGGCGGCTCTGCTGAAACCACTTTGCAAGTGGTTTCTTTATTGAACCGGGAAAAGCATGAGGTATCTCTGGTTCATGGCATTTCGCTGGAATCTAAAATGGGTGTTACGGAACAGGAGGTATTAGCTCGGGATATGTCCCTGGCGGAAAAGAGAGGTGTCAGAGTATTTTCTATACCTTCGTTGGTACGACGTTTATCATTGAAAAACGACCTTTTGGCATTTATCAGTATTTACAGATTAATAAAACGCATCAAACCTCACATTGTCCATACACATACCTCTAAGGCGGGGGCGATAGGCCGATTGGCTTCTTATTTAGCCGGGGTGCCAATAACTATTCATACACCTCATGGGCACGTCTTCCATAGCTATTATGGTTGCATTTTGACAAAGATGATCGTATTTGTGGAGAGAATTATGTCACTCACAACTGATAAAATCACTGCTTTAACGGATAAGGAAAGGGATGAACATTTGGAGCGAGGAATAGCGTCTATCGAAAAATATGTTATTATACATAGCGGTGTAATGCTGCAGCAAATAATGAATAAGGATATAGATGTAGAAACAGGAAAGAAAAAACTTGGCATTCCTCAAAATAGTAACGTGATAGGGACGGTTGGCAGGTTGGTTCCTGTCAAAGGCCATAAATATCTAGTTTCTGCTGCAAAAAGGGTAACTAAAGAATACGACAATACGGTTTTTGTGTTTGTTGGAGACGGTTATTTAGAATCAGAACTTGAGAGACAAGCGGAATCTCTTGGAGTAAGAAAAAATATCATTTTTGCAGGATGGAGGAGTGATGTAATTGATGTACTAGGTCTCTTTGACATCTTTGTTTTACCCTCTCTGAACGAAGGGATGGGGAAGGTACTGATTGAAGGGATGGCCTTAGGCAAACCAATAGTGGCCAGTAGAGTTGGGGGGATAATTGATTTGGTAAAGAATAGAGATAACGGTATACTTGTGCCTCCAAGGGATCCTGATGCATTGGCGGAAGCAATATTAAAACTTGTCAGAAACAAAAATCTGGCTCAGAAATTAGGTGAAAGCGGAAAAGCAAAAGTCTATCCTGACTATGATACATTCACCATGATAAGGCAAATAGAGGGTCTGTATGAAAGTTTGTTGAACAGCCATTTTTCACAGCACCCGCGAAGCAGCGCGTCAGGCAGGGAGCCGCAGGACACAAAAAAATATTAAATATTACTAATGATGATGTTACAGAAAATATTATGCGTTTTTATTCTTGGAGTAGTTTCAGTTGCCTTCTGTATAAGAAGCGGTCTTGGTGAAGGCTATCAACAGGTCACAGGTCTTATTGACTTACGTACAACGTACAGTGATGGCGCTCATGATTTAAACTTCCTTATAGATCTTGCAAAAAAAAGGGGGTTCGAAGTGCTTTTCATTAACGATCATGACCGTATGACCATGGAATATGGTATCTTCCCTATCAGAAATATCATTCGGAAAAAAGAAGAGATGCCTTCTGTTAATAGTAGAGGAGCGGAAGAATACCTTCAAGGTATTAAACTGGCGGCGCAACAACATCCTGAAATTATCTTAATCCCTGGATCTGAAACTGCGCCTTTTTACTATTGGACCGGCAGCCCATTTAAGGATAACCTTACTGCTCATAACTGGGAAAGGCATCTGCTCATCATGGGTTTGGAAAACCCGCAGGATTACAAGGACCTCCCTATACTTCACAACGGGTTTTCTACCCTGCATTTCAGACAGCTATTACCATTAAGTATTATTTTTCTGGTTCTTGTGCTTCTGGGTTTCATTTTGGCGCTGAAAAAGAGTTATCTTAGAATACTCGGCATAGTTATTTTAGTAAATGCCTCTTTGATGTTGATAGAATTCCATCCTTTCAAGAGTTCTATTTTTGATCAATACAGTGGCGATCAGGGGTACTTACCATATCAAGAGCTGATTGATTATGTTAGAGAGAGGGGTGGTATGACCTTCTGGACACATCCTGAAGCGACGGCCGGTATGAATCTTCGAAAAGGACCTATTACGGTACATACGCCACCTCATCCTGAATCGCTGTTAATGACTAAGGATTACACTGGATTCGGATCAATTTATGGAACATGGATCACCTCAACGGAACCTGGTATGGAGTGGGACAGGGCCTTGCTTGAATACTGCCGTGGCAATAGGGATACACCTGCCTGGGGTATATCAACAGCAGACTTTCATGAGGAGGGAGGGGCTGGTGAAAAATTAGGTAATTTTCCCACCGTTTTCCTGGTTAAGAAAAAAACCAGGGAGGAAGTCCTTCAGGCTCTCAAGCAAGGCAGAATGTATGCCTGTCGATCAGGGAATAATTTCCAGAGGTTTGTATTGCAAGATTTCTCTGTCTCTGATTCCAGTACGAACAGCCAGGCAAACATGGGAGACACTCTTGAATTAAAGAACAGACCGGAAATAAAAATTAATGTTTCTTCGTCAGATCAGGGTGCTCATAATATTGATGTGAGGGTAATTCGTTCCGGTAAACTAATAAAAACTCTTTCAAAAACAACACCCTTTACCGTTGATTTTAAGGATGATTATTTTAGCCCTGGTGAGCTGATTTACTACCGCTTAGATATACCAGGGAAATTGGTATCTAACCCCATCTTTGTGAAGTTTGGCAACGAATAACATGGAAAAGCCAAACTTGCAGTAAAAAGATTCTTTGTTCAGCTGATACTGCTCTCATTCCTACTTGTTCCGCTGCGATGACTCATATGCTTTTCTTATAGCTCGCTTCTCCCTGCTAACTTCCTCTGCTCTGTGCCATCTCTCTCTGTCATATTGGCTCTCCCAATTAATATCAGGATATCTCTTCTTGAGCACTTCTACATCTCGGTTACTAATACCCTTCCAATGCATGTCTTTCCTGCTTTTTTGCAATAATGCTTCCATGTTTCTTGTCTTTTCAAATTGGTAAACCTCAGAAATAAGAATTACTGCTGCTATCAGACATACACCGCCCACTATGAGTAAATACACATAGTTATTCTTAAGCCACCACTTGAGTCTCTTTCTTGGTCTTGGCAGATCCGGTATTTTTGTTCTCTTATGTGTCATTTTTATGTTTTTAATCCTTATATTATGTGCAACCTGCATTTCGTTAGTGCGCTACTGCTGTATGTACACCTGGCTCATCTGATTCGTTCTGCAATGCATTTAATTTTTTTTTGTCTATTTGGTACAATACAACCGCAATTCCCATTAAAAACCAGAATGGTTCCATAATCCTGACAACGATGAAAGTATTTGATCCAAGACAATGAACGAGAAGGGCCAGGAACCCGGCAAACAAGCCCATTGTTAACCCCTTGCCAAGATTGTCACTGGCGATACGATTTGCTGTCAACAGGAACCTGCCGATTTGGTATAGCAGGAAAAAGAATATACTCGTACCTACTAAGCCCAGCTCAGCCAATGTCCTGAAATATTGACCATCAATAAACCAGTATCCATTTATGCCGTATCCAAAGATAGGATGGTTTCTAAAATCTTTTAAGACTCCCTGCCAGCTTTGTACCCTCAACGTTGCAGATGAATCTAAGGCTAAATCCGTGCCTCCTACCGAAGCCGTATAGCCTACTTCTCTTTTAAAAGTACCACCGTATCTTTCCTTGTAGGATTCCGGCATGATGAAGGGGCCTATGGCAATAACCGCTACTAAAAAGCCTAGTAGCATTAACTTTTTTTTGCTCATGACAATAAAACACAGGTACATAATCGGTAACCCCAATCCATGTCGCCCGGGATTGTGTGGCCATAAGCGCTATAAAACTGATTAGAATCAACCCTGTCAGAAGTGCCTTAACTCTTTTTGATTCACTTGTCAAAAGAACCCCTATACTAACAGACATAAGCAGGATCAGATAACCGCCCAGGGTTCCCGGTTCGCCCTCTTTGCCTTCAAATGGTGTTGATACGCGTCCACCTAAAGGTAATTGAGACAAGGCATAAAGGCTGACGATTGCACACGTTACTAATAAGAGTATTAAAAAAGTTTTTGCCTGTTTTCTGGTATTTATGAAATTTACTGCCATGAAATATACCATAAAGTATTCAAAGTACTTCAAAACAAACATATAGCCGCCCAGAGTGATCTTGCCAAAAATTCCTCCCAGAATGGTAGAAAAGAGACAGATAAAGACGTAAGCCGTAATCCCTCTGTTTAAGGGTGTTTTTGGGAAGAGCCCCAAGTCCTTATTCAGAGAAGACTTGGCAAGCCAGCTGAACGATACTAAAACCAGAATCAGGTCATCCAGTCTTATTGTCATGCCTACTCCCTGAGTATCCCGACTGCCGAATTCAGGTGAAAGCAGCATTGAAAAGATTAAAAAATAGAGAGAAATTGGAGGCCAGACAAAACATACTATGACTCCGGATATCGCTACTGCACCTAGTAAAGCAAGTGATGAAGGTACCTTTGTAATGCCAAAGCCAGCAATAATACTAAAGAGGATTACTACTACCAGGATTGCTATGAACTTTGCATCTAAAGTTGCTCCACTAGCCATTTTGGTCGTCTCCTGGTAATTTGTATTGTTTCACTTGTTCAACACTCACATTTTTATGATTCCAAACTGCCATAACATACCAAAGAAAATGAAAGTTAATGTAACAATAAGAATAGTGATTTTTATCCATTTTATCCAGGTATTTTCCTTGAAAAAATCCTCCTCTTCAGTTGTCGATGATGGTTCCTCCGTTTCCGAAGTTTTGAATAATCTCTTATGCCACGGTACGGTTGACACTTCTTCGTCAATAGCAGATGCTTCGTCTGTATCAGGAGCTTCTTCTGTACTCTTTCTCTTTACTTTTTTTATCAAATTTTTCACTATATCGGGAGTCCATTCCTCATACCACCTCTTGTACCACGGTGGAAACCCTTCTTCCTGCTCTGCCCCGTAGGAATAAGAGTAACCATAATAACCATAATCTTTATATTCTCTGCCGGTTTCAGGCTTGAGGCCATTCAGGACTACTCCAATAATGTTTGCTTTCGAAGTGTCGAGCTGTGCCTTTGCCCGTTTCAGTGCGCCTCTGGCAATTTGGCCTACTTGATTTACCATGACAACGGCATCTACTTTCGCTGCCAGTATAACTGCGTCTGTAGAGGGGAGCACCGGTGTGGAGTCGAACAAGACAACATCATATGCTTCCTTCATTTCAGAAATAATTTCCATCATCCTTTCCGAACTAAGCAACTCTGTGGAATTTGGAGGGATTAAACCGGAGGTTATGATATTAAGATTATTTATTCCCGGGGCCGTTGTTGTTATATCCTCCATTCCCATTTTTCCCATCATAATATCTGTATCAGTCTTTATCA
>CAYTGO010000088.1:0-9610 GCA_964437425.1 uncultured Candidatus Scalindua sp.
TGAGGTATCACACCGGAATGCTGAGCTAACTTGCCTCCCCTTGCAGACAGTCCCATGCCGACATTTTTGAAGGTTGCCCCCATGCCTGCAGCAAGGTGTCCTGTAACGTGCGCAATAGAGATAATGACATTTGATGCCTTTGCTACGCCTGAGATGTAAGCGTTTTTGCACAATCCATTATCAACGTCAACGATGTAATCATGCTCTCCCAATAATCCATCAGCAATAATGACGGGAGCGCCGGTGTTTTCTATAGTAAATCCATGCTCATGAGCGAGCATTAAATGATCTATTGCATTGGAACGCTGCCCTATGTATAACGTATTTGTTTCAACCAGAAAAGGTTTGCCGTTGCTTAATTTTACTTTATCCACAGCGGCTTTGATTATTGGGGGTTTAAGGTGGCCAATATTTCCTCTCTCCCCAAAGCTGGTTTTCACCGCGACCATGTCACCTTGTTTGATGATGCTCCCAAGTCCGGCAGCATCGTAAAGAAGCTTCACTTTTTCTGCTAATGAATCAAGTGACTCACCGTTTCTGGTTTCAATAAAAAACACCTTACTCTTTTTGGACATTGTAAATTTTTCTTTACTCTTCTCTTCATAGAATTGGAAAGATAACCTTGTGGAGCTTTTGATGTCTATGCTTAATAGAATGACATGCTGGCGAATGACACTGTTGAATTGGTCTCGTCCGCGTATTGAGAGTATTTAAGAAGTTTGCCTTCCGAGGCATCAATAATATTCAACAGGGTATTAATAGCCGGGTAACCGCATATTTTCCTGCTGTTGTGGTCCTTCTGAACAGAATTGTAAAAGCCCTCTGCATCCAGGTTTTCAACATGTTTGAGCATGTCAGTATCATCGGATCGTAATGTATCAAGGTATGCGTCATCCTGAAGTTCGGTGTCGCCAAACCTGGTACCTACATGTGCAAGGTCTACGCTTGCAATTATACAGATTTTCTTTTTACTCTCTTTAATAGCTTCCTTGAGCGAAGATACAAATTCCTTAAATTGATAAGTCTGCCTGGAGCCGGTTTCATTTTTATCTGCTTCGCCAAACGAGGAACAGAGTATCGGAATTATACTGAAGTTCTTTTTCTGGCCATAAAGGTATTTAAGGAAAACCGCCTGGAACCCGATTGAATGTTCGTCTCTGTGGACAAACTCGTCTTCGAAATAATCAGTCTTATTTTTTTTCTGTAATGAATTGAGAAAGCCTTTGTCCGTTTCCACATTACCAAACGGTGTCTCAAAGGTTTTGTCCGTCAGGACAAAAAGATTATTAGTTCCAGTGTGCGCAATACCAAGTATTATAAAAAGTTCTGCATCTGACGATTCTGCAATCTCCTTGTAGGCCCAGGCGAAACATGGCCCTCCACACCCTAAATCAATATGCGGTGCCATTACTCCCTTCAATCCATTAGCTTGATTGAATTCTGATGGCATCCCCGGTCCCTCTGCGGAGGTAAAGAAGCCGTCTAATTGCGCCTTAAGTTTATCTTTGTCCGCTTCATAAGCAGTGCCTGCATGCGCGTCCTTGCGTATGGTTGAATTTCTGAAATCTTCTTTCAACTTTTTAATGAAATTTCTGGATCGGGTGTTATCTAAAAGTAAATTCTTATCCAGTTCCGCTATTGCCTGCTTGATCATATCCTGAATATCACTTTCACCAAATCTCTGTGTATATATTTTCTGTATGTCTGTTATGGAGTGATTGCCGTCAAAGTAATAGACAATGTTGTCAAAGACTGCACGGGGAACAAAAGAGTTCCTGGTGTTAAACGGGTCTCTAAAGCATACGTACTGTTCTCCGGATACTTCATGTGGAAATGCATCTAATTGTTGACGTAATTTTGGATTTTCCATAATTATTAGGATAACACCTTTAATTCTGCAGACAATCCTTCTGGCGTCTTAGTAATTACTACGTATCCGCCTTCTCGAAACATTCCGGCATTGAAGGCTAAGGTATTTTCTATTGTATCACTCCCTCTTGCCTCGTGGATGTGCCCACTCAATGCAATATCCGGTTTATGTTTTAAAATAAAATCGTGAACGCTCTGACTCCCTACATGAACACCAGCTGATATAATATCAAGCTTCGTGTTTTTTGGTGGCATATGCGGTACCATGATTTTAAATGTGGCGTCCTTTACCTTATCTATGCCATCGAGTAGAAAAGTCTCAATCTCTTCTTCACTGAATTCGGTAGGGGTATTGAAAGGAGTTGCATTTGAACCGCCTACACCAAATATTCCTACACCGTCCCTTATGAAACCGTTTCTGTGAAGGTTGATACCTTTTTCCGTCAGATAGTCGTTGACCTCAGACTGATCCATGTTTCCTAATTGGGCTAATACGTTCTCATTGTACTTCATTATCTCTTCGATTACTCTCTCCGCCTCTTTTCGCCCATTACTGTTAGTCAAATCGCCGGTAACTATTACAAGATCTGCGCTTTCCAGCTCATTCTTCAAAAGCGTCAAATTGTTGAAATCTTCATGAATATCGCCAAAAGATATTATTTTCATTTGTATTAGATTTTGTGATTTTGCCTTGATTCTCAGAATTTCGTGCTATTACGACAGCCAACCCGGTATTTTGGCCTTAAATCAGAGAGCACAAATAAATTATAAAATTATTATAAGTCACCTGAATTCAACATATTAACAGTCCTGAAAAAAATGTTCAAGATATTCTTTTTCGGGCTGTTTTATGTTGACGCTAAAAAGGAGTTTTGATACTATTAAAATTTCGTAGAGGCCGTGGAAATAATCTGCAAACTCAAGTTGTATTAACCTTTTAAATATAGGAGAGAGTGACACGTAAGTGTTTCTCTCCATGACATATAAATAGATGAAAAAATATTGCTTGTCCATGCTTGTTTTAGCAAGTATTTCGATTTATAGTTGTCTGATAGTAGTTGAAAATAGAGTCGTTGATGCCAAAGAAGAGAGGTCGTCCAAAAAAGTATCACAGGATATTTCACCTGAACTGAGAATTAAGATTGATGAGTGGATGAAACTTTTATATTCAGAGGACTCCGCAATACGCACGTCTGCAGTCATTTCATTATTGGGACTTAACCTTTCATCTGTTTATGACTCGCTAATTGATATCCTTAAAGATTCCGACAATGATGATGTACGTATTTCCCTGATTAAAGCATTTGGTTTTGCCGGCGATGACAGCGGAGCATTAGATTGTATGATCGATTTGCTTGCCAGTGAAAATGAGGAGATGAGAATTGTTTCTGCTGATGCATTGGGAAACATTGGAACAAAAAAAGCGATAGAAGAGATGGTAGACATACTCCTGGATAGTAGAAAGTCGGTTGACTCCCGCATCCTTGTTACGGGTGCTTTGGCGAAGACACGTTCACGTGAGGCAGTTGAGCCACTAATAGACATATTAGAAACAGATAATAAAGATTTGCAAATTGCGGCTCATGAAGCATTGGTGGAGATTACTAAGCAATCTAATGGTAAAGCAAAATCTTTCTGGCAAGAGTGGTGGGATAGAAACAGGGTTAAAACAAGGGAGCAGTGGTTAGAGGACATTGTTGACAAGCTGGAAGGGGGGTTTAAGGAACTTAAAGAAGAAAACAATCTGCTTAAGGATGAAATAGTCGAAAAGACTATACAGATCTTAAAGACGAATAAAGAGAGTGATAACATCAGGCCATTAATTGATGCTTTAAATAGTGAATACCAGGCAGTAAGGATTTATGCTGCAGGTGAACTGGCAAATCATAATGACCCTGAAGTTGTTAAAGTCTTTGTTGATTTAATTTCAGATGATGATACTGAGATACGTGTTCTGGCAGTAGATGTACTTGGAAAGATCGGCGGAGTATCTGAACTGAAAAATTTAATATCGGCGCTGCAGGACAAAGAGACCAGGGTAAGGGAGAGTGCGGCAGCGTCTCTGGGACGACTGGGTAAAAAGGAAGCTGTGTTTGATTTGTTATCCGCTTTAAGTGACCCTGCCAATAGCGTAGTATGTGCGGCGGCAGAAGCCCTTGGTGAGCTAAAGACAGATGAGGCTGTAGAACCATTGGTCAGCCTGTTTTCGAATAAAGATCCCAAGATAAGGGAATCAGCAATAGTTGCCCTTGGAAAGTTTCAGGATAAGAGGGCGGTTGATCCGTTGATTAATTCATTAAAAGATGAGGATGAAAGGGTCAGGTGGTACGCTGCAGACACTCTGGGGAAAACAGGAGCCAAAAAGGCTGTCATGCCTTTAATTGCGTTGCTGTCCGATGAGAGTGCCCGTGTTCGTGAATCTACGGCAGCAGCTTTGGGGTTGATTGGTGATGAGAGTGCTGTAGAATCGTTAATCAAGTTACTCGAAGATGTAGATGATAGAGTTGCAGAAAAGGCAGCAGATGCACTTCTTTCCATAGAATGTGAGTCTTTATTGTTACTTGATAGTATCGTCAACGCCTTTTATGCCAAAGAAGATTACCAAAGAGCTAAAGAGATATTAAAGAAACAGATCAAGAAATATGAAGGTTTGCCTGAGTACGACCATGCATTGTGGCAAAGCAAAAAAAGGTTAGCAAAATTATATTTCTCAAGTAATGATTGCCAAAAGGCAGTCTTGCTCTATGAAGAGCTTGTCACGCATTTTGATAGTGACATGGAAATAAAACATGAACTGGTACATTGTCTGAAAGAGGCAAAACAGTATGACAAGCTGTTAAATGTTTTATCACTATGGATAGAAAGTTTATCAGTAGATAACCATATGTGGTGGCCTGAAATATGTGAGGTTGTAGAGGGATTATTAAATGAGGGTTCTTTTGAAAAAGTTAGAACGCTTGTAGATGACTTCGAGAAGAAGAACCCATACCTGGGAGGGTCCGAATTAAAATCCAGGTTTAATGCCCTGAGGAAGAAAAGTATAGCAGAGATGTCACCTCAGGCAGAATAACCTTCAACGTATATTAATTTTATTAAGAGTATGCGAAACACGGAATGACAAAATTAATGTTATTTCGTGTTTTTTGTATGAATTTTTCAAAGATTCAACTTAAAAGGCTTATAGATGAAAATTCTCATAATTGGGGCAGGGGCTGTGGGGTTCAGTATTGCGAAACAGTTGTCAGCAGAAGGGCACGATATATCTGTAGTTGATGCGAATCCCAAATTAACCAGAAAAATTACTGAAAAATTGGACGTTTCTGTGATTGCCGGTAATGCGACTTCTCCCAGTGTGCTGGAGTCTGCCGGTGTTGAAGACGCGCATATGGTATTAGCCGTAACTACCAGCGATGAAGTTAATGTTGTTGCTTGCATCCTTGCCAGTAAATATGGTAATGACAAAAAGATAAAGATTGCAAGAATTCGAAACAATGAATTTACCGGTAATAAATCAATACTCAAAGATAATGGGTTCTGTATTGATCATATGATAAATCCGGAGCAGATTATTGTTGAATCAATTCTTAAGATTCTAGAGACACCCGGGGCAACGTTTGCTGTTGATTTTCCAATAGGTGATGTCATTTTAAGAGGTTTTCACGTTCCTGATGATGCTCCGCTTGTTGGTTTGAAATTTTCAGAACTGGAAGACATTGAGTATACGGATTCATTCCTAATCGTATATATCCAACGTGATGATGAGATGATTACTCCATCGCATAGCACTACTATATTGCCCGACGATAACATTTTTGTACTTATATCAAAAGCTGGGTTACCATATTTCCTGCCAATGGTTAACAGAAGAGCGGATGAGGTAGAAAAGGTGATTATATACAAGGCGAGTAGGGCCGGTATGTTGCTTGCCGAAAGACTCGAAAGTAGTCCAATTTCCGTAACGATGATTGAACCGGAAAAAGATAAGGCGGTAATGGCTGCGGCCTCTTTAAGAACTGCTGTTGTTTTACACGGTGATGCTACTGAAATAGATGTACTGAAAGACGCGGCGGTAGAGGTTACGGACATATTTATTGCTCTTTCAGAAAATGAACAGACCAATCTGCTTACCTCGTTGCTGGCAAAAAAGAATGGAGCAAAGAAGACTATTGTACTTACCAATGAACCGGAACTGGTACACATAATTAATCAGGTTGATGTTGATGTAGTTGTAAATCCAAGGTTGGTTACAGCAAGCGCTATACTTCAACATGTGAGGAGAGGTCAGATACTGTCGATTGCCAAGTTAGGCGACAGCGAGGCGGAAGCGATTGAATTGATCGCCGAAGAGGGCTCTGAAATAGTAAGTAAGCCTCTTCAGAAAATCCGGTTTCCTAAAAAGACTATCCTTGGCGCTATTATAAGAAATAATACCATGTTGCTTCCGAAAGGTATTGAAGCAATCAATCCGGGTGAAAGCGTTGTCGTGTTCACCTTGCCTGATGATATTGAAAGGGTTCAAGCTCTTTTCAGTAAGAAAAAATAGAATACACTGTTCTATAAATTTTATTTTAACAAATCACCCTGGTTCCTCTTAATCAAAATAGAAACCAGGGTGAAACTGAAAATTAGTTAATACTATGAATATACCTTTGGTGTTGCACACCCTGGGAAATCTCTTTCTACTTCTTTCGGGTATATTACTCATACCATTCGGAGTGTCTCTTTTTTATGGAACGAGGGAAGAGATATGGGCATTTGTCTTTTCATTCATTGCATCAGGGGTTACAGGCTTAGCGTTCAAATTTTTTCTAAAACCCAAGAAAGAAGATATTACTATCAGAGAGGGTCTGGCTATAGTGGCATTCTGGTGGATGTTCTGTGCTCTGTTTGGCGCCTTGCCTTATTGGCTTTCCGGGACTTGTGATACCTTTTGTGATTCTTACTTTGAATCAATGAGTGGACTCACAACTACAGGCGCTTCTATTTTCAACGACATTGAGGCATTGCCACACGGAATCCTGTTCTGGAGGAGCATGACACAATGGCTTGGGGGGATGGGTATCGTTGTTTTCTTTGTCGCAATCCTTCCTACAATTGGCGTCGGTGGCCATAAACTGTTCAGCGCTGAAGCGCCTGATCTTACGACGGACAAGATAAAACCCCGCATTGCTCAGACGGCAAAAATATTGTGGGTCATATACCTCTCTCTTACTGCCATTTTAATTCCGCTTTTATGGTTTGGTGGTATGGAATTTTTTGATGCGATCTGCCACGCCTTTACAACAATATCGACAGGAGGATTCTCTACTAAAAACCAGAGTATTGCTGCTTTTGACAGTCTGTTTATAGAGATCGTCATTATGGTCTTTGTTTTTATCGCAGGCTGCAATTTCATCCTCTATTACCAGTTGGTTACAGGAAAATTCAAAAAGGTACTGGCTAATTCAGAAATTCGTTTTTTTGTAAGCCTGATGTTATGTGCTATCTGCCTGGTAACGCTTGCACTCTTTTTCTTTGATTCAGATTTCTATAATGGAGGTGTGAAAGATCATAGATATGACAGCTTTGGCGGATCGCTGAGGTATGCCGCATTTCAGACGGTTTCCATTATGACCAGCGCCGGATATTGCAATGCTGATTTTGATCTCTGGCCGGATTTTTGTAGAGTTTTCCTTGTTCTCCTCATGTTTATTGGCGGATGTGCGGGTTCAACTGCCGGTGGTATGAAGGTTGCGAGAATAATGCTTCTCTGTAAGAGCGGCGTCAGGGAACTCTTTCACGTGCTGAGACCAAGAGCCATAATGCATGTTAAGCTTAGCGGTAGACCGGTAAGTGAAGATATAATTACAAACACGCTGGGTTTTATTGTAATAAACCTGGGATTATTTGGTGTCTTTTCGCTTATTCTTACCATCTTTGGTACCGAACTGATTACGTCATTCAGTGCGATTGCATCGATGATGAGCAACGTCGGCCCTGCTCTGGCCGATGCGGGTGCTACCAAAAACTATAGCGGGATCGCTTACCCATGTAAATGGGTACTGATTTTTGCTATGCTGGTCGGCAGGTTGGAAATATACACAGTTATACTTATCTTTTTGCCACTAACATGGAAGAAGTAGGGTTGTAATTGTTTGAAGTGACTACTTGCCCGCCAGTTTGCCAGGCGGGAAGTGATCTAAAGTTTAAAGTGCCTAAAGTAATAAACACAGGAAGTCGTTTAACTAAGGATTCGAGAGAAAGTTAAGTTGTCTTTTCCCGAATCCTGATAACCACGGAAGGTTATAATGGCAGAACTTGGGAAGGTAAAGAGTGTTGCGGTATATGGTATCGAAGCGTACGTACTGGAAATAGAGGTGTACGTTACCAAGGGACAGCTACCCTCAACGGTAGTTATCGGACTGCCGGATGCAGCAGTTAAAGAGTGCAGGGACAGGGTAAAAGCTGCGCTCAAGAACAGTGGATACAAATTCCCCTATAAGAACATCACCATTAACCTGGCCCCCGCTGATAGAAAAAAGGAGGGCCCTTCCTTTGAACTGTCCATAGCAACGGGACTGCTCATTGCTACAAACCAGATAGAGACAGACAAGATAGACGAATACGGTATCGTAGGCGAGCTTGCGTTGGATGGGCGGGTCAGAACTGTAAATGGTTGTTTATCAATGGCGATACAATGCAAAGAGGCAGGGTTGAAAGGAATGATCCTTCCTGCTGATAATGCGCCGGAAGCCGCGATCGTAGATGGCATTGATATTATTCCGGTTAATACCCTGTCTGATGCGGTAAGCTTTCTGACAAATGAGTTAGTTATCTCTCCATTCAATTTAAACCTTCCAGATGTTTTCAGCAATTCCTCTCATTACGAAGTAGATTTCATGGACGTTAAGGGCCAGGAGCATGTAAAACGTGCACTTACCATAGCTGCGACAGGAAACCATAACGTACTTATGATCGGCCCTCCGGGCTCGGGCAAAACGATGTTGACGCAAAGAGTTCCCACCATAATGCCCGGACTAACACTGGAAGAGGCTATTGAGACTACTGCAATATATAGTTCAGCCGGACTTTTAGGGCAGGACAAATCCCTGATAGCTACCAGGCCCTTCCGCAATCCACATCATACCATCAGTACTGCGGGACTGGTCGGGGGCGGCAGCTATCCACGTCCCGGTGAGATCAGCCTTGCGCATCATGGAGTACTCTTCCTTGATGAGCTGCCTGAATATAACAGGAAGACGCTGGAAGTATTGCGGCAGCCGTTAGAGACGGATGAGATTACGATTTCAAGAGCAATGAGTTCAGTGATGTTTCCGGCGGAGATAATGCTGGTTGGGGCCATGAACCCATGCCCATGCGGATACAATACTGATCCAAAAAAAGAGTGTCACTGTTCACCGCGCCAGATACAGAACTACATATCCAAAATTTCCGGGCCTCTGCTTGACAGGATTGATATCCATGTTGAGGTCCCGAGCGTTCAGTACAAAGACCTGACATCAGACGCAGCCTGTGAATCGTCAGCAGTAATCAGAGAGGAAGTTACAAAGGCACGTGATATACAGTTAAAGAGATTCCGGAGGCTCAAATACTCAACCAATTCCCGAATGTCAACTAAACAGGTAAAGAACCATTGTTCACTGGACAGCCAGGCAGAGGAGTTGCTTCAACAGGCAATGATCGAACTCAACATCTCTGCAAGGGGTTATAATAAAATACTCAAGGTCGGCAGGACCATTGC
>CAYTGO010000089.1:0-6951 GCA_964437425.1 uncultured Candidatus Scalindua sp.
TGCATTTCCAATATGTATATCTGGCGCGGTAGGGTCAAGTCCTAATTTAACCCGCAATGGCGTTTGAGTATTTGTTGATTTCTTAAGTTTTTCAACAAGCTCCTCTTCACGAACAATTTCTAAAACTCCGCGCTTAATAATATTAAGTTGTTCTTCAATACTCTTAAACATGACTCTTTAATATATGTTTGTAAGAAATTAAAAAAGCTAATGTAACAGTATTATGACAAATATGGACGGTTATTGGAGCAACCAACGATCCGGTTTTCTCAAATAAATACGCTAACATGAGACCTAAAACAAAAATCTGTAAGAACACATGGACGTTCCAGTGTATCAACGCAAAAATAAATCCGCTAATAAGAATAGTTTGCAAGCTGCTGCAAGTAATTCTTACGGCAGACTGCAAGAATCCTCTAAAAATGAGTTCCTCTACAATCGGTGCAGCTAGCATCCCGAAAAAAACCATAAAAGCAAGAACCCCTAAAGAGTCCTCACTCAGAAGCTTGTTAATAATGTCTTGCTGTTCCGGTTCTATTCCAAACGCTCTCAAAACGGAATCTACTATAAAACCAGATGCAAGTATAACAGGAAGAACTATCAGGTAATGTTTCAGGCCGGTCTTAACATCGCTTTTCCAGTTATGGATAGTCAAACCTAATGATGCTACAGGCAAGCCATATCCTGTCCGGACGATATTAAAAATATAGATGCATGTTACTATATTTACAACCAGTGACAAACTAAGGAGAATCGTATTCTGCCCGAATGTTTCTACTAAGCCTAATCCAAAAACCTGCTTAGCTACTTTTATAAAAATGGGTATCCCTGCCAACATCATAAGCAGATAAAGCAGGAAAACCTTAAATACATCCCTTAAATTCCAACGTTTATTATAAATCCAGTTTGGGTCATTCACTTTATATTATTGTAAATCATATGCCTTTTCTCATAGCATTAGAAGATAACATCTCCCGCTCTCTTATCGTTTCTTGCTTTTAGCCACTGTCTTCTTTACTACTTTCTTTACGGCTTTCTTCACTACTTTTTTTACTGTCTTCTTTACTACTTTCTTTACGGCTTTCTTCGCTACCTTCTTTACTGTCTTCTTCACTGCTTTCTTATCTACCTTTTTCACTGTCTTCTTCGCTGTCTTTTTCTCAACCTCTTTTTTCTCCTCTACTTTTTTCTTTTTCTTTCCGGCATCTTTTGCTTTTTTCTTAATGCTTTTTGTGTACTCCTCGTATTCATCTTCATCCATAAGAAAATCAAGGTCATAGTCCTCTGGCAGCCTAACTTTAATGAACCAACCGTCTCCAAAAGGATCTCTCTGCAAAACTTTTAAACTGGTAGCCAAATCTGAGTTTACCTTTACGATAGCACCATTTAATGGCGCTATTAAATCATGAAGAGTACTCATGGACTCGACCTCACCATAAGAAATACCATCAATGACCTCTTCTCCAACTTTCGGTAAACAAAGGTCTATGAGATCTCCAAGTTCGCCGATAAGATAATCAGTTATCCCAATTGTTACTACTTTCCTTTTTAACTCAACCCAGTTATGCCTCGGTGAATATTTAATTTTTACTTTTTTCATTTTAGTTTAATATAAAATTGTTTAATCTCGTATAAAATGGACCTGTCGGGGTTAATCTGCTTTGTATTAACGATAGAGACGTTACCTTTTCGCAGCCAAAGTAACATTCTGTTCCAGAACTTAAAATATTTTTTAGCCTGGATATGTTTCTCTGTGATTTGACTCTGCCAAGTGTAATATGCCCAACATATTTTTTTGATTCTTTTTTTATACCAAGCGATTCAACTCCTTTGTCAAGCCTTTCATAGATATTGAGAAGGTTATTGCCTCGTTCCTGCACGCAGACAAAAACCACACGTGGTTTATTAAGACTTGGAAATGCTCCAATATCTCCAATACTAATACTGAATGGTTCTATACTGGAAACCGCATCGTTAATAACTTTATTTAAATCGACAAGGGCTTCCTTCTCTATATGTCCAATAAATTTCATTGTTAAATGGATATTCTCAGGAGAGACCCATTTAACATCAGCACCCGTTCTCTTTAACTTGCTTAGGTATTCAGATAGTTTGCTCTTTATTTCACTATCAATTTCTATTGCAATGAATACCCTAATAGTCATTTAAATTTTACAGTCGTTTTCTGAAAAATCCAGTATTAGTCTGATAAAAAAGTATTTATTGTGTGTTCCAGCCTTTTTAGTGTCCTGTCTTTACCTAAGAGTTCTAAAGTCTCAAAGATTCCCGCACTTGCACTTTTTCCTATCAGAGCGACTCTTATCGGCTGAGCCAATTTACCAAACCCAATATTGTGTTCTGTTGTAATTGACCGCAAACAACTTTCTAATTCTTCAATTGAAGAGAAATTTTTGACTTCTTTCAATTTTTCGTAAGCGTCCTTTATTAAAGCTGGATTACCTTTTTTCAGATGTTTTTGTACTGCCGCATCTTCATATTCAATTTCATCAGAAAAAAATGGGGTAGTTAGAGTTACAAACTCCGGCAATGTTCTAAACCTCTCCTTGTACAACTCTACCAATTTATGTAACCATTCATCTGAAACCGCATCATTCTCCAGATTTGCATCTTTTATATGTGGCTGTAATTCACTGACAAGGTCTCCAACCGGCAGATTTTGAATATATTTGCTGTTCATCCAGTCAAGCTTAGTGAAATCAAATTGTGAACTGGTTTTATTGACTCTTTCCAGAGTAAACTTCTCTATCATTTCCTGCCTGGTTAACAGTTCCTGATCGTGCCCCGGCGACCATCCGAGAAGTGCTATGAAGTTAACTAACGCGTCTGGCAAGTAACCTTTAGTTCGATAATCTGTTACAGATGTTGCCCCGTGACGCTTACTCATGCGGGAACCATCCTCTCCCAGAATCATTGGAATATGCGCAAACTTTGGCAAGTCAAAACCCAATGCTTTGTAAAGGGCAATCTGCCTTGGCGTATTTGATAGATGATCATCTCCCCGGATAATGTGTGTTATTCCCATTACTCCGTCATCAACAACACATGCAAAATTATATGCAGGGAAACCGTCTGCTTTCTGTATAACGAAGTCTTCAAGAAGAGAGGTGTCTGATCTTATGTTTCCATGAACTATATCATCAAAACCGGTAAGCTCGTCCGTAATTTTAAAACGTACGGCCCTCCCCTTTTCGGGATCATCTACATAAAAAGCTTTGCCATCCTTCAACAATTTTTCTACGTGTTCGTTGTATACTTCAAGCCTTTCGCTCTGATGGTATGGACCCTCATCCCAGTCTAAACCCAGCCACTTCATACTATCCAGAATTGCCTGAGTTGCCTCTTCGGTAGAACGCTGCCTGTCAGTATCTTCAATCCTCAATACCATTTTTCCGTTATTGTGTCTGGCAAAAAGCCAGTTATAAAGAGCAGTTCTCGCTCCTCCAATATGCAGAAAACCGGTAGGACTGGGAGGAAATCTCACTTTTACATTTGAATCCATTAAGTATTACCCCTAAAACATAAGTCCAGATGTTTCGTTAAAACCGTACATTATGTTCATGTTTTGAACTGCCTGCCCGGCAGCCCCTTTTAGTAAATTGTCTATGCTCGATAAGATTATAACACGTTCGTCAACAACCCTGATTGCTATCTCACAAAAATTTGTATTAGCAACGTCTTTCGTTTTCGGAAGCTTGTCATCTTTTTTAACTCTGACAAAAGGTTCTTTTGAATAAAAATCGTTATACATTGTTATGATCTCTTCACGAGAACCTTTCTTTTTGGTTTTCGCATACGTTGTACACAGGATGCCCCTGTTCATTGGAATTAAATGTGGCGTAAAATAAACCTTAGTCTCTGATTTTCCAATCAGAGAAAGTATATTTTCAATCTCAGGCATATGTCGGTGTTCACCCACATTATATGCCTCAATATTCTCATTACATTCACAATAATGGGTCCCCTCTTTAGGTTCACGTCCTCTTCCGGAAATCCCGGATTTGGCATCAATGATTATATCATCAGTGTAAACGTAACCATTTGAAATTAAAGGAGCTAAGCCAATAATTGCAGAGGTTGGGTAGCATCCTGGGTTTGCAACTAAATTTGCTTTCTTAATCTTTTCTCTGAATATTTCCGGAAGACCATAGACTGCTTTTTCCAGATTTGATGGATCAGTATGGTTAGTATCGTACCATTTTTCATATATAGTTTTTTCCTGAAATCTATAATCAGCACTCAAGTCTACTACTCTTATTCCCGCATCCAGAAATGCGGGAACATACTGCATTGCTATTACAGGAGGAAGTGCAACAAAAACTATATCCAGACCCTTTGGTAAATCATCCATAACCATCTGAGAACAAGGCATATCTAACGTATTTTCTAATACGGGAAAAATGTCAGAAATTTTGAAATCACCTTCTCTTCTGGTGCCAAGATATGATATTTCAACATCAGGATGACGCAGTAATATTTTTACTATCTCAAGACTTGTATATGCTGTTGCTCCAATTATTCCAACTTTAACCAACAACCTTCTCCATTTTTCAAGGTTTAAACGCCATAACTTGTTAAGATACCGCTACTTTTGGATAATAACAACCCTTTGCAAAAACGTCAAATCCAAAATTAACTGTTATTTTTTCTAGAGTTAAACAGTAACGTTTTTCAAGATTCTATTATCCGTTGTTAATAATTTTACTTTTGTTATCTATAATAGAATGAAGGGTTTACTGATTAAATAGTTTGACAAGATATTCTATTTATGATTAAATTGCCATGATATTTTGGGGAGGTTGTACCATGGGGTATAACGTTCTCTGTGCAGTTGCAAGGGTTTAAGGTGTTGCTCGGGTTAACAAGTTTGCTTTCATCGTAACAATAATGATAGCTGCCGGTTAAACTCCAATATCTGCAACTTGCAACCGAGTTTGATCAAATTCATAACAATTGAGTTAAACATTAAGTTAAAATAAACTAGGAGATAGTAGTTTGTACGAAAAATATTGGGGAATTAATTCGCTTCCTTTTGAAAACGTTCCTGACCCTCGCTTCTTATACCGTTCGTCTCAGCATGAAGAGGCCTTAATGAGGCTATTGTATGTAACAAAATCTCAGAAAGGAGCTGCAATGTTAACCGGTGAGATCGGCTGCGGAAAGACTACCCTTAGTCGGGTTTTTATTCAGGAGCTTTCAAGTGATGAGTATGAAATAGGGCTTATCGCCAATCCGTGCCTCTCCCCAACTGACTTTCTAAAAGAAATTCTTTATCAATTAGGTGTTGAAAAATCAGTTGAAGACAAAAATGAGATGCTTCACATGCTTAATGAGAAAATGCTGGATAATCTAAATAAAGGCAAAAAAACTATAGTTGTAATTGACGAAGCCCAGGCGATAGACAGCGACACAACTCTTGAGGAGCTGAGGTTACTTTTAAACTTCCAACTAAATGAAAAATTTCTCGTTACTTTAATACTTATCGGACAACCCGAACTTCGGGAAAGGGTAGCAAGCATAAAACAACTTGATTCACGAATTTCCATAAGATACCATTTAAAACATCTTGATCTAAATGATACAATGAGGTACATAATTTTTAGATTGAAGGTTGCCGGTTTAAAAAAAAATATAATTACTAAAGAGGCTATAGAAAAGATTTACTCGCACTCTAAGGGTGTACCGAGAGAGATTAATAACATTTGTGACCTTGCCCTTCTTGATGGTTTCAGTACTAAAGCCGAGCTAATCAGTACTAAAATGATTCAAAAATTAATTGACGATACAAAAACATAAGAGGCCGTAAATTATGGGAAGACTATCAGATTTAATCAAACAGGGTAAACTTCCGGAAAAAAAGCAGAAGGAAGAGGTTAAAATAAGAAATCTGGAGAGCCTCAAGGAAGAAGTAGTAGAAACAGCACGAGAGGAAGAACCAGGCTCTGAAGAGATAATTGATATGAGCCTGCCTACTGAGTCCGGAGGTACTGAGTTAGATGATATGGCTCTGCCTACTGAAGCCGGAAGCACTGAGTTAAGCGAGATGGATCTGCCTACTGAGGGGAGTGATGAAGGGCGACTTGATGCGCCTGACATAAAATCACTGGAAGATATTACGTTGCCAAGCGAAGATGAACTTGCCGCTCCTTCCAGCGATGAATTGATAGAACAGAAACGAATAGAAGGTTTATACACAGGTATTTACAATTTTGTAGAGGGAATCCTTGGCAGCCTGAAAAGCAAGAAAAAGTTTACCATAGATAAAGGGTTTGAAATTGTAAAGGACATTGTACAGACAGAGAAGGCAACCGATATTCTTTATGGCAAAGCAGTACAGGGTAAAGGCATACCAGACAACCTGGCAGCACATTCTGCTAACGTTTGTATTTATTCTTTACTGCTGGGAAAAGGCGCTAACTACTCAGAGGGACAGTTGGTTGAGCTAGGAATGACGGCTCTACTTCATGATTTAGGCATGATTTTTGTGGCAGATGGAATAGTTAACAAAAAGGGGAAGTTAACAACTGACGAATTAAAGCAAATCAGAAAACATCCATATTACACTTTCAAGATACTCCAAACCCTTGGGGAAAAATATTCGTGGATTGCAAAGGTAGCTTATCAGGAGCAGGAAAGAGAGAATGGCAAGGGATATCCAAATGGGCTTATAGGAGATGAAATACATGATTACGCCAAAATCATAGGCATCGTTGATGTATACGAAGCCTTAACCCATCACAGACCTCATAGAAAGGGTTATATGCCTCATGATGCGGTAAAGTTGATATTGGGCACCCAAAAAGAACTTTATTCCAATGATGTTAAAAGATTATTACTCACAAAATTATCATGCTTTCCATTGGGCAGTTATATTAAATTAAATTCGAATGCGATCTGTAAAGTGACAGAGGTTTTTGAAGATTCTCCTTTACG
>CAYTGO010000089.1:7051-9521 GCA_964437425.1 uncultured Candidatus Scalindua sp.
AACTTCAAAAAGTACAAATTTCTCGGATTTTTTTGTTGACATTACCAAAAAGTTACTTTATCCTCTACGCAACACATAAGACGTTACCCACTAAAAGCTTATAGATTGTTTTCCTCATAGGAAAAATAAACTACCTTCCACATAACAAGCGTTAACAAATCGCAAACGGCCAAGGTGCCTTCGGTAATCACAAAGTATTACAACTTTACATCATCAGATTAGTTTTCCACATTACCTGTTTGCAAAGGTAACAGACCAAAGCACATTCGGCCAAACACAACTTCTTATATCTTTATAACAATAAATAAAATATCGTCTGTTCTTACATAGCCTCCCTCGGGCTGTTATATTTTATTCATTATTGTAAAGATTTTTCAGTTTCAGAAATTTTATTATAAACATTGCACCAAATATATCCTCAGTAGGGATAGGATAATATAGTGTAGAGATTAACAATTGTCTTCCATACCCTTCTGGAAGGTTGTTGCCTTTAAAATAGTTGTAAATTTAGAATAGGGATTAATTATGTCAAAACTTACAAACTTTCTAATACCACTTGTTTTGATATCAACTGGAGTAATATCCTGCACGAACTATAGTTTAGTAAAGAAAAAGGATATCCCAAATCAACAATTCTCTAACACTATAAACCAGGATGTTAGTGACCAACAAGCCCTGCCGCAACCTGAAGAAGAAAACATAACAAGCCAAGTCGTGTCTACAGACATACCTACGATAGTAAAACCTTCGTCAACCACTAATGCAGAGGATAAACAACCCGTCGATAAAGTAATCGACAAAGAACATGCTGACAACCCGCATGGCATGGAGCAAGCTCAAATAAAACTGAATCAAGTTGGTCTGGCTCATCTTGATCTTGGAATTGCTTATGCCGAAAAGGGCCTGATCGATCAGGCGATCTCTGAATTTCAGAGTGCAATAGAAGCAAACCCACACCACCTTGAATCATATGTGCGATTGGGAACTACATATGGATTAAAGGGGATGGCGAATGAGGCACAATTAGAATTTAAGAAGGCAATAGATATTAACCTTAATGAAGCGGTTGCAAAAATAGTTTTTAGTGCATTACCGGTAACTGCAAATCAGAAAGTAAAAACAGATGTTGCCAAGGCGCACATAAACCTTGGAAATGCATATAAAGAGGAAGGAAAACTAAAAAGGTCACGTATAGAGTATGAAAAGGCTTTAGAGCTTAATCCAAAACATCCAATTGCCAGCAAATCGTTAAGCGAAATATATTACACCATAGGATCTACTTTTCTGGAGAATAAGGAATATGACAGTGCTGTCGGTGCATTTAACAAAACAGTTGAGTTAAACCCCGGGTTCCCTCAAATTAAAGATGCCCTCGAAAAAGCCCATTATAATCTTGGCATAAACTATGCTGAAAACGGCAAACTCGATAAAGCAATTATAGAGTTTAACAAGACCATGGAAATCAATCTTAACTATGCCATGCTGGACAAAAACAGTCTTAGTCATATCAGTAATGACAAAAAAGCGGTTTCAGACAAAAACACCCATCACGATAGAAATCTTCCGGATGAAAACAGAGATAATAGTACCAACAGCGATGTAAGAAAAGAAAGCGTTCATAAAGTAGAGGAAGAACCTCTTCAGGATCAAATCCCTCATCAAATTGATGTTGTAGAGGAAATGATACTGGCTGAAAAAGATAATACAAAAAAACCGGAAGAGGATATAAATCAAGCAGAAAACCAACACCATCTTCTTTTGCAGGAAGGCAATAAGAGAAAACTAGCACTATCCAATAAACCTTCATTTGAAACGGAACAATCACTAAAAGCAAATGAACCAAGGCATGAAAGAGTACGCCTA
The DNA here is from genome assembly GCA_964437425.1 of uncultured Candidatus Scalindua sp. Lineage (GTDB taxonomy): Bacteria > Planctomycetota > Brocadiia > Brocadiales > Scalinduaceae > Scalindua. The sequence goes on from CAYTGO010000089.1 coordinate 8,915, forward strand.
AAGACAAAAATACCTAATAGAAACCAAGACAAGAAACAAATCCAGCAGAAGATTGCTCATGCAAAAACTGTGAATAGCGGAGAAACAGATATTAATGATCTGGATTTCGAAAATCAAGAAAGAGATGCTTCCCTGCTGGTAAGCGGAGCGGAAGATGTTGAGAACCCAAACTACAGGGTTTTTACATACAATTTAACCAGAAATTACAAGCCTCAAATAAGAATTAACGATGCTATAAAGAAATATGAAGATGCTACAATCAACAACCCTTATGACAATAGCGCTTTTCTCAATCTGGCCCATGCCTACTACAGTAAAGCCATGTATCTTGACGATGCGATAGCAAGAAGAGAAGATGCTCTGGAAAGCAATCAAAATTTTTCGGTTAAACGATTTTATCTCCGTGAAACCGGATTAACTGGAAACACCGGCACTTTCGACAATGCTTTAGCTTTCCGCAACAGACCAGGTAAAATATATGAAGAGATGTTTCGTGAAGCCATAGTTGAGTATAAGAGTGCTCTTCGAACTAACCCAAACTCTTCAAACTCTCTGTATGGCCTTGCATTCTCTTTTTCTGTAAAAGGCTCACACCTGGAGATTGCAT
>CAYTGO010000090.1:0-9482 GCA_964437425.1 uncultured Candidatus Scalindua sp.
TCTGTCCGCCAACATTTGTTCTGTTCGTCAATGACAAAAGGCTTTTCAATTCCGACTATGAAAGATACCTATCAAATCAATTGAGAAACAGCCTGCCCTTCAGTGAAATTCCACTGAAATTTTACTTCAGACCGAAAAGTAAATTTAATGAGGAAACAGAAGATACCAGATACTTCAGCAACAACAAGAGGCAGACCTACAGATAATCCAAATCAAAAGCTTTTGTGTACGATAGTGCATACTTTTGCTACTTGTTTCTATTGTCTTTCTCCTTTTCAATCAATAATCATCATTCGAAATTCAACATTCCTTGTTCGATATTCGATATTTTCTTTCTTTATCGCCTTTTCTGTAACTCGCAACCCGCAACCCGTAACTCGTTAATCTCTCACCAAGTACATTTCATACCAATTTCGTACCAACTCTTACCCTGTTGACTATAAGGATTGAATATTTAATATATATCAAATCCAAATGTCAAAGCTCAAATGTCAAATCAATGCCTAAATTCCTTAGTCTCTAAATTTTTCCTCAGCGTTGGGTAATTCTTTTTTATTCTGTTACCTATAAGATATCTTTTCTTTGTGTTCTTCGTGACTTTGTGTGAGGAATTTATCATGAAAGATAAAATTAATATATCAGATATTGTCCTTGATGAATCTATCTACCCCAGGGAGAAGATTGATCGGAAAAGGGTATCACTCTTTGCAGAGAACATGAGAGATGGTTTCAGTTTTGATCCTATTGTAATAGAACACCATCCTGAAAAGAAAGGTAAGTACCGCATACTGGACGGCGCACACAGATGGAACGCATGCAGAGAAGTTGGTGTCAGCGACATCACGGCAGTCATAAAAGATCTGAAAGGAACCGATCCACTGCTCTATGCTGCAGGAATGGCGATAGGGCCGAGACAACTGACAGATGAAGAATCCAAGAATACTGCCCGACGAGCTTTTCAAAACAACCCCGCATTAACCTCATCAGAGATTGGCAAAGCAGTTGGACGTTCGAGAAGATCAGTGGATTTATATCTTGCTGATCTTCGGGCAGTTAAACAGACAGAACAGGAGCTTAAGATGTTCCGTATGAACAGGTTAGGTGTTCCACAGGATAGAATTGGAAAGAGATTAGGTATGCTCCAAACAACTTTATCTAACCATTTACCAAAATTGGCAACGTTGCCAAATATGGTAAATAGCGACCTATCGCGAGGATTTACCGTTTCTCAAGTTGCGGAAAAGCATGGATGGGCCGAGCCGTTGGTATGGTCTTTGGCTTTAGGAGGCAAGGAAGATCTGGAGCGATTCAGAGAGCTTGGCTGGGGACTGCGTACGTGGGATTTATGGAATTGGGGCGATTGTGACAATCGTTTCGGCGACGACTGGCCCGGACGTATACCTGCTCAAATGATTGCCCACATACTATACTTTTTTACAAAGCAGAACGATCTGGTGCTTGACCCTATGGCAGGGGGTGGAGTAACCCCAGACACATGCCTCGCCATGGGCAGAAGATGCTGGAGCCTGGATATGGAAGACCGTCCCGATACCAGGCCTGAGATAGAGCCTTACTTTTGGGACATAAAGAGCAAAGTGTGGAAGAGTACCATTACCGCATCTAAGGACAAACCAGACCTGATCATCATGGACCCGCCATACTTCAGCAAAAAAGAGAAGGAGTATGATAAAGAGAGTATATCGGGATTAACAAGGCAGAAATACCTGGAGTTCCTTGGGAGGTTCTTTGTCTTCATGAAAAAGAGTTCCAAAAAATCGACAAGACTCGCCTTTATCAATGCCGAATGGCGCGATTTCCAGAGCAAATCAGCAGTTGACGAGAAACCGGAAAACGGTATTTTTGTAGATGATTATATCAATATATTAAATAAGTCCGGATGGGAGCGTACCCACATCATCCAGTCACCCATGTCATCCGAGCGATTTGATGCTATTGTTGTATCCGCCATGCAGAAGAAAAAAAACCTTGGAGTAACCAGCCGTTACGTGATAATTTGCAAATAAAAAAGACACTCACCACGAAGAGCGCGAAGGACGCGAAGAAAAGATAATAGGACGCAGATTAAACGGATAAAAACAGATAAAAAAACAAGTCTCACACAAAGACACAGAGAGCACAAAGTTTTAATCCACTAAGGAATGCAGGTCTCCTGAGGCGACCCTGTTAGCTAGCTCTAGATCCGACTCAGTCGGGAAACTCAGGAAAAAATATACATAGTAGAGCATTGGATTTTAAACCCTTCCTGTAATTCCCAACTGAGTTGGACCTGAAAGCTGCTTCTAGGGGCGCCACTGGCGGCTTGCTTTCCTAAGATGTATCTTTTCTTCGTGCTCTTCGTGTCCTTCGTGGTTAAATTTTTCTGTTTCTGCCTTTTGCTTTGCGCCCTTAGCGCCTTTGCGAGAAACCATTCTTTCGCCTTTCACTTTTAACCTACATTTTTATTTTTCTCCTTGTCCTCGGCGCCTTCTAGTCCGGGGAGCGCCTCCGCGTTAAGATTTGTTTTTTTTCGTGATTTTTCGTCTCTTTCGTGGTTAAATCCTTTCAATGAACGTACGCCTAAACAAAGATCAGAAAGTAAAAGTAAATTCCTCCGGGGATATATATAAAATAATGAAGCAGGTATTGCTTCGGGAAAATAAATATGGAATAACAAAAGAGCATTTCTGGGTAGTTGGCCTTGGCATTGATAACAGGATAATTTACATAGAGCTGGTTAGTCTTGGCGGTATCAATTCCGCGACAGTAAAACCCAATGAAGTATTCAGGCTGGCAGCACAGAGGGGTGTTCCGAAATTAATACTGGTCCACAACCACCCGGGTGAATCCCTGGATCCAACGGAAGAAGACAAGGACCTTACAGATCGGTTAATCCAGGCAGCCAGACTAGTATCAACTGAAGTAATAGACCATCTGATAATTACACCAAAAGAGTACTATAGCTTTGTAGATGATAAGCTGTTTGCAGAACTCCTTGAGAGTCAAAAATATGTTCTGCATTATGAGCGAGAGGACAAGGCTATGAAAAAAGGTAAAGAACAAGGTTTAAAGATTGGTGAAGACAAGACAAAGAAAAAAGTGATTGAAATTGCAAAAGTATCAATTAAAGAAGGGTTATCTACTGCATTAATATCCAAGTTAACTGGGTTATCAGAAGCGCAAATTACCAAGTTGGGGAACGGCTAAGCGAAGCAGAAAAAATGCTTAAGAAGGACGTAGAGAAAAACTATTGCTCATAAGCCATTACTACAACGTGGCTTAATCTAATACGTCTGCTAATGAGTAGTTATGTTGCGTTCAGCAAAATCCTTAGTACTGCAAGTTCGCTCAGTTATATCCCTTGTGTCCGTTTCTCCGGACACTTTTTTGCTGTTGTAATTTCTTAGTAATCTCCATTTTTTTAGTAAATTACCACCAACCTAGACCTTTCAATAATTCCTCGAACTTGGTGGATACCTCTAAAAACCGTTCAATAGATCCAGAAAATAAACCAGCTTTAATAGGAGCCCATTCAGATTTATACGTATTGGCCTCATCAATTATTTTGCTGTAAACGTTAGAATCAATTCTAGGGCTACTATATTTCCAACCAAACCGCCCCAAAGGCCCATAAACCCGACGACTTGGATTGTAGTTAAGCTCTGCGTATACTAAAGCAAGAAACACTTCAAAACGGTCAAACATTTGCTCGTAGTCTCGACCAAGGAATAATAAATCGTCTAAATCTGGCTGAAGCCTTTTAAACAAGTATTCACTTCTTGGGACATGATGACGTTCATGTCCTGGAGTTCTTTTGAATACGTCATGTAAATCTGCTGCTACATCGCCAATTGTCAGAGTAACTGCAATAGTTTCATGTGGACTTTGCCGAGACGGAACACTAGCTGTTAGGATTGTTGCAAGTGCATCATAATTATTTGATGAAACAGCGGAAATACCTGCTGAATATATTAACAGGAGAACTGGGTACCATTGGAGACCAAGCCATATTGTTAGACCGCTCTCTATTTCGAAATTATCACATACGCGAGAGATAGCTTTGCTCAGTAGTGGGTAGTGGTCATTTTTGCCCCAATATGCAACACATGAAGTCATTGCTTGTAGTTCTGCGACAATGTCTTCGTACATTTTGATTCGTTTCAATAATTCTTCATCACCATAAGCCACTCCATGTGCTTTGAACTGGTCATCTGCCAGCAAAGCAGTAACTTCGCGTATTTTTCGATTAAATATATCATTTAATTTTATTGTATAGCGACTATCAGAAAGACATTCTTTTGTCTTTTCGGTTAAATCATTGATAAAGGACAATTCAACTTTGGCTGATGGTGTTGGAACTGATATTAGAACATCTTCATCAACCTTATCTTTTTCTGTTAATTCACTAAGAATCGAAGCTTTGAATATAAAATCTCCATCTCCATCAAGAAAACCAAAGTGCGGTGTTTGCTGTGAGAATGAATCCTTTGCTACTCGATCATACACATAAGCCATTACACCATTTGCCGTAATTACACCATCACCAGTAGCGGCTTTACCTTGCAAGCCTTGTATAAAGTGACCAGTAAAAACAGAATGATCTGGTATCGGTCCACCTGCATCAGCAACGACTTCATCTGCCTTGCCTGCGGTTAATACCTGGCGGCTATAACGCAGTAGCATATTTTTTAAGAAACGCATGCTCCCTGCTGGAAGAGCACGAGTTATTGCCAACCCCCCATAACATGCGTCCATTACAAATAACATGTGCTTAGCAACTATCAAATCAGCATTACGTGTTAGATCGTCCCACCGTACCAGGGTAGATAAGTCGTTAAGGTCTCCATCATATGGGACAAGAAACCCAACCTCGCCACGGCTTCCTGTTTGGGTATTGCCATGACCAGCAAAAAAGACAAATATTCTATCGTTAGATGATATTTCGCTTTTTGTATAAGACATAAAAGTTGACATTATTTCTACTCTTGTCGCATTTTCATCGAGGAGGAGTTTTATATTCTCATCTTTGAAATCAAAAGCATCTTTCAGCAATGATGCGACAGCTTCTGCATCATTGACTGCATAGCCGAGAGGAGAGGCATTCACATATTTATTAATTCCAATAACCAGAGCAAAACTATTTCCATATAATGGTGAGTAATCTGTATTATCCATTGTTATTTATCTACCGAGAGATATTTTCTATATTTATTCTACAAATTAGTAAAACTATAAGACAGGTCACAGCTCACTAGCTCCTCTTCAATTGTGTTATCAAGTGATGTAAAGAAAATCTAGATCTGTCAACAGCTCAATACTATCAACGCAGGTTAAATATATTTTTAACGCTTATTTCTATGTCATTTCCTATTCTTAAACTCTCAGCTTGCTGTCTTGCCAGTACGAGCATTTGACACCTTCCTTGATTTTGCTATATGGAATATAATTCGCCAGTTATGTAACATTCACTGGAAAACCATTTAAGCCTTGCGGTCGACGTGTACCAGTTGCATCAAAAAAATCATTAAATATTTTGAGTAGTATCGAATCGACAGACTTTTGATTTGTATCTACAAGCTCGTAACGTGATTGAATTTTAGGTAAGTTAATTGGCCCCAGGTATTGATCGATATAATTCGGGCCCATAACCATGCGGTATTTCTCTACACCTGCAGCACCTGCCTCAACAATAAGAGGACATTTATACCCCAACTGTTTCTCTGCGAAGTTGACATAATTGCGTAGCCCAGCGCTCAATACCTTTTCGTAACTAGCGCTATGAATTTTTTTATCCTCAGCGAGAAGCATGGAGTTTATACCCCATAACTCTCTATTCCGAAAAATCTGTGTCGAATTTAGAAGTCTCCTACTCCCAGCCCCCATTTTGTAGGAAAATATTATACCACCGTACTTATTTCGCTCATGTAATGGTAAACCAGTTATGCCAAAGCGAAGAGGTGATAACTTGTGCTCATCTAATAGGTCGGAAATCTCCGGCTCGCTAAGAGGTTCCATAGCCTCTTTTGGAATAACACGTAAATAGATTAGGGCATGCGAACCGTAGCGAAAGTCGTCATCTTCCGGGTCAAAGTATTCTGCACAGGAACCAATACTGGATATTTCGTCGTGTGGGTTTTGAAATGTGCTTTCAATACTGCTGCGTTTTGCGTCTAGGCAATCTTTCAATGCGGACTTAAACATGCCAACCATTTGAGCACGTACTTCCGTTATTTGCTCTCTATTTGAATCTGCAGGAAGTTTGTATATGATTGGGCCACCTTTGTGGCGAAGGTCAAACGGAAGCGACTCTCTGCCCCCGTATGCTTCGTTAAGAACCATCAGCAGGCCTTCGTCTCCCACGAAAGAAAGTGCATAGCCCAACTCAATTGCAACATTAGGATTTATCAAAGACTTGCCTTCATTAGTCTTTCCAATAGGGGTAACATCCGCAATAAACACCGCACTATTCCGAATCTTCTCTAATATTGCTTGGGCAAGGTCAGGCGAACCAGGAATACCCTTGCGGTCATGATCGAGGTGCAGTTTTTCTCGCACCGGTTCATCAAGCTCGTCTCCTAATGCCAATTGCTCTACAGCATCTAAGAGCACTCCACGGATAAAGTGCCTACCCGTCTTGCCTGGAGTATCACTCTGCCAAGACCAGAAAATTTTCATTTAATAAACAATCTCCAAATCAATGGTATATAACACATTATTATGAAGTTTCTAGACTAAAACAAACATATTATATAAAAAGCATATCCATCAAATGATGGATTATATTCTATGTGGCATGAAAACTAGTAGAATGTATTAATACTGAAGCTTATAATACTCATGCTTCTTTAAATAAGTGAATTGCTCTTTCTGGACAAACCTTCCACTAATTTTCTTTTCTGTAATGATACTACTGCTTGCGCAAATTGTAAAAATGCATACCTGTATAGGTATTTATTATTCTATGCTTATGCGGTCGATCCTTCGCCGTTTTGCAGGCTTCGTGTTTGCCATGAAGTGATTTGTAGTCTATAATCTTTGCCACTTTATTCTTTAGATATATCAGGCTTTAAATAATCCTCAATCTCTTGCTTAGTTGTTTGCTTGAGTTGCACATTTTCAAGAACTTTTTCACATAGCCCAATATACATCTTTTGAATTTGCCAATCAGGGGTACCTTTGTCTTTTGCTTGTTTTATTATTTCAAGGGCTTTTTCTTCATTATCTCCCAACAAACTTCCCTTTTTAAATAGATAGAGTTTTATGGTTTGAATGTGTAATACGGCTACTCCTAGAATAATGTATTCCCATGCCTGAATCTTAGACAAATCAATCAAAAATGATAGTCTAGCAAAAAGCGGGCTAAAGATTTTAATTATTGCATTAATTGCTACCCCAACGATCACGCCCAGAGATGTCCTAATTGGGTAACCTATTAAAAGAATTCTTATTGCTGTACTTAAGAGGTTGGTTAAGCGGTCTATCATAATACCCTACCAATTTTCAATTTGTAATTACTATACCTGGTCTGACCTTGAAAACCACATGTTTTATTTCCTTTAAATCTTCATTGTTTATAATACTTTTTAACTTATCACCATCTGTGAAATCAATATTGGATGACTCTTCAATTATGAACTGAATTATTTCTCGTGCTTCACGTTCGTTGTTACCATAAAATCCGTGTCGTAATCGATAATCAAAAATACATTTACCTACAGATAGTATCACAATTAAAAGAGTGCAGACAAATATTACAAAATAATTAAGTGTGTAATTGATAAAGTGTGGCAACATGAGATAAATAGTTAATACAATCAGAAGAGTTATTGTTGTTTTTTTGGTTTCATTTGCTTTTCTTTCTTGCATTATTCCAACGATTGACAGCTTTGTATATTTTTGAATAATTTTGCTTCTCTTCATTATATTCGGGAGTAGTTTAATAAACGATATGAACATCACTGCAAGAGAACCTGTGGCAATACCTGTGAGTGCAGCTGCTATATTGCTAGATAAGCCAACTAAATCTAAAATTGTAAAAAGACAAGCGCCAAGGGACGCTGTCGTTACAACATGTATTAGATAGTTACGTTTCATGATATTGTCTCCTGGATGTTATTATAATAATTATGGTTATAATAAACCGCTTCGGAAGGATTTTCAACAATATATATGCTTACTGTTAAATAATAGTTATGCTATACTCAGCAAATACCTCAATAATTCTACGCTAGCTTGTACCATGCATTGTAATGTAACACATCGAAGCATATTCAGCTATTTTATCATTATGATTCACAATTCTGTCATCATTAACAGTATCCGAGACACATATTTCAAGTTGTTTAGAACACTCTTTCTCCAAAGCACTGGGGTCGGACCAGGCTAGGTTGTTAATGCAAAAAACACATCTCTATAGTCTTTATTCTACGTCAGTTTGTAGTCTCCACCCTTTCTCCCTCTTAACCTTGACAGGAGCTCTCTCCTTAATCCCCAGGCGGTTACATCCGGCCCGGCTCCGGGAGACTCTATAATATATTTTTTGTCGCCGTTGAAAATATCTGTCTCGACGATGACTTTATTTGATGAGCCTTTCAGTGTGCCGAGAGGGGAGTCCGGAAGGACTTCCTTCAGGCTTACTTTGAAAGTAGAGTTACCATTTTCACCTAGACTGAAGTTGGCAACATATCTCAGTGTTTTTCCTCTGGATCTGGCAGAATCTACTTTCTCTTTTATCTCCTGATCGGCTCCTTTTACAGATTCCATGAAATCATCTACGTCATCTATGTTCAGGAATGATTCATCAATGAAGCCTTCCAACTCAATATCAGACATTGAGACGTTATGTCCGAATGTTCTCGCACAAATTATCAGTTTCCTGGCAACGTCAAGTCCGTTCAGGTCATCTTTCGGGTGAGGTTCGGTATAACCCATATTTTTCGCGTCAATAAGTATTTCTGAAAAACTTCTCTCTCCCTTCTCCAATTCAGCACACAGGTATCCCAGTGTACCGGAAAAACAGGCCTCGATTTTTTTTACTATCTCTGAAGTATCGTAATAGTCCAGTAGATTCGAGACTGCATTTGCGCCGGCCATCACCGTGCAGAGAAACCCATATCTTTCTCTGTAGCGAGTAAGTGTACTGAACACGTCAGTAGGGTATATGGAGAGAGGGTTCTTATTTGCGGTAATCATGGTCTCCTCTGAATCGTTGATTACTGCCAGGTGGAAATCTCTTAAATCGTCCTTTCCGGCAGTAATGTCAACAAACGCAATTTCACCGGCCATTCCATTATCTTTGATTAATTTTAATAGATCAGACAGGCTGTCGAATGGGTGATACTCATCTGATCCCTGCATATATTCCTTAAATTCATCTTTTGAATCTCTCCATTTATGAATATCTTCAGGCCTCTCCTGAATCTTAAGGCCATGACGATTAAACCAGAAACCCTTACTGTCTGTCAGTGCTATTACGTTTGTAGGAT
>CAYTGO010000091.1:0-9374 GCA_964437425.1 uncultured Candidatus Scalindua sp.
GAAACTTCAGAATTTACTGAGCGTAGCAATGGAAGCAGGAACAGACCTGGAAAATGTTGAATATGTAGACGTTAGATGGAAAACACCTCTAGCTAAACAAATAAGTATTCGCTAGGCAACTGTACTCTGTTTTGTCTGCTGAAGTAATATACTCCCAACAGTTTCTGGTTTGAATCAAGTCATGAGGGAGCTTGAAAGCATCTTTAAGTTTAGGGGATTATTGCAGGTTTTCTAAGTGAGTAACGGAGTTCTGACTAGCTTATGGAACAAGTTTGGAATACTGACAAGGGAGGGCGGCAGGGTGGGGAGATCGGCATTCCTTCCGCTTCCAAGTCACCTGCACTAGGATACTTTTAATTTTTCAGTATATAGCGGCTACCGTATTGTTTTTCTGAAAGTTGAGGTATAGCAGATTGGCTCGTCCATCTAAATACACGCATTTTTGTTAACTAAGGCAAACCCTGCTTTTGTTAGTGTGCCACTAATTCTGCTCTCTGCCTTTTCCCACCAAAAAGAATAGAGACATTATCGAAAGGAAAAGGAAGAACCCTCCCAATGACTCAAGACTTTCCTCTATGCATGAAGAATAAGGAGGCCATTCTGTTTCTGTGAAGGGCCTGGCCAGGTATTTCACAAGGCCAATGTTCAGAAAGAGTGAAAGTGCATAACAGAAAAACCCCATGCCTACATAGGACAGGGTCCATCTGGATTCATAAAGCAATGTCAGTTTTTCAGGTTTCAGGTGGGCATAAACAATTAACAGTAGTATTCCCCCGAAAAAAACAGTTGAGCAGCCTTGCCCTGCTATCTCCCTTAACAAGGCAAAGGCACAGAGACCTCCTAATAAAGTAAAGGTGGTCTTACGGTATTCTGTTCTCCCTAGAAATCCCAAAAAAACACATAAACCCAATATGGCAGGATGTGCTATTTCAAATAGATCTTTCCAGCGTCTGGTTTGATCCCAGATCATCCATTTTCCATCTACCCTGGTTTCAATTAATCGTTCATCAAGAACAAGAGACATCAGCAGGACAAAAAGGAAAGGAATGAGAAGCAAGGGCCAAATGAAATCTTTTAAAAACCAGATCCAGACATATTTTGGAAAGAACAGAAGATTTTTAATTTTTCCTGAAGAAAAGTTTTCAGACACTTGATTATCCTCTATTAGAAATCCGGAATTTATCATACAATCAGGTGGTAAATATAAGAAGCTGCTACTTTGTCCAAATACACGCACTTTTGTTAACTAAGGCAAACCCTGCTTTTGTTAGTGTACTACTAATTCTGCTCTCTGCCTTTTCCCACCAAAAAGAATAGAGACATTATCGAAAGGAAAAGGAAGAATCCTCCCAATGACTCAAGGCTCTCTTCTATGCTTGAAGAATAAGGAGGCCATTTTGTTTCTGTAAAGGGCCTGGCCAGGTATTTCACAAGGCCCATGTCCAGAATGTGTGAAAGTGCATAACAGAAAATCCCCATTCCTACAAAGGACAGTGTCCATCTGGATTCATAAAGCAATGTCAGTTTTTCAGGTTTCAGATGGGCATAAACAATTAACAGTAGTATTCCCCCAAAAAAAACAGTTGACCAGCCTTGTCCTGCTATCTCCCTTAACAAGGCAAAGGCACAGAGACTTCCTAATAAAGTAAAGGTGGTCTTGCGGTATTCTGTTCTTCCTAGAAATCCCAAAAAAACACATAAACCCAATATGGCAGGATGTACTATTTCAAATAGATCTTTCCAACGTCTGGTTCGGTCCCAGGTCATCCAGGCTCCATTCACATTGTTTCCAAAGAATTTTTCATCAAAAATGAAATACATCAGCAGAGCAAAAAGGAAAGGGATGAGAAGCAAGGGCCAAATGAAATCTTTTAAAAACCAGATCCAGACATATTTTGGAAAGAACAGAAGATTTTTAATTCTTCTTGAAGAAAAGTTTTCAGACACTTAATTATCCTCTATTAGAAATCCGGAATTTATCATTCAATCCGGTTAAATTTTTATATTTGAGAATGTAGTAGAAAATCTACCAAGATTCAAGAATTTTCTTAACTTTACTGTCCTTCATAATATGATGAGAAGCGTAAATGGGGCATTTGAAAAATAACGGCGACGTTTCAACAATAACTTATGATTCTGCTTCTTTCCTGCTGTGCACAGTATAGTCCTGCTGAGTGCATTTGAGTTGACTGCAAATTGACTAAAGTATATTAGAGGGTAATGTAGTGGTTAGTTAAGATCGTAAAGGAAGAGGAAGGTACAACGGTAGTCGGATACGCTATCATGGCTGGTGTTATTCTTTTTGGAGGTAAGATGAAAAATACTTGATGCGCTTAGGTAACTGCGCTCTGTTTTGCTTACCGAAGTAATATACCCCCAAGGGGATTTGAACCCCTGTCTCATGGCTGAGAACCATGTGTCCTGGGCCTGGCTAGACGATGGGGGCGTACATTACTTTAGTTTTACTGAAATTTGTAGATTAGAAATTTAACAGAATTGAATTCAAGTTTCAATCTAAAAGTCATTAATGTCACGATGGCACAAAATAAGCAGGATGTTCTACTCTTCAGCCATAAATGGATACCTATAGTCCATTGAAGGAACAAATGTTTCTTTAATGGTCCGAGGGCTTACCCAGCGGATCATATTGAGAATACTGCCGGCTTTATCGTTGGTTCCACTTGCACGGCTGCCTCCAAAAGGCTGCTGACCTACAACTGCCCCCGTCGGTTTGTCATTGATGTAGAAATTACCTGCCGCATTAACAAGGATTTTTTCGGCCATCCTGATTGCATCCCTGTTTCTGGAGAGAATTGAACCGGTTAAGGCATAAGGAGATGTTTCATTACACAAGTGAAGTGTCTCCTCAAATTTGTCATCCTCATAAACATATACAGTAATGACAGGTCCAAAAATCTCCTCTTCCATCGTACGAAAATGAGGGTTGGTAGTGACGGCAATTGTTGGTTCGATAAAGTATCCTTTGCTGCTGTCATAGTTTCCGCCGCATACGATCTCTGCTTCATTGCTCTCTTTAATAAAATCAATGTATTTAGTGATTTTGTTAAAGGCCGTTTCGTCAATTACCGCATTAATAAAATTAGTGAAATTCTCAACGTCACCCATCTTCACAGTCTTCATCTCTTCAAGCATGTAATCCTTTAAATCAGTCCATAGACTACGTGGGATATAAGCGCGGGATGCTGCGGAGCATTTCTGGCCCTGGTATTCAAATGCACCTCTTATCAACGCAATTCCCAATTCGACTATGCCTGTATCTTTGTGGACAAAAACAAAATCCTTGCCACCAGTCTCGCCCACTATGCGCGGATAGCATTTGTAATTCTTTATATTATTACCCACAGTCTGCCACATATTCTGGAAAGTAGCAGTGCTTCCGGTAAAATGGACACCGGCAAGGTCAGGAGAGCTCATAATAACCGGGCCGATTTCACTACCGGTTCCGGGGATAAAATTGATTACTCCATCCGGAACACCCGCTTCCTGGAAAAGCTTCATTACATAATAGGAGGAATAGGTTGAGTTTGATGCCGGTTTCCATAGAGCTACATTTCCCATCATGGCAGGAGCGGATGGTAGATTGCCGGCAATAGAAGTAAAATTGAATGGTGTTGCGGCAAAGATGAAACCCTCAAGTGGACGGTATTCAAGTCTGTTCCAGATGCCTGTGGGTGAGATTGGCGGCTGCTGCTCGTAAATGGTATTTGCATAGAAAGCGTTAAAGCGAAAAAAATCAATTAACTCACATGCGGCGTCTACTTCTGCCTGAAAGACATTTTTGCTCTGGCTCAACATACTGGCGGCATTCAGTAATGAACGTTGAGGGCCTGCAAGAATATCTGCTGCCCTGAGAAAAATTGAAGCACGATCCTGCCAATCCATTTCTGCCCACTGCTTCTGCGCCTTAAGGGCGGTTTCAATGGCCATTTGTACTTCCTTCTCGCCCGCCTTGTGATATGTGCCAATAACAGTTCCATGGTCATGAGGAAGTATACATTTCCCCATGTTTCCTGTTTTTATCTCTTTGCCTCCAATAATAATGGGTATCTCTATCTGTTGGTTCTTTAACTCTTGCAACCTGGCTTTGATTTCATCACGTTCAGGTGTGCAGGGAGCATAACTCTTGATTGGTTCGTTGGAAGGTAAGTTCAGGCTTGGTTTTGAATTTGCCATATCAACATCCTTAATAAAAGTTAATATATTGATAGGATTAATTGTCTTCTCAGTCAGAGAGATTAAGATAATATCTCGAAATTTGACTGTTTGTGGAAAAATATAATTAATGTATATTATAACAAAATGGTTTGATTGATTAAGTATTATTTTAGAGACAATGCAGAAGGAAAAACCTTACACAATAGCACTGATACAGATGGAGTGTCAGGGAACCAGGGATGAGAATCTGGAACGTGCCAGGCAACGTGTCGTCGAAGCAGCTGAGCATAGAGCCGGGTTGATATGCCTTCCTGAGCTTTTCTGTTCAATCTATTTCTGCCAGCAGGAAGATCCTCGTTTTTTTGAGTTGGCCGAACCGATCCCCGGTTATACAACTGATTACTTTTCGCAATTATCAAAGACCGTAGATAGCGTCCTGGTGGTTCCGGTTTTTGAGAGAAGTATGACAGGTGTATATTACAACAGCCTGGTTGTGATCAACCCGGATGGTGCGATAGTAGGAAAGTATAGGAAAATGCATATCCCGAATGATCCACAGTTTCAGGAAAAATTCTATTTCACTCCCGGCGATCTTGGGTTTCAGGCTATTAAAACTGCTGCCGGGAAAATAGGGCCTATGATCTGCTGGGATCAGTGGTTTCCGGAAGCGGCCCGCTCGTGTGCGCTAGACGGAGCTAATGTATTGATATATCCTACGGCAATCGGCTGGCTTCCCGGAGAGAAGGAAAGGGATGGTAAAGTATATCTTGACTCCTGGAAAACAGTTCAGCGAGGTCACGCGATTGCCAATGGAATTTATACGGCAACAGTTAATCGGGTTGGTATAGAACCTAACCAGGCCGGAGATTCCGAGATAGAATTCTGGGGGCACTCTTTTATAGCTGATCCCCGGGGTCACATCATTGCCGAAGCATCCGGAACGTACGAGGAGACAATCTACGGAAGTATCGAACCGCAACTTATAACAGAAACACGCCAGACATGGCCTTTCTTCAGGGATCGACGTGTTGACGCGTATCATGGGACTTCCGAATAATTTATTGATTCCTGGCACACCTTGAAATGTACAAAACAAACTCAATTCGTTATCGTATGCCTGCTGAATGGGAGCCACATAAAGCAACATGGCTGACCTGGCCACATAACCCAACAGACTGGCCTGGGAAGATGTCCTCTGTGCAAAGAACATATGCAGCGCTGGCTCAAAGACTTTCTGCTGCTGAAGAGGTTAGCATCCTTGTAAATTCTGAGAGACATGAGATGAGGGCAAGAAGATACCTCAAACAAGCCCGGGCAGATCTGGCAAATATTCATTTCCATCACATATCTACTAATAGGAGCTGGATTCGTGATTATGGGCCGGTGTTCGTATCTGACAACCGGACTAAGAATAAACTCAAGAGGATCATGCGTTTTAGGTTCAATGGCTGGGCCCGCTATCCTGCTCACCAAAAGGACGATAGTGTTCCATTAGAACTGGCTCATCGGTTGAACATCAAGATGATCTCCGCAAAGTGGGAAAAGGTACCGCTGGTTTTAGAAGGAGGGAGTATTGATGTGAACGGGTTCGGCACATTGATCACAACGGAGGAGTGTCTGCTTGACCGGCATAAACAGCCACGCAATCCGGGCATCACCAAAAGCGCTTTGGAGAAGTTGTTCATGGAATACCTTGGCATCACCAATGTTATCTGGTTGAATAAGGGAATTGAGGGGGATGATACACATGGGCATGTGGATGACATCTGTCGTTTTGTTGACAGACGAACGATGGTGCTGGCAATGGAGACCAACTCATCTGATTTGAATACTTCCATTCTGGTTGAAAACCAGGAACGTTTGAAGCAGGTAAAATTGGAGAATGGATCAAAGCCGACAGTGGTAACGCTTCCCATGCCGAGTCAGATCTATTTCAAAAAATGGAGACTACCGGCAAGTTATGCAAATTTCTATATTGCTAACAAGATAGTCCTGGTCCCCACATTCAATGACCCTGCCGACAGGAAAGCGCTTGGTATCCTGTCGGACCTCTTTCCTGCTCGTGATGTGATCGGTATTAATGCGATAGATCTTCTTATTGGATTGGGAGGGCTCCACTGCATAACACTCCAGGAACCTGTTTAGGTATATAACACTAATCAATGAAACTCAAATGATATTGAAAAAAAGGAACTATGAAGAGAATTATAATAATAATTAGTATCTTTCTGCTTATGGCTGGTTGTACGGATAACAGTTCAAACGAAGCGCTGGAGAAAGAGGTTACAGAGATGATGGGCTCTGAGTCTGTAGAGGAATTTATAGATCGAACTGTAGAGGAGGCGATGAAACAGATATTAAGTGGAACAGAGAAAGAAGATGTATTAAGTGAATCAAGAAAGAGAAAGATCCGGGAAATGGCGAAACAGGCAATAGAAGAACATAGAAAATAATGTGTTGAGCGCGTTTGATAGAAAAGAGGATTTTTGGAGTACTTCTAAATTGTCGTAAGTCTTTGGGAGAGAAAAAATTGGGGTACCAGGATTCGAACCCGGACAAATTGAACCAGAATCATAAAAAGGGTATTTTTGACATTATTCATAACTGCCTGATTTAGTGTCTGTTATGTCGCTATCATATTACTGGCATGGCTTATGAATTTAATTTTTTCCTGTTGAATCCTGTGGCGTCCTGTCTGTTACGATGGGCTTGACTACGTTTTGACTACAGTAAATTTCAAGCCTTCACCTCCAATAGTTTCTTCTTGATTTTGGTAAGTACTTGAGTATTATAAACCTCAGAACCCATACAATCTACTAGTTTTCATTCCACATAGATATATTCCATCAGATGATGGATATGCTTTTCATAAATAAGTTCGTTTCTCCAGAGATGTAATACATTAACTATCTTGTCAAATAATAGTTCTTAAATCTATACTTCAATATCATGGATATATTATTCATAATTTTGTCAATAATCCAATTTTTAGGTATTGCTATTTCAGGTATATTTGGTGTTATTGGTGCACTTATAGAGTATCGTGATACAAAGGGAAAGGTAACTTATTGGGGAAAAAAAGCATTGTGGATAGGTGTCGTCTCAATTAGTTTGGCACTGACTTCGCATATAATTCAGACTATAATGCAACACCGTGAAAAGATTCGGCAGGAATTTGCTACTCAGAGACAAATAGAAAGTCAAAATAAAACTTTAGTGGCCCAAAAAAATATATTAGAAACCCAACAAAGAACAATAACAATGCAACAAAAACTATTATCAGCCCAGCAAAAAACCTTAAATGAAATTGACCGTACAATTCACACAATTTCAAAACCCAAAATTACTTTTATTATAAAAGTTCCAATTGATCATCCAAGTATATCTGAGTTTCGTAAGGAGTTAGGCAGTATTGTAAATGAATTTTATATAGATATTCTAAATAGAACTGATTCTAGGGTTCTTAAACAGCGTTACGGAATGGGATTTGAGCCTTTACACGATGATAAACGAAGGATTATTACTACGGAAAATCTTAATATTTTGAGAATAAGAATTTATGAAAACTGCCCAATTTTTAAATCAGTTAATCATCCGTTTGGGAGTATTATTACGCATTTTCAGTTTTTCAAAACTGCGGTTAAGCCTGAACAAATTAATCATAGGTTCAGTGATTCAGATATGTCTTTTCATTTTCAATCAAGACTGTCGAATAATTCTCATTTTCTCTTGTACAATATTAATTCTGATGAATTGGAAATTTGTGTTAGCAGTATGAAGCCGCTTGATGAGCATATGTGGAGTAATGGAAAAATTGTTTCTATTCAAGACCTCCAAGATGCGCAGATGATAGTTTCTATTGAGCAATTTGATACAAAGGTTTCAGTCAATGATCGTTCTGTTTATAGAAGTTCAGTTTATGGAAGATTAGAATTGAACTCGATGATTATCAATTTTTTAAAAGGAAGAACTATGAAATTGGAAAAGGGGAATTTTTACTGTTATGCGGATACAGGAAATTCATCAATTTTTCAATACTTGTTTCCAGAGAATATGCATCTCCAAGAGTGGAAAAGTATATTTAGCATTCACTAATATTGTAAATAATCAAGAAAATCCGGAGAAGATAGTCTTGATTGTGTTACACCTGAATCAGATAAAAAAACAACCTAGCATGAATAAAGTAATATGCTTTAAAAAAAATAGTAGACTTAAAACCTGATATCATAATACTTGATTTAATAATGCGTGGGATGGGAGGAATGGAAGTATTGAAACAAGCAAGAGAATTCGATAGAAATGTCGGAATTATTATGATATCCGTATCTACAAACGAATCAATTTGCAAAGAAACTCTGGAGGCAGGCGCTGGCATGTACATAACAAAGCCTGTTGACTTTTACCACCTAACTACAAACATACTACCTCATGTTAGTAAAACAAAGAAACAAAATTAAAAATGGATGAGGTTAATCTCTTGAAAATAAAAAGTTGCCTAAGACCATTGGATCGCCGGCTGAAGGACAGTTTTGATAAAAAAGCACTTGATGATGCTCTCATCAAACTAGAAGAACGGGCAATAGGCGAACACCTTCTTGATGAAATTCGTCCTTACTTAAATTCAAAGAGTAAAAAAAAGACAAATAGCAAGGTATTTAGCGGATTTGGCAACGTTGCCATTTCCGCTAAATGCATGCAAACGTCTCACCTGTCCGCCAGTTTGTTAGGCGGGCAAAGCATCTCTCTATTTTGGTCACTTGTCCCTTTTTATTCCTGCCATTTGTCATTAGCATTTTTCTATTTTCTCCATCTTTGGAGGACTCCAGTTCTGTTTTTTTTGCCGCTCCTCGGACAAAAGGTGGGAAGGGTTAATGATTGAATATTGAAGGTTGAAAAAAGGATGTTCACCGCGAAGGCGCTCCCCGGACAAAAAGCGCCGAGGACAAGGAGAACGCGAAGAAAAGATAATAGGACACGGATAAACACAGAAGTAAGAGCGAGAAACAAGAAAAAGAAATTGCTCACATAAAGGCGAGTAGAAAAAATTGGGGTACCAGGATTCGAACCCGGACAAATTGAACCAGAATCAATTGTGCTACCATTACACAATACCCCAATGGCTTTCTATTTTATTTTATATCTATTTAATATCAATAAAAAAATCTGTTCTTTAGTTGATTTGTCAAGAATTTGCAGGT
>CAYTGO010000092.1:0-9175 GCA_964437425.1 uncultured Candidatus Scalindua sp.
TTTAATATCAATAAAAAAATCTGTTCTTTAGTTGATTTGTCAAGAATTTGCAGGTTTTTCACCTATATGGATTGTGACTATGCCCAATGTTCTGGTAAAAAACTTTACATTATTCAGGCCGCACTGTTCCATCTTCTGTTTCAAGCTAAGTCTATCCGGAAATGCCAATACTGATTGTGGCAGATATGAATATGCATCAACCTTGCTTTTAGCGATTAACCTCCCAATCATTGGTAGTATCTTAGTAAAATAGAAGAAGTATATTTTTTTAAAAAGAAAATTTGTCGGTTGGGAGAATTCCAGTATTACAACCTTGCCATTCGGCCCGACTACTCTTCTCATCTCTTTTATTCCTCCCTCCAGATTAGAGACGTTTCTTATACCAAAAGCAACAGTAGAGACCTCAAAGGCGTTATCACGGAAGGGAAGTTGCAGTGTGTCAGCTTCCACAAGTTTGATCTTGCTTTCCAGATGCCTCTTCTTAATCTTCGGTAATCCATATTTCAGCATGTCGTGGCAATAGTCACTTCCGACTACCAGCCCATTTCCATTCAATGATTTTGAATGTGATATGGCAAGATCTGCAGTGCCGGTACAAACATCCAGCACTTTAGTATCCGGCTTTATTCCACTTACTTTTACCGCAAACTTCCGCCATGACTTATCGAAGTTAAGACTTAAGATTGCGTTTAGCAGATCATATACTCCCACGATAGAGCCAAACATGCTCTTTATGTTTTCAGCTCTCTTTTTTAAGAGTTCTTCTTGTTCTATTTCTTTATTGCTATTCATTAATAACTTGTAAGGTGTAAGGGTGGGTAATGTCCACCGTTCTTTTTATACAATCTCAGCTTATTTTCAGCTCATTCTCAGAAAGTATTTCATTCATACTTCCGCTACGGTAACCTTCTAAATCCAGCGTAACATAAGTAAAACCGATCTCTTTAAACTTAGCGGTTAATTCTTCTCTTACAGGTGAATTGATGAGAAGATGTATGTCATCCGGTAAAATCTCTATTCTGGCAATTGTTTCATGGTGCCTTACTCTAAATTGTATCAGGCCTAAGCTTCTCAAATATGTTTCAGCTTCTGAAACCATGCTTATCTTCTCTTCAGTGATAGACTGACCATATGGAAATCTGGAAGACAAACAGGCATATGCAGGTTTATTCCAGTTAGGAAGATTTAGAAGTTTAGAGACTTCGCGTATGTCCTTCTTTGCCAAACCTGCCTCCTTTAAAGGACTCCTGACATTCAGCTCTTTGGAGGCCTTTAATCCCGGTCGGAATTCCTGTGTGTCGTCCAGATTAGCACCGTCAGCAACATTCAGAAAACCATGTTCTTTTGCAATCTCTTTCAGTTTTCCGAATAGTTCAGTTTTACAAAAGTAGCACCTTTCTGGAGGATTGTTTGCGAATCCTTCGATAGCCAGCTCACTGGTATCAACTACCAGATGTTTAATGCCTATCTCACTGGCCAGCTTTTGTGACTCCTTAAACTCAAAATCTGGATACGTTTCCGACCTTGCAGTAACCGCCATAGAATTGTCTTTGAGGGTGTCGTAGCATACTTTGGCAACAAGCGTACTGTCCACACCGCCGGAAAATGCGACCACAACACTCTCCAGTTCGCTGACAACCTCTTTTAATTTAGATAGTTTCTCTTCTACTTCCAAAAATATAACCTCGTTGAAATTAGAAATTTGTTCCTCAAATATGAGCCATATTAGGCGACCAAAATTACGAGATGAAAATCAATTTTACAGCTAACGATGTTAACACACACACATGATGAATGCAAATATCGATTTAGGCATTTGGAGGAGTTTAGTGGAGGTACAAAGCAGAATGTATACTCTTTTGAGGGCAATTTCCTGCAGTATAATAAGTTGTCTGTTTTCTCGGATATTGCCTTGATTCGTGAAGTGTTTAATTAACGTCAGGACCAGACCTTTTTCTCTGAAATGATACCCAGGCAGGCATCTACAACATCAGAATCATAAACAGTACCTCTATTATCAAATATCACTTCTTGCGCTTTTTCAATACCGAGAGCCGGCCGATAGGGTCTATGTGGTACTATGGCATCCACAACATCAGCAACGCTCAGAATTCTGGCTTCAATGAGAATGCTCTCACCTTTTAAACCAGATGGATATCCGGAACCATCCATTCTTTCGTGATGTTGAAGTACGAATTCTGCAATGGGCCATTGAAATTCAATCGACTTCAATATGTCGTAGCCTGCCTGTGAATGTGTCTTTATCATATCGAATTCCAACTCAGTTAATTTGCCGCATTTACTGAGTATCTCAGTGGGTACCTGCATCTTTCCGATGTCATGGATAGTCCCTGCCAGATGAATGCTGTCAATTTGCTCCTTAGGGATATCCATTTTTTCTGCTATGGCACTGGCAAGGTCCGCAACCTGTCGCTGGTGACCGGCTGTATAAGGGTCCCTCATCTCTACTGTCATTGCCATTGCATGGATGGTTCCTTCAATATTTGTCTTTATTTTGTCCGTACACTTTTTGAGTTCTTTATAGAGAGATTCACTAAGCTTGACATTGCTGGCGATAATCCTATACGATTCTACAGCACTGACTACAGTATCCATGAGCTGTTCAGGATCTCCCTTTTGTACATAAGCGTGTGGCCGGAACTGCCTTCTCAGGTCTCTTCTCTCATCCTGCCTGACAGCGGCTCCTGTGTGGAAAATTATAGGTACGTATGGGTTTATTGACTTGATCTTTTTGAATACCTGCAGTCCGGTCATATCCGGCATATTAATGTCCAGCACCACAGCATGAATATTGTTGTCGAACTTGTCAATTGCTTCCTTGCCTGTCAAGAACGCGTCAATCTGATAACCTTCTTCTTCTAATAAAAGTGCGGTAGTTCTGAGGACGGAATCGTCATCGTCTATAACCATTACTTTCGCTTTTTTATGTTCGTATGAGTTGACATCCATGTCACTTTTTATGAATTTGTACTTTGTCAGGTTGATCCGGCATCATTGCCCTCTAATGGCAACTTGATGAACATTGTTGTTCCGACTCCTTCTTGACTTTTCACATCGATAACCCCATTATGTTTTTGAATAATTCCATGGCATACTGCCAGGCCAATCCCGGTTCCACGTGGTTTTGTTGTAAATAGTGGATCGAATATTTTTTTGATCTCATTTTCAGGAATACCACATCCCGAATCTCCTACTTCAACTTCCATAAAACCCTCTGACACCTTGGTACTGATTTTTAAGTTTCCACCATCTGTCATTGCCTGGTAAGCATTCTGAATCAAATTTTTCAGTACCAGGCCTATTTGATTTGCATCTATCATTATCATGGGTAGATCAGGTTGAAGGCTTTTGGACAGTTTGATGTTTTCAGCTATCTCGGCTCTCGACAGTGCGTCATTAACAACAGTATTAATATCAAATGCGAGCCTGGCGGGTTCACTAACACGCGTGAAACCTAGAAGATCATTTATGATTTTGGAGCATCTGTCAATCTCGTTGTCCATTATATCAAGAAATTGTATGATCTTTTCGTCGATGTCCGGGATTGCTTCTTTGGACAATTTTCTTTTCAAAAGGAAAACCGCGTTCTTTATTGCACTCAGTGGATTTCTTAATTCATGACTTACTCCGGAGGCTAAAGTACCTACAGCGGAAATCTTTTCTGCTCTTACCATTTGCTCTTGTACCTCATTCGATTGCTCATTCTTCCGGACCAACTCACTGTTAATTAACGATAGTTCCTTGTTTGCGTTCTCAAGTTCTTTTATAACGGCTTCTTTTTCTTCAATGAGTTGTTTCAGGTTCTTTTCCATTTGGCTAAATTGGGATGTACGTAAGCCTTTTCAGCTTTCTAGCTTAAATCCCCTGGTGCTACCTTATTTGAGTTGGAAAAAGTGTTAAAGCAATTACAGATGTAAATTGTTGTTTAGAATATGATTTCCTGTGAAATACTATTTTTGTGGTAACATCCATGTCAGGTTGAATTGATTAAGTCAGGCCTCCTTGCCTTTACTAGCTTATTATGTTATTCAATACTCTATAAAAGTCAAGCTATTAATACTTCTCTGTTGCTGCAAAATCTGTGAAAGAGTTAATCGATCAGCTTGGAGTAATATAGTCTGTTATTAAGCGTTTCAAGTCAGGCTTACTTGTTTCCTGGAGTTCGTAATTCGCCCTTATGATAGGTTTGTTTATACTGATTATTTTACCTAAATCTATCGGTGTACCTGTAATGACAGTATCACACTCTGTTTGATTAATAGTCTCTTCAAGATCAGTGATTTGCTTGTTGCTATAACCCATGGCGGGAAGAAGCTTGTCAATATCAGGATATTTATTGAATGTCTCTTTTATACTACCGACTGCATATGGTTTAGGGTCAACAATTACGGATGCACCATATTCTCTGGCTGCCAGGACAGCGGCACCATATGCCATTCCACCATGTGTTACTGTAGGTCCATCCTCCACAGCAAGAACTCTGCAGTCCTTTATTTTATCCGGGTTCTCAATCGAAATTTTCAAGGTTGCGTCAATGATGGAAGCTTCTGGATTTCTTTGCTTTATATTCTCTTTAACCTTGATTATGTTTTCAGGATCGGCATATTCTTCTTTGCTTATAATAACAATGTGCGCAAGCATGAGGTTTGTTTCGCCGGGGAAATACGTTAATTCATCTCCCGGTCTGTGTGGGTCTACTAGTGTTATATGGAGATCAGGTTTGAAGAATGGTAAGTCGTTGTTACCTCCATCCCATACTATTACGTCGGCTTCTTCTTCTGCCTTTCTTAATATCGCTTCATAATCAACGCCTGCGTAGACGACGATTCCCTGTTCTATATGAGGTTCATATTCCTCCATCTCTTCTATAGTGCAGTCATGCAAGGCAAGGTCTTCATACGTTTCAAAGCGTTGTACTTTCTGCTTTGCCAGATCTCCATAAGGCATAGGATGGCGGATAGCCACGACTTTCTTCCCTGTGTCCTTTAATATGCGGCATACTCTCCTTGTAGCGGCACTCTTACCACATCCTGTTCTGACAGCGCAGATAGCAATAATAGGGACTTTGCTGCTGAGCATAGTTTGCCCCGCACCCATAATCACTAAACTGGCACCGGCAGCCTGAACCTCGCTGGCCTTGTGCATCACGTATTCGTGTGGCACATCACTGTATGAAAAGACGACGTCATCAACCTTCTGTTTTTTGATGAGTTCGGGCAGCTCATTTTCATCATAGATCGGAATGCCGTCAGGGTATAATCTGCCGGCAAGTTCAGATGGATATTTCCGATCAGCGATGTTCGGAATCTGAGTTGCCGTGAATGCTACAACCTCATAGTCTTCATTGTCTCTAAAGGCAACGTTGAAATTATGGAAATCCCTTCCTGCTGCTCCCATTATCAGGGTTCTTCTTTTTTTCATACTTTTCAGTTCTGAGATTTTGTTGTTAATATGATTTGCAGTTTAAAATTACTATAGTATGAAATAAATATCAACAGAAAACAGTTTTGGCTGTTCTGTTTTCTCAGAATCCACTTGCCTTGATTCTGGATTGGGAATACAATTGCTTAACTGCCGTAGATGATTTTCGTAGAAGTGTCTTTTTTTACATAATAATAGATAGCGGTATGACGTTTCGACTATTCATAATATGTTTTCTTGTTATTTCTCATTTGTTGGTTTTTATGCATACATCAACTGCTGAACATATTAAACTGGATCTCAAGGAACATCGCTTAAAGAATGGCTTAAGGCTTATACTCAGCGAAGACCACTCTTCTCCGATAATAAGTTTTCAGGTGTGGTACAACGTGGGCTCCAGAAATGAAAAACCGGGTACAACAGGTATTTCACATCTCTTTGAGCATATGATGTTCAAGGGTTCAAAAAATGTTGAACCGGAAGAGCATGGTCGTATCATCCAGCAATATGGAGGCACGGATAACGCTTTTACTGCTAGAGATATGACTGCTTACTTTGAAAATCTTCCCAGCTCCCAGCTCGAATTAGCTATGAGACTGGAGGCAGACAGGATGGCTCACCTTCGACTTACAGCTGATACTTTGACGTCTGAAAGACAGGTTGTAAAAGAGGAAAGGCGCATGCGAGTTGATAATTCGCTTATTGGTAAATTGAGTGAAGCGCTATATTCAACAGCATTTACCAGACATCCATATAGATGGCCGGTAATAGGATGGATGTCCGATATTGATTCAATAAGCCTGGAAGATTGTAAAGCATTTTATAGTTCATACTATGCGCCAAATAATGCGACTATTATATTAGTTGGTGATATAGATTTTCAGGAAACCATCTCAGTTGTGGAGAAGTATTTTGGAAATATACCGTCCGCAGAGCTTACGGAGGGAGTGATACATGTAGAAGAGGTTCAGAAGGAGGAGAGGGAGAAGGACCTTTTTGTTGATGCCAGCTTCCCATGGCTTGCCGTTGCCTATCACATACCGGAAGCAGCCCATGATGATGTCCCGGTGCTGGAGCTTATAGGAAATATACTTACAAGTGGCCGTAGTTCCAGGCTTCACCGGAAAATTATATATGAAGATCAATCAGCACTGTCCGTCTTTGCATCGGTTGACAACAACAAAGCCCCGGGACTATTTGTTATTACGGTAAATAGCATAAAACAGGGACACACTCTGGAAGAAGTAGAATCTGTAGTCAATGAGAGCCTTGAACTACTCAAGGCTGAGAAGGTAGCTGAGCGTGAACTTGAGAAGGCAATAAATCAGATGGAAACAAATCTCATTTTTGGCCTTCAGACCAACTTTGTCAAAGGCATGCGAATCGGGTTTAGTCTTGCAAGAACGGGAGACCCGTTGGGCTTTGTAAAGAAACTGGAGAGTTACCGACATGCAACCGCGAAAGATATTCAGAAAGTAGCAAAGAAGTATTTTGCTCCCGAGAATCGAACTATAATAAGGCTGTTTCCTAAAGAGAATTCTGAGATACCTTCTACAAAATAATGTTTGGAATTATGGGGCATGAGTTTACGAAGAATTTAGGATCTGTTTCGTATTCAGGTTTTCGTGCTTCGGATTTAATGTTCTGATATTGCATATGTTAAAATTCACAAAACCGTGTTTGTGCCGCTATGTCTTTGTAATTACTTTGATCTTATTTACTGTCCTTGTTAGTGATAGACACTTGATCGGCGAAGGGAATATAGTACCCATGAAATACCGGAAGGTAACACTCGATAACGGGCTGAGAGTAATCATGGTTGACCACCATGAATTGCCAATAGTAGCAATAGAGTTGATGGTAAAGGCCGGCTCTGTACATGAGTCCCGGGAGAAGCCCGGGCTTGCACATATCGTTGCACAGCTGCTCCGTGAGGGTACGCGTACAAAGGAATCCCTGGAGATTTCTGAGAGTATAGATTTTATTGGTGGTTCTCTGAGTGTTGATTGTGAATATGACTCGTCATCAGTTACAACTACTGCACTTGTAAAACATTTTGAGACTATACTTGACTTGCTTTCTGAAGTTACAAGGTTTCCTGTGTTTAATGCTAAAGAGATAGAACTCCACAGGGATAAGACTATTACTGCCATACTCAGGGAAAAGGATAATAAGGCGTCCATCGCCAGCAGGCATTTCAGTGAGATGCTATACGGTGGACATCCCTATGCCAACCCTCCTATCGGGACAGCGAAAGGTCTTAAGGCTATATCAAGAGATGAAATCATACAGTTTCACAAAACACATTATCTGCCTAATAATTCAATCCTGACAGTAGTCGGAGACATCGATTATGAAAAGACGCTTGCCGGCATAAAGAAGACCTTTGGTGACTGGAAGAGAGGAGAGGTTCTGTCGCCGGCATTGCCTCCTGTAACCAAAATAGACGGTTACAAGATAAGGATTGTGAATAAGCCTGATCTGACACAGACAGAGATACGTCTGGGGCATATGGGTATTGCACGAGACGATCCGGATTATTTTGCACTTATGCTACTGAATCATATTTTTGGCAGGGGGCCGGCATCCAGGCTCTATACCAAGGTGAGGTCTGAGAAAGGCCTTACTTACGGTGCTAACAGCGGATTTGCGGCAAGAAAATTACGGGGGCCGTTTTATGTAAGAACGTATAGTAAAAATGAAACTGCAATTGAAACACTTCTCGTGGTACTTGACGAGTTGAAAAAGCTGAAGTCTGGCGGTGTGACAAAGGAAGAGCTGGCCAGCGCCAAATCCTTTTACGTTGGCCATTATCCCTTGAGTATGGAGACAGCGGCTCAGATCGCCTCCAGGATTATAGTTCAGGAGTTTTACGGTCTGCCTGAGGATTATATAGAAAAATACCTGGACAGTGTTATGGCTGTTTCCATGAAGGATATTGAAGGTGCAATAAAGAGGGTACTCGATCCGGGGAATATGGTAATTACTCTCGTAAGCAAATCGGAAGAGATCCTGGAAAAGGCAAAAGCATTGGGAGAGATTGAGTTGAAGGAGCTATGATGGCAGCAGAAAAACATAAAATAATTACTATTTGACCTATTGAAAATTAATTCTCTGATATTTATAGGGGAGCAGGAATGGCAGAACAAAAAGCGACTAACATCAAATGGCATCATGGAAAAATAACAAAAGAGGACAGGGCAAAGTTGCTGAACCAGAAAGGTGCAACCATATGGCTTACAGGCCTTTCAGGTTCCGGGAAATCGACAATAGCCGTTGAGCTAGAACATGCGCTTATAGAAAACAAACATCAGGCGTACATACTGGATGGTGATAATATACGCCATGGCCTGAACAATAATCTTGGCTTTTCACCTGAAGACCGCACTGAGAACATTCGTCGGATTGGTGAAGTGGCAAAGCTGTTTACAGAGGCAAATATAATAACAATTGCTGCTTTTGTGTCTCCATATAGAGAAGACAGGGATAATGTCAGGAAACTTCTGGACCAAGGTGAATTTGTAGAGATTTATGTTAAGTGCTCTCTCGAAGTTTGCGAAACACGTGATACAAAAGGGTTGTATAAAAAGGCACGTGCCGGTGAGGTCAAAGATTTTACGGGTATTTCTGCACCTTATGAAGAACCACTGAATCCTGAGTTAACAATTGATTCATCAAAGTTGTCTGTGGAAGAGTCCGCAAGGGAGATATTAAACTACCTTGAAGAGAAGGG
>CAYTGO010000093.1:0-9120 GCA_964437425.1 uncultured Candidatus Scalindua sp.
GGTCACAGGAGTTTATTAGTGAAAAAGTTAAAGTATTTGTGTCTGTTTTTGTTTATTTATCTTGTCGCCTTTTTTCCCAAAATATCTGAGGGATCAGAAATAGATTTTGGATGGAGCGTTCCTGAATATTTTGCAGACAATAAGGGCACAGAAAATGAAAAGAAATTTCTAATTTGGGTATTCTCAATAAAAAATACTGTAGATAAGGCGATTTCGGTATCAGTGTCGACTATGTTGTCGACTGACACAGATAAATATTATGAAGCCAAATTCATTCCGGAAATTGTAGAAAAGGTTTCTGAAGATGGGGAGAAGTATTTAAGCTCTGATAAAATGAAAGGAGAATATGGTCCGGGAGTTACCAGAAAGTGTGTTGCCGTCTTTGAAGATATTGATCCCTATGCACAGAAAATAAATATCTTTATGACTGGATTGTCACATTTTTTCTTTTGGAGATCGAGAACGTCAGAATATTCCTATAAAATTACTTACAAAAGATCAGGAAGCAAATGGAGATTGGTAGATCATGGTTTCTCAAAAGACCGCTCGCACATAAACTATGTTGACAAGTTCAAGGGTACCCAGCCGGATATTAATTACTGGCCCTGAGGAGGAATATCACTGCTGACATCTGTTTCTGTTGGTGTATCTTGCGGGGAATCATTTTGAACCTTCTCTTTTAGAAGTCTTCCTGATTTGAATCTTACAACTCTTTTTGGAGGTACGTCTACAGTAGTACCGGTTTTGGGGTTTCTTCCAATCCTGGATCCTCTTTCAACAGTAGTGAGAATTCCAAAATCCCTGAATTCTAGTCGATTGCCTTTTACAAGCTCCTCAGTGCATAATTCGAGGAAAAGCTGAATTGTCTGTTTGGTAACTATTTGTGGGCTTCCTAATTTCTGAGAGATTGCCTCAGCTAGTTCTCTTTTTGTTATTGTGGCCATATTCGATTACTCCAAAAACAATTATAATTCTCCAAATCCTAAGTTACATTAAGTACAGGCATCAAATTGCAGCTGATTATACACATAAGTTTAATTATGTCAACATCTTTGAGGAAAAAAGCAGATTTTTTTTTGAGTATTTAAAAAGTACTTTTATTTTACATTTACATAATATAAGTTTCTCCGGCTGTCGACATGAAAATTACGGACTTTTTACACAAGTATAGTAAGGCAAATAACTTACCTGTCTACATATTGAGCGGTAGTGAATATTTTCTAAAAAAACAGGTATTAACAGGTATAAAAAAACAGTTTTATCTTGAAGGTGGAGTTAAAGAAGGTTTGATCGAGTTTAATGGTAAAGACACGGGAAGTAATCTTAGCGTTAGCTCCACTGAAGGTAGCGCAAAACAAAGTGTTAAGGTTTCTGCTTTATTAAATGATATTTTTGATGAAGTGAGAACTGCTCCAATGTTTGGAAAACATAAGTTGATAGTAGTTGAGAATGCTGATGGTCTCCTGGTTAAGTACCAGGAAAGAATTTCAGAATACATTAAGAATCCTTTTGGTACTAACTGCATGATATTAGAAGTGTTATCCTTAGATAAGAGGACAAAATTAGCAAAGGCGATGGGTGGCAAACAAGGCGTCCTTGTTGAATGTGATAAACTTTTTGATCGTCCTGCACCGTGGGAAACAAAGAAACCGGAATATGACAGTGAATTAACAAAATGGATTGTTATGCATGCCAGGAATTATAACAAGTCAATGAATCTTAAATCTGCATTTTGTCTTCTGGAAAGAACAGGAAACAGTCTGGCAATTATTGATCGGCAACTGGATGCACTGTCAATTTTTGTCGGTGATAGGAGTGAAATTTCCATAGAAGATATTCAAATGTTTTCAGGGGCAAGTCATAGAGAGAAGCTTTTTAATTTGCTTGATGCAATTGGTATGAAAGATACTATCTCTGCTGTAAAGATGGCAGAGAATATTTTCAACACTGGTATGGAAAACGAACGTAAAGCTATCACTTTCGATCCAAGATCAATTGCTATAACGATTGTGATCTCATCACATAAAAGAATGAAGGACTTGTGGAAGATTATCAAGGTTTTGAACAAGGGTGGAAGTAAAGAAGAGATTTTGGAAAAACGGTATGCTCCAAGACCATTTGTTGACAAAATGATAAAGCAAGCTCGGAATTTCAAAGAGGAAGAGATGCCTGGAAAATGGAAGTATATGCTTGAGGCCGACTTGTTATGTAAAACAAGTCGGTTATCACCAACTCTCATAATAGAACAACTGATAACTAAGTTATGTATGTGGCCGAGAGCAGAAGGGAACGGTTCAACATCTTAAGTGGTGTCTGTTGGCATGGCCTTCTATTAAAGCGTTTTCAATAAGTGGCAAATTTATTTTAATTTTTATGAGCCTTGATTGAGTCAATAAAAGACTCATTAATGGGTAACAATTAATATCAATTTTTGATACAATAATTGTGGGTAAGAACCGCAGTGGTCAGGAAATATATGTCGTTGATATATTTCCCGCATTCGACTGCAGAATATATTATGAAAAACAGACAAAGGGTTGGAGGTTACCATGAAGAAGTATGATCAAATTCGCAGGAAGCTCATTGATAGGCGAGATGAGATAAAGGGACGTATAAATAAGGTTGATCAAGATATACTGCATACCAATGGCGCTCCAAACCCTGATTCCGGAGAACAGGCAGTAGAGCGAGAAAATGACGATGTGCTTGAGGCCTTGGGTGGTCTTGCACGTTCAGAATTAGAGAAAATCAATTCAGCACTCGAACGCATTGAACGGAACGAATATGGATGCTGTACGTTATGTAAAAAGGCTATAGCTGCAGAAAGACTCAAAGCGATTCCTTTTGCAGATCGGTGTATTAATTGTGCGGATAAGGATATTGACGATATAGATTAACAACCCTGACTCTTTATTCTAATATCAGTTCAGATTACCTTACTCAGGGAATTTTTGTGGGTCTGTCATTTGGAAGACCCTTAACGAAAGGTTATTATGAACGCACTTAAACTTGCAGGTAAAAAGGCTCCACGTGAGCTTCTCACAAATATACCTCGACTCCTTTCTGCTTACTATACAAATAAACCAGATATCGAAAATTCACATAATCTAGTCTCATTCGGTACATCCGGACATCGAGGCTCTTCATTTAAAAACTCTTTTAATGAGGACCATGTCCTTGCTATTTGCCAGTCTATATCCGAACTGAGGAAATCCGGTAATATTACGGGGCCGCTTTATGTTGGCAAGGATACCCATGCACTGTCTGAGGCCGCGTTTTTCACGGCTGTTGAAGTTTTTGCTGCAAATGACATAAATATTATGATACAGACAGGTTCAGGCTATACTCCAACACCTGTTATTTCTCACGCAATCTTAACATATAATCAAAACAGAACATCAGGGCTTGCGGATGGAGTGATCATCACTCCGTCTCACAACCCACCCGATGACGGAGGTTTCAAATACAACCCACCAACAGGCGGACCAGCTGACACAGAAACTACTAATATTATACAGGACCGTGCTAACGAAATACTTATGCAAGGCTTGAAGGATGTAAAGCGTGTGCCTGTTGAACGTGCGCTGAATACCAATACAACACACGAATATGATTATATGGAGCCATACATAAAGGATCTCGAAAATATCATCGATATGAAGGCTATTGCATCTGCAGGGCTCAGGATCGGTGTGGATCCCATGGGGGGGGCAGGCGTGGACTACTGGGAACCCATCGCCGAAAGATACGGATTAGATATAGAAGTAGTAAACAAATATGTAGATCCTACATTTTCGTTTATGGCGGTTGACAGGGATGGAAAAATCCGTATGGATTGTTCATCGCCATATGCTATGGCCGGACTCATCGAACTTAAGGATGAGTTCGACATTGCCTTTGGAAATGACCCTGATTATGACCGTCACGGTATTGTTACCAAAAGTACCGGTCTCCTAAACCCGAACCACTACCTTGCAGTGGTAGTCTGGTATCTTTTTCAAAACCGTCCTGATTGGCCAAAAGATGCGGCTGTTGGTAAAACACTTGTTTCAAGCTCTATGATCGATCGTGTCGCCGCACACATGGGGCGTAGGCTCAACGAGGTGCCTGTTGGCTTTAAGTGGTTTGTAGGCGGCCTTATTGACGGCTCGTGCGGTTTTGGTGGAGAGGAGAGCGCTGGAGCATCATTTTTGAGGAAGCAGGGAACGGTATGGACAACTGACAAGGATGGAATCATTCTCGATCTACTGGCTGCTGAGATAACGGCAACTACTCAGCAAGACCCCGGGGAGCATTATAAGGAATTACAAAATCAATTTGGCGATCCTGTTTACGAACGCATTGACGCTCCCGCGAGTCGTGAGCAGAAGGCAGTATTAGGAAAACTAACCTCCGATATGGTTGAAGCAGAAGTGTTAGCGGGAGAAAGCATTGTTGCCAAACTCACTAATGCGCCAGGTAATAACGCGGCGATAGGGGGATTGAAGGTGGTTACTGAAAATGGATGGTTCGCTGCCAGACCATCAGGTACTGAAGATATTTACAAAATATATGCCGAAAGTTTCAATGGTTTGGAACACCTCAGGAAGATTCAGGAAGAGGCTCAGGCCATAGTAACTGCCGCGCTTAAAACAGCAGGTTTATAAAATACATTTCAGTAGACAAAGGACGTAATAGTTTTGTCTAAGATCAGAAATATTATATTTTGTCTCAGGTAGAACATTTGAGGAGAAAAAGCTATGAAACATATTCTTGTGACAACTGATTTTTCAGAAGCATCTGAGTCTGCATTTGATTATGCGAAAGAACAACTCAAACTGGCTGAAAAAGAGAAGAATAAAATTACCCTTTTGAAAGTGATTTCTGCCGTGCCACCGGCAAGCATTAATTTTGAGTATGGATTAGCGCTTCCTGATAAAAAAGGGATGCTGGAGAAAGTATACAGTCATGCTTTAGATCAAATTCAGGAAATAGCAGAAAAACAATTTGCCGGTTTGCCGGTTGAGACGGCTGTCGTTAAGCCGAAGAAAGCTGTTTATCAGGAGATTATTAATTTTGCAGAAGCAAATAATGTGAGCCTGATTGTGATGTCAACTCATGGGAGAACTGGAGCGAAGCACTTTCTTTTAGGAAGTGTAGCTGAACGGGTGATACGTCGCTCTCCGTGTCCAGTCATGATTATTCCGGTAAGACTATAAAAGAAAAAGATTGCTCAGATACTTTCAATCAGGAGGTTGTACTTATTGTCTCTAGTCTCGATGCTGATTTTATACTTCATTCCAACTTCCAGAAATTCCTGTATACCTGTGGTTATTTCATTACCGCTTAAGACTCTCTTATTTCCTTTGTCAGCAACACGGTCGTCAATGTGGCTTGCGTCTGTAACGTCGTCATCATACGTATGACTTGGATGGTCCTTTTTCTCTTCGTATAGTCCGCACTGTCTTAACGAGCTTGAATTATCATGTGTATGGTACCAATGCCCCTCATAAATAGTTTCCATTTTGTCCTCTCCTTTCTATTTATCGTTTTAGTCTGATCACGATGTTCATTATATTCTTTTAATTATAAAACGCAACAAGTTAGCTCGCTCTGCGAGAAAATCAAATAGCTGAACTTAATTCTGTCATTCCATAGTTTTGAAATAAATCGGGGTGAGAAATCCGAGTAGTGTTGAGATGCCTACAATGGAGCCTCCTTTAAAGTAGGCTTCCGGTAGCATCGTTTCTGCAATCATGGTCAACATAGCGCCGGCGGCAATTCCTTCAATAAATGAAAAGAGCATTGCAGGTGCATGCGCGAAAAACATATTCCCAAATGCCGCTCCAATGCCGGTAAAAATCATCAAGGAGGTCCACATTATCAAAACCCGTTTAAATGACATACCCTGCTGTCGCATTCCCACTGAACTTGATAATGCCTCAGGATAATTTGATAGAAACAGTCCAGCTATTAACGACAGGCTGATATGACTTGAATGGATCATGTATGCGCCAATTACTAACGACTCAGGTATACCATCCAGGAAGATACCGAGCCAGATAGCAACGGGTGCTCCGGTATGACTCTTGACGGTTTTTACCATTTCCTTCGCGGATGGAATATGTTTTCCGGATTCCATGTTTTTTACAGCTTTGTGTGTCCACTGGGCGGCCTGGCTGGTATCGAAGTGTTGCTTCATGGTTAAATAGCCTGAGACCTCATCCTGTTTAATATACTCCTCGACTGCACGTGTAAATTGAGGGCAGGTTTCCAGTAGCCGTTCAAAATCCTGTTTCTGTAAAATCCAGACAGTAGTGTCTTTGCCTGCTACAGCAGTCATTGTGTGTTGTGCTCCGGTTAAGAAAGACATGGCTCCAAAAGCGTCATGATCGGTTAAGGTCACAAACATTCTCTTTTTGTTTTCACGGTCGATCATCTCTACTTCTCCATGATCAATTATATACAGCCTTTCAGCCAACTCATCTTGATGAAAAAAAGTGTACCCTTTCTGCTGTTGTTTACGAAAGAAAAGCGGTGCAATTGCATCAATTTCTTCAGACGGCAATTTCTGAAAAATAGGAACTCGGTTGATTTGTTTTACTATTTGCTTAAACTCACTTTCTGTTTTCTGTTCGTCGTTTTGGGTGATATCTTTACCCCAGTAGTGCTGGATCATCCTGATTGACCATTCCTCTGAACTCTCCTGGGACATTTCTTGACGTTGAACTAAATATTTAGCAACTTCATCTCCTTTTAATAATTTGCGTAATTTTTCAGCAAGGTGGGGTGTTTGTTGAATGAGTGTTTCAAAACTTTTTTTCGGTATAAGCCAGATACTGGCATTCGTGGTTGTAACAGCTACTGTGGCATGAGGACAACCTGTAAAAAATGCCATGCGTGCAAAAACATCATTTTTTTCTAAATTGGAGAAGGGCACCATATCCTTTTCAGGATCTAAAAGATCTACATTGCCGCTTTCAATAATATATAAATTTTTACAGGGATCACTCTTTTGGTAAAGTGTTGTCCCTTTGGGATATTCTTGCCTGATGAAACAAGGAATTAATTCTTCAACTTCTGCGTCAGGAAGATTGTTGAATAGATCTATGCGTCGTAAATGAGAAAGAATTTGTTTGAAACGCTTTCTGCCTTTACGGCGAATGTGATATACGGTTGTAGAGGCTTTTCGTAGAAATCCTCCATGGTCATTGATGATATGGTTTAAACCGATGAAAAGGAAACTTCCAATAATACATCCCAATGCCAGGATATGAAAATGGCCTTTTTCAAGTGCAGAACCTACCAGATCAATCGTTAATGCAGCTAACAGAGCTCCTCCACCAAATGCCATTAAAAACGCTATAGCTCGATCTCCGGGTTTCCAGAATGCCGAAGTAATAGTACCCAGTGGTAGAGAACAGGCGCTGAAAATGCCGATAATAAATGCAATGAGGATATGTTGTCCCGTTATGTTATTTAGTATTTCCATTTTCCGGGTTGTTTCAATTGACGATTTGTGCCCAACCGTACCGAACGGTACGTTTGCCAGCCTGATGATAATTCTGGCTGGGCTGGTGCAGGGTTCAAACCTGTTTCTAATTCGGCTTCACTTCTTTTGCAAGACGCAGGTTGGTTTTCAATGTTTTTGTGTCGGGGTGATCACTGCCTAACCTCACCTGAATAACTGATAAGGCTTTCTCAAGATGTTCGATTGCCTTGTCGTACTCTCCATTTGCATTCAGGGCTGTTCCAAGATTGTTCCTGTAAGTGGCTACATTTGAATGTTTTTCACCATAGGTTATTATATCGGATTCCAGTGCCTTCTCAAGATATTTGATTGCCTTGTCCTGTTCTCCCTTTGCGCTCCAGGCGACTCCAAGGTTATTCCTATGGGCAGCAATATTCGGATGGTTATCACCGAAGTTATTTAAGTCAGATTTCAGAGCCTTTTCATAGTACTCAATTGCCTTGTCGTACTTGCCTTTTGCTCGCCATGCTTCTCCGAGGTTGTTCCAACGGGTTGCTACTTTTGGATGGTCTTCCCCAAAGTTATTTAAGTCAGATTTCAGAGCCATCTCATAGTACTCAATTGCCTTATCATAATCACCTTTTGCTTTCCATGTTGTTCCCAGGTTGTTTCTATAAGTAGCTACATTTGGATGATCCTCTCCATAGTTATTTAAATCAGATTTCAGCGCATTCTCATAGTATTCAATCGCCTTGTCGTAGCTTCCCTTCGCTTCCCATGCAGCTCCCAGATTGTTTCTATAAGTAGCGGCATTCGGATGGTCAGTAGACAGGGGACCAATCAGTTTTACAAACCATTTCTGTTCTCTTGCGTCCTTCCACATATCGTAAGGTAATATTTCATCATTACGTATCTGGCCCCATGCTTTTTCCCTTTCGACATCATTCGTATATCCTTCCAGATTGCTTCTCGCTTGCTGTTCATCACCGCTTAGCCAATACCATAATGCTAGCAAATCTTTATCTGCATTTTTTAACTTGACGTTGCTAAAAATCTCATTCGCTTCTACTTCTTTACCTAAATGGAGTAAGTTTGCAGCTAAACTTAACTTTGCGGAATCACTGTTTTTTTTCTTCGCGTATTTTTTGGACAACTTGATCGCCTTCTTATATTTGCCCAGTTGATAGGCAATTTTAGATGCTAGAGAATATGCTTTCCCTTTATTAAATGAGTTGAGGTGGTTTTCTATTGCATAGAGCATTGGTTTCGCCTCTTTATAAACCTGTTTTAATGCCATTGTGTCACCGCGTGACAGGTAAAAACCGGACCATGCAACATGCATCTTAAGCCAATACTTCCTGGGATCATCGTTGCCCATTCTGATAATGGCTTCATCAAAATACGAAATAGCATCCGCATAATCTCCCAGTGAATGTTGAAGGTTGCCCATATTCAATAGGGTAATAAAGTCATCTGATGCTCCATCGCTATAGCGTAGAGATTCCTGAAAAGCATAGATGGCCTTGGTATATTCACCCATTAATGTGAAAATGCATCCTTTTTCATTGTACCCCCAGCTGAAAGTAACATTCATGTTGCAATTGTTAATGTATTCATCAATTAAATCCATGGCTTTCTGCAGCTTGCCTTGAGCTTTAAGTGATACAATT
>CAYTGO010000094.1:0-9047 GCA_964437425.1 uncultured Candidatus Scalindua sp.
CTATAGCATTAAGTATAATATTCATGAGCGCCTGCTTGATCTTGTCCCTGTCTACTAAGACCTGTGGACAGCTTCCCGACATTGTTAAGTAAATATTAACCCCATTCAAATCAGCATGCGGGGTGATAAGAGAAAGCAGCTGCTCAAGTATTTGGCCAATGTCTTCTTCAGTACGATCCAAATCACCAGATTTTGAAAAGGTTAGACAATCTTTTGCTAATTTATTCAAGCGACTTATCTCTTCCTTAACCACTTTTACAACATCTGCAAGTTCTTCTCCTGTGCCCAGATCATGTTTGCTGATCTCTCTCTCTAACAGCGACATCTGAATGTTGATAGCATTTAATGGGTTTTTAATCTCATGTGCCAGTTCGTTGCTGTATTGTCCAAGTGTTGAGAGGGTCTTAGACCTGACCAACTCTTCATTAAACATCTTCTCTTCTGTTATATCACGCATTACTCCAACTACATATTCGATCTTATCGTCTTCATCCATTATAATGGAATAGTTGGTAATTACTCGTTTCTGTTTTCCCTCTTTAGTCTTGATAAGGTATTCGCGCGCAATCTTAGTACGTTTTTCATCAAAGAGATCAAGTCCCGGACATATAGTCAGGCAATTCCCGTCAGAAGAGTGACACTTAAATATGTCTAAACAGTTAAACTCATTCCTTCTGATTTCTTCTTGTGAATAACCAGCAATTTGCTCACAGGCAGGATTGAATAAGACAATTTTTCTGTCTTTATCAAACATAAAGACACCATCATCCAGGTATTGCAATGCAATTTCCTGTACGTTTTTATTGTTCATGATAATGCTATTCATAATAGTACTTTAGTGCAAACTCTATTGTTGTACTTAACATCTGAGGTTTCAGTTAACTTTAACTAAACTATAATTAGGATTATTATGAGAAAATACCGGATTTCAAAAATTCCCGGTTCAGACGGGCGATGTTTATAATAGAAATCTCTTTGGGACACTCTGCTTCACACTCTCTTTCATTTGTACAGTTGCCAAACCCCAGTTCATCCATCTTGCCTACCATTGCAAGTACCCTCTTTTTTGCCTCAGGATGTCCCTGAGGAAGCAGGGCAAACTGGGAAATCTTGGCGCCAGTAAATAGCATAGCTGACGCATTAGGGCATGCTGCTGCACAGGCTCCACACCCAATGCACTCAGCAGCATCCATCGCTTTTTCAGATACTTCCTGAGGCACTGGTATAGCATTTCCGTCAGGTGCTCCACCGGTATTAACCGATATGTATCCACCCGCTTGAATAATCTTGTCAAATGCGCTTCTGTCTACAACAAGATCCTTAACTACTTTAAAAGCCCTTGATCGCCACGGCTCAATAACCACTGTATCACCGTTTGAGAAGTGACGCATATGTAACTGGCAAAGGGTAGTTCCCTTTTCAGGACCGTGGGCACGGCCGTTAACCATTGCACCGCACGATCCACAAATTCCTTCCCGGCAATCGTGATCAAAAGCAATAGGATCTTTACCTGAGTGAATTATTTCCTCATTTACAACATCAAGCATTTCAAGAAAGGACATATCTTTAGATATATTTT
Organism: uncultured Candidatus Scalindua sp.; assembly: GCA_964437425.1. Classification (GTDB taxonomy): domain Bacteria; phylum Planctomycetota; class Brocadiia; order Brocadiales; family Scalinduaceae; genus Scalindua. The sequence continues at coordinate 1,580 of CAYTGO010000094.1, forward strand.
CTGCCTTGAAAGACTCTAATCTGCCCTTCGAGTCTTTAGTCTTCTGGCGCCAGACTTTTAATTTGAGATTGATGCATTTTTCTCCGTTTGCCTTTGTCACTTATAGCTCCTTTGTGTCAACTCAACATTTTCAAACTTCAGAGGCTCTTTGTGCAATTTTGGTTTACGACTATTCCCTCGAAACTCCCAGGCAGAAACATGGCAGAAAAGTTTATCATCACGTAAAGCCTCATTTTCATCTGTCTGATAGTCTTCATTAAAGTGGCCTCCACAGGACTCCTGTCTTTCAAGTGTATCTATAACCATGAGTTCACCGAATTCCAGAAAATCTGCCACCCTCCAGGCTCTTTCAAGGCTCTGGTTGAAATCCTTTTCAGATCCGCCTACTAAAACATTTTCCCAATACTCTGCACGGAGTTCTTTAATAAGTTTTCTTGCCTTTTTAAGATTATTATTTTTTCTCGACATGCCACAATTCTCCCAGAGAATACTCCCGAGTTCACGTTGAAAGTTGTCTACTGTTCTCTTTCCTTTTATGGAAATAAGTTTCTTTATGCGCGTTTCGACAGTCAAATTAGATATATTGAACTCTTTATGATCCACATTAATCTTCTCAGGTGAAGCATCTGCAAGATAGCTGCCGATTGTATACGGTATAATAAAATATCCATCTGCAAGACCCTGCATTAAAGCGCTGGCTCCTAGGCGATTAGACCCATGATCAGAGAAATTTGCCTCGCCCAATACAAAAAGGCCTGGTATAGTACTCATCAAGTTATAGTCTACCCAAAGCCCGCCCATTGTATAATGCACAGCGGGATATATCTTCATCGGAGTTTCATATGGATTGTCCGCTGTAATCTTTTCATACATTTCAAAAAGATTCCCGTATTTTCTGGCAATAACATCTTGACCATCCATTTTTAAGGCATCCTTAAAATCAAGGTACACGGCGAGCTGCGTATCACCTACCCCTTTACCCACATCACATTGCGTCTTAGCATTTCTAGATGCGACATCCCTTGGTACCAGATTTCCAAATCCAGGATACTTCTCTTCAAGATAATAATCCCTCTCAGATTCTGGAATCTGTGCTGGTAGCCTCTTATCACCTGGTATTTTTGGTACCCATACCCGACCATCGTTTCTAAGGCTCTCACTCATGAGTGTCAATTTTGACTGATATGAACCTTTAACCGGGATGCATGTAGGATGGATTTGTGTAAAACACGGATTTGCAAACAGAGCACCTTTTTTGTACGATGCAAAGGCTGCTGAAACATTTGATGCCATGGCATTTGTTGAAAGGTAGAAGGCATTTCCATACCCCCCGGTTGCAAGCACAACAGCATCAGCCGAATATTTTTCAAGTTCACCGGAAACGAGATTTCTGACGATAATACCCCTTGCCTTTCCGTCTATTACCACAAGATCAAGCATATCTCTTCTGGTATAAAGCCTGATTTTTTCTGCTGCTATTTGACGTGACAATGCTCCGTATGCACCTAGTAGAAGCTGCTGTCCGGTTTGCCCTCTGGCATAAAAAGTTCTTGATACCTGAGCACCACCGAAACTTCTATTTGCAAGTTGGCCACCATACTCACGTGCAAAAGGAACCCCCTGGGCAACACACTGATCAATAATATTATTACTAACCTGTGCCAGACGGTAAACATTTGCCTCTCTTGACCTGAAATCACCACCTTTAATGGTATCATAAAAAAGACGCCAGATACTGTCTCCGTCATTCTGATAATTCTTGGCAGCGTTTATCCCACCTTGAGCTGAAATGCTATGTGCACGACGCGGGCTATCCTGAATACAGAATGTTTTTACTTCATATCCCAGTTCCGCGAGTGTCGCTGATGCCGATGCACCAGCGAGACCTGTACCCACAACAATAATCTCAAATTTCTTCTTATTTGCAGGGTTTACAAGGTCCAGCTCAAACCTGTGCCTGTCCCACTTTTCGGAAAGCGGACCATCTGGTATTTTTGAATCAAGCTTCATTTTTTCTTTGCTAAGAAATTAACGTGATAAAAACCGGAAGAGAACCAAATCCGATTCCCACAAACAGGCTGGTTGCTGAACTAATCACACGCAAAACTGGCATACATTCTAAATTATTAATCCCTAGGGTCTGTAATAAGCTCCATACGCCGTGATCAACATGAGTAGCAACTACAGCCATAGATAGGATGTAAAAAATAGTATAACCGGGATTTGAGAACGTTTCTAATACAATCTGATATATAGATCTGTCTGTTGTTTCTACGAAGTGAAAATCAATAAGATGAAAAACAATGAAAATGAGTATTAGAAAACCAGTATACGGCATAGTGCTGGAGCCAATTGATCTACCACCGGCATTTTTCTTTTTTCTATATCTTCCGGGCCTTGCACGGACATTCTGATAGAAAAGATAGGTCCCGGTAGATATATGAACTATGCCAAGAAAAAGTAGACCTATTTCAGCAAGAATTATGAGAGGACCCAACGAATGAAGACGTTCGGCATAAGAGTTAAAGGCATCGTTTCCGGCATATATTATCAGATTTCCTGCAAGATGGCTGAGCAGGAATATGCAAAACCCTAGTCCGGTAATAGCCATAATCAGCTTTTTACCGATTGAAGAACTTAATATGAATATTAACCGGTTCGAATTCCAATGCATAATTAGTCCAACAAAAAAGCCCACCAATAAGGTGGGCTTTCAGGTTACAGCTTTAAACATTATTTAGCATGAGAAAACCTCAAGCAATGTATTATCAGTCGATACTCAACATACCAACATTTCTATTAAAATTATGGTGGTTGTACGGATCGCTATGACAGGTCTGGCATTTTATCTCAGGTTTACCAGTCCTCCTTCGTTCAGCAAACAGACTACCATGCATAGATTTAACTCCCAAATCTAGCTGCGCGTGAGCCGGCCCACCAAAATGACAGTTTTTGCACACCTTAGATTCAGACGCATCTGAACGTGAGAACAAATGTTTTGGATGACAACCTTCACAACTCCCCCCAGCTCCTTCATCCCACGACTGGTTTAAACCTAGCATATGACATTTCTTACAGTCCTCTCTCATTGTTACATCCTTGGTACTTGCTATCTCTGCAACTATACGTCCGTTAAAATGCTTACTATCAGCGAAATCATTGTACATTGTCTCGTGACATTCACCACACTTACTTGGTAGCACTTTTCCACTTCTTTCGACAATCACCCCGTGATCATCACCATGACATGCAATACATGAAACACCACTTTTTGAGTGTGGACTGCCAGTCCATTCTTTCACAACTTTTGGTGTCGCATGTCGATGGCAGGCATAACAGTCATTATCCTCAAAAATTCCAAACGGTGGAATCTTTTTCTCAGCATATTCTTTATAAACATCCGCGCTCCAACTTGGATGGACAACCCCTATGTGACAGTCCGTACAGAAGAAATCCTTAAGATTGCCGTCTTCTCCCACCCTCTTTGACTGAGCAACAAATTCCAAATGCTTTTTGTCTTTCGTAAACTCTGCATGATCAGTATGACATCTGGCACAATTACCATTTATGATAGGGACACTATCTTCGGCAATTGCGATGAATAATCCTGAATTTTCACTGGTGAGGTAGGTCTTTCTGGAATGTTCAAACGAATCGTGCGCACCATCACTCAACTTTGCATGCAAGAACCCTTTCAAGCCCGGGCCAATATGACATGTGTGACAAGCGTGTACATGTTCGTTATGATGCTTTGAGCTCATAAACGAGTCATAATGAACGTCCATTTCATGACAGCTACCACAAAATTCACTGGATTCAGCATAATGCCAGAACTTCCTGCCCCCAACAATGCCGACAGCTATCAGTATAATTAAAAGAACACCTATTAATTTTTTCCGCTTGTTTATTTGCTCAAATACCATTTTTATGGTATTTACAACTTTATCCGTAAAACATTCACAACCCATAGATTCCCCCTTAATCTGTTAGCATTCGTTGACTTTACCACTCTGTTGATCTATATATAAATGAAGATTTTCGAGGATGTTACCAAAAATGGGTATCAATATCAAGACCTTTTTAACATAAATAAGCCCAAATCTATTTGATATTGATTTAACATATTTCTGAATGTATAATATTCTGCTATATAAATATTTACTACCATTAAATTTCTATAAAACACACAAGTTTTAGACATATTTTTGAGCTAAGGAGGCAGTAATTGAAGAGGATTCTTTTTTCCATAATTGTTTTAATGTTTTATGTAACAAACTTATACGCACAAACACCTGAAAAATCGGCTGAAAAGACTCAAGAACCGACAAAACAGGAAGAAAATATTGATAAAAAGCAGGATGATCTAAATCCATTAGATAAAGAAGCTTTGCTGAAAACGGAGCAAGTAGACAAATACATAAAAACTGCAAATTCTTTACGTGAAATCCAAAATGATTACAAAGGCGCTTTGGGTTATTACAAAAAGGCTATTGAGCTGGATCCGAAAAGATCTTCTCTTCACTGGTACATAGCAGGTGTTTACTGGAAGCTTGATAACCACGCTAAGGCAATGGAACACCTGGAGTCATGCAGAAGACTGATGCCACAAGTTCCGGAAGAGCTGAATGAAGTAGACGATTTCATCGGCAAACTTATGGACTACCTGAATGTAGAGGAAAAAAGGGAAATTGCTCAGAGGAGAGTCAACGATAGAAGACAACTAATGGAAGATGCTTTAAAAATAAACAAAGAGAAGTGGGAAGAAATGACGCTAGTACCGGCCGGCGAGTTTCTTATGGGAAGCAAAGAAGAGGACTTTATCCCGGAAGAGATGCCTCAACACGCTGTAATCCTTGATACGTTTTATATTGACAGGTACGAGGTCACAAATGCACAGTATTGGGAATTCATGGATTATATAATGAAGACTGGTGATCACAGCAAATGTTCACCCTCAGAACCTATTAATAAAAGCCATCTTCCCGGCAACTCTTTCAGAGGATATGAGTATAAATACTACAATTATCCAGATTACCCTGTTACCAGGGTAGATTGGTATGATGCTTATGCTTATGCCGCGTGGGCCGGCAAACGTCTGCCTACAGAGGCTGAATGGGAAAAGGCCGCAAGAGGCACGGACGGAAGACGATTCCCTTGGGGCAATGTATGGGAAATCAAGTTTTGTAACGTAGGAACTGATGGCAATTTGCCTGTTACCGTAGGAAGTTTCGCGGAAGGAAACAGCGTTTACGGTTGCTACGATATGACGGGAAGTGTTTCTGAGTGGTGCGAAGACTGGTATCATCCTGAATATTACTTAAGTAGTCCTAAAAAAAATCCTAAGGGGCCGATAAAAGGTACCGGCAAAAGAATTATCAGAGGAGGATCCATGTTTGCCCAAAATGTCTACAAGCTACGCTGTGCAGTAAGAATGTTTGGGGAGCCTAGTGATAGAAACAAAAGCGTTGGATTCCGATGTGCAAAGGATGCTGAATAAATTTTATAAGATGTTCTGTCCACTTCTAGCCAGGTAGATATAGAGATAAGATCAAAAACAACTTTATCTTCCTCTGTCATTTTCGATTGCCTGCCAATATGTCGAACAGATGACATATTGAGCAAAGCAAGTTGAATATAGATTCTCTATGCCCGATCGGGTATAGAGATAACAGAGAACAATGTTGAAGGAATATGATGTAGAAAAGACTAAGGTCTATAGTGCAGTGATTTAGACTGTATCCGCTTAATTTCGAGTTCTTGCTGCTTCTTCTTTTTGCCTGAATGCCTCCGCTTCTTCCATGGCTTCATCCGCTATTTTCTGCTTTTGAAATGCGTCGTCCTTTTCAGCAGCACCAGTAAGCTTCGCATCAAACTCTAATAAACTTGGCGAGCCTTGGGCAGTCTTACTTATCATCCTGTATTTTTCAAATTCGTCACGTGCTGCAGCGGCATCACCCAACTTCTCAAAGGTCGCAGACTTATTATAATAGGCATCTGCATAACCTCGATCTATCTGAATTGTCTTATCATACTCTTCTATAGCTTCGTTAAACAATCCCTGCTTGTAGTAAATAGTACCAAGATCGAAATGTGCATCTGCATATTTAGGATCTATAGCGACTACCTTCTTGAACGCCTCTAGTGCCTCATTGTATTTGTTATTGCTAGCAGAAATCACACCAAGATAGTAATGCGCATCAGCTTTCTCCGGATCAATTTCCAACGCCTTTCTTAGACTGTTAACAGCCTCATCCATCATGCCCTTAAGGTAATATACCAACCCGAGGTTACAATACGTATCAACATTACCCAGGTTTAGATCATCCGCTATTTTCAGCTCCTTAAGCGCTTTATCATATTCATCCAAAGCAATATAGGCAATTCCCAGATTGTAATGCGCCTTTTCATATGCAGGTTTAAGTTCTATAGATCTTTCATATGAAGGTACCGCCTTCTCAAGCAAGTTAAGATCCTGATATGCGACACCCAGATTATAATGAGCACTCGGATTATATGGATCATATTCCAGCACTTTATTATACTGTTCAAAAGCCAGATCCATTCGCCTTAACTGTTGGTAATAGATACCGAGTCTTATACGGGCATTCGAATCTTTAGGATCATTCTCAACTGCACTTGTGTATATTGTAAGCTTATCTTCGGGAACCCCAATTTTCGTATACACCTCAGACAGCTTCTTATGGGCATCAAGATAATCCGGGCGCAAATCAACTGCCTTTCTATACTCCTTTGCAGCCTCCTCCAACATCTCCTTCTTGAAATATACATCTCCCAACTTACAATAGGTCTCAGCAGCATTTATATCAAGATCTATGGCGACCTTATACTCTTCTATTGCCTTATCAAGCTTACCTTCAACGGCTAATTTATCACCAAGCCCTATATGGTTTTGCGCATTATCGCAACCTACGGCAACACCAACCAAAACAGCTACAAATAAAATGTTATACCTATTTAGAAATTTTAACATCATCTACATCATTTCCTTCCTGTCTCTATAATTAAAACAGCAAGCTCCTACGTAGTGTACGAACCAGTGTTTGTTAAATGCCATCTTCAGAAGCTACTAATCATCATATTCCAATAACCAGTCCTTGAAGCTTGGAATCATATATCTCTGAACCCTCTCCTTATCCTCTACGCCTCGCAACGAAAGAGCAGCCGCTTCTGAACCAGTCTTAGCCTTTACAATTTTACTATAGGTTATGTAATCATTATACGCTTGCGGCGTATTTCCCATTGAAGCATATATCTGACCTCTATTGTAAAACGCATCCTCATAGTTCCTATCAATCACTAGTACTAAATCATATTCTGCTATCGCACGGTCTAACTTACCCTGTTTGTGATAAACCACTGCTATATTAAACTGAGAATTAGTATGTTTAGGGTTTATTTCCAACGCTTTTCTGTTCATCTTTAATGCATCATCAAATTTTTCCTGGAA
>CAYTGO010000095.1:0-8913 GCA_964437425.1 uncultured Candidatus Scalindua sp.
TAAAAAATCACGGCGCGTAACCGTGACTTTTGTCAACGTCCCTCACCCTTTTACAGGGTGAGGGACAACTATCAAGCCATATCACTTCAAGTGTATCTACAAATAAATCACCTTCATTATTGTTGAAATTACAGACACACTGTACAACAAACAGACATATTCAGTGGTGTATATTAACGATCTTTTCAATCTTAACAGTTTAATTGTTAATACAGATAACACTCTAAATACAAAGTAGTTACAACTAGTTCACAAAGTAAAGTTTATGCCCTGATTTCGACAGATCAAAAATAACTTAATAATGGCAATAAACTTGCTCTATTCTTAAGAGATGCATAATAAAAAGTTACTGAGGCGAGTTTGTAAGAAGCCAATAATATCTGAAATTCTAATTATAAAACAAAGGAGAAAATAATGGACGCAGTTGCAGAGAGAAAGGAAACATCAGATATAGATGGAAAATTCCTGACTTTTATTCTGGGAGAAGAGATCTATGGCATTGAAATCCTCAAGGCAAGAGAGATCATCGGTCTTATGGATATTACAACAGTGCCGCAGACACCGGACTATATGAAAGGTGTGATTAATCTGAGGGGCAAGGTCATACCTGTAATAGACCTGAGAATGAAGTTTTCGATGCAGGAAGAGGAACATACTCAGGAGACTTGTGTAATCGTTGTAGAAGTCCATAACACATCTATAGGGCTCATAGTTGACAGTGTATCAGAGGTGTCAGACATTCGCGGTGAAGAGATAGAAAATGCTCCAAAATTCGGACAGGGTATAGATACAAGCTTTATCATGGGTCTTGGTAAGGTTAAGGAGAAGATAATAATCCTGCTTGATATAGATACGGTACTATCATCAGAAGAATTAGAAATGGTTGGAGAATTAGCAGAAGAATAGATTACATCCTTTATATGGACTCCATTCTCTGGCAATTAGATGCTTATGCATTTATTCAGAACTATTTTTACAAAAGTGTTTCAGGCATATAAAAAGAGTGGGCAGAATACAATAATCTAATAGCGATATTTCAGAAAATGGAAATAGAACCGGTAATCTTAAACAAGGAGATACTTAATGGCAGCGCAGGAGATTTTATTAGAGAGTGGTACTAACGAATTAGAGCTTTTAACATTTGTACTTGGCAAGCAATCTTTTGGCCTGAATGTTCTCAAGGTTCAGTCAATTCAACAATACGACTCTTCAACATTAACTAAAATACCCATGGCCCATCACGCCTTATTGGGCATGATACTGTACAGAGAAAGAACCATACCTTTAATTGATCTCTCTGCAGCATTAGAACTGGAAGACAAACATGAAGCTAGCGAGAATCAGATAGTGATAGTAACTGAGTTCAACAATGTTATTAATGGTTTTCTGGCAGATGATGTGAATCGGATTTACAGATTGAATTGGGAAGATTTTGTTCCTCTGGACAGGGCAATAGGCAGTTCCGGAAAGAGTATTACAGGGTCAATTCGAGTTGGTGAAGATGATATTATGGTAGTAGACTTAGAGTATATCCTTTCTGTAATCTCTCCAAGCCTTGCTATTGGTGATATAAAAGAAGAAACAGCAAATATGTCATGTAAGAAATCACGGGAAGAAGTTAATGTTTTTTTTGCAGAGGATTCAAAAACAATCCGTAGTAATGTAATCCGTATATTAAATAACGCCGGTTATAAGAGTTTAAGGAGTTTTGAGAATGGACAAGAAGCCCTTAATGCATTAGTAAAAATACGAGATCAGGTAGACTCAAATGAATCAGATGCCTCACCGCTTCCACACGTACTGATTAGTGACATAGAGATGCCTCAAATGGATGGGTTGTCACTATGTAAAAAAATAAAGTCTGACAGTAAGCTTGATCATATAACCGTCATAATGTTTTCCAGCCTAATTAACAAGCAGATGCTATTTAGATGTAATAGCGTTGGTGCAGACGATTCAATTACCAAACCGGAAATGGATCAACTGGTTGCCATGCTTGATAAATATTGTCTGGAAGGCAGTAAACCAAATACTGAAGAGATGGTTCTGCAACCGTGTTAAGCAGCTAATTTATAAATCACAACTGTTTGAAAGTCAACGGCACAATCGCAACATTATCTATGTAGGATAGTGGTCACGATTGTGCCTTTTTTATAATTGTAAAGAAGAGAATAGAATCATGTCTTTCATAAACTGGAACGAGAATATAGCCCTGGATATCAGTGAAATCGACAATCAGCATAAGAGGCTTGTGGAAATTATTAGTACTCTTTTTGATGCAATGAAAGATGCCAGGGGGCTTGAAATTATAGATGATATTTTAAACAGACTTACAGATTATGTTGATTATCATTTCTCTACCGAAGAGAAATATTTTAATCAGTTTGAGTATGTCGAGTTTGAACATCATAAAGATGAACATAAACACTTCTTCGAGCAAATCTCGACCATTAAGGCGGCATATGATGAAGGTAAGATAAAACGAGACGGCAGAAATAGCCCAATTACTGTAGAAGTATGGAACTTGCTGAAAGAGTGGCCGATATATCATATCCAGGTCTCAGACAAAAAATATGTAACACTATTTAAAGAGAAAGGATTGATTTAGCTATTTAAGTCAGAAGTAGTATTATTTGCCTTCTTATTAAGTATAATTGATCAATAAATGATCAGTTTGTGGTAAAAAAGTTCCGGTTAATTTATTAACTAAACTAAAAGATTATAGCTATATTAAAATACGTTAGAATTATTTTAAAGAGAAATTTACAGTATTTATAGTTAAAAATTTCTGCAGATAAAAAGATCTGTTGATAAGCACATTGGTAAGCTACTATTTATCAGTTAGTTATCAGTCCTGCACTTATTTGAGAGTATTTGAATATAGAATATTACATATGAACTGCTGAACGAGGCAAGAGGTATCCATCCTTAAAAAAAAATTACTGGCAACTAATTTGCGCTTTATTTTACAAAGGACCTACAATAATATTAAAATTTGTAAAAATACTAAACTTTTATAAATATGTTCCGATATTAAAATAAAGATATTTCACATGCAAAACAATTGACTTTGGTCAATTGAATATAATTAAAAACTAAAGATGGCTTGCAGATCATTGCAGGCCGCCTTAGCGGGCAGAGCTAAGTCCTCTGTAAGTTGAAGGCGCAATCGAAACGTTCTCTTAATTGAGACGCTTTCGATTGCGCCTTTTTTTTTGGTTTTTTTAATCTATTTAATTTTCAATGAATATGTGGAGAGAAATAGAGAACATGAGTAACGACAGAATACTGGTAATGGATGACGTAGAACACATAAGAGATATTCTCACAAAAATGCTGAATAGAATCCACTTTGAAGTAGAGGTTGCCGAAGATGGCTACGAGGCGATTGAACTATTCCAACGCGCAATGTGGAGCAGCAAACCTTTTGATGTCGTAATAATAGATTTAGTAGTAGCTAATGGTATGGGAGGGGAGGAAGCAATAAGAAGGTTGCTTGAGATCGATCCAGGCGTAAGAATTATTTTGTCAAGCGGTAGTATCAGTAATCATGTCATGATAAATTTTAAGGAGTACGGCATAAGTGCTATTCTTCGCAAGCCATTTAAATTCAATGATTTGAAAAAAATATTAGAACAAGTAGAGACTGAATAGAGCACTTTAGTCGACATTAGTCGTCTTGCCCTTGCCAGTACGCGAGGCGAGTTAAAAATAGATGCGTGAAACAACTTAATTTAGCGTATTTACTCTTTTAGAATTTAGTATGGGAGGTAAAGAAAATGTTTAAGAATATGACGATAGGGGTAAAAATGTCATTAGGGTTCGGCTTAATTACGCTGGTACTTACTGCCGCAGTGTTAACTACCATATGGAAGGTAGGTGAGTCTAATAAGATAACAAACCAGCTCATTGAATTACGAGCACCGACTGCCCAGACAAGTCTTAGCATGCAGAACGGTATCAACCACTCTCTGGCAGCACTTCGAGGCTGGATTATACTTGGTAACGATAAGTTTAAGGTAGAGCGTGCAAAGGTATGGTCTGAAGAGCTGGATAAATCATTGGCTGATATGAAGAGATACGCAACCAACTGGACAAACCCGAAGAACGTAGAGAGACTCAATATCATTGATAAGAATCTGAAAGATTTTAAAGTATACCAGCAGGAGATTGAAGATATAGCCCAGTCAGTGGACAACACACCTGCCATCAAGATACTGTTTGAAGAGGCAGCACCAAGAGCAGCTGTAATGGTATCCAATATTACCAAGCTGATAGACCTGGAAGCAGAACAGGCAGCAACAGCAGACAGGAAGGCTTTGCTGGGTATGATGGCAGATGTACGTGGCACTACTGGTCTGGCACTTGCAAACATTCGTGCATTTCTGCTCTCTGGAGACCATAAGTTCAAAACAAAATTTGATAAATTATGGGCTAAGAACATAAGAAGGTTTGGTGATCTTTCAGATAATGCCGTGCTTTTATCACCAGAGCAGGCTGAAGCATTCGCTGCATTCAGTAGTGCCAGAGAGGAATTCAGTCCATTGCCACCAAAGATGTTTGAGATCAGGGGAGGCAAAGCGTGGAACCTGGCCAACCTATGGTTGGGTACCAAGGCTGCACCTACAGCAGGTGCGATTATGAAAGAGCTTAACGGCATGGTTGCAAATCAACAGCAACTGATGGCAACAGATGCAGCAAAGGCGAAGAGCCTCTCAGCAGCCCTTATGAACCTGGAGTGGTTATTGCTTGCCGGAGGGTTAACTTTTTCCATAATAATAACTGTCTTCCTGCCAAAGAATATAACTCGTCAGATCACAGAGCCTATTAAAAAAGTTGTTATGGAGCTGACATCTGCATTTTCACAACTATCAGCTGCAGCCGGTCAGATATCAGCATCAAGCCAGAGTTTATCAGAGGGTTCTACAGAACAGGCCGCTTCTCTCGAAGAAACATCTTCAACGATGGAAGAGATGTCTACCATGACAAAGCAAAATTCTGATAATGCTCAGGAAGCAGCTAGTCTTGCACAAAAATGCAGCGATTCTGCAGGGCAAGGCAATGTAGCAGTTAAAGAAATGTGTGATTCTATAGATAAGATGAATTCCACCAGCATAGAAATTGTAGATTCAATGAGTGATTCAATGGATGACATAAATAAAAGCAGCAATGAGATTGCGGAAATTACGAAGGTAATAGACAGCATCGCATTTCAGACTAATCTTCTGGCCCTTAATGCTGCAGTGGAAGCTGCGCGTGCAGGTGAACATGGAAAGGGATTTGCCGTTGTTGCTGAAGAGGTACGCAATCTTGCCCAGAGAAGTGCAAGTGCTGCTAAGGATACAGCCGTGCTGATAACAAGCTGCGTAGATAAGGCGGGCAAAGGTACAGAACTTACAAACAGGAGCAAAGAAGCACTACAGAGTATAGTAGGGGATGTGAAGAAATCAACAAACAATACCAACACATCATTACAGGAAATTGTCGGAAATGTCGAAAAAGTGACTGTATTGACGAAGGAGATATCAACTGCATCTGTTGAGCAGTCCGACGGAGTCACCTCAGTAAATGAATCGATACAGCAGATGGATCAGGTTACACAACAGAACGCAGCAACTGCTGAGGAAGCTGCATCAGCCAGTGAGGAGATGTCTGCACAGGCACAAACCCTGAAGGAACAGGTAGATATATTAGCGAAACTGGTTGGCTATGATGTTGAAAAAGCAGAATTACAAACCAGCCATAGTAATAAATCACAAACCCATCACGAACATTATCAACCGTCAACGGTAAATGGTAATGGTAACGGAGGATCTAATCAAAATCAGACGATGGATCATGATGACAAATCTATGCTGATTCCGTTAGAAGAAGAGACGGCTTCAGTTCAACATCATAGAATTACGGATTTTTAATCATGTAATGCTTAACGCCCCTCTTTAATCCCTCACTTTTCCTCTCCTCTTGAAAAGAGAGGGAAATAAGGGGGGGGGGAGTGTGTATTTGTTTATGGTCAAATACAACTTCTTATTACAGTGTTAAGTTTAGTGTTGGTGGCTACCCTTAAAACTGTTTTAAACCCACGACCGGTAACCAATTGCACCGGCTTGCTCCCCTTATCCTCCTCTCCCATTCCAGGATTTGGGGAGATAGTGGGTTTGAGTTATTTAGTGAAAAATAATTTAATTTATTGAAAGTTTCAACGAATTGAAGGAGAGATAAAATGGAAGCGTTAGCAGAAAAGAAAATTTTAGACCAGGAAGAGAAATATCTTACCTTTGTATTAGGCAATGAAGAATATGGTATTGAGATACTCAGAGTTAGAGAAATCATTGGTCTTATGGACATTACAACAGTCCCACAGACACCGGAATATATGAAAGGCGTTATTAATCTAAGAGGAAAGGTTATACCTGTAATAGACTTGAGATTAAAGTTCTCTATGCAGGAAGAGAGTCATACAAAGGAAACATGTATTATCGTGGTAGAGGTTAATAACACATCAATAGGATTAATAGTTGATAGCGTTTCAGAGGTGGCAGACATCAGCAATGGTGAGATTGAAGAAGCTCCTGACTTCGGGCAAGGAATAGATACAAACTTTATTACGGGCCTTGGAAAAGTAAATGAGAAAATAATAATTCTTCTTGATATTGAAGGGGTTTTATCATCTGAAGATTTAGGAATGATTAATCAGGTTGCAGAGTAATTGATGAAGAGTACCTGCGATCAACAGGATAGAATTAATGGATTAGGGTATCAAGTAAACTGTCCTGATCTTATAACTTTACTAATTTATTAGGGAGATAGTGTGATGTTAAAGAAGATAATATTTTTTGGACTTATTTTGGTGTTTACCGTTGGCATGTCAACTTCAAGAGTATTCGCCATCAACGAAAAAGATTTGGAGAATGAGGCAGGTAATATTGCAAAGTTGTTGATCTCATGCAGAGCTGTTATTGCCCAAAACCAGGGATTGTTTAACAATCCTGAAGTAGGTGATAAAGGATTTACCGGAGATGTGTATGTAAGTAAGGTTGTAGAACATTTTAAGAATGCAACTGGTATAGAGATATCTGAAAGTGATGCTTCTTCGTCAGATCCTGTAAAACTTGCACTTGGCACTCTGCTTGTGTCTACGAAAAAGGTAATTAATGAGAGCCAGAAGGTATTAAATACAAAGGGAAAAGGATTTAAAAAAGTAATACCAGCTATTGTAGGCAGACGCACAGGCTTCAAATATAACAAGGCAATGGGTGGTGGCTATTATCTCAAGCAGACAAGCATGAAATACAGAAACCCGGCTAACCATCCGGATGCCTTTGAGACAGAAATCCTTAAAGAGTTCGAGTCAGACGGCTATCCAAAAGGGCAGGGAAAAGGAGTGGTGACCACTACTCCTGATGGTTCAAAGGTATATCGTTATATGCAGCCTCTTTACATAAAAGCAGTATGTCTTAAATGCCACGGTTTCCCAAAGGGTGAGAAAGACATAGCAGGAAGGCTCAAGGAAGGTTACAAGGAGGGAGAAGTGCGAGGTGCAGTCAGTGTAATAATACCTTATTCATCTGACCGCCTTGCTAAAGCGAAATAGGATTCTGAAATTTTATTTATAAAGAATTATATTGAAGGAGGCTTAAAAAGTGAAAATTGGAATGGGAGCAAAGGTAATTACGTTGTTTTTGATAGCTGGTTTGGTACCACTTGCTGTTATTGGTGTCATCAGTAACAATTCATCCAGCAACGCACTGAAACAACAGGCATTTAATCAACTGGTTTCAGTAAGGGAAACGAAGAAGAAACAGATAGAGGATTATTTCTCGACTATAAGAAAGCAGATACAGACCCTTTCAGAAGACAGGATGATCGTGGATGCTACAAAGTATTTCAAGGATTCTTTTTCAGAATTCAGAATGGAAAATGATCTGTCCGATGCTGAAATAGATGAATATCGAGCCGAATTAAAGAGCTATTATACCGGTGATTTCACTGCAGAGTACAAGAACCAGAATAATGGAGAGAATCCTCAGGCGGTAAATTATCTTAATCAGCTTGATGACGATTCAATTGCGATGCAGTATACCTATATAGCTGCAAATCATAATCAACTGGGAGAAAAACATAAGCTTGATGCTGCAGAAGGAGTAGCATCATATAACAGCTACCATAAGATGTACCATCCTGCGATTAGGAGTTTCCTGGAAAAATTTGGCTACTACGACATCTTTATCGTAGATCCTGACAGTGGAGATATCGTCTATTCGGTATATAAAGAGTTAGATTACTCTACCTCTTTAAAAGATGGTCCTTATGCAAATTCTAATTTCGGAAGAGTATTTAATGATGTAAATAACAGTAACGATCCGAATTATGTAAAGCTTATTGACTTTGAGCCTTATACACCATCATACGAGGGTGCGGCAAGTTTTATAGCATCACCTATATATGACGGATCTGAAAAAGTTGGTGTGCTGATGTTCCAGATGCCGATTGATAAGATTAACGCGGTAATGACATCCGATAGCGACTGGAATAATGTTGGGCTGGGAGCTAGTGGAGAGACTTATCTTATCGGTCATGATCTAGCCATGAGGAGTCAATCACGATTTCTTATAGAAGATAAAGAGGGCTATAACTCAATGATGAAAGGTTTAGGTACCGATCAAGACGTCCTGGACAAGATTAATGCAAAGGATAGTACAATATTACTGCAGAAGGTAGAGACGAATGGGACACTGGCAGCAATTGCAGGTAATACCAATGTAGAGATCTTTCCTGATTATCGTGACGTTCCGGTTCTCAGCGCCTACTCACCGGTAGGTATTGAAGATGTAGACTGGGTGATTATGTCAGAGATCGACGAAGAAGAGGCGCTCATGGCTGTTACTGCATTGAGGGCGAATATGATTAAAT
>CAYTGO010000096.1:0-8737 GCA_964437425.1 uncultured Candidatus Scalindua sp.
TGCGTCCCAACCTCACGGCTGGTTTGCCTTTGTCACGCCTGTTACTATCGCACTTGATATTCCAAAGCCTTTAAATTCTAAAGATTTATTTTGCTGTTAGTGTAAGTGCCTGTGGTTAAATTTGTTACGAGTCAAAAAAATTATAATTTTCAAAATAGATGAGCGTGGAGAGATGGTAGGAAACAGTGTGTTTGTGTGCCACTATGAAGCAATCAGGGCTTAAATTGGGATTAAGGAAAAACGAGTTGCGAGTATCGGGTTGCGGGTTGCGGGTTACGAGTTACAAGTTACGATTTATGAATGACTATCTTTGCCACGGATTTACACGGATCAACACTGATGTTAAAGACTAAACAGCTAAGGAAAGCAGGAACCTCAGGAAAGTGTTCATACTTGCTGTGCTGGTCTCTTTTTAAGGTGCCAGTTTGGCACCTTAAAAATTCTTCATTCGTTTTTTATCCGTGTTCAATCAGTGTGTATCCGTGGCAATTCTTTTTTTCTTTGTGTTCTTCTTGTCCTCGGCGCTTTTTGTCCGGGGAGTGGCTTCGTGTGAGGAATCGAGGAAACGGGTTGTGGGTTGCATCTGAAGCTCTCCTTCGGCTCCGCCCAGCCTGTAAAGGAGGTAAAATCAAACCGGGCGGAGTCGAAGAGTTATCAACCTCTTTCTGCCAATTTGGTAAGGTCCCACATCGGCATAAATATGGCCAGCATAAGGAATAGCACGACCGCACCAAGAAAAGCCAGAAGTATAGGTTCGATCAGGCTTGCGATATTTTTGATAGAGTAATCAACTTCCATATCGTAGTACTCTGAAACCTTTACCAGCATACTGTCAAGTTCACCGGACTCCTCTCCCGCGGACATCATCTGCACTACCATAGGCGTGAAGAAATTGCTTTTCTTAATAGTTGCCGTAACACTCTCACCACGTTTCACACCTTTTTCGATATCGGTGATTACTTCAGATATCGGAACGCTTTCTACTACCTCCGCGCATATCTTCAGGTTGTCAACGATTGATAATCCACTTCGATTAAGAGTAGACATAGTCCTGGAGAAAACAGACATTGCAATCTTGAGAAAAATAGGCCCGAAGACAGGTACCTTTAGTTTAAGCAGGTCTAGTTGACGGCGACCTTTATGGGTTTTAGTATATGCTTTAAAGACGAAAAACAGGGCTCCTGCCCCGACAAAGAGTGCGTACCAGTAGTTTGTAAACAGGCGATTAGCCTCTATCAGCATCCTTGTGGCCAGGGGTAGTACGAGATCAACTTGTTCAAAGATAGCCATAAATTGGGGAACCACGAATTTCATAAGTATAAGTATTGCGATTAACATGGCGCTTATGACTATCTTAGGATATCGTGTAGCCGCCTTTATCTTTGCCTTGATTTCAGCCGCGTGTTCTGCCAGTGAAGCAAGTCTCCCGAGAATGTCGTCCAGGGTACCGGATGCCTCTCCTGCCCGTACCATATTTATGTAAAGCTCCGAGAACACTTTTGGGTGTTTTGCAAGTGCATCAGAAAAAGAAGATCCTGTCTGGATATCTGCTGACACCTTAAGGAGTATCTCCTTGAATGTTTTGTTCTGCATCTGCTCTGCAAGGCCCTGTATTCCTGAGAGCAGGGGTATTCCGGCAGAAAAGAGGGTGGCAAGTTGACGGTTAAAGACTATGATGTCTTTGTCCTTTACCTTTGGCTTTAAGAAATTTATAGAGAAGAGGCTCTTCTCAGCCTTGCCTTCTTTCAGGAAGACCGGTATGTATCCCATCTCTCCCAGGCGCATCCTGGCAATATCCAGCCCCGTTGCCTCTAATGTTCCTGCAACGGCCAGACCTGCTCCGTCTCTGGCTTTATAATTAAATATCGGCACTGTTCACCTCTTCGACTGTGCTATGTAAGTATTTTTCAACTGTTTCTGTAAGCGTGTTCAAATCATAAGGCTTCGCTATGTACTCATTCGCACCGCATGCGAAGCCCAATTCCCTGTCGGAATCCTGAATCTTTGAACTGACAATAATAATGGGAATATGTTTAAACCGTGTATCAAACTTGAGTAGTCTGCAGAAATGGTATCCGTCCATTTTGGGCATCATGACGTCCAGTATAATTAGTTTCGGTTGTTCACCGTTTACCATTGTCAATGCGTCTTTCCCATTTGTTGCCATAGCGACTTTGTGGCCTTTTGCCTCCATGGCGAACTTTAATGTTTCTGCGCTATAAAGGTCATCTTCCACCAGTAGTAATTGTCTGTTATCTATCATTTGTATAAAGGCAGGGTAAAAACAAAGTTGCTGCCACTTCTCTCTTTGCTCTCTACCCAGATCCTTCCTCCCTGTGCTTCTACAATATCTTTGCAAATGCTTAATCCCAGCCCTATGCCATAATGTTTTTTTGTTGCGGCATTCTCTACCTGGTAGAATCGTTCAAATATCTTGTCCTGTTCCTCAAGGAATACTCCGGACCCATTATCCTTAACGCTGACTTCTACCTTATCCTCCATGGATTTAGTGCTTACTACTACTTCTCCGCCATCGTTGGTAAACTTAAAGGCATTATCCAGGAGATTTAACAGCACCTGCCTTATCCTGTTAGAATCTGCAAGGACGTGTGATGTGTCCCCATTGCAATTGACAAGTGATATATCCTTTTCTTCAGCTTTGAACCACTGGCTCTCCATTGCACTTTTTATAACTTTGCTGAGGTCTACCTTCTCGCGCTTTAATGGTACTTTCCGTATTTCTGACATGGCTATGTCCAGAAGTGTAGCGGTCAGGTTTGATAGGTATTCGACACCGTCGTTTATTATGTGTAAGAATCTCTTCTGGTCGTCTGTGTTTGGTCCGGGTATTTCCTGGAGTAAGAGATTTACTGAATTCTTCATGGATGTTATAGGGGAAAGCAGTTCGTGAGAAGCTACGGTTATAAATTCTGACTTGACCTGTTCGAACTCTTTGTCCCTTGTAATATCTTTAAACACGACTAAACAGCCTTTCTTTCTCTTGTTGTTAATCTCCCCGTTTATTTCAATGCAATCTACTCTTATTACTCTGATCTCCGGTGCTTGATAGGTTATCTCTTTAGAAGCGAGCGTATCCACTTCTCCTTTCAACCATCTAGATATGTTACTAAGCCCTGAACTATCCAGCAGTGCCATTGTATTCTGCTTATCAATATCCCTGTTGATCTTCCAGCCAAGCAGCCATTTGACGGCAGGATTGACTACTACTGAGTCGTCATCTTCGGTGATTATTATCACGCCTTCAGACAGGTTTTCTACGGCAAGATTAAACATCTCCAGGTTTTCATTAAATCTGACTTCTTGAGAAAGATTCTTGTTATTGTTAATCATAGAGATTGCATTTGATGCAAAGATGGCAAAAGATTTGAATAACCATTCATCATGGGAAGTAAACTGGCCTTTTCCTTTCTTATTTACAACCTGAAGTACTCCAATCACCTTATTGTCCCTCTGTTTCACGGGAATACATAAGACTGTCTCTGTTTTGTATTCCAGCATATTATCGAGTTGAGGATTAAAGAGGGGACTCTGGTAAGCATCTTCAAGGTTGATAGTTTCTGAAGCCTTTGCAACATAGCCGGCCAGGCCATTGCTAAGTGGCAAGCGTAGCTCTCCGGTCTCTCCATTGTGGATGAAGAAACATTTGAACTCATTTGTCTCTTCATCAATCAGAAATAGATTGCACATATCTGACTCTAATACCCGTTCGGATTCAGTCATAATAAAGTTGAACAGGGATGCCTGTTCGGTGCACTGAAGTATGCCAATAGAGGCATTAAACAGGCGTGCCAGCTTCTGTTCTGTCTTCCGCGTAATGTTAAGAACACTCATAATCAGATCGCTTGTTGTATGGCCTAAATCGATTAATACATCTCCTAACGCCTTACCATTTACCTTCTGTATTTCGAGCGCTTCTTCTATCTGGTGTTCATTTACCATCTTCTTTCCCATTAATAACTGCCCGAACATCTGTTTTTTTTCTTCTTTAATCATCGTAAGTTGTTAATGCTTGAATTTGTTTTCAGGTTATTAGAGATAAGGTTCTTTCTCTTCTGTTCCAATAGAAAATCTCACGGCTTTGTGTCCCAACCTCACAGTTGGTTTGCCTTTGTTATGCTTGATACTATTGCACTTAATATTCCAAAACCTTTAAATTCTAAAGATTAATTTTATTATTAATTTAAGTGTACGTGATTAAGTATGTTACGAAAAAAGAAACTATGGTTTTCAAAATTGATGTAGATAGGGGGGGTGTTAAGAAACAGTGTGTTTGTGTATCACAATGAAGCACGCAGAGATTAAAATGGGATTACGAGTTGCGGGTTTCGGGTTACAAGTTGCGAGTTAAGATTAACGAAAAACAAATGTCAAAGCTCAATATTAATTCTTTGACCACCATAACTTTAGGCACTTTAGATCACTTCACACTTTAGTCACTTACTTATCTACCGCCAATCGCCAATCATAAATCGATTTAAGACAATATTTAACGAATGCTTTTCTTCGTTTGTTTACAGTATGGAATTGTTCAATAGTGTTTAAATCTTGCAAAAATATTTTTATAACTGTATCTTCTACTTTGTCTATATATAACAATTTTTAACTAAAAATGCATATGATCCTGAGATTAATTTTCCTGACAATTGTTGCCATAAATCCAATTCTTTCAATTCATTCTGCTTATGGAGAGGTTCAAAGTACGTCTTCAGCAGTTCCAGTGGAGAAACCTGAAGTCAAGATCGGACGAGTTATCTGTGGTGGTCATCTGTCTCTGGCTATAGCTGAAAAGGAATTTCAGGAGAGCCTGCCGTCATTTCAGCTAAAGACGGTTCAGTATCATAGGTGGAAAGATGTGATAAATGATATGATTTCCGGGAAAGTTTCCGGCACTTTCATGCTTTCACCACTGGCAATGGAGCTCATTCGCCTGGGTTTCCCTGCCAAAATTGTGCTAAAGGCCGATCGCAACGGAAATGGCTTCGTACTATCAAAGGAAATCAAATCTATTTCAGACTTGAATACACGCAAAACAATCATCGCTGTACCACATATTTATTCTCAACATCATGTTCTGCTGCATCTACTTCTGGAGAAAAATAGCATCCTGCCTGAAAATGTGACAATTATTAGTTTGCCACCACGTGACATGATAAATTCACTCCGCAGAGGAGAGATTGACGGATTTATGGTAGGTGAGCCGGAAGGAAATAAGTCTGCTTCGATGGGCGTAGGCTGGATGGCTGCCATCTCCCCTCAAATTTGGAAGGATCATATAGATCATGTGTTTATAGCAACAAATAAATTTATAAATGAACAGCCCTATCAGCTTCAAGAGTTAATCAATATATTGGTGCGTGGAGGACAGTTTATTGAGGATAATCCACATGAAGCGGCTATCATGGGAGAGAATTATACCGGTTCAAGTGCTGACGTGTTCGAGCAGGTACTTACTTCACCACCTGAATGGATTGACTTTAGTGACATGATTCCTACTATAAATGATATTAAAGCTATGTTTGTCAACATGGTAACAATGAATTTGTGGAAGGATATACCACCAGACCCGAGTATATTTATTGATCCAGAATTTGCAAAGAAGGCAGTGATAAACTTGTCAGATATTAAATAGTATTCATAATAATAAATTATTTAAACTTATGAAGAAACGTAGATCACTTAATCAAACATGGTATGGACTGGTCATACTGATCACGATATTGCCGATGATAATCATGATTTCATGGATAGGCTTTAGTGCACACTCTTTGCTTCTGAATGACGCTATACAAAAAGAAAAGAAGTTAAACAATGAGATTAAATCAAACATAAATCTGGAATTTAACAGGATAATTACTATGTTGCAAAACAAAAGTGATCCCATGGCATTCACGCTCACCAGGACATTGAACGAAGATTTGATTGAAAAACTTTTTGAAGCGGTATTATCACGAGAAAAAGCGATCAATTCATTGTCCCTCATATCCCGGGAAAATCGGATAATCTTGAGTATGGACAGAGATGGAACTATTCTTAATGGTACCGGAATCAATAAGAAATATCTGGGCAATAAAAGCAAACACCCGAAATATGAGCACTTGGTTTTTACAAAACCTCCAGAAATTGTCATACCACTGCATGGCCGAACATATGTAAGCTCTCCAACAGTTAAAGATAACATTGCGGGTTTTCGCATAGGCATACCTGTAGGTCCATTGAGTCATCCAGTGGCAGTACTGGTTGCATCTGTCAATACCGGAATACTTTGGAATAATATAAAGCCAATATTACTGTATCCGGAAGTCAGTACCTATCTGGTAGATAGTCATGGACGCCTGCTTCTCTCACCTCCCTCCATAGGTTTGCAGGCAGGCAAACTTGTTACGCATATGAATATTGTTCGTACATTGATTGCAAATAAAGAGTGGGACATTACAGAGTCATATACAGGGTTAAGTGGAAAAGATGTCTTTGGCATAGCATCTTATATAGACACACTGAATTGGGGCGTAATTTCAGAAATATCCAGGAAAAAAATTACTGGTCCCATTTATACAACCATTTTATCAGTAACCGGTGTAATAATTCTCATTGCCCTTCTGTCTGGAGTAATTGGCCTGCTCTTTGTAAGTCGATTGTTGAAGCCATTTGCTTTATTAGGCAAGGCCTTTGATCGTGTATCCAATGGAGACTATACGACCAGAATAGGCCCTTCTTCTGTTAAAGAGATTGATAATATTGTAGAAGGATTTAACAGGATGACACAAGAGATTAATCAAGTTGAGGGAAACCTTAAAGAGCTCAATGAATCTTTGGAAGAGCGTGTGATTGAGCGTACTGCCGATGTTGCTAAATTATCACACGCCATAGAATACAGTTCTGCTATGGTTATGATTACCGATATTGAAGGTAATATAGAATATACCAATCCAAAGTTTACACAAGTTACTGGCTACAGTCTTGAAGAAGTCAAAGAGAAAAATCCAAGAGTATTACAATCAGGCAAAACTCCCCCTGAATTATACGAAGAGTTGTGGGAAACTATTACATCCGGTAATGAATGGAGAGGGGAATTTTGTAACAAAAACAAGAACGGTCAGATTTATTGGGAAGTTGCATCCATTTCGCCTGTTAAAAATGATAAAGGCGTTATTAGGAATTTCATTGCTATTAAGGATGACTGTACCGAACAAAAGAATATGGAAGAGATGCTATTACAGTCGGAAAAATTAAAATCAATGGGGACAATAACTGCCGGGGTTGCCCACGAGTTTAATAATATCCTTGCCGTCATGGTTGGAAGCGCAGAGCTGCTTGAGGGTGGTTTTAAGGATGATAAAGAGTTGAAGAAGATGCTGCACGATATTATCAAAGCGGGTGACGATGGTGCTGAAATAGTGAGAAATATGTTGAAGTTTGCTAAGTCGGAAGGAAAGGATAAATCCGATTACATCTTCTTTGATATAAAGCATTTAATAAATGATGCGCTGGATTTTGCAGCGCACAGATGGCGGAATATGGCACAGGCCCGGGGAATAGATTATAAAATAGACAAAGAGGGCATGAGAGAAATACCGGATGTTCTTTGCAACACTACAGAGCTGAGAGAGGTCTTTACAAATATTATAAATAATGCTCTGGATGCTATGCCGGAGGGAGGCACTCTTTCATTCAGTACATGGAGTGATGATGACAACGTGTTTATAAGTGTATCTGATACAGGCAAGGGGATGCCTGAAGAGGTGAAGAGGAAGATATTTGACCCGTTCTTTACAACACGCAGGCCGCTTGGGACAGGATTGGGTATGAGTGTTTCCTATAGTATAATTACGAGACATGGAGGCAGGATAGAGGTTGAAAGTGAGGTTGGGAAAGGGGCAACGTTTAACCTGAGTATTCCTATCGGAAAAGATTCAATACAAAAAACAGTACCATCTGAACCTGTCTTTCAGGTAACCACAAGAAAGCTGCACGTCTTAGTAGTAGATGATTGTGACGAAATGTGTGTGATAATGGGCAACCTCTTTACCAGGTACGGTCATACAGTTAAGACTGTTAATAACGGTGCAGATGCTATAGAGTTTACCGGAAAAGAGGACTTTGATCTCGTCTTATGTGATCTGGCAATGCCGGATGTATATGGATATGAGGTAATAAAGGCGATTAATAATTCAGATAAGATGCCAAAGATAGGCATAATGACCGGCTGGGATGAGAAGCTTAAACCTGTTGATGATGAAGAGTTCAAAGTAGACTTCATTCTAAAAAAACCTTTTAAACACGCAGAGCTGATAGAACATATAAATGAATTGTTTGGTGCGGGTAGTTGAGGATGAATATTGCCACGGATTTCCCCGGACTGGAAAGCGCCGAGGACTTTGCACAGATGTAAATGAGAGAAGCAAGAAGTTAGAGGCAAGAATGACCATTGACTACTGACCAAAATAAGCATTTAACTTTAGTCACTTTGATCTTTAGCTCACTTTAGGCACTAACTTATCTGCCGCCAATTGTCACGTCTTTGATCCTGATATGTGGTCCGCCGTCGCTTACACGCAGGGAGGGGGGGGAGTGCATGCCGTCATGGAATCCATGCCAACCCGGAAATATTCGCAATACGAGGTCTAACACAGATATCTGTTGTTTTTTAGATATTGAATGATTTTGTTAGTACTTTCATCAACTGTTTCATTCTCTGTATCGACAGTTATTTCAGGAG
>CAYTGO010000097.1:0-6928 GCA_964437425.1 uncultured Candidatus Scalindua sp.
TATCTCACATGTACGCGGTCTTGTGTTGTAACTGGAGCTCATGGTAAAGCCGTATGCGCCGGCACTGAAGAACGCTATCAGATCGCCCTCTTTTACATCAGGAAACCATCGCTCTTTTGCCAGGACGTCACTGCTCTCACACACAGGACCCACGATATCCACAAGCTCTAATCTATCATCACCCTTCGCTTCACCGGGATGCTCTACTTCAGGCATCGGCACTTCACTGTTCACTGGCCATGCCCTGTGAACTGCGTCGTACAGGGACGGACGGGCAAGGTCGTTCATCGCCGCGTCACATATGACAAATTTCTTCCCCCATGTAGCAACTTTTATATAGGTCGTTTTAGTTACCAGGATCCCTGCGTTCCCGATAATGAATCTTCCCGGTTCCATTACAACCTTACAGCCGAGCTTTTTTATTACCGGTATAATATCCACCGCATAGTCACGCGGCCTTTTCAGCTGTTCACCCGTATACGATATACAGTATCCGCCTCCAATATTGACGTATTCAATACCCTGCTTACCTTTCTCGTCGAGCGTTTCCTGAACAAAATTGTATACTTTCTCAAGGCCCTGTACATACGGTTCAGGCGAATAGATCGGCGATCCGAGGTGTACATGTATCCCTTTAAGATCTATATTTTTATAGTCACCAATGTTCTTTATTAACTGGCTGGCACTTTCGAAATCGATACCGAATTTATTCTCCTTCTTACCGGTAGTCGTCTTATCATGTGTCTTGGCATCAATATCAGGATTGATTCTCAGAGCAACCCTCCCCCTCTTACCGAGGGACCCTGCTACCCTGTCAATATTGGCCAGTTCCGCCGGAGACTCTACATTGAACATGAAGATATCGTTTTCCAAAGCATATTTAATCTCCTCAGAAGTTTTACCTACTCCCGCAAAGACGATCTTGTCCGGACTCACACCCACCTTTAGTACCCGGTATAGCTCACCACCGGAAACTACGTCAAACCCGGAACCTGCATCAGCCAACACCTTTATAACTGACAAATTTGAGTTGGCCTTAACAGAGAAACATATTAGAGGGTTTACTCCCTCAAAAGCAGTCCTGATCTCAATAAAATGTTCCAGGATAGAATTTTTGCTGTAAATATACGCAGGTGATCCTACCTCTTCTATTATGTCTTTTACCTTTACGTCTTCGCAGTACAGTTCATTATTTAGGTAGTTAAAAAAATCAAAACTAGTCGTCATTCTTTTCTCCAAGTATTTAGATTCCACCGCAATGTTCACAAGAAATGCGGTGGAAGTCATTAACATAATCAAGCCATCTTCTTTTTCAACTTCTTCTCCCATGCGCTTATCTGTTTCTTTACAGACTGAGGAGAGGTTGAGCCGTGGCTTTTAAATTGTTTAATATAATTCTTCGCACCCAGAACCTTATAAACATCCTTGCCAATCAAAGACGAATATTTCTTAAAGTCCTCCAGGCTTACATCACTCAGCTCCTTACCGCTTTTGCCGCACTGGCCAACCAGCTTGCCGACAATCTCATGAGCCTCACGGAATGGAACACCTTTCACAACAAGGTAGTCCGCCAGCACCGTTGCGTCCATGAACCCTTTTCTACAGCTGTTTTCCATATTGTCAAGTTTCAGAGTTGTCTTGTTTATCAACTCTTTAAGGATAGAGAGACAGTTCTTTACCGTATCGGAAGAGTCGAATATCGGCTCTTTGTCCTCCTGCATATCTCTGTTATATGAGAGAGGCAGGCCCTTCATTAACGTAAGAAGGGAGAACAGATTACCATACACACGTCCGCATTTACCTCTGATCAGTTCAAGTATGTCCGGGTTTTTCTTCTGCGGCATAATACTCGATCCTGTACAGTAGGAGTCATCAATATCCAGAAAGTCAAACTCCTGGCTCGACCAGATAATCCACTCCTCACAGAATCTTGTGAGATGCATTGATATAATGGACAGTGCAGAAGCGTATTCCAGGCAGAAATCTCTATCACTCACAACATCAAGACTGTTGTTAAAAACAGAATCAAAACCGAGAAGCTTGCTCGTAATCTCAGGGTTTGTGTCAAGCGTTGTGCCTCCCAGGGCACATGCACCAATCGGAGATTGATTCAGACGCTTCATGCAATCGGCCAGTCTCGTGCGGTCACGTTCCAGCATCTCTACATATGCCAGGAAGTAGTGCCCGACCAGTATCGGTTGAGCGTGCTGAAGGTGCGTAAAACCCGGCAGTATGCCATCCCATATAGGTATGGCTTTTTTGACAATCTCCTGCTGAAGAGAGATAATAACATTCATTATCTCCTGAATCTGATCGCGGGCCCAGAGACGCAGATCCAATGAGACCTGATCATTTCTGCTTCGAGCCGTATGGAGTTTCTTTGCGACATCACCTATACGCTTCACCAGGGCCGATTCGATATTCATGTGTATGTCTTCATGTTCGGCCTTGAACTTGAACTTTCCTGATTCGATATCCTTCAAAATACCTTTCAAGCCTTTGATAATCGCATCTTTCTCTTTATTCGTTATCAGTTTGCATTTCGCAAGCATTGTAGTATGCGCAATACTCCCTTCAATATCGTATTTGTATAG
Organism: uncultured Candidatus Scalindua sp.; assembly: GCA_964437425.1. Lineage (GTDB taxonomy): Bacteria > Planctomycetota > Brocadiia > Brocadiales > Scalinduaceae > Scalindua. The sequence goes on from CAYTGO010000097.1 coordinate 2,595, forward strand.
ACGACTGTCAAACGATATGGATTCCGTAAAAGATTCGACTGAAGAAGCCGTCTTCTTTTTGAATCTTCCGCCCCATGCTTTTTTAGTTGCCATTGTTCTTTAATTCCAATTTAATTTATCTTAATAAATCCTGAGGTAATATATCCAAAGGTGTTATACGTGTCAAGTTCTATCTACATTCCAGAAACTATCTAAATCTTAATTACCCTTTAACTTAGAGCATAAAGCGCTCAATCCGGACAAGATTATTTTCAGGAACGAGACATTCACCTTGCATATAAAAAAAGTTATATTTATACTCACTCAATATGAAGGTATTAGGCATTGAAACGTCAGGTTTAGTCGGAAACATAGCGGTCTGTGATGGCAATAAAGTCGTCGCCAGGAAATCGTATGGCAAAAACTTTAGCCATGGCAAAGAGATTATCTACTCTCTTGAATCGCTATTTAACGAAATCAAATGGGAAGCGAGCAATATAGATCTGATCGCCGTCAGCACCGGGCCGGGCTCTTATACGGGGCTTAGAGTAGGTGTTACATGTGCGAAAACGCTTGCGTATGGATTGGGAAAGCCCGTCATTGATGTTCCGACACTGGACGTATTAGTAGAGAACGTAAAGGATAATAGTGCAATAAATATCTGCCCTGTTCTTGATGCGAAGAGGAAGAGTGTATATGCGTGCATTTATGAGAGAAGCGGTAATGAAAGCAGGAAAAGTACAGATTTTCTGATCATCTCACCTGACAGTCTGGTTGAGATCCTGCCGGAATCCACCTTAATCTTCGGAGATGGAATAGCACCCTATAGAGAGATCTTCACACAAAAGAACCTCACAATTGTTGAAGATGAAAAGCTTTGTATTACTGATGCGGCTGACGTTGCCAGATTGGGTTTGGAAAGGTATGAACAGGGTATACGCTGTGAAATTAATGCACTGGTTCCACTATATTTGAGAAAATCGGAAGCGGAAGAACGGCTAAAGGAGAGTCATTAGCGGAAAACCTCTGGAAGGCGCCTTCCGCTACAGCTTAACTAAATGACATCTACTGCCTGAACAGTTACTGTTCATCGACAGAATCAGCCAGCACAACGACCTTATTCCCTCTTACTTCCATAAAGCCTCCACCCAGAGTCATTGTAACCACTTTTTCACCGGGCTCCGTAATTTTAAACGGACCCGGTTCAAGTGATGTTACGAGTGGCGTATGATGAGCCAGTACACCCAGATGCCCGCTGGTACCATGGGCAACGAGAGCTGTCACATCCTGACTGTAGACTATCTTCTCCGGAGTGATTACATCTAAATTGTAAGTACTTTCTGCCATTATTTTAAATTAACCTCGTTAACAGAGTGTTTAATTAATTTGATTATAGTGGAAGGCTATCTGCCCGAAGGACAGAGAATTTACTCCTTAGCTTCCATCTCTTTTGCTTTTTCCAGAACCTCTTCAATGCCACCTACCATGTAGAATGCCTGTTCCGGCAGATGATCGTGTTTGCCTTCAAGTATTTCCTTAATACTTCTTACAGTATCTTCGATCTTAACGTATTTACCTTTAATGCCGGTAAACTGTTCTGCTACGAAGAAAGGCTGTGACAGGAATCTCTGCAATCTTCTGGCCCTACCTACAATCAGCTTGTCCTCTTCCGACAGCTCTTCCATACCCAAAATAGCAATGAAATCCTGCAGGTCGTTATAGCGCTGTAGAACTTGCTGTGTTTCTCTGGCAGCATTATAGTGCTCGTCTCCGACTGTGAGCGGGTCAAGAATACGTGAAGTTGACTTCAACGGGTCAACCGCAGGGTATATACCCATTTCCGCAATCTGCCTGGATAACCATATTGTGGAATCCAAATGAGGGAACGTTGCAACCGGAGCAGGGTCTGTAAAGTCATCCGCAGGAACGTATATAGCCTGCATAGATGTAATAGAACCCTTCTTGGTTGATGTAATTCTCTCCTGTAAGTCACCCATCTCATTAGACAGAGTTGGCTGATAACCCACAGCAGAAGGCATACGTCCCAACAGCGCTGATACTTCTGATCCAGCCTGTACGAAACGGAATATGTTATCTACGAATAACAGCACATCCTGTCCTTCAGAATCCCTGAAATCCTCTGCCATGGTGAGTCCTGACAGGGCAACCCTCAATCTCGCTCCCGGAGGTTCGTTCATCTGTCCGAACATGAGAACTGTTTTGTCCAGAACTCCGGACTCTTTCATTTCAAGCCAGAGGTCATTTCCCTCTCTCGTTCTTTCACCCACACCGGCGAAAACGGAGAATCCTCCATGCTCACTTGCAATACTTTTGATCAACTCCATGATAAGAACGGTCTTTCCTACACCAGCACCACCGAACAGACCAACCTTACCACCCTTTGCAAAAGGAGCCAGCAGGTCAACAACCTTAAGTCCTGTTTCGAAAATAGTTGTTACCGCTTCCCTCTCTTCAAACGAGGGTGGTGTACGGTGAATCGGGAGACGTTTCTTTTCATTAACATCGCCAAGACCATCAAGCGGCTCTCCAAGCAGGTTAAATATCCTGCCCAGTACTTCCTTGCCTACCGGAACTGATATAGGTTCCCCTGTATCAGTAACTTTAATTCCCCTTACCATACCGTCTGTCGGAGCAAGTGAAACACACCTGGCAGTATCATTACCTATATGCTGCGCCACCTCCGCGATAAGACTGATATTTCTCTTTTTATCCTCAATCTTCAAGGCATTTCGAATGGGAGCCAACTCCCCTGGGGAAAACCTTACGTCTACCACAGGCCCTATTATTTGAACTACTTCCCCTTTTTTCAACGTAATTACCTCTCTTTCCTTACAATACTATTATCATTAATTTTTATGTTATTACTTAGAATCAATTTTGATTTCTCCATCAATCGACTTCTTATATTTAAAAAGCATAAGCATGAAGAAATGGCTTACCAACAATCAGCCTGCCATTGCCTCTGATCCGGACACAACTTCCAGCAGCTCCTTGGTAATAGCCTCCTGCCTTGCCTTGTTATACACCTGAGTAAGATCACCTATTATCTCTTCCGCATTTTCTGACGCGGCAATCATCGCCATTCTTCGCGACGCATACTCTGCCGTTAATGATTCAAATAGTGCCTGACGCAACTGGCATTCAAGATATTTCGGCAGCAGTTTCGAAAAGATTGCTTCCGATGACGGCTCTAAAATGCAGTCTCCCTGCGGGGCCTTCTTGACTTCAGCATCTCCGGCGTCTGCGTCAATATTTTCCAAAGGCAGAAGTCTAACATTAGCAGGATCAGACTTCATTACGGTCTTGAATTTTGTGTAAAACAGATGGATTTCATCATAGTTGCCAGCCTCAAAGTCTTCAATCATCTTTGCGACTACTTGAGAAACCTTATGATCTCCCGCCTTCAGCGAAGAGAGCCCTATCTCTTCTACCGTCTCAGCATAATACTCACCGATCGTATATGGTCTGTTCTGAAAAAATATGTTCCCCTTCTTACCCATCAAGTTCAGGGTTATATCCTTATCGGAGTTCTCTTTTAGAAACTTAACCGTATTCTGTATGGCATTTGTATTATACGCACCGCATAATCCCTTATCAGAAGTAATTAACAGAACCATAATCTTCTTTACATCTTCCTTCGGCTCAACGAAATGTGCCTTTTCAGGAGTAGACCCGGTCAGATTACCCAGGATCGAAGTAATATTCTGAGTGTATGGACGTGACGACAGCGCTCTGCCTTCCGCCTTCTTAAGCCGGTTAGCGGCAACCATCTCCATTGCACGCGTAATCTGCTTAATGTTTGTGATACTTTTGATTCTATTTTTTATATCTCTGGTACTTTCCATAATACTTTCTTTATATGATTATTCCGTTAGCTGTTAATCATGCATAACGGAAAAACAAAACTATAGAAAAACTCGTTCTCAACGGCAAAACGCTTTTATATTCGACGTAAAGCTGTCGATTATCTTAAGCGTTAAATGCTGTTTTAAATTCTGTGAGTACCCTGTTCAGATTGCCGGCAGTATCCTCTTCAATCACCTTCTTCTCTTTTATCGCCATAGCAATGCCTGAATGTTTGTCTCTTATTTCCTGAATGAACTTATTCTCAAACTCTTTTATCTTTTCAGTTGGTGTATCATCCAGATGACCGTTAATAGCGGCAAAGATCATTATGACCTGTTCTTCCACCGGTGCCGGTGCATATTGAGGTTGTTTTAATATTTCAATCAACCTTTCACCTCTGGACAACTGATCCTGTGTTGCTTTATCCAGTTCTGAACCAAACTGAGCAAATGCTGCCAGCTCTCTGTGCTGTGCCAGGTTAAGTCGCA
>CAYTGO010000097.1:7028-8540 GCA_964437425.1 uncultured Candidatus Scalindua sp.
TGAAGATTAAATATGTCTCCAGGGAACGCTTCTCTACCCGGAGGTCTTCTGAGCAGCAATGACACCTGTCTATACGCAACAGCATGCTTGTAAAGATCGTCATACATAATAACAGCATGCCCACCTTTGTCTCTGAAGTATTCTCCCATTGCACAACCTGAATATGGAGCAAGATATTGCATCGGTGCAGGATCACTTGCAGAAGCCACAACAACGATTGAATTCTTCATTGCACCTTTTTCTTCAAGTGTTTTAATCACACCTGCAACCGTAGAAAGTTTCTGCCCGATTGCAACATATATACTGATAACCCCTGTATCCTTCTGGTTAAGAATTGTATCAATAAGGATAGCTGTCTTACCGGTCTGCCTGTCACCAATTATCAACTCTCTCTGGCCCCTGCCAATCGGTATCATCGCGTCGATAGCCTTTATACCTGTCTGTAACGGCTGTACAACCGGCTGTCTTTCAACAACGTTTGGCGCCGGACCTTCGACTGGTCGATTTTGATCTGAAACTATTGGCCCTTTTCCATCTACCGGCTGACCGAGTGCATTAACAACTCTTCCGAGCAAGCCTTCTCCAACAGGAACTTCCACAATCCTTCCTGTTGTCTTTACTGTATCACCTTCTTTAATGTCTTTATCGGACCCCAACAAAACGCATCCAACATTGTCTTCTTCCAGGTTAAGGGCTATTCCAAATGTCCCACCCGGAAATTCCAGCAGTTCATTTGACATGCAGTCATCCAACCCATAAACTCTGGCAACACCATCTCCTACCTGGAGAACTGTTCCAACGCTCTCCATCTTTAATTTGTCTTCGTACTTCTCAATTTCCTGCTTTATTATCGAAGCAACTTCATCTGGTCTTACAGTCATACCTAATATACCCCCACAAAATGAAAACGCCCTTAAGCAAAGGCTGTCTTTAACAAACTCTTTTTTAGATTTTTAAGATGGTTAGTGATACTTCCATCTATTATTTTATTTTCTATTCTGATTATCATTCCACCAATGATATCTTTATTAATTTCAGTTTCTATGTCGACCTTTTTCTTCGTCAGCTTTTCAAGATTTTTCTTCAATTTGGTAAGCCTGTCTTCGGTCAACGGAATTGCTGTTTGAACTACTACGGGCACAATACCCCTGATTTTCCCTGCAACGCCTTTGTATACATCCGGAAGATAGTCCAGTATCCTCTCTCTTCGCTTATCAATAAGAACACTTAGAAGGTTCTTAACCCACTTACTGGAACACTGAGACACAATGACCTTATCAACAATATCTTTCTTTTCGGCTTTTGTAATTGCCGGATGGTACAGAATACTACGAAATTCTTTATTTGTACTTAGCAGCTGCTTAATACCATCAAGATCTTTTTCTATATCACCGGTATCGCCATGTTTAACGGCAACCTCATACAGCGCCAGTGAATAACCCTCTATTAAGCTCTGTTGTATCAAGACAGTGTCCCCACTCCCTTAATGACATCATCCACCAATTTTTCTGC
>CAYTGO010000098.1:0-8040 GCA_964437425.1 uncultured Candidatus Scalindua sp.
TTCTGATTTCCCATAAGATCAAAATATGTCATCATCGAGGCGATGCTCTGCACCGCTTCGAACGCATCCTCAGACAATAGCGCCATCTTTGCACCGGTTAAGGATGTATTACCAACGAATTTAATTCTTGATGAAGGCATATCAGGCAACATACCAATAGTTATCGCATTCCTAACGTTAAGGTAGTTACCGAACCCACCGGCTAGATAAACACAATGAACATCGTTTATCCCTAGCCCCATTGACTCTATAAGCATTGAAACTGCGGCATAAATTGCACCTTTTGAACGTATCAGGTTAGCTATATCTGCTTGTGTTATTACAATTTCACTATCGATACCAGTCTCTTCCTTGCTGACAAGTACAAACTCATCTTCATCATCTCTGTTTCTTAATTTATCAGATTTTATTCCTTTCTGAAAATTACCGGATCTGTCGATTATCCCGCTTCGTAACATTTCTGCAATACAGTCCAGCAAACCGGAACCGCATATTCCTCTTGGAGGAATATCTCCAATGGCAGAGTAACTTACATCAAACTCTTTTGTAATATGCATTATTTCAATAGCTCCCTTTGCAGCCCTCATACCATGCTTGATACCACTTCCTTCAAAGGCAGGACCTGCAGATGCAGAGCAGCATACCATCCACTCTTTATTGCCCAATACAACCTCACCATTAGTCCCGATATCAATTAAAAGAGTTGGCATCTCCTCCTTGTCCAGCCTTATTGCAGCAGCACCTGATGTTATATCTGCACCGACATAAGCAGCAACACTTGGAAGGGTGTAAAGGAGTCCTCGGCCATTAATGTCTATTCCCAGCTGTATTGCCCGAATAGGGGGGATAAAGTTCGCAGTAGGAATATATGGCTCTTTCCTGATACGTTCCGGATCCAGGCCTAACAGAAAGTGGTGCATTGCGGTATTGCCCGCACATACGATAGATGTAATATCATCGAGTTTAATACTGTTTCTCTCAACTAATGTAGAAATTAGTTTATTTATATCGGCGACAATAGATCGTTGCATTTCGTCGAGTGTATCATTTTGCATGGCATACATTATCCGTTGAATGTAGTCCTCTCCAAACTTCATCTGCGCATTATAGACCGCTTCGGAGTCGACAACCTTGGAAGTTTCCAGTTCAAGTAGACATGCAACTACCGTTGTTGTACCCACATCGATTGCAACACCGTAGTTAGTGCTGCTTGTATCACCAGGCTGTACATCGATGATCTCCAGTACTCTTCCGCGATGTCCAAGCGTAACAGTAACTGTCCAGTCACTTTCTCTCAAGACTGACGGAAGTTTTTTCAGTATGCTATATCCGGTTTGCATCACGTTCAGTTCAACACCCTGTTTCATCATAATAGCCTGATAAAGACGTTCGTGGTCGGCGACATTATCGTCCATTGTTGGTGGTTCCAGTTTGAGGCATATCTTTTTAACCAGAGCATCATGTTTGAATCCTGCCTGACCAAGTATCGCTTTCCATGTCATGGAATGCTGCTCATTCTGATCTAGAAGGATTTTTTTGCCTTCAAGCCTGGTTTCGTGTGGTATAAGTACCTGTAAATCGCTTGTAATTCCAGCTTCACAAGCGATGATATAATCTTTATCTACTTCTTCCTTGCTTAGCAGCTTTGTAGCAGGGGCGTCTACAGTCCCGCTGGAAAGAATAACCTTACACTTTCCGCATATACCATCTCCTCCACATATGCTGTTGATGTAGATATTCGCACTGTGTGCAGCATCTAGAACGGTACTACCCTCATTGACCTCAACATTTTGATCATTAGGTAGGAAATGTATTTTATATGTATTACTATTTTCTGACATGGTTTTTTTCTAGTGGAAAAAAGGCATGGTTGTATAAAATCCTTAACCTGATAAAATCGGCAACTTTAATCAGATAATACTTTGACTACAATACCTGACAATGGCTAAGTGATTAATTCCAGGTGCTCTTAAGGTACGTTGGTAATCCTGAGGCCTCTTTAGGACCAACCAGCGCTTCCCATTTTGTTTTTTCCTGAATCTTTGCCGATAATATAGCTACAAGGCCGGGGACTATGAGCTTCTTATGATTTACTTTTTCCTCAACCTTAGTATCAGCCATGGCCTTAGCAATTACATCCTCATTGAGTTTGTCACCAGAGTACGCGGTAAGTACAGAAGTACCCTCGGTTCCGACTGCAAGTATATATGCCGGTATACGACTGGCTTCTACTTCTCCCTCAACTGTGTAATATGTCAATGAGAAGTTTGTAGTAAAGAGAACAGGTGAATTCTCAGTAACCTGGCCAACTTCGTAAAGTTTCGGTTCTACCTGTACCGGCTTTTGCGGATCGGTAAAGATGTTTTGACGTACTGTCAATAATGGCATAATCTGCCATGGTTCACATGCATTAACTATAACTATTCCCGCATACTTTGCTATGAAAACACTTGCACTGGCTACCTCTTGTGCAGGTTCGTAGCTTGGCATATACGTTATAGCCGGATAACCTAGTTGTCGAAATGCTTTCTTCAAAGCAGCTCTTCTTATTTTAGTCAGACCATGTAATATCTCTTTTGTGCTTTCAGAAACCTGGTTTAAAACAATATCTTCAACTCCTGCCGCCTTAATCTTTTCTGTCATGTCTGCCAGCTCTTCCAGAGTAGAAGCACTAATTGACATCGGACAGCTCTTCTCTTTAGCGATAGCAGCCATAGCTTCCCAATTGTCACCGTTTGCACCAAAAATCAGTGGCTTTTTGTCAGCACATGTTTCTACGGCAGCTTTCATGTTTTCTGCTGATTTGCTTTCTAATATAATGGACAAGTGAGTATTTTCACTGACCTGTTTTGCCCTGTCTGCAAACTTAGAAGCATCTCCACTTTTGTTGAGAAGCGCAACTAGATCAATCTCTATTTCAGTTCCCACACGGGTAAACTTCAGGCCATTAATTTTGTTTAATCTTTCAGTAAATGCGGCATCGTCCAGATCGTCACTCAAAGTTACGGCAACTCCGGTCGGATTATAAAATTTTTCATCATGTCTGAATAGTACGTTCTCTTCACCAATGCCTATCTGTTTATCGCCTGATCCAATTGATACCAGCTTAATTGGTGGGGCCGATGCTGCACCAAGAATACCTTTTGCTTCCTCACTTACGTCAGGGCAATCCTTCAACTCGGCTTTCTTTTGTGCAAGTTGCATTGCAAATGCTAAACAAGTTGCTCTTCCGCATTTTTTACAGTTTGTTTTTGGGAGAAGTTTAAAAATCTCAAGACCTGTCAGTGCCATATATCCTATCCTTTATGATATTGTAAAATTTTATAAATCGCCTTTGTTTTTAATTATCTTGCTGATTAACCCATAACTGACAGCTTCGTCAGCAGACATCCAGTAATTTCTCTTTGTGTCATTCTCTACTTTTTCAAACTTCTGGTCTGTTTCATCTGCTATCATTTTATTAATTTTTTCACGACATTTTAATATTTCGCTTGCTTCAATTTGAATATCTGACGCAGTACCATGCACACCGGTGGATGGTTGGTGAATAAGTATCCTGGAATTAGGCAGGCTAACTCTATTTTTCTTATCAGTGCCAAGAAGGATTAATGCCGCCGCACTCGCAACAACACCTGCACATATATTTATGACTTTTGGTTTAATAAACTTCATCATATCATATATCGCAAATCCCGCGTCAGCATCGCCTCCGGGAGAATTAATAAATACTTTAATCTCTTTATCTGCATCATCCTGTTCCAACAGAAGAAGTTGTGCGATTACACTCTGAGCCATCTTTTTATTAACCTCGTCTGTAATCATGACGATACGGCTCTTTAAAAGCTTTTCGCCTAATGAATCCTGCTTCTTCTCTTCTTTTTCGTCTTTGTCTTTCAAGTTTATGTTGTTCATAATTTTTGTAATTTCTTTCTTATTTAAAACATTGGATCCAATTTAAGAACAGGGTGGTCGACCTTTTGCAGATGCTCCAAAACTTCCTCTTCTGTCTGAGCAATTGTTTCGTCAGCGATTTTGTTAATGAAATCATCTAATCCAGCTGCCTCTGCCGCTACGTTGAGTGCGTCTGCGACCTCATCTTTGAGATGTTTCGGCATCCAAACCATCCTCGCAAGGCCACCGTCTCCAGATATGAATTTGCTGCTACCCATGTAAAATTTACTATGGCCGACAAACCCGGGTGTCTGGATTCCACCTCCAACAGTTCCCGCAAGAGTTGAAAATTTCATTCCACATGGAGTCATTCCGGTGAAGTCCCTGTCAACCGTCATTATTCCATTTGTCAAAGGAAGCATTGCTGAGATACATTCAAAACAACCGCAACTTGTCATTGGATTAGTAACCATGCTATACATACTTACCTCTGCAAATTCTTTATTAGAAGCGTTGTACAGGAAATCATTTGTACCTTCCCAAAGCCCCAGGTTCTCATCAATTGTTTTGCCCTTTTCAATAGGCTGATTAGGTCCGGTCGGTGTTATTTCATAACCCGCTTTTCCGTCAAGCCAGCTGACAGCACCACATAATCCGGAACGTTCAGGCGATATTATACAGACGTGACTCGGCGCAAAACTCTGACATAGAGTACAGCTGTAGAATTGATTTACTGAGGCGTCTGTCATGCCCAACGCCCTATCATCACGCTCAGTAAACGCAGACTTTACCTCATCTAATTTCTTTTCTACTTCCTCTTTATTTGTATATAGAGTTACTTGTACTTTATCTAAGAGAGCACCATATTCTTCATGGTACTTTGAATGTATGATATTGCCTAAGTGCTTAATCCTAAATCCTTTTTCAAAGGCATCTTTACTGATTCTGTGCCTGATTATATCCCTTTGCCCCATATGAAAGAATCCTTGTGCTTCGCCAAGGAAATGATGTGTTCGTCGTTCAAAGATAGGCTCAAAGTCAGATTGCATTTTACGACCTGACACCTCGACATATACACCCAATGGTTTACCAGGCCCAATCTCCATTTCGTCCATTTCAGGGCCAACAACTTCTATCTTACCATCTTCAATATCATTGTTATCCCTCATTACTACATATTCAAATGCCGGTGTACCCGGACCACCTATCTCTATCTGCATGTCGTCTTTTCTTATTCTTTCACCCTCAAAAGCAGGGCCATATGCAACAGGAATATCAACCTTTGCAGCAGCAACCTTCAAACCCCTGACTTCGATACACTTTTCAACTATCTTATCGTGAGTTATTAGTGGTACGACATGTTCGTATGTACAGACACCAGTTGGTAAAATTTCTGGTATATCAGTGTCTGCAATTGTAGGAAAGCCGTAGTTTATGGCTCCGGCAGCATTAGCATACTTTTCGTCATCTACCTCTCCCAATGCCATCACAAACGCGAAAATTCTATTCTTGTTATAAAGCAGGTTTCTTGTAAAGTCAGCTGGTTTTATACCGCCAAAAGAGAGAGCTGCCTTGTTAGCAAATCCAAGAGAGTATATAGTTGATGTGATATTCTTTCCAAAAGGCACAAGCCTGGTTTCCCATCCCAGCTGTACACCCTCTTCGTCAAGCTGTTCAGCAAACGATTTGCCATTTGTGTTACCTGAAATGAAAACATACAAGTTCTTCTCTTGCAGTTCACGGGCAATTTGTACAGCAATATCGTTTGTTGGCGCAGCACCTACTACTGCCGCAAATCCCGGTGCAGTACCGTCAACAAACTCTATGCCTCTTTCACGCAGAATAACGTCTGCAGCCGCGCCTAACCATATGCCGTCAACTGGATTGGGACCAATAACGTATTTACATACCTCTATTACCTCTTCCGCAAAAAGGGTCGCAATGCCTGCATCAAGGGCCCATCCAAGATATGGTAGATATATTTTCTCTTCCGGTACTGGCGGCAGCAATGCTCTCGCATGTCCAAGCGCCTCCTCGCAATCTCCGAGTGTCTTCACTTCGAAAGCAGTCGCTGAGTAGATAATAGGCAGATAATAACCTGTATCAGGAAAATCTACCTTTGTGTCCTTACCCTTTGATTCTATCGCTTCTCTTAATTTATCTTCTGCCTGTTTTACTATACTGTGCGCGCCCCTTATGGCAGCAGTGGCAATTATTCTAGACATGTGTAAATACTCCTATTGAATGTTAATCTTTTATATGGTTAGCATTAGTAAAGTCAGATTCACAACTCTTATCAGTCAATTGAAAGTGCTCTTCTGTCTTCCATATCGTAAAGCTTTCTTTCCTTCTTCTCGTTTATGCCCAACGCATCACGTTTCTTCTCTATATGATCTTTAATGAGAGTTGCCATTTCCTTAAGATCAGGTGTAAATGACCACTTACCACCTACAATATCTTCTATCTCTTCATTTAAGAATTTATCAACATCCGGAGCTCCGGCAACCATTGACTTGGTACCAAACAGTGTATAGACTCCACTCGATACAAAGTAATGGCCAATCGCCAATGCCTTTTCGTGCATCCAGTCAAGACATACCCCTGCAACCGGCAGATCACTTATATCATTACCAAGGCCGCCTTCTTTTACCATTTCAGAACATGCTATCAATATTCTACTGTTATCAACACATGAACCGGCATGTAATACAGGAGGCATACCAACAGCTTCACAAACCTCCCTTAGACCAGGACCGGCAACCTCCATGTGCTCAGGCACCATCATTCCCTCTCTGGCACACTCTGCTGCAGCACATCCCGTCTGTACTACCAGGATATCATTAGCAATCAAATCATTCACCAATTGCATATACGGCAATTGATCCGGCCATAGGATTGAACTGGTGCAGCCAACTACTCCAACAACACCTCGTATCCTGCCGTTCATAATGTTGTCATTAAGCGGACGGTATGATGCCCTGTACTTACCTCCAAGCATATATTTTATAGTCTCATGGGTAAAACCAACAACAACATCAGACTTCTTACCCTTGGGAATAAATACTTTTTTCTTGTCACGTTCAGGGAAATTCTTGATCGCGAGCCTTACTATCTCCCTCGCCTTTTCATAGGCGTTTTCATCATTAATCTCTATATGCATTGCGCCATCTACTTTTGCCTTAGGCGAAGTAGTTATCATCTTCGTATGAAAAGCTCTGGCTACCTCTTCATCTCCCTGCATCACACACTGTATATCTACCACGATAGCTTCAACAGCACCTGTAGCGATAGCCATCTCCTGCATCTTCATATGTCCGGCAAGCGGTATACTGTGCCTCAGCAACATCTCATTTGCAGTGCAACATATACCGGCAAGAGCGATTCCTTTTGCACCCACTGCTTCCGCCTCTTTTATTAACTCCGCATCCGATGCTGCTATTGCAACCATCTCTGACATCTGAGGTTCGTGTCCGTGCACAATGATGTTTACCTCATCTTCTTTGATTACTCCAAGATTTGCAGTTCCGCGTGTCGGCTTTGGTGTTCCGAAGAGTATGTCCTGAAGCTCTGTCGCTATCATCGCACCTCCCCAGCCGTCCGCCATTGAAGTACGGCAGGCCTGCATTATGAGATTCCTATAGTCCTGGTCAGTACCCATACCTGTACGATGCATGGATTCTGTGACCTCTCTGTCTATCGCACGGGGGGTGATGTTTAGCTTTTCCCATATTTTTTGTCTAGTCTCCGGAGCTTTAGTAGCAAACTTCTGAGTACCATATGCCTTGCCGAACTCAGCAAGAGCCATTTCACCAACCTCCTCGGCTATTTCATTTGTCTCGCGGCCTTCAGTGGAAACGTCAAAGACTTTCGCGACCTCAAGTAGTTTGTTTACGTCTGTTATGCGGTAGCCCTTTGCTTCGCCCCTTGCTGTTGCTATCAAGAGTTCAGCTACAGATCTACCATGATCTGAATGTGCGGCAGTACCAGCGGCAACATAGCGGACAAAATGCCTTGCTGCGATCGTATTCGCGTCAGCTCCGCATACACCTTTACTCGGCCCTCTGCCAAACGGATCAACATTACACGGTCCCATCTGACAGTGTCTACAGCAAAGCCCAATCTTACCATATCCACACTGCGGCTGTTGTG
>CAYTGO010000099.1:0-8000 GCA_964437425.1 uncultured Candidatus Scalindua sp.
TACTTAATACCCTAATCCATAAATTCGTTCATGTCCCTGCCTATCGGCAGACAGGGATACTTCATTAATTTACTCTGTCGCCAGACTTACCATCTCTAATTCTGCTGTTGATAGTACAGTCTCTATATCAAGCAGAATTATTATTTTATCTTTTACCTTGCCGAGACCCATGATAAAGCTTGTGTCTATACCCTGACCAAAGTTTGGCGCATCTTCTATCTCTGCACCGGTTATATCTGCCACCTCTGATACGCTATCTACAATGACCCCTATCGATATGCCATTAACTTCTACAACAATTACACATGTCTCCTGAGTATGCTCCTCTTCCTGCATCGAAAACTTCATTCTCAGATCGATCACGGGTATAACCTTGCCTCTCAGGTTAATCACACCTTTCATATAATCCGGTGTCTGTGGCACCGTTGTAATGTCCATAAGTCCGATGATCTCTCTTGCTTTGAGTATCTCGATACCATAGATCTCATCACCCAGGACAAATGTCAGAAATTTTCCGTCCAGATCTGTTATCTCTTTTTTCTCTACAACTGCTTCCATCTCATATCTCCTTAATTTCTTGAATTAACCATCTCACTGACACCCTTCACCCTACGGAGGGGACATATTCAGAGTGAAAGGTGTCAACAAATAACATAGTGCTGCATTGCAGCCCGCTATAAAATGCCCTACACATCTTCTTCATTCCTCTGCCTCCACAACCCGGCATTCGCAAACTCAAACCGTGTAGTTCTATACCTAGAAATCATTCATTTGTTCGTCATGCTCTACTATCCTGTTTTTACCCATTGGGATTAATGCCTCAGGGTCTGCCGGCACATTCCTGGTATCTTGTGCATCATGACCATTGCCTCCAGCTTCGTTATCAAGATCAGGAGCAGATGAACCTGCAGGTTCTGGTTTGATCTCCTTGTCAGAATCATTATTCTTCTCTCGCTTGACGATTGACTGCAAGATCAATATTGGTGAAAAGAGTAATTTGAAAACCTTACTGCCTGAAGTTTTCTTCTCCTCAACCTGCTGTTCTGACACTTTATCGGCAGTTTTATTATCAACCTTGCTTGCACCCTCTTTGTCAGATTTTTGTGAAGGCTTCTCTCCGTCACCTTTACCACCAACCTGCATCGCTAATATATCAACTTGTTCCTTCATCGTCTGTGCCTGGGCTGCTAACTCTTCACTTGCCGACGCCGTCTCTTCAGCGTTTGCTGCATTCTGCTGTGTAACCTGATCCATCTGCTGCACTGCACTGCTAACCTGGGTAATACCCTCTGACTGTTCTGAAGACGCTTCTCTAATCTCGTTTGTCAGAGCTGAAGCTTTCTTTACGTCATTAACAATGCTCTCCATGGTCCCTTTACATTTATCGGCAATCCTGGTTCCATCACTTGCTTTTTGTACACATTCACCTACAAGGACAGTAGTATCCCTTGCGGCATCCGTACACTTTTTGGCAAGGCCACGAATCTCTTCAGCCACAGCAGCAAATTTCTCCCCGTTGTCACTTGCGTGGGCCGCCTCCACAGCAGCATTAAGAGCCAGTAGGTTAGACTGCGATGCAATACCATCTATTATGTCAATACCTTCTGTAATTCTATCTATATTTTTCTTAAATTCTGAGTATTTCTCTGCATCACTAATAAGTTCTTCTACATTGGCAATACATTCGACAACCACTATCTTGGTGTCTTTTGCGGCATCCATACTCTTATGAGCAAGGTTTTTGACCTCCTTCGCCACAACGGCAAAACTATTTCCCTGCCCGATAACCTGAGCTGTATCAACGCCAGCTTTAGTTGCCAAAGTACCGGTTTGCGCAGCTATGCCGTCTATTATCTTAGTAATCTCCGCAATCTTCTTACTGCCGGCGGTTATATCTTCCATTGACTTGCTCACTTCCGCAGCCGCTTTATTTCCATCCTCTGCGGCAACAGTACATTCGTTTACCAGTTTTGATGTCTCCTCTGCATTCGTTACGTTCTGTTTCGTCATAGATGACATCTCTTCCATGGAAGCAGATGTTTCCTCCAGAGAGGATGCCTGTTCTGATGAACCCTGTGCAAGAGTCTGGCTTGCGCTGGATATTTGATCAGAAGCAGCGGATATCTGGACAGAACAATCAGTCAGGCTTGTAACCATTCTCTTAATGACGTTAGTTACCCTACCTGTAATCCTGAGAACCAGCAGACTCAACCCTAAAATAACAAACAGGAGAACGATTGAAATCATCATCATTCTTTTACCTAAAGTAGTCGCCGCTCTGAGGGCCTCCTCCTCATCTATCTCCGCCATAATAGCCCAGTCTACACCTTCAATTTCCAATGGTGCATAGGCACTGAGGACCGGCACATTTCTGTAATCCTTAAAGATCTCAATATTGGACTTACCTGCAGTGGCGGCAAGTGTCCCCTTGGTCTCTATCTTCTGCAAAAGGATAGTACTGTCCTTCGCCCGGATAATATTCAGGAGACTCTCATCCATACCCAATTCTGCCATCTGTGCATGATAGCCTTCTTTGTCTTCTATAAGAAAACGTGATTGACTTCTCATGGTATGGTCACTACCGATAATATATGTTTCTCCGGATTCTCCCAGACCACAAACATTCCATTTATGATTATTGGTCATGACCCTGTTAATCCTATCAATTGGCATCTGGAAGATCAGAATACCCACCTTTCTCTGGTCATCGAATATAGGTGATGCGATGAAACTCGCAGCACTATCATAGGAGGGGGAGTATGAAGCGAAATCAACTAATTTTACGAAATCAGGGTTTGTACTCTTATTTGCTTCCCGAAAGACCTTCCCAAGATTTGTATCGGCATATGGCCCATCTATGAGTGAGGTGCCGTAATCTACTTCCTTAAAGACCGAATAGACGATTTGCCCGCTATCCGGGTCGACAAGGAATATGTCATAATAACCAAACTGCTGTTGATATTCCCTGATCCTGTTGTGATAATATCCGTGGTGATTGCTATAAGTGGACCGATCGCTGGCAAAGTCCATCTTATCTTTTTCTCCCAGTACATAATCATTTGACCTAATGTAGAATGTCTGTAACAGGACAGCATCATTACCGAGCTGATCAAAATAGTTATCTACATCAGGATCCAGCCCATTATTCAGTTTTTTATATTGTTTTGTAAAATCTCTTGTATAGTAAGTTTTTAAGGCTGCACGATATCCTTTTAACTGCGCGTCATCTATTTCATTCTCCTTACGAAACATTTTAACAGAGTTCTTTAACTCCTCCATCGCATTGATAATCATATGATCTTTTGAATAGGTAGTTATCTGCTTTTCGATATTAGAGAAATACTCCTCTACCTGTTCTTTTTTAGTCTCCCTTATGGATACGAGTTGTTTAAAGGCCTGTTCCTTTAATGCCTTTTTCGCTGTTCTCTGGCCAACAAATCCTGATATCCCCAATGGAATCAGACCTGCTATTAGAAACAGTGCAATTACTTTCGTGCTCATTCCAATCTTCATTTTTATCTCCTCTCCTAAGGCAAAAATTGATGTTTAGTACGGATAATCTTTCAATATATTACTGACTGCATTTAAAATAGTACCTGCTTACGTACACAGCCTGTATGGCCAATTGACTTATAACGAAAAACAAGGCGTCAGTGAGCTTTCGCAAAACTAATACCGAAATCCCTAAATCAATTGCGTGATGTTTGGATCTCTAAAGCACACAGAATATAAGCTGATACTTAATATGTTGAAATTACAGCACTTTCGAAAATAAATTACACAATTCTCTAATTTTGCTTTTTTGTACGTTACTGAATATTCTCCAAAATAATGTCGTTATATAGCTTATCGGGCTAGATCCAAAATTAATTAGTATTTTTTAAAAAAAAAGTGTTTATATTTGCCACTTTTTGTATATTTTTTATCCTTTCTATCAAATAAAATTCATTTTCCATGCTGTAAGCTTCAATTTTATAATGTGTTACAGTAGTACTATAATTTTATCTTACTTTGTGAGTTGTTGAGATTACAAAATAAATTCATGAAGAATTGAGGCCAAAAAAGCGGCTTATATCGTGCATTTTACTGTTTGACAAGAAAAGCAGAGAGGTAAAAATGGAAAGACGGAAGGCTATTGTACAAGTAGAAAATATGAGATCTGAACTCCAGAAATACTAAGTGGTGCAGAGCGAATTGACAGGCTGTTACAATACGGCTTTGTTGGACGAGATTATAGGGATTGCGTCGTCACTGCTAAACGAATGGCTGACGATAGGCGAGTGTGACAATGCAAGGCAGTATGGGCCAAGCGAAGAGGAACCTTCATTCTTGTTGCATTGGGTTAATTTATCAACCGGTAAAGTTATGTTCCTATAAGCTTGCCATTTAACGAACACCTTACATGATTCAATAGCTCTTCGGAACTAAGAGGCTTTCTAAGACAGGCAGTTACAAGAGGTTTCATGGATTGAATCTGTGCGTCGGAGAGCGAAACATCTGTTACCAGTATGATTGATAGTTCTTTTGCATTATCCGGCAGTTTATTGATAATTTCTGATGCACTGCTTCCAACCGTATTAATATCTGCAATCAAGAGATCGAACTTTATACATTCCAATATCTCAATAACAGTTTTTATATCAGGAACATAGTTACACTCATACCCTTCAAGGCGTAACATATCAGTTATCGGCAATAATTGAGAGCCGGCATCATCGGCAATCAGAATCTGGCCTGTATTTGACATTTTATAAAAACCTTCTATAGATAATTAAATTTTGAAATTGCTTTCCTCTCTTTGATAGGCGCAGGAAAAACAGTAAATCTATTCTGCAATGCTTATATACCAGGCGCAGACAAACTAAACCAGTTGTCCAGAAGTTCTGATCAGAATACTATTTCCATAGCATACTTTCTATCGGTTCCCTGAATATGATTAATCTGCCACCGCTGCAAATATTCTCGAACCTCATTTAAGATTTGATAATCACCTGCAGCTACTCGATTGAAATAGGAGAACGTTTTAAGGACAAAACCGAGATGCTCCTCTTTGTGCTGCTTGTAATCAGGATATTTAGATTTCAACATGTGGGCTTCTTCTACCTTGAAATGATCCCATGCATAATCAATCATTTCATTTAATACTTCATCTACCTTTTTCGGATCACTATCCTGCATCTCTGCGACAATGACCTGATTCAGAATGTCAACAAATTCTTTCTTATCGATATCAGTTATTGATATATCCACAACCACTTTCTACAAATAATCAGTTCCGTCTCTTGGTAAATTTTTTCACCATTTTTGTCAAAATATCTACTAATAGAGTTTTTCAGGATGTCCGGGTTACACACTTTCGATAAAATTATTATTTATTCTAGCTCCTCTACATCCACAACCATATCAGCAAGTTCACTCATTATAGCCTCTACACCTTTTTTGGTAAGGCCAAGTACATCCAGAGTATTTTCTTCAAACATATACATCAGCCCATCACTGCCAAGTCCGATTCCAAGCATACAACTTAGTGCATCTGCCAGATGCACTATATACGCCAGTGTTTTATGTGCATCCGCTTTCTCAGGCTGATGGTGATATAGTACTGCTTCCACAAGAGCAGAAGGGAGGTGCCATTTCTTAATCACTCTCCCGCCTACCTGGGGATGATCAAAACCCAGTATCTCCTGTTCTGCTATATTAAACGGAACTTCATCATTCTCTGCACGCTCAGCTACCTGGTTAAATTCATCTTCTGCAAAACTACTCAGTATAACCTTTCCGATATCAAGTAGAAGTCCGGCAATGTAAGCCTCTTCATCATCTTGATATCCGATACGCTTTGCAATTATCTTTGCACAGGTCGCACAGGATATGGAATGCTGCCACAACATTCCCTCCCCGAGACTATAAGCAGGTATTTCCTTATTCAACATATCGTGCGTAGACGAGGTAAGAGCAATACTCTTTATCGTCTCAAGCCCCAGACACACAACTGCATGACTTATCGTTGATATCCTGCTGCTAAAACCGTAAGCAGGCAGGTTTGCTATCTTGAGAATATTTACCGCTAACGTCGGATCCCGCTCAAACACTTTTGCCAGTTCCCGAGGGGAAGATTTATCATCTTTGGTAATTTCAAGGATTTGTGTAATACTTTGCGGCAAAGGAGGCATCTCCTTGACTTTGTTTACTAACTTCATAAGAGTTATTTTGCTCACAACTTACCTCCCAATATTACTAACTTTCTATTACTTCTGTATTTATTAGAACCACCCTTTTTAGATAATTCTCAGTTTATGATAAAGCTAAAATATTTAGAAAGAAGTCAATGTATCTACCCCCTTCATTGCTCCAGGATTCTGTCCTGGAAATAGTTGCTCCTAAATCAAATGGTGCATCAATATCGCCATATGAAGATTTTCTGGTAAACATAAAGATAGTTTTCTGCTTAAGCACCGGATCTTCTTTAATTTTATCTAATGCATCAGAACTGTCTTTATCAGGCATATTTATGTCAAATACTATCAGGTCTGGCGAGGGCGCGTTTTCTGAAGTGTACCCCTCACATTTACACAGATAGTTCAATAGATCGCTACCATCTTCTACGAAACGTAATTTGGAGTAAGTTTCTGACTCCTCAAACATCCTTGCAATGTAAAATCTGTCACTCACATTGTCTTCTGCAAATAGTATTAACTTTTCCCGGTTCATTTTTTTACTAAAAAAGTCCAACCAAATCCCCCCAAAAGCCCTTTCGAGGAAAGGGAGAAGAGGAGAGGTCAGGGGGATTCGGTTTAAAATATCTCAATCATACTTCACGAATTGAACAAATTTTTATGTAACGCCATTCCTGGCAAAGCATTCTATATATTTTTTATCAGTTCCCTCTATATGTCTTACCAGCCACTGTTTTAAGAACTCAAGTATTTCACTTGCAAGTTCATAATTACCACGGACTACTCTACTAAAGTAAGAGTTCATTTTATGGATAAAATCTACGTGTTCTTCTTTATGGTACTGATATTCATGATAGTGAAACTCTATCATGTATGTTTCTTCAGTCTTGAAATGACTCAATGCATAATCTATCAATTCATGCAACATTATCTCTATTTTCTCTGGAAAATCTGCACGTTGCTTCGCAGCAATAATTCCATTAATAACTTCAATTACTTTTTTGTGTTCTTCATCAATTATAGATAGACCTAAACTATGTCCACTGTTCCATTCAATCATTTTAAACACCTTTACAAAAATCCAACTGATACAATAAATCCAAAGAAAATAATGGTGCTTTGCCAGTTCTCGGACAATCTGTCAAATAACGATATGCATTAACAGTTGTCCCTCACCCGGGAGAAAGATGAGGGACATTAGCAAAAGTAACGGGTTACACGCCGTGTTCTTTTTACTGTACTGTATAGCTGTTTATGGATTGCCTTATACAACCACCTCAGCTTATTCAAATTGTAATCCTAACGTTACTCCTAAAAGCCACTGAAACCATCCTTGTTCTCTATAACTCTATTTTCCCCCATTGGAATAGCAGACTCCATAGCCACTTCTAGTGATTTCCCATTGTCATCATCCTTGCCGCTATTTGCTGACTGAGGAGAACATGTACTCTCTTCACTCAGTGAGGTCTCATCTTTCCCTTCTTGCAACTTGAGTCTCTGATCACCACTGACTTGTACTGATAAACTATCGACCAGCTCTTGAAGAGTTTGTGCCTGTGCGGACATCTCTTCGCTTGTAGATGCAACTTCTTCGGCTGTTGCTGCGTTCTGCTGTGTGACATGATCCATCTGCTGTATCGAACTATTTACATTAGTGACACCTTCAGATTGTTCAACAGATGCAGTTGAGATCTCATTTGTCAGTATTGTTACTTTCTCGACATTACCTACAATTTCCTGTAGAGCCGTGTTAGTATTATCAGTAGAACTCTTAACATCATCAACTATGCCCTCCAACGTCTCTTTGCACTTGTTAGTAAGCGC
>CAYTGO010000100.1:0-2397 GCA_964437425.1 uncultured Candidatus Scalindua sp.
AGTTGTCTGTGGAAGAGTCCGCAAGGGAGATATTAAACTACCTTGAAGAGAAGGGCCATGTGACATTTTAGTTTTGAACAGGCAGGTTGAGCCAAGCTATGTTTTCTTTCGTTTTATATAAGCTCTTACCAGTTTTGCATCCTCATAGTTTACAGTGCCATTGGAATGTTCAACAATAGGTCCTGTATGCCAGGTCTTGAGAGTTAAAAACATCTCTTCGATTATATTGCGTTTTGCCGGGTCAATGAGGCGATCTATTGAGACATCACGTCCATCCCTTATCAGGCTTTCAAGGTGTCCTGTGATTGTGGCGGTAGTAAGGTTGCGGGTTTTTGCAATTTCCTTAATTGAAAGCCCCTCCCTGGAAAGTTCATAGGTCTTTTCGATTGTTCCTCCTTTCGTCTTTAGCTGTGGCGTATTTATCGATGGAACAACCGGTTCTCTTTCAGGGATTGAGATATCCGGGTTTTTATCAAGATGTACTTTTATCTCCTTTGTGAAATCAGCGCCATAACTTTCGAGCTTGGTATCTCCGACACCACTAATAGTTATCATCTCATCCAGTGTCGATGGATAGTAAACACACATTTCATGAAGTGTCATATCTGAAAAAACAATGTATGGAGGTACCTTGTGCTCTTCGGCAAGTTTCTTGCGAAGAACACGTAGTTTATCAAACAGGACTTCATCATAAGATTCGAATCCGCTGACTCTGAACGCCTTGGGCTTCTTTCTTATCTCCTCTCTCTTTAAACCCTCGATCTCTTCTCTGCCTAAAAGTATATCCGTACCTCTCTTTGTCAGTTTTAATACCGGATATTGACCTCCATCCTGTGCAATCGCTTCCTGTGCCAGCAGCTCATCTACAATGAATTGCCAGTGTTTTTTTGGTTTGTGCTTACCTGCGCCGTAGGTTTTAATCTCGTTATGTTGAAGTTCTCGAATGCGCTTTGTGTCTGCACCGGCAACAATATCAATGATATGTCCGATCCCGAAATATTGACCGGTCCTTGATATTGCTGACATTACTATCTGCGCATCAGTAGTTATATCAACCTTTTCAACATTACCCATACAGATGTCGCATGCACCGCAATTCTCTACCGTATAATTCTCACCAAAATATTCGAGAAGCTGTCTGCGTCTGCACACATTATGTGACGCATATTTGACAGACTTATTCAGCTTTTCCATAGATATTGACCGCTCATTTTCATTAGGCATCTGATCTATAAAAAACCTGATCTTGGGGATATCCTGTCTGCCAAAAAAGAGAAGGCAGTTGGCCGTATCTCCATCGCGTCCCGCACGTCCGGTTTCCTGGTAGTAGCCTTCAATGTTTTTAGGTAAATCAGCATGAATAACGAAGCGAACATTTGATTTATCAATTCCCATTCCAAAGGCAATTGTTGCCACGATTATAGTAACCCTGTCTCTGCTGAACGCCTCCTGGTTTTCTTTGCGTTCTTCAGGGCTCAATCCTGCATGATAAGGGAGTGCGCTGATGCCCTGTTCCACCAGAAACTCGGTTAATCTCATCACCGAGTCACGTGTAGTACGGTAGATTATGCCGGGTTCGTCCGTATGCTCTTTGAGAAATTCTATTAGCTGGGCCTCTAATCCTGTCTTACTTTTAACCTGGTAAAATAGATTTTGACGATTAAATGATGCGCGGATAATGCACGGAGATCTCAAACCGATCTTGCTGATAATATCCTTCTGGACCTTTGGTGTTGCAGTTGCCGTAAATGCTGTTACCGGAATGTGTGGAAAGCTTCGAGTAAGATCGCAGAGGCTCAGATAATCAGGGCGGAAGTCATGTCCCCATTCGGAAACACAATGTGCTTCGTCTATGGCAAAAAGTGATATGGGAAGAGATTTCAGTGTTTCAAGGAAGCCCTGCATGGCAAATCGCTCAGGTGCAATGTAGAGTAGTTCCAGGTTATTACTTTTCAGTTGTTGATACACGGCAGACATCTCCTGCGTGCTTAAAGAGCTGTTTAGAAATGCGGCAGACATTCCGTTTTCAATGGCCGCATCAACCTGGTCTTTCATAAGGGAGATCAGCGGACTTATAACAACTGTAGTTCCCTTCATCATCCGGGCAGGCAATTGATAACAGAGTGATTTTCCACCCCCGGTAGGCATCACTGCAAAAACATCTCTCTTCTCAAGGATGTTCTTGATTATCGTTTCCTGGTTAGGGCGAAAGGATTGAAATCCAAAAACCTTTTTAAGTGTATTGTGCATATCGAAATTTTGTTATGACTCTTTTTGTTGATATATATAGCCTACTGTAAGCAAAAAAATTTGTGTTTAGAATTTATTATCAGATATGGATCGCCTTGCCTTCAATCATGTGGAAAACTTCGGCGAATACTTCTGAAATGGTTGGAT
>CAYTGO010000100.1:2497-5690 GCA_964437425.1 uncultured Candidatus Scalindua sp.
GCCTTGCCTTCAATCATGTGGAAAACTTCGGCGAATACTTCTGAAATGGTTGGATGCGGGAAGATGTTAGCGCTTACTTCCAGGTTTGTTGCTTCCAGACTCATGGCAAGGGACATGCCACCTATCAATTCACTAACTTCATGGCCTATCAGATGTACGCCCAGGATCTCGCCACTTGATTTATCGGTAATTACTTTTATGAACCCCTCTTCTTCGCCTATTGTCTGAGCTTTACCATTAGAAATGAATGGGAATCTGGCAACTTTAAGATCATAGTCTGCCATTTCTGCCTCCTCCTGAGTCATGCCGACACTCGCGACCTGGGGATTCGTATAGGTTACTTTCGGGATAGTGTTGCTGTTTATAGGCGGGTAATCGCTACCTGCAATATTATGTGCAACAAACAGACCCTGTGCAGATGCGACATGGGCAAGCAGTGGTGGGCCGGTGATATCTCCAATCGCATATAAGCCTGACTGGCTTGTCTGCATGTTCTCATCTACGTCTATGAACCTTCCATTAAATTCAAGGTTAAGGGCTTCCAGGCCTGAATCTTCCGTTTCAGGCTTTCTACCCATGGCGAGCAGAACTTTTTCACTTTGAAGTGTTTCCGTTTTTCCATCATTTTTCTTAACCGTTGTTTCAACTGAGTCTTCTCTTATTTCAATGTAATCAAGTTCGGTCTGTGTAAGAAATTTGATACCTTTCTTTGAAAGACAGCGTCTCAATGCGCTTCCAACATCTTTGTCGCTTGTCGGGAGGATTTCGTCCATCACTTCAATTACGGTTACTTCGCATCCGAGTGCGTTGTAAATATAAGCGAATTCGATTCCTACTGAACCGCCTCCAATAATCAGGAGTGAGGATGGTATCTCGTTCAGCTCCAGGATATCATCACTTGTTAATACGTTTTCTTTATCATGTGGAAGCCCTTTAAAGACAACAGGTGAAGAACCGGTGGCGATAATAATATTTTTTGCTGATACTTCCTCTTTGGTTTTGCTGCCGTCCTTGATCAGGACTTTACCGGGAGAGACTATCTGGCCGGTGCCTTTCAAAAGGTCAACCTTGTTTTTCTTGAGTAAGTGTTCAACTCCACCAAACAGCCTGTTTACAATTGACTGTTTCCGCTTGTGAAATTCACTGAAATTTGCAGTGACACTTTTCGCGGTTATACCGAACTCTTTGCTCCTCTTAAAGAGTTCGTATAGATGAGTTGATTGGATCAATGCCTTTGTGGGTATACAGCCTTTGTGCAGACAGGCGCCTCCAACTTTATCTCTTTCTATAAGCCCTACACTCAGACCCAGTTGTGCTCCCTTAATTGCAGCAACATAACCGCCGGGACCACCTCCAATAATTAACAAGTCATACGATTTCATAAGATAATTATACCTTTGTTCTTTCATTCGCTCCTTACGAAGACAATGTCATTGAACTAAGATGTAGCGGAAACCTTCAGGTTTCCATTGTCATGTCCAGGTGAATAATGGAAGGCTAAAGCCATTCCGCTACAGCCTACCAGTATACACTGAAGCTATGAAAAAACTATTTTGTAACTTCCTATGCATCCCCTCCTTGTGAAGGAGGGGAATGAGGGGTGGTTGTCACAATATCATACAAGACGCCCTCAATATTATTTAAAACATCAGTATTTGTATATCTTAACACTTTTATTCCTAATGCTTCTATCTCTTTTTGTCTCTGCTTGTCATAAACAATTCTGGAATCATAAGCATGTACGTCACCATCAATCTCTATTGCCAGCTTTAGTTCCGGGCAATAAAAATCTACTACGTAATTATTAATTCCATGCTGTCTCCTGAATTTTAAGCCGTTGAGCTGTTTTTCTTTCAGTTTTGACCAAAGAACAATTTCTGCCTTTGTCATGTTGTTTCGTAAGTATTGCCTTTTCTTGATATGCTCTTTTTTATTGAATATTTTCGTCATATTCAAAATACCTCTTCTTTGCTTCCTTCTTACGAGGGAAGAGTTGTTTATAACCACCCCTTTGTCCCCTCCTTCGTAAGGAGGGGATTGTCTTTCTTGCATCTACTGCATGGGATTATAGGATTATTGTGACAAGTTTTTAAGGAGGTTAAAAGGCTTAACAGGATTCCAATATTGTCTATTGAATTTTTTCTACTTTAGCCGCGCAGATTTTATATTCTGGCATTAAGTTTGAATTGCCGTTTGTACGCGAGGTACTGCAAGGATCTTTTGTGAGTAGGTTTGCCGGAGCAGTTATGAAGTGGATTGGAATCCAGACCTGTTTTGGCATTACCCTGTTTGTGATATTAGCGGTAAGAGATATCTGGCCACGCTTCGTTGTTACCCTGACCATTTCTCCATCTTTTATTCCGGTATCCTTAGCATCGCTTTGTGATATTTCTACAAATGGGTAAGGTTGCTTTTGTGTGCTTCCCTTGGTTCTGTGAGTCATGGTACCACTATTGAAATGGTAAAGAGTACGTCCTGTGCTGAGAATAAATGGATAGTCCTTGTCTGGTTTTTCAGAAGTTACTCTGTCTTCAGTTGAAGAGAACGTCGCCTTTCCATTAGGGAATTTTTTCTCGTATA
Source organism: uncultured Candidatus Scalindua sp. (assembly GCA_964437425.1). Lineage (GTDB taxonomy): Bacteria > Planctomycetota > Brocadiia > Brocadiales > Scalinduaceae > Scalindua. Next base: position 5,078 of record CAYTGO010000100.1, read on the forward strand.
GGAATTTTGTGCCGGGGTGATTCGCTTTTGGACACGGCCACTGTATTCCACCGTTATCGAGCCTTTGATAATTGATTCCGGCAAAATTTGGAGAAACTTTCCTGATCTCTTCCCAGATTGATTCCGGCGAACTGTAATTCATTGGGCTTCCCATGCAGGTTGAGAGTTCAGATATTATATTCCAATCTGCTTTGGCCTCACCCGGTGGTTCAACAGTTTTCCTAATTCTCTGAACGCGTCTTTCCAGGTTAGTAAATGTACCATCCTTCTCAGCAAAGCAGGCTGCCGGTAGTACTACGTCAGCATACTGAGCCGTATTGGACATAAATATATCCTGTACTATCAGGAAATCCAGTTTACTTATCGCCTTCTTTACTTTTGTCGTATCAGGTTCACTCATTACCGGGTCAGCGCCCATAACGTACATCGCTTTGACCTTGCCCTTGGATGCAGCGTTAAACATCTCCCTGATTTGCAGTCCCTTGCTTTTAGATAATTTTGTTTTGTATACTTTTTCTAATTTCTTGCGTACATTGATATCTGAAACGGGTTGTGAATCTGTGTAGAAATCAGGTAAAGCACCCATGTTGAAAGCACCCTGACCGTTGTTCTG
>CAYTGO010000100.1:5790-7830 GCA_964437425.1 uncultured Candidatus Scalindua sp.
TTTTCATCGTGGAGTTTCTCCTTGATGATTACGCTGATTATGGCATTAACGAGAGAAGCGTCTGTCCCAGGTTGAAGGTTTAAGAACGTCTGGGCTTTCTTCGCCAGCCACACCTTACGTGTATCCGCAACAATTAATGTTTTGCCATTACGGAGCGCATTTTTTATCTCAAGTCCTATTATGGGATGCGACTCTGTAACATTCGCACCGATAACAAATATAACATCTGCTCCTGAGATTTCCTGAATTGAGTTAGTTGTGGTACCAAAACCAAGGGTATCTTTCAGCACATGTAAAGTTGGTGCGTGACATTCTGTCTCTGATTGGTCAATATTATTCGTCTTAATTACTGTTCTGGCGAATTTCTGCATGAGGTAGTTTTCTTCGTTCGTACATCGCCCTGAACTTATAAATGAGATTGAGTCTGCTCCGTGTTTTGACTTTACGCCTTTCAGATTTTCTGCAATAACAGCATATGCATCTTCCCAGCTTGCTTTCTCAAGATTCCCATTCCTTCTTACCATGGGAGAATCAAGTCTGTCCGGATGATTTACAAAGTCATATGCGAATCGACCCTTCATGCACAGGTTGCCGTTGTTTGGCGTAGATCCTGTTTCTGAGGTAATTTTATTGATCTCTTGATGATTGGAATGGATATCTATTTGACAGCCGATGCTACAGTAGCCGCATGTTGATCTGGTTTTAGTGGTTTGGTAAGAGCGTCCTTTGCCGCTTGGTTGCTTCTCGCGTATTGCTCCCACAGGGCACGTGGACACACATTGACCACACAAGACACATGGACCGTCCAACATTGTCTCGCCAAAAGGTGTGGCAACCCACATTTGAAACCCTCTTCCTCCAAACGCTATTGCGTGTTCCTGAGTTACTTCTTCACATATCCTCACACAGCGACCACATCTAATGCATTTAGGGGTTTCTCTATAAATAAGCTCATTCTTGTCAGGGAGAACTCCGCCTCTTTTTTCATCACTCCTGAATCGGTCTCCTTTGATACCGGTAGCATATGCAACATCCTGAAGTTCGCAGCAGCCTGTTGCCTCACAGGTCATGCAGTCAAGAGGATGGTCTGATAAGATGTATTCCAGGACACCTTTCCTTGTCTTGCGAATATCTTCAGTTTCTGTCCTTACAACCATACCGTCATTAACTTTTGATATGCATGACGGCATCAACTGTCTTGCCCCTTCTATTTCAACCAGGCATATTCTGCAACCACCGTACGGTTCAAGGCGATTATCATGACAAAGGGTTGGAATCCAGATATCGTTTGCTCTAGCTACTTCCAGTACGGTTTTACCCTGCTCCGCTTCGTATGTTTTATCATTAATAGTTAATTTAAGTTTATCCATGTCAATAATTTAGAGTATATATTCTGTTATTTGCGTAATATGTAATAAATATGCGAAAAAAGAGAGTTAATTTTACATAAACAAATAAAGAATGCAAACAAAACCTTTGAGAGGCTTAATGATGGTATCGCATTTATTTAAAGGAATGTTATAAGGCAATTAGATATAACGATATAAGGATTAATGTAGATTTATTTGCTTGAAATTAAGGAACCAATCAGTCATATTTTAAGTTACATATACTATCACGTTTATAACAATTTGATTTCATTTTTATTATAAGGGAGAGAACAATGACACGTATTGGTTTTTTTATGGGTGCTGTCGTCCTTGCGTTTGTTTTGTCGACTGCTAATACAACGACATTTGCCAACAGCTGCTGCGGTGCCAAGAAAGATGGCAAAGAGTGTAATATGGAAGACGCCAAAAATTGTGCTATGAATGTTAATGCCAGTGAAAGTTCTGGTGAAAAGTGTACGGTATGCGGACAGGCTGCGGACAGCAAGGGGCAGCAGGTAGAAACGAAACATGCAGGAGAAACTGTGCATTTGTGTTGTGAGGGTTGTGCTGACGCATATAATAAAAACCCTGATAAATATTCAAAGAAGGCGGAAAAACGCAGATCTCCAATAAAGAAAAACGAACGTTCATCAGCGTACTAGTAAGTAGT
>CAYTGO010000101.1:0-4178 GCA_964437425.1 uncultured Candidatus Scalindua sp.
CTAGCTACCCCCCACCCATACACCACCACAATTTGTGAAGAGCATGGGAATTATTATACGACTGTATGTAATATCTTAGTGGTTTTACAGATTCACTATCCAGTTCTATATATTTTTTTAGAAACCTTACTCTGTCAGTTTTCGATACAGGAAATGCCTTGCTGAACAGTTCCCGGTTTTTTCTTCTCAATTTTACAACTGACCTGTCCAGCCGCAGTATGTTATTCATTTTTCTTTGAAAACTAATCTTCTCATACTGTATGGACTTATCCAGGTCAATTATATAGACTTGAACTCCTCCACCGGGATCAGATTTAACAAGAATATTCTTAAGATGCAGGTCCGCATGGTAGATACCCGCGTTGTGCATATCATTAACTGCTTTTGCCAGTTCGTCAATGATCTCTTTTTTCTGTGCAAACAGCTGATTTTCTCCTGAATTCAAAAGCAATTCAATCAGATCGATAGACTCTGTTATCTCCCTGGTAACTAACCGGAATTTATACAAAGGCCCAAAAGCCTGGTTTTTAACAATCGCAATTATCTCAGTAGTGTTAATACCACCCTGACTCGCCGCCTCACATACCGACAACTCCCTGACAGGACGCATGCCGTCACAGAAAAAGTCCTTGAATATCTTGCCAACCATCCCGCCATGCCAGTACTCCCTCACGATAAAACTCTCGTCACCAAGACTATCCATTCTTAGAGTTTTGCAGGTTGATCTCCCCTGGTATGAATCGTTTAATTCGTTTTTGCCTGTATGATTTGTTCCGGAAAGAGGATCATTACAGAGATTAAATAACCCCTCAATGTCTTGACCAGACATCCTGTCTTCATATTCCTTTTTGACATATAAGGTCACTTTACCCTTGTTCAAGGTAGAGAAATAAGCAGGTAGTTCCACTTTCTTCATTATCGTGTGATTATACTACAGTGTAACCGGCATGTCAAAAAAGACTTATATGTACTGAAATTATTTCAGTAAACGTTTCCATTCACTACTGAATATTTGTAAAATACCGCCATAACAAAAAGCAGTTCTCACACGAAGTCACTAAAAATACAATGGTTAAAAGCTATTATTTTGATGTTTTTTAAAATTCTTCTCTTAGTGATCTCCTTGTCAGATTAAAAGAAATATTCATTGAACTATGCCCGAAGGGCAGAAAGCAAATAGGCGGGGGTAAAGCCCCCGAAATTTAATAAAATAAATGGATAGCCCCAGCGGGGCGAAAGAAATCAAGGCATCATTATGTCCGGTTCATTTACGTCATTGGGAACACATTTTGTCTTCAGTACGAAAAACAGAATACCAATAATATCCACCGATGTCTGTGGCAGATTATGTGCGTATATTGGTGGCATAATTAGGGAACTCGGTGGTATTCTAATTGAGATCAATGCCATGCCGGAACATATACATTTTTATGTTTATATGCCCAAGACTGTATCAGTTTCAAAATTTATGGAAATTGTCAAAGCAAATTCATCAAAATGGGTACATACTACCTTTCTGAAAAAAAGAGATTTTGGGTGGCAGGATGGATATGGGGCATTTTCTGTCAGCAAATCATCAGAGGAGAAGGTAATTCAATATATACGAAACCAACAACAGCATCACAAGAAAAGATCATTTCAAGAGGAATTTGTTGATTTGTTAAATAAATATGATATTACATTTGACGAGACATACATATGGAAATAATTATATTTCTTCCACCCCTTTGGGGCTGAATTTCTTTATTCTCTTATCCAGGGAGCTTCACCCCCTGCTATATTCTTACAGCCCTTCGGGCTTAAATAAAAGATAATTTCAACCATAAGCATGCTAACAAAAAAACCTGAAAATATTTTAATTATTCGCCTCAGCGCCATTGGTGATGTAATCAACGTGCTTCCCGCTCTCAGGCGATTGCGATCTCAATTCCCCGATTCCAGGATAACGTGGCTGGTGGAGGACAGGGCCAGTGAAATCATTAAAGGCCACCCGGACGTTGATGAAGTGATTATCTATCCAAGAAAAAAATGGCAGAGCGGAATATTGAAGGTGAACAGTTCACTTAATATAATTTCTGAATCTCTTTCATTTTACAAGAAGCTTCGCAAAAACCATTACGACCTTGTAATAGATTTTCAGGGCAATCTTAAGAGTGCGGTTATGAATCTGATAACAGGTTCCGGTAACAGGCTTGGATTTGGAAGGGGTTACTGTAAGGAGTTCAACTATCTGTCCACGCAGCATCATGCATATCCTGCCGGAAAAAAGATCCACAGAATAGAGAAGAATCTTTCACTGCTTAAAGAGCTGGATATTGATACTACCTTCCTGCAACCGGAGCTTCCAGTGGCAAAAGAGGACGAAGAGTATATATCCAACTTCATTAACGAAAATGCCGATCCTTCGCTCCCAAATATAATTATCCATCCAGGTACTAGTAAATTCGGATCTTTTAAACAGTGGTCTTCAGAAAGCTACACTGTGTTAGCTGATATGATTCTGAGCAAATATGACGCTAACATCATTCTCACCTGGGGCCCCGGTGAACTTGATGTAGTCAATGAAATAGCTGGAAGCATGATACACAAGTCGCTCCCTGCATGCGAGACAAAGTCCATCAAGCAGCTCACAGCACTGATAAAACGCGCAACTCTTTTTATTGGTGGAGACACCGGCCCACTGCACATCGCCTCAATCATGGGTATTCCGATAGTTGGAATCTATGGGCCTAAAGACCCTGCTATCTATGGGCCATATGACGGCACGGCAATAGTTATAAAAAAAGATGTTCATTGCAGCCCGTGCAGGAAAAGAACTTGTGGCGACCCGATATGCATGTCATCAATCCTGCCTAAGGATGTTCTTAGTGGTGTGGAAAAACTGATGCAGAAATAACTAATATCTGTCATATATGATCGGCAGTCTCTTCAACTTTTTCATGAATACAAGAGACCGGCAAATTGCGTCCGGCAATGTTATACATCAATTTAAGCACACCATCATGGCTGACTCCCATATTTGAGAACAGCATCGTCGCCTTTACACTAAGCCGACTGATCTTTACCTGAGAGCCTTCAGTGAACCATGGATTCTTATTGATTTTACAAAGTGTCAGTACTGCCATACCTAAAGCCCATAGACAAAACCGCCGTAATCCTTTTTCGTGAGGTGGCAGTATCAGTGTATAACGTAAGGCATTATCCAGATGGGAATGAGCAACACCGACTAATTCCTCAAGGCCCTTTTTAAAACCTTCACTTTTGCCGCCCGGGGTTTTACTGGTAATATCTACATTAAATTTATTGAACACATCCCTCGGCAACCAGCATGCTCCTCTATGGTGATCCTCCCAGATATCCTTCAGGATGTTTGTCATCTGCAGGGCCTGGCCAAATGAGACAGAAAGCCCCATTAATTCATCTCTATGTTGATCAATTTCATTAGAATAATCACAGAACAGTTCGGTTAACATTTCACCCACGACTCCGGCAACGTAATAACAATACTGGCCCATGTCTTCAAGATTATTGACACCATCAAGTGTTTCTGCGTCCTGATAACGTGCCATACCCTCTGCCATGATAGCAACGCAGCGTTCAAGTGCGGCACGCTGACGATCATTAAAACTATGTGTAATTCGAATTACCGGCGCTGTGTTTGCAATTAGATTATGCTCTGCATCGGAAGCCTCTAATGAGAGCAAAGGAAAAAGGGATTTGGAAAATTTATCTACGTCACATTGGCCTGCAACAACCTCGGTAAACATTTCAGAAAACTCACGCTTTGTATCTGCCTGCATATGTTTATCATCTTCAATAGTATCTGCGATACGGCATAGCAAGTAGGCATTACCTACCACGTGAGACAACGGATCCGGAAGCTGAGGGATGGTTAGTGCAAACGTACGGGACACATCCTGCAGGATGGTGTGCTGGTAGTTATTATCATCTAGCTGAGTTTGTAGAGTGTTGTAATCAGACATAAAGTAATTAAATATTGCGGGTTATTTACTATCTACCTTTCTTCTCAAAATAAAATACTCTTCTACAGGTTTTTCAGGGATAATAAAAAATGATTGCCCCGGATTCGCCTTTTGTACCGGCTCCATGTGTTTATTGTATATCTCCTTTATATTCTGCACAAAGTCCTGGCAGGTGCTCCTTCCCATCACTTCGAT
>CAYTGO010000101.1:4278-7817 GCA_964437425.1 uncultured Candidatus Scalindua sp.
ATCGGGTAATATTCATTTGGACGCTCTTCTTCAACAAGAGAATAGTTCCAGCGGCATGATTGCGCACAATCTCCAAGGTTTGCTCCACGATTAGCCATATACGCACTCAAGTAACATCTCCCTGAATAGGAGAGGCACATTGCGCCTTGAACGAATACCTCGGTCGAGCATTGACTATTATTACTTACATCTGCAACTTCATTTAACGATAACTCTCTTGCCAGCACAACCCTTTTAACTCCCTGGCTGTACCAGAAATCAGCAGCTTTGGTATTTGTGCAGTTAGCCTGCGTGCTGATGTGAATGTTTGCGTCGGGTATTATCTCTTTAACTAGCGAGAGGACTCCAGGGTCGGAGACTATAAAAGCATCAACATCATGTTCTCCCAACTCCTTCAGGTATTGCTCTGCTTTATTTATGTGGCAATTATGAGCGAAAATATTAAGGGTGATATATAATTTCTTTCCTCTTTCATGTACATACTCAACAGCGGACCCAATCTCATCCAGAGAGAAATTTGCTGCAGAATTTCTCAGATTAAAGTCCTTTCCTCCGGCGTACACCGCATCCGCGCCGTATTCTATGGCTGTCTTTAATTTATCCAGACTCCCTGCCGGTGAGACCAGCTCAGGTTTCTTATATTTTTTTTTGGTTTGTTCTATCATCTACTCATCCTCCCAATCCTGATCTGCACTTCTACTGATCTGATCGAGATAAGCCTGCAGTATGAACTGTGCGGCAATCATATCCACTCTCTTTTTCTTCCCTTTTTTAGACATCTTTGCTCCGGTCATAGCCTTGTGGGCCCTCACTGTCGTGAGTCTTTCATCAAAAGTATGAACAGGAAGGTTGAATTTGGATTTAAGTGTTTCAACTAACGCAAGAACCTCCTCGGCTTTTTCTCCGATAGAACCATTCATGTTTTTCGGAAGGCCAATGACTATCTCTTCTACCTCTTTTTCATTGATTACGTCTGCCAGCTCCTCCAGATAGTCCAGACCGTCAATACGCTCTATTGTTGGAAGACCTTGTGCAATTAACCCAACCGGAGAGCTAATTGCCAGGCCGACCCTCTTCGCTCCATAATCAATGCCCAGTATTCTCATATTAGCAGGCTCAAAAACAGTCCAGTTCCCAAGGGAATTGTAATATTATCGTGTGTAACAGGTATGCTCTCGATTATACAAGATACCAGAGAGACTATCAATGCAGTCTTTAGAGGCAGATAAATAACGGCACATATAAATGCGGTAATAAAGAAAGCAGCAGATCCTTCAAGACTTTTTATGTGATTATAGGGGATCCTGATCCTTCCATAGAACTTTCCAACAATTGTTGCCATGCTATCCGCACATGCAAGAATAGCGATTGTAACACACGCGATTAATGTCGGAAACAGTACCAAAGACAACAGAACGCCTAAAGCAAGTGTAACCGGAGCAAATGCAAATCTCCTTCTTTCACTGGAGCGAACACATGATCTTGTAATGTAACTCAGCACAGGAAAGCCGACCCCATTGAGCCTTGCACATTCAGAAACTGCATATACAATTGTTATAGTTAGTAATAACTCCAATGTTAGCATATAGTTAACTCCTGCAAGCAGAGGGACTAACAGCGAACAGGCATGAATTCCCTTACGTCTGAATTCCTGACCCCACGATGAAGAACTTTTATGTTTCAGATCCGCACTGAGTTCATCAAAAGTTGGTTTATCCTCAATATTTATAAAATACAGTACTTTTCTCAGGTCATTACCGTCTGCCAGGTATTTTGCCCTTTTTCGAACAGGATAGTATGAATTAAACCCAATACTGATCTTCGCAAGTTCCATTATGTCCAGATTGTTCCTGTCATCTCCCACAACAACCACATCATCCCATGTCATATTCTGCTTTTTCAGCATTTTTTCGACAACCTGAATCTTTCCTTCACTGTAAGAGAGCGGTCCGCCAATTTTACCGGTGCAAACACCGCTGTCTGTTTCTACTTCAATTCCATATCCACAATCGGCATGCAGTTTATCTGTAAGGTCCTTAATCAGGGTATCGGGTACACCACTGCTTATTAGTGCAACAACATGGCCTTTATTGCGAATTTCACGAATAGTCTCCTCAGCGTTTTGCACAATCTTCATTTTAGAATAAACACGCCATAAATCTTCCTCTTGTAACCCCTTTATGTTAATATATATCTTTTCAAGCAAAGCACGTATATTTAAAGAATTAATACAGAACTGAAAACATAAGTACAACGCTTTCAGATAGTTCAAAATTCCGGAATATCGCGAAAAACTAAGCAAAAGCTGGCTTTTGAAAATTACACCGTCGACATCAAATATTATTAACTTCTTGTTGTTAGATAACATAACGAGGTTTTGGACAAAAAATTAAGATAATAATTCTACTATTTATATTACATTTGAATATGGCCTGACAAGACCTAAACGTTGATATAAACATTACTACCATCTAATAGTTAAAATGTTAAACAGGTGGAACATGGCAAAATGCCACTTTATATTTGACAAGAATTTTACTCTATTGTAAAATTATACGTTTTAGATATATATACACAACAATTAAAGAGAGTAGTATATAGATTGAAAATTGCGGTTTCAGGAAAAGGTGGTGTTGGGAAGACAACATTAACTGCGACCCTGGCAAAGCTTCTTGCGGATGTTGGCAGTAAGGTGATAGCAATTGATGCTGATCCTGACGCTAATTTGGCGGCAGCCCTGGGTATTAAGGACGCAGATAAAATAGTACCACTCGTTGAATTAAAGGAACTTATAAAGGAGCGAACTGGTTCCACATCGGAAGAGTTCGGTAAGTTCTTCAAGTTAAACCCGACAGTTAACGATCTTCCTGAAAAACTCTCTATTACACACGATGGTATGCGGTTGATGACCCTTGGCACAATTAAAAGGGGTGGAAGTGGATGTGCCTGTCCTGAAGGGGTGATGCTTAAGACGTTATTAAATCATCTGATACTGCAGAGAGATGAAGTAGTTATAATTGACATGGAAGCCGGCATAGAGCATTTGGGACGTGCATCTATAAAGGCTGTAACAGCACTGATTGTTGTTGTAGAGCCAGGCAAAAGGAGTATACAGACCGCATTTCAGGTGAAGAGGCTTGCTGCGGATCTTGGCATTAAAACGGTATATGCTGTGGGTAATAAAGTAATGAATGATGCTCACAGTGAATTTATGAAGAGAGAGCTTAAAGATATTCCCTTACTGGGAACGATTTCGTATAACAAGCAGTTAATAGACTCAGATTTACAAGGAAAAGCCGCATATAACGATAATGAACAGTTGTTATCTGAAGTTGGTGTGATAATGGCTAAATTAAAGGAGTGCGTAAAATGACAGAAGAGAAGAAGAATAAGAAAAATTACGAAGGGGCTGATCAAGAGTCTCTTCAATTGCTTAAGAAAATGGACGAACATGGCATAGAGAGCTCATATGATAGATATGATGCACAACAGCCGCAGTGTGGATATGGTAAGATTGGGCTTTGCTGTAGACACTGTCA
>CAYTGO010000102.1:0-4437 GCA_964437425.1 uncultured Candidatus Scalindua sp.
CAAATACGCTTTGTTATAAAGGAGAGTTTCGATTATTCGAAGGACTTAACACAATAAATATTGGAGGTACCTGTTGATCATAGCGATCGATGGGCCGGCTGGGTCTGGTAAAAGTACAGCGGCAAAAGGGTTAGCAGAGCGTCTTGGCTTTACGTATCTTGATAGTGGTGCAATGTATCGAGCGTTTACATGGAAAGTCAGTAGTTCAGCTGTTGATTTCAGTGACAAAGAAGGAGTCTGTAAGCTGTTAGCTGATACCAGTATTAGGATAGAGTGTTCGGCTGATGGGTCAGAGGTATTTGTAGATGATGTTGATGTAACAAGAGAGATAAGACATCCCTCCGTAACAGAGAACATTCATCATATATCCAGCCTGGATTTTGTCCGCAAAAAGATGGTAGAACTCCAGAGAGACTTTGCAAGAGGTAAAGATATTGTTGCTGAAGGCAGAGATATGTGTTCGGTTGTTTTTCAGGATGCGGATATAAAGATTTACATGGATGCCGACGTTAAGGAGAGGGCAAAAAGGCGGCATTCTGAACTCGGGACTCTTGCCGGTGAGGGTAGTCTGGATAATATGATAGAAGACATTACCCAGAGGGACCACAGGGATTCGACGAGGGAGCATGCACCGTTGAAAAGAGAACCCGATGCCCTTTACCTTGATACAACAAGCCTGGAAGCAGAGGATGTTGTTAATCTCTTGATTAAAGAGATTAAAAAAGAGCAGCAGAAAAATTAGTGCTAAAGCTTTTATTTTATATTTAAAACTTTATTTAGCAGTTTTATTAACTTTATATTTCGGAGAATTTTTTTAAATGGTTAACAAACTAGTATTAGAAAAGTACGATATCAAGCAAGAGGAAATTGAGCAAGAGCTACAAGAGATTATAGGTGGTGACAGCCTGGAAAAAATTGAGGCAGCATTTGATACTTCAATCAAAAATTTTGATTTAGGAACGATCCTGAGAGGTAGAGTTTTAGGTGTCATTGGTAACAATGTAATATTAGACACCGGATATAAATCCGAGGGAATCGTCCCGCTGTCTGAATTTGATACTGCTGAGGATGTTGAAGTCGGGGCTGACATAGAGGTAATGCTTGAGTCGTTCGAAGATGATACTGGTCTGATACAGATCTCAAAACGAAAAGCCGACCGCATACGTGGTTGGGAAAAAATAGTTAATAAATATCAGGAAGGTGATGTCGTAACAGGTAAAGTTGTAAGAAAGATAAAAGGCGGATTGCTGGTTGATGTAGGTATCCCGATCTTTCTTCCAGCATCACAAATCGATATCAAACCTCCCGGTGAGATTGCTGAATATATAGGTACTGAAGTTACATGTAAGATATTAAAAATAGATGAGGTACAACAGAACATAATTGTATCCAGAAGGAAGCTTATAGAAGAAGAGAGAAACCAGCAGAAACGTGAATTCCTGGATAGTGTTGAGGTCGGTCAGGTTGTAAAAGGTGAGGTTAAAAACATTGCAGACTTTGGTGCATTTATCGACCTTGGCGGTATAGACGGATTGCTTCACATAACAGATATGAGTTGGGGCAGGATCAGTCATCCTTCAGAAATGCTGGCAATCGGAGATGAGGTTGATGTTAAGATACTTGATATTGACGCAGTAAAGGATAAGGTCTCTCTCGGATTAAAACAGAAGACGGAGAATCCATGGACAAGCGTGGAAGAGAAATATCCGATTGGCTCAAAGATCAAAGGCCAGGTGGTCAATATTATGTCATATGGTGCGTTTGTCAAACTGGAAACAGGTATCGAAGGTTTGGTACATATTTCCGAAATGTCGTGGACAAGGCGCATTAACCATCCTTCAGATGTAGTTGCCATTGGCGATTCTGTCGAGGCTGTCGTATTAAATATAAATAAAGATAAAGAAGAGATCTCACTGAGTCTCAAGCAGGTCGAACAGAATCCATGGACGAATATTGAAGAGAAATATCCTCCTGGAGTCACAATAAAAGGAAAGGTCAGAAACCTGACAAATTACGGTGCCTTTATAGAAATTGATGAAGGCATAGACGGCCTTCTCCACATTTCAGACATGTCATGGTCAAAGAAAGTTGCACACCCTTCCGAAATAATTAAAAAAGGTGAAATGATAGAGGTCAAAATACTCTCTGTTGATAAGGATAAAAAGAGAGTATCACTGGGAATCAAACAGCTTACTGATGATCCATGGAAGAAAGAGATACCTGATAAATACCATGTTGGTGATATCGTAAAAGGTAAGGTTACCAAGATGACTGATTTTGGTGCATTCATAGATCTCAGTAATGGCCTCGAAGGACTGTTACATATATCAGAAGTATCTAAAGAGAAAATTAAGAAACTTGAAAGCGTTATCTCTATCGGGCAGGATCTGGATGTAAAGATTGTAAAGATAGAGCCGGAAGCAAGAAAGATAGGCCTGAGCCTTAAAGGTGTAGAGGGTGCTCCGGTACCGGCGCCGGAAGACGAAGCAAAGGACGAGCTGGCAGCTGAAGTAGAAGTTACAGAGAATGCCGCTCCGGAGAGTGCTGATGCAGGTGCTCCTGAAGAAGTTGCTGCAGAAGAAGCTGCTGAAGAAGTAAAAGAGGAAGATAACGCTTAGACAACGGTGGTAAGAAAGGAAGAACGATTTTGCTTAAAGAACTGATACGTGATATTCCTGATTTTCCTAAAGAGGGAATCATTTTTAAGGACATAACCCCGGTATTACAAAGTCCTGCGGGTTTGAAGGAGATTGTTGACAAGTTCTCTGAACACTATGCGAATCAAAAAGTTGATGTAATCGTGGGTGCAGAGGCGAGGGGATTCCTTTTTGGTCCCGCAGTCGCAATAAACCTGGGTGCGGGTTTTGTACCGGTCAGAAAACCGGGAAAACTTCCTTATGAAACAGCAAGCATGACATATGACCTGGAGTATGGTACTGACACGCTTGAGATACATAAAGATGCGGTAAAGGCCGGTGATAATGTTTTGATGATGGATGATCTCCTGGCAACCGGTGGGACTATGGCTGCCAGTTGTGAACTGGTCGAATCGCTTGGCGGTAAAATTACGGGATGTGCTTTCTTAATCGAACTGGGTTTCCTGAACGGAAAAGATAAATTGAGCAAATACGATATCTTTTCTCTGCTTCAATACTGAAGTAATAATTCAGGGTGTTCGATCATTGAGGCCGGCATAGATGTTGATTGTCGGCCTTTTTCAATTTGACATGAATTGTTGAAAAGCGCCCGTAGCTCAGATGGATAGAGCAACGGTTTCCTAAATCGTAGGTCAGAGGTTCGAATCCTCTCGGGCGTATTTCTAATTTACAGATAATATAATTTATTTTTTTTAACATCTTCGTAAATGCCGGGCTTTATTTCCGGTGCCGGTTTACGACATTACAACGCACTACAAAATCATATGGAAAATGCAAGAGAGAGATTTAATAACTTTATAAAGTTTTTTGAAGTTAATTGGTTGTGGATAGTCATTGGCCTTGGCGTAGCTGTCGCGGCCGGTGTACCTTCATATCTGTATCAGCAGAAGGGCGCTAACGATCTTGGTGAAGTCTGGAGCCGGATCTACCGAATGAACTTCGAAATGGCGACTGCGCAACAAGAGGGGCCCGAAAAGAAGACAGAAGCAATTGAAGGTGCTATCAAAGAATATCAATTTCTAAAAGATAATCTGTCTGCAACCGGTGCAACTCCCTGGTTGTTGTCGGAACTGGGTAATGCACAGTACAACATAAAAAAATATGATGATGCGATTCTCACATACAGAGAATTCATTGGCAGTTATGCCAGCCACCCGTTAGTTCCTGTTATAAGACAATCATTAGGATACGTTCTTGAAGAGAAGAAACAGTTGAATCAGGCTATAGAACAGTTCAAGGAGATTGCGAGGAATCCGGAAGCGACATACCTCAAAGCGCAGGCAGGGCTGGATACCGGAAGATGCTACGAAAAACTGGGACAAACGAAATCAGCAGTGGCTGCGTACAAAGGTGTAGTTGCCACTTACCCGGAAAGCGGTAGCGCAAAAATGGCCAGGTATCGGCTTGAAGATCTTGAATAATAAGTTATGAATTTAAATAGAGTGGCTGTAATGGACGAAGACGAAACAGGTCAAATCCAGTTAGTAGTTAAAAAAAAGCTCTCTTCCAAGAGGATTGATAAATACCTTGTTTCACGACTGCAGGACTTTTCACGTAGTCATGTTCAGCGGTTAATAAAGGAAGAGGCGGTTAAAGTAAATGATGTTGCGGTAAAAAGCAGCTATGAGATAAAGCTGAACGATGTCATCTCCATAGATTTGCCGACGGAGAGCAGCGACCACATTACTCCGGAAGATATTCCACTTGATGTTATTTACGAAGACGAATATCTGATGGTCCTGAATAAATCACCGGATACTGTAGTACATCCGGCACGTGG
>CAYTGO010000102.1:4537-7595 GCA_964437425.1 uncultured Candidatus Scalindua sp.
ACGCAGTATCTATTTTTGAAGTAGTGGAGCGTTACCCGGGTTTTACACTGGTTAAAGTCTTTCTGGAAACAGGCAGGACGCACCAGATCAGGCTTCATATGAAAACTATTGGCCATCCTGTCGTTGCTGATTCGGCATATGGCTATAGTGAAACATGCAGCGTTGAAGATCTGTTGGAACAGGTTTCAGACGACAAAGATATACATAATCTTGCAAAAGAGGCAAAATTGTGCAATAATGTTACCGATCCAATTATTGAGAGACAGGCGCTTCACGCTTACAAAATTGGATTTATTCATCCGGTTACTAACGAAGCCATGAATTTTACGGCTGAGATACCGGAAGACATGTGTAACTTGATTACGACACTCAGGAAAATTAAGACTCTTTTAAATTAAATAACGGGGAGGAAGAAAAATGTTTGGTATGCCCGGTGGAATCGAATGGATTGTAATCCTTATTGTGGCTCTGCTCATCTTTGGTAAAAGGTTACCGGAGGTAATGAAGTCCATGGGAAAAGGTATTGTTGAATTTAAGAAGGGTGTGAAGGGCGTAGAAGATGATGTGGAAGAAGCAACTGAGGAGAAGGACCCTGGAAAGCTGGCGGGAACTGATAGCAGCAGCGAAAAAGTAGAAACAGAAAACAAAGAAGAATCTAAAGAAATGAAAGGATAAGAATCTCATGGCACAAAGTAACAAAAGAGGAAAACTCAAATGGCGCAGCAAAAAAGCAAACCACGGCAGAAAGCCTAATAAGGGGAAGCAGAGAGGAAAAGTTAACCAGTAAGTTACGAATTATGAGTTGCGATTGTAGATTGGCGAATCAAATCCAAATGCCAAAGCTCAAAATCCCAATGAAATCCAAAATCTAAAAAAGTAAAATTTCTGCTGTCTCTTCCTTCGTGATGACCGCTTTGATCATTTGTGCTTTAAGCATTGATTTGACATTTGAACTTTGGCATTTGGATTTAATAACTTATGTTATTTCACTTAACTCTTTTTCATAAACCCTCATATCATTCTCGCTGAACAGTACAAACCTGACCTCTTCAAAGTTATACTCCTGAACAAACTCTTTTACTGTTGTAAGGGCGATCTTTACCGCTCTCTCTTTTGGAAACCTGTAAACTCCGGTGCTGATGGATGGAAACGAGATCGACTTGATTCCATTCTCTTTTGCCACGTTCAAACTGTTGTAATAAGCATTGCGAAGAAGCTGGTCTTCATTGCGGTTTCCACCCGACCATACAGGCCCCACAGTGTGTATCACATATTCAGTCGCCATATTCCCGCCGGTTGTTATTACCGCTTCTCCGGTAGGGCAGCTTTCCTGTTTCGCACGTATCTCCTTGCACTCTTCGAGGATCTTCGGTCCACCCGCGCGGTGAATAGCGCCGTCGACACCACCACCTCCAAGCAGAGTTGTATTTGCGGCGTTGACTATTGCTTCAGTCTCCTGCAGAGTTATATCACCCTGAACCAGGCTCAGTTTTGTCTTCCCAACCATCTTTTCCATTTGGAATAACCTCCTATATAAGGCATTACGCCTGAATAAGTGACTAAAGTGAGCTAAAGTTTTAAGTGTCTAAAGTTATGGTGATTTTACTTCTTTTTATGAAGACGTCAAGAGTCAATCAACAATCGACAAGAGTCATTCTTTTGAACTTCTGATTTTGGATTTCATTGGGATTTTGAGCTTTGGCATTTGGATTTATTTAATATCCATGTCAATCCGTGGAATTCGTGTCTGTTTTTATCATTTACTATCCACAGCAAATGCAGCATTAATATGTTTTACCAACTCTGGGTGCTTAAAAGGTTTTCTGATAATAAAGTCTACCTTCATCTCTTCTTCGTCAAACAGTTCGAGTTTATCTCTCCAGCCTGTGATTATGCCAATCTTTGGCCTCCTATCTAATTTATTCAACCTTTTGGCTACTTCATATCCATTGACATCCGGCATGGCCAGATCGCTTAAAACGAGATCAAAATCTTCTTTACCGGCAAGCTCTATAGCCTCAGCACCGCTATTAAGAATCTTAACAGTATGACCACCTCTGGTAAGAATGCTGTCCATAATCATACACATTGCCTCACTATCATCTACAAAAAGGATACGAAGTCCCTTTGCCATTATCTCATGAGTTTCAGGTTTAGATGACGGTTTTTGTTGTGCGGTTTCTCTCTTTATCGGAATGCTCAAGTTAAACGTTGTCCCCTCTCCCTCCTCACTTTCCACCTCTATCTCACCGCCATGTCCCACTATTACACCATAGGAAACGCTCATACCCAATCCTGTTCCGTGTAGCCTCCGTGTTGTAAAAAAGGGATCAAATATCCTCTTCTTCACATTTTCAGGCATACCTTTACCTGTATCAGATATGCTTATAAACACAGTGTCATCATCACTCCATGTATTGAATGAAAGGCTGCCGCCATCCGGCATAGCATCCAGGGCATTATTTATAATATTCGTAAACACCTCTCTTATCTCTGAAGGGATACAAAACATTTCCGGTATTTCTTTCATGCCTTCTTTGTATATTTTATAATCTATCCCTTTGGCCTGAGCAATATTCCTCCATTTGGGCTCTGCAAAACTAATCGCCTCTTCTATTAAAAGCCTGATATCAGAACAAATATACTCGGATGGGTTTGCTTCTGATTTAGCAAACGTTAGCATATTTCTCACTATTTTTGCTCCATCGTCACCTGCCTTAATAATAACATGTAGCCCTTTCTTCAACTCTTTATCGTCTTTAAAACCTCCCTCAAGCAGTTCTGCACTACCCAACATGATGGCAAGGATGTTATTAAACTCATGGGCAATCCCGGCAGTTATTATGCCTAAGGACTTTAATTTTTCTGATTGTAAAAGCGTTTCTTCCAGTCTTTTGAGCTTGGTGATGTGGCTCCACTCTCTCAGAATTCTCTTACAGGTACGAGACATGTTATCCATCGTTACTTCAGACTTTACTATATAATCGAAAGCGCCGGCCTTCATTGCTTCGACTGCTACCTGTTCGTCTCCATGGCTGGTCAGGATAATAACCGGATA
>CAYTGO010000103.1:0-6976 GCA_964437425.1 uncultured Candidatus Scalindua sp.
CGGTAAGCTATTAAGAGGTGTTGGAAGATTCTTCAAGAAACACCTGGATAAAGATGAAGATGAAGATGCTGAAGAAAAGGAGGAACAGGGTGAAGACCGCTCCAAAGGAGGTACTGGATTTGCAACAGGCAAACATGCAAGACAGTTTGCCGCTGAGTTGGGACTGGATGTTTATTCAGATAACCCTTACGTACAGGCACTAATCCAGGAAGTTGCAAAAGAGAGAGCAAAGGGTTCTATAGGCACCAGCGTTGGACTGTTTTTCCTTGCCCCTGTACAGGGCCTTGGAGTTTTAAGCAATTCGCTGACCCCGAACGGACTAGATTCTGAAACTGAAAAATTAGTCATGGATGAATCTCCTCCGGAACTCAAATATGTGCTTTCTAAAAAATATGAAGAAGTCCTGGGCTTTGAATATAAGAAAAAGAGTGATTTGAAGAGCTTCCTTGACAACCCCAATTACACACCGCGTGAACAGGCATATCTTTACTATTATCTTAAGCGTTTTGGAAAGCCGGAGGAGGGTTCCGGTGTTGATGGTATAGAAAATGCGATAAAGCATCTCGGTAAGGTTCGTAAGCCGGACGAAGCAACTTTTGCACTTAATCAGATGGAGTTGTTATCAGCATACCAGAAGTATGCAGGAGACCTAGAGACGTTAATTAGTGTCTCAAACATGCTTGGTGCAGTTAAAGAGGGAAAGCAAATGTTCTTTATTGTCCCTTATGATATTATTGGCAATACGGCTGAAATGAAGAGACTGATGGGTAAAATTGCAACTGCAAAGAAAAAGCATAAAGCAAAAAAAGTCCAACTATGGATCACCGGAAATGCAACGAGCGGTTTTGTATCAGAAGCAAAATCCAAGGACATAAAGGTCAAAAAAAATATCTTACAATTACCATACTTTACAAAAAAAGAGAGTTCAAAATAAATAACGTAAGAATATAGTCGCAGTTTATGATTAAGATTATTTATTTAGAAACTAATTCAAATAAAAACGAATAGAATTCTCTGGCCTTATCTATCATAAGCCAGTGAAATGCGCCGTCAAAGGCCTTATATTCCAGCTCGTTCTCCTTCAGGAAATCAACTGTTCCGGAAGAGATACTTTCCGTTCCATAACAAAATACTTTAGGCATTGAAAGCAAGCAGTATATCCGGCCTGTTTCGCTCCTGTACTTTCCAGGCAGTGCAGTATTCCTCTGACATAACTCACGAGCATTTGCCAGAAATGCTTCCGGATTGCAGTCACGTAACGATGAATAGTATCTTTGGCATGAAGGATATTTCTGTCCCCAATCCTCAAGGACCTTTGCCGTCATAAACTCGTCATGAAACCAGTGTGTAAAATTACCGGCCTCTGCTGCGTTAACAGCTTCCTGTGAAATAATCAGATCATATTGGGTTATGTTCCCTTCAATATTTATGAATTTTACTATTTTATTATCTTTGTCAGAGGCGCACAAAAAAGTTGCTATGTCTGCACCCATGGAATGTCCTATAACGATTAAGTCAGGAATTTTAAAATAGTCGATTATCTTCCATAGTTTTCCAATATAAGTCTCAAACCCGTAATCTCCATTCACAGATTCAGAGCTTTTACCATACCCGATCAGATCGGGAACTATGATGTTACAATTATCAAATCGCCTGTCCTCAAACACCTCCAGAAAACATTGCCCGGATTCACCCAGTCCGTGCAGAAATAACAGGGACGTTCTGTCTGGTATTATTTCATTATGCCTGATGTAATTAAATTCGCTTCCCTCTTTGAATATTGTTTCGAACATAGTGCGGTAATTTTACATAGTTCCGGCACAATATTATAGTATAATCACTGGCCAGAACAGGCAGCCTCACAGTAAGAAATAAAATCGAAAAATGACAAAAGCACTTAGAGTTCTTGCACTTGAGCCGTACCATGGCGGCAGCCACAAGGCATTCCTGGATGGCTGGATGCGATACAGCCAACATGAATGGACACTGCTTAGTCTTCCTCCATGGAAGTGGAAATGGCGCATGCGTCATTCGGCCATAACCCTTGCCGGTAAGACTTCTGAGAAAATAAATGAAGGAGGAGATTGGGATATCATATTTTGCTCTGACATGCTCAATCTTGCAGAGTACTTAGGACTGGTCCCTCAGTCTATACAGAAACTTCCGTCAATAGTTTATTTTCATGAGAACCAATTGACCTATCCGGTTGCACATCCACAGGAATTTGATTTTCATTATGTACTGACAAATCTCATAACCGCACTGGCTGCCACTGAGGTGTGGTTCAACTCTTTATACCACCAGAATATTTTCTTAGGGGAACTTCGGGGTTTCCTGAAACGCATGCCTGATTTTCAGCCTTTAGAGGCTGTTGAAGATGTTTGGAACAAATCTCTTGTGCGGCATCCGGGAATAGATCAGCTTCCAAAAAGGGGAAAGAGGACTCCCGGTCCCATACGAATTGTATGGGCAGCAAGGTGGGAACACGACAAAAACCCTGAACTCTTTTTCAAATCTCTTCAAATTCTGAAAGCACGAAAGATAGAATTCAGGATCAGTGTCATGGGAGAACAGTTCAGGCAGAGCCCTGATGTCTTTGACTCTGCAAAGAAGGAGTTTGCAGATCATATAGATCGATGGGGATATCAGCAGGAGCGTAGTGACTACGAAACAGCACTTACAGAAGCAGATGTCTTCGTGTCTACTGCCGATCATGAATTTTTTGGATTTAGTGTTCTTGAGGCAGTAGCGGCAGGAGCATTCCCACTTGTTCCCGAAAGGCTCGCTTACCCGGAGACACTTGGGCTGGATTCCGGCAATGAAGTCTTTTACTATAAAGGCGGAGCAGATCAATTAGCCGAACGACTGATTCAACTGTCTGAAAAAATCAGGGATAACAACCTGTGGGATGGCAACCCTGATCGTGCAATCCGCATAGTCGAGAAATTCTTCTGGAAGACAAAAGCCGGATTACTGGACGAGGAATTAAAAAGACTTACTCACCGCTAAGACGCTCCCCGGACAAAAAGCGCCGCGGACAAGAGGAGCGCAAAGAAAAAGAAGAAACAGAGAAAGAAATATACATCTTAGGAAAGCAGGTCTCCTGAGGCGACCCTGTTAGATAGCTCTAGATCCGACTCGGTCGGGAATTACAGGCCGCCGGAGGCGCCCCTTGAAGCAGCTTTCAGGCCCGACTCAGTAGGGAAGGGTTTAAAATCCAAAACTTCGCGCCTTAGCAGTGAGTGCTTTTTTCTTTTCAACCATCAATTGACAATCAACAATCGTCAATCATAGATTCCTCTTGCTTTAGGAAGTTACCTAAGTATTATAATCCTTAGTATTTCTACAAGCTATCTAATTATCATTTCAAACAGGTATCATTAAAATAGTGCTGTTATACAGAAACTGGTTAATAACTTGTAAGGAGCAAAAAAATGAGAAACAATGAGGTCAAGATTGAGGTACCAACAGACCTTCTGGAAAACTGGCAGGAAATCGTTAATATTTTGGCTGAAATGATTGGAGTCCCTGCCGCATTGATTATGCGATTTACAGACCCTCACATTGAGGTTTTTGTTTCGAGCAATAGCGAGGGAAATCCTTACCATCCCGGAGATAAGGAGACGTTATATGACTCTGGTTTGTATTGCGAAACGGTGATCAAAGCACAAAGCAAGCTTCTCGTTCCTGATGCCTTGGCAGACGCAAACTGGAAAAACAACCCGGACGTCAAGTTAAATATGATTTCCTATTTGGGCTTTCCTATTCTATTGCCAAACAAAAAGCCGTTTGGAACTATTTGTGTTCTGGATAACAAGCCAAACACATATTCAAAAACAATCGAAAAACTCATGCTGAAATTTAGTAGCTTGATAGAATCGCATCTTGAAACGATTTACATGAACCAAATTCTTGGTGACAAGAATAAACAAGTGACAGACTATTTGATGGAACTTCAAGCCCTGCGGGGTTTTGTTACTATTTGCTCAAACTGCAAGAGTATCAGAGACGATCAAGATAATTGGCATCCTATTGAGCATTATCTTATTCAGCATCCTGAAGCTGATTTCAGTCACGGTATCTGCCAGGAGTGTAAGGATATGCTTTATCCGGGTTTTACTGAAGACTCCTAAAAACCACATCTCACCCGCCTAACAAGAGAGAGACGATTTGGACGCAGATAAAAACGATACATCTTAGGAAAGCAGGCCGCCCGTCGCCTGAAGACGACCCTGTGAGCATCTTCAAGATCCGCCACTGGCGGGAAGCTATCCGTGTAAACTCAAATGACCAAGCTCAAATGCCAAATCAATGCTTTAAGTCCAAATGGACTAAACAGTAGATGCCTTTTTTTAGATTTGAGCTTTTGATTTTAGATTTCATTTGAACTTTGGATTTTGACATTTGGATTTAATAACTTCCTTATAACTTTAGTTCACTTCACACTTCTCTTAATTAGCCACGGATTTGCACGGATTAACACTGATAAAAAGACAAATGGCAGGAAAGTGTGCACGATCGTGCACATAGGTTAAAGATGAAAGAAAGACACGAATTTCACTAATTGGCACGAAAAAAGAGATGATACCTCTTAGGAAAGCAGGTCTCCTGAGGCGACCCTGTTAGATAGCTCTAGATCCGACTCGGTCGGGAATTGCAGGAAAAAAGCCTTTAACTTTAGCTCACTTTAGTTCACTTCACACTTTAGGCACTTAGTTTAAATGTATCCATTTAGCGGAAATGGCAATGTTGCCAAATCCGCTGAATACCATGCTATTTATCCAAAATGCCAGCATTGCCAAAATGGCTAAATAGCGCTAAGAGATGATAGAGACATTATTTGCGACTATTTGGGGAAAATGCCAGGATTGGCAAAATCCCCAAATAGCTAAACATTTACCAAAATTGGCAAGGTTGCCAAAACTGGTAAATAGCGATCTATTTCTTAAAGATCTCTTTTTTGTATTAAAAAGTGGTGTTTAAGGCAATAAATAACCACATTTCAGAGGCCTTATTCTTTTAAATCAACAACTTAGCTTGGTCCGACCCCAGTGACCCTTGTTAATATGGTATAGGATCTTTTATGCCATAGAAAGTAAGATAGCTAAGATAGTCTATACCAAGTTGAGTAATAAAATAGCAGTTGTCTTGTTTTTCCATTAAATGATTTCCGATAAGATATTCTAAGTATTGCTCAAAGTTGTAATTAGTATACATGTTAGGGGTTTTTTCAGCACCTAGATCGTAATAAACTTTTAGCACTTCAAGAGAACTTCCTTTTGGGGAAGTATTCAGATAGCGAAGCAAAGACAACTGACTTCCCCATATGACATTGTGTATGCTTTGGTAATACAATTTGCCTTGTGTGGATGCTAATGCCTTAATAAGTATTTCAATTTGTTTTGATTTATCTGTTTTCAGTTCTTCTAGATCATTACGAATGGAATTTTCATATGTAATAAGGGATTGGCTAGAAATAGTACTAAGAAGATCTTCAGCTTCTTTAAGTTTGGGATTTGTATCATTTTCCTCGCTTTTGCTATCTACATTATCTTCAATTGCTTGAGTATTATCAGTTTTTATATTCAAATTTGTAGGGCTATGGACTGTTGTCTCAGGAGATTCAGAAGCCTTTAAACCTTTGGGGCTAGAATCTATTGTTGTGGGTTGTCCATGTTCCATGGATATGTCTAAACCTCCACCTTTTACTTTTTTTATCCTGTCTATGAGTTTTTCAATATCTTTTCGAAATAAGATTATTATAGCCAGAGCTATAATTGGCCATGGTAAATTTTCTAATATTATCTGCAGCATATTCTTATCCATCTTTAACTCCTTTATTAGTCTTCAATGTTGTTATTAGTGCAACAATAGGGTCAAACCTTGATTAGTGATTAAGCCTTTAGGAAAATAGATACTGCTTTAAATGTATATGAAAAATCTTACTCGTATAAACAAGTAAAACTATCTTTTTGAAGATATTTAGAATGTGGTAAAACTGATTGATTTAACCACGAAAGGCACGAAAAATCACGAAAAAAACAAATCTTAACGCAGAGAACGCAAAGAAGAGATAATAGGACAGTTGTCATAAATAAGAAGGACAAGGGTGAATCGAGTTGCGGGTTACGAGTTGCAGGTTGCGGTTTTAGAAACGGGAATACTGTAAATCCTCGTGACAGATCGCTATTTACCCATTTTGGCAATGTTGCCATTTTGGGTAAATGGTTAGCTATTTGGTATATTTGGTAATGTTGCCATTCTTACCAAATGCTTGAAATCGACTCTCAAACTACTCCCAATCTCTTTTCTTGTTTTTAATTTCTTCTTTCTTTGCGCTCTTCTTGTCCTCGGCGCTTTCCAGTCCGGGGAGCGTCTCTGCGGTGAGTGTCTCTTTTGCTTTAAAAAGGTTCGCTGGTGCTGGAGAAGGTCATGCGATTGTTTTCTGTCGGGTGGGCAATAATCAGTTCTTTAGCATGCAGGTTTAGGCGATCAGCCATTGAGTGCGCGGCCTCATGGGCATAAAGTTCATCGCCAAGAATGGGATGCCCCATGGCCTGCATATGCACGCGCAGCTGGTGAGTGCGTCCAGTAGTAGGAGTCAATTCCACAATGCAACTGTTTTCAAGCCGTTCAATAATTCTCCAGTGTGTCAGCGCCTTTTTCCCCAGCTTGTGATCAACAATCTGCAGAGGCCTCCGCTCCCAATCGCATCGCATCGGCTGATTAAGCACACCTGATGACTGTTCGGGCTGACCAAACACTTTTGCGACATAAGTCTTCTCGGTTTCCCGGTTTTCAAACTGACGGCTGAGCTTGCGGTGTGATTCCCGGTTTTGTGCAATTACCATGAGACCGGAAGTTGCAAAGTCCAACCTGTGAACTATACGTGCTTCGGGAAAGAGTTTCTGAACGCGATGAATGAGGCAGTCCTGTTTATCAGGAGTCCTGCCGGGCACTGACAGCATATTTGACG
>CAYTGO010000104.1:0-6495 GCA_964437425.1 uncultured Candidatus Scalindua sp.
GATTAAATAGTGTAATGAAGAAGAAAGAGATCACGATTCAATTACATCTTGGAATGGGCAATAAGAGTACTACATTGTGGACGTGTGATCTATCAAAAGAGTACGTAAGTATTAATGCTGACTATCATACATGAAGCTATTTTTAATGATTACCCAATTACATCATTTATATGTTTTACCAACTCTAGTAGATCAAAAGGTTTCCTTACAACTAAGTCTACTTTAAGTTCTTCATCCATCTCAGGATTAAATTCATCACCCCAGCCAGTGATAATACCGATTTTCGGACTCTTATCTAAACTATTCAAGACCTCAACCACATCATATCCGGAAACATTCGGCATGGCCAGGTCACACAATACAAGATCAAAATGTTCAGCCTTTATTAGATTTATAGCATCTGCACCATTATCAACGGTTTTAACCTTATGACCATCTTCTGAAAGAAATATATCCAGAATGTTGCATATATTCTCTTCATCATCTACCACCAGGATACGTAGATTCTTTTTGTTTATTTTCTGGTTCGGTTCAGGAGCCGTTATTGGACCGACTGCTTTTTCGGTAACTGGAAATTGCAAGGTAAATGTACTGCCATTTCCTATCTCGCTTCTCACCTCTATTCTACCACCGTGCCTGGTTACTATACCGTAAACCATACTCATGCCCAACCCGGTCCCTACCGGAGCCTTGGTGGTGAAGAATGGATCAAATATATTGTTCTTCACATCCTCAGACATGCCCTCCCCAGTATCAGAGATGTCTATAAATACTGTATTTTCACTACACCATGAACCGACCGAGAGACTGCCGCCTCCAGGCATTGCATCAAGTGCATTGTTTATTATATTAATAAATACCTCTCTTATTTCTGTTGGATTACACAATATTGATGATACTCTCTTCATCCCTTCCGTGTTCATCTGGTAGTTTATGCCCTTGGCCTGCGCCTCACTCTTCCACCTGGGCATTGTGAAATCAATTGACTGATTTATTAAGTCACATATATCATCAGTCTCGAAACCAGTATCATCTTTCTCTGTTTTGGTAAACGCGAGCATCCTGTTGGATATTTCAGCCCCATCCTTCACCGCTCTGAGCACGATATCAAACTCCTCAGCCAATTCTTTCTCCTCTGCGTATCTCATCTTTAGTATTTGTACTTTACCGGATACAATAGCGAGAATATTATTGAACTCATGGGAGATACCGGCAGTTATTGTACCTATAGATTTTAGTTTGTCAGACTGTATGAGTGCCTGTCCCATCTTCTTTCGCTCGGTAATATCTTCTGCTATACCAGCAATACGATAGACCTCTCCTTCTTTATTCCTAATTGGATAGCCACGGTCATAAATCCACCTGACTTCACCATCCGGTCTAATAATTCGAAATTCTTCAGAGTATTCCCCTTCAAACTGCCACCTTGAAAAGCTGTCAGCTACTCTCTGACGGTCATCAGGATGGATTGCATCCAACCAGCTCTTGGGGTTTTCATAAAAGCTCTGGCAAGTTCGTCCCCATATTTGTTCGTATGCAGGACTCGTATACAATAAATTTCCATCAGAATCCTCCATCCAGAAGACACTCGTAATATTTTCTGCCATCTCCCTCAACCGTAGTTCACTTTCCCTCAACTCATTCTCCATCTTCTTTCGATCGGTGATATCAAGAATAATAGCTACAAACACAGGAACAGATTGAAAGATAGAAAGCTGAAGGTGTACCTCAACATCGTATAAAGAACCGTCTTTCCTTCGATGGGTTGTCGTAAACTGAGTTCTTTCTTGTTTACCAGTCCGCAGAGGTTCGACCATTTTCGCAAATGACTCAACCGTAAATTCAGGTTTGAGGGCCAAAGGAGTAAGTCTGCTGAGCTCTTCCATAGAATAACCCAGGTTCAGCCTTGCGCCTTTGTTGACGTGAATAAATAGAAGAGTTTTGTCATCGAATATGTAAATTTCATTCAATGATTCCTCAAGTATATTAGCAAAACCTGTAGTCCTTTCTTCAGCCTTCTCCCGCTCGACAATTTCAATTCTAAGCTGTTCATTAGACTCATTCAGATTAGCGGTACGCTCAATTACACGCGACTCCAGCTCTTCATTCAGTTCTTTCAATTTACTCTCGGCCGTCTTACGCTCACTGAGTGCCCCCATAAGAAACAAAGACACAATGGCCAGGACGGCTACGTATGTTTGTAATAACAATAGAGAGTCATTTGTTATTTCCATGACAAATGGGCCTTGACCGTTAACCGTAAACAATACTGCAATTACACTGTTGATCAGAACTGTGTTGGTTGCTCCCAACCGTCCAAACAGGAAAGTTGATAACACAATAATGGGTATGGTCAAATATTCCAACCGATTTAATAATACAAATGTGCTTTGTTCTGATATTCCATATGTAATGTACAATACACCCAGCAAAATGGTCAATACGAAACAAGCTAGTAAGTATTGGTGATATTTCCAGTTGATTGGTGTTTCTTTAACCCAGGCTAGTACAACAGGTGCTATGACAAGAGCACCTACTGCATCACCAACCCACCACGTCCACCAGGTATATCCAAAACTACTCCAAGCTACAACATCTCCCGCGCAAACGCAGGATACTCCAATCGTTGCACTTATTATGGTAGCCACCGTTGCCATAAAGAATACAAATTTAAACACATTATGAGCTCGGGAGAAAGGATCATTAGTTCCGGCAAATCTAAGGATGAAAAAAGCTCCAACGATAGCTTCAAGTACATTGCCCGTCCCTATACCTAAGGACATCAGAACCGATGTAGTAGATGGAATGTCATGCCAGGCAAACGTTAAGACATTTATCAAAAAGGCGCCTATGAAGATTCCAGGCCAGACTCGGTAGCCCCACAGAAGAATAACTGCTATTGCAAAACCTGTGGGAGGCCACACAGGAGAGGCGTTGGTTTGCTTAAATGCCATCAACAATCCAAGTTTGGCTAATATGAAATAGACAACAACAATAATGAGAATTTTTATCAGGTAGGATTTGTTAATTGACATGATTTTAAGTTGGTGATTATACTTTTTATCTAACTTCCAACACTTCGTGACATCAATGTGGTGAATTGCTCGTTCATATCCTATTCTCAGATTGCCCCCCCTATTGACACATAAGGGCATTCAGAACGTTTTCACCACGAGCGTTCAGTTTAAATTGTTTCTTTTCAACGTGACATTTCAGGCACCTTTCATTACCCGTTTCAACCCAATTTTCTGCTAACATTGAAATTTTTGCCGTCTCTCCTCGAGAAGTAAGAATATGTCTCCCTTTGTGACAGAAATTACATTCTACATCCATCATTTCAGACAGCCTGAACATATTAACAGCAATTTCAAATCTACCTGCAAAATGTTCCTTATCGGCATGGCAATATTCGCACTTTACATCAATCGCAATTGCAGCCTTCATATCGACTCTTGCCTTATCTCCTTTTTTCGTAAAATCAGTTACATCATTATTATGGCATGTAGTGCATTTCCCTCCAAAAAGGAGAGCAACTTCTTTTCTGCATTGCTGGCTTTTTTCTTCTCTACTTCCTTTCAGGTAAGACTCTTCTAATTTCTCAGATTCCAGAGATTCCAATTGCCCCGCTCCTGTTAATCCGGACGAGAGAACTATTAGAAAAGCTATACTAAACACATTAATAATTTTCATTTTGTTTAACATTTGTATTTACCCTTATTTTTAATGATGTTTCGGTTTTAAATACAATCAACTGAGATTAGCATGCTTAATAAATTATCCTTCCTCTTCAATATCTTTAGGATGATAATTAACTTTTGTAAACAATGTCAAGTATAATCAGTATCTTTGAAAGCAGAAAACGCAACAGATCGTACCATTACACACTTTTCAGAGTCATTCAAATATTTCAGACAGGTTCAATTGAACAATCGGACACAAACATTTTTCATTGTCAAGGTTCTCAGACCCTTTATATAATATCAACGTGAAAAAAGAAACCATTGCATCTATCACTACACCAATCGGTGAAGGAGGAATCGGCGTAATACATGTCTCCGGGCCAGACTCCCTTGAAATCGTAAATGCGGTGTTCAAGGGAAAGAAACTGAAAGACCTGAGAAAAGCTGAATCAAAAAAGCTCTATTACGGCGATATTCATTCAAACAGTTCAACAGTTGACGAAGTAATCGTAAACGTGCTCAGAGAGCAGGACAGTTTTACCGGAGAAGATATGGTAGAAGTTAATTGCCACGGTGGAATCCTTGCAGTAAAGAAGACACTTGAATGTGTGGTCTCTGCAGGAGCAATGGAGGTTCACTGGAAAGAGCTGGCCGCCCGCCCCCTATCAAACAAAAAGATCGACCTTATTCAGGAAGAAGCTCTGCTGGGAATACCCAAAGCAAAAACTAAATTAGGGGTCAAGGTCCTTCTCGACCAATATAATGGAGCACTGTCCTCTTTCATACAGGAAACAGTTGAACAGATTGAAAAATGTGAAAATAACAGAGAACTGTTAAATGATATCAATAGCAAATTAAGAGAGATACTGACAACCGCATCCTTCGGCTGTGCAATCACTTCACCACAAAAACTGATCATTACCGGTAAACCGAATGCGGGTAAATCTACGTTAATTAACGCACTGCTGAAAGAGGACAGATTAATCACGCACGAAGAACCGGGTACCACAAGAGACGCGATTGATGAAATGATCTCAATTGACAACATACCATTAACAATAATAGATACTGCCGGTATAAGAGAGACTGATCACGAAGTAGAAAAACTTGGTGTCCTGGAAAGCAAGAAACAGTTAAGAGATGCAGACAAGATAATTATTGTGTTTGACAGTTCCAAACCTGTAGAAAAAGAGGATAGAGAGATAGTAAAATTTATTGAAGAACTTGAGTTACAGAACACTGATAAAAATGTTTCTATCTTCCCGGTATTGAATAAAGCAGATCTGCCCGGTAAATTAGATCTGAAAACAGTTGAGGGAAAAACCTTTGAACCGATGTGCCAGGTATCCGCATTAAATGGTGATGGGCTCTCCACCCTGGAAGAAAATCTGATCTCAGAGTTTAAAGAGTTTACAAAATACACACCTGAAAGGCCCATAATATTCACCAGACGACAACAGGAATATTTATCCAGGTCCCTACATGTATCAAAGCAATGCATACAACTTGCTAACGAGGAAAAGAATTATTCAGTGCTCTTAAATGACCTGAAGCAAAATCTTTTTGACTGTATTGACGATTCTCAATCGTAGCGGAAACCTTTAGGTTTCCATATCCATGGGTTGCTCTATTGCAGTTTCTTTTGATTCGTGTCAATCTGTGCAATTCGTGTCTGGATCATTCCTTCAGAAAATCCCTAACTTTCTTTATGTCAGCCCATACTTTTTTCTTGTCGTCTGGATTCCTCAGTAAATAAGCAGGATGATAGGTTGCCAGGAATTTTGTACTCTGATATTCAAAGAATCTCCCTCGCAGTTTACCAATAGTCTCTTTCGTATCCAGCAGTCTCTGTGCGGCAAACGTACCCAACGCGCATATTATCTTTGGGCGTATTATCTCAATCTGCCTGATTAAATGCGGCGAACACATAACTATCTCATTTGCGTTGGGATTTCTATTATCCGGCGGACGGCATTTAAGGATATTGGCAATGTATACATCACCCCTCTTCATGCCTATCGATTCTATAATCTTAGTTAGCAGCTGCCCCGCTTTCCCGACAAATGGTTCTCCCTGTACATCCTCGTAATAACCTGGAGCCTCTCCAACAAACATAAGATCCGCATCCGGATTCCCGACCCCGAAAACCACATTTGTTCTATTCTTACACAACTCACACTGTGCACATTTATTTACCTGCTCTTCTAATTTACCAAGCGCCTCAATCTTTTCTGATTTGCTCAATTCAACCTTTGTCTCTTCATTGTAAGTATCAAGGTTCTCGCAAACAGATTCCGGAGCGGGAGGTTGAGAGATTACGTCCTCTTCATAAGACATCGGGTTTTTAATTACAGGATCTAACTGCAGGTAATCCACACCTAACTTTTTTTCTAGATCTACCTTATCGGAAAGACCTTTTAGCAAAGATACCACCTCTGCCTTTGCTTCCTGCAATTTTGATTGTTGACGTGATGAACTCATATAACAATATTGTTGCGGCAAGGCCGCAACCAGGATTGAAGTGTCTAAAGTGAACTAAAGTGCCTAAAGTTAAAAGATAAAAAACTTGTTTTTTGCCACAATTTTAGCTCACTTCAAACTTTAGGCACTTTTAACTTTTTACGTCACACCAAGATTATATCTGAGCAAACAAAACAAGTCAAAATCTCTTTTTGCTTGAATTTACTATGCGACAAACTTACAATGTTTACGATGCAAATCAACGTAAACGGTGAAAATAGAGAGTACTCCACGGGAACGTCCCTATCAGAATTACTGAAAAGTATTGATATTGATGAAAGGTATGTTGCTGTAG
>CAYTGO010000105.1:0-6189 GCA_964437425.1 uncultured Candidatus Scalindua sp.
AAATACCATAATATCGAGCCTGAGAAAATAGATGTAGTCTATAATGGTGTCGATCTCAAGAGATTCAATCCTGATAACAAAAACAGATACAGGAACGCCATGAGAGAGAAACTGTCTCTGGGTGAAGAATTTGTTGTTCTGTACATCAGTAACAACTTCAGATTGAAGGGACTTCTTACACTGGTAAAGTCACTGGGAGAACTTAAAAAGTCCGGGCAGAATTTTAAAGCCCTGATAATAGGAAGAGGCAATGAGACTCCATACCGTAAACAGGCAAAAAAACTGGGCTGTCTCGATAACCTGATATTTCTGGGACATGTAGATGAGATAGAAAGGTATTACGCGGCATCAGATCTTTATGTACATCCTACATTTTACGATTCATGTTCTCTTGTGACTACTGAGTCTTTGGCAAGTGGGCTGCCGGTTATTACAACTGTATATGATGGCGCAAGCGGAATAATGGAAGATGGTAAAGATGGTTTTGTTATGAAAGATCCAAATAATCATAGGGCATTGGCAGAAAAGATAACTCTTTTCTTTGATGATGAATTCAGGCAAAAGGCATCCATTGCTGCGCGTAAAAAAGCAGAAAAATATCCTGCAGAAACAAACTGTGAAGAAATTATAGAAATATATAATGAAGTGGTAGCATAATTACATGAAGAGACTATTCTTTGTTCAGGGTAATGAAATCCGGTATATCAAAAAAGAGTTAAAAAATGACTAACAACACTGAAGATGTTAGTAAAAGAAATAAAGTGTTTCTGGCTATAACACTTGTGGGTACTTTTCTGGTTTGTCTTTTAATTATTGAAGTGGCAATACGCATTCTTGATCCTCAATCTGATCTGCGCAGAAAAGACCTTTTCTTTCAATATGAACCATTTATAGGGGTTGAAGGGATTCCTGACAAAAAAGGGGCTTTTGCTAATTCATATTTCAAGACAACAGTAATACATAATAACGAGGGGTTCAGGGATATTGATCACAGCAAAAAAAATCTTCAAAATAAATTTCGTGTGATTGTACTTGGAGACAGTTTCACATGGGGGCATGGTGTTGAAAATGATCAGATATACATGAAGATATTAGAAGAATATGACCCGAATATTGAAGCTATTAACATGGGTGGTCCTGGAGGAGATCCGCAAGGAGAGCTTAAGGTATATACCTCTCGTGGGGTTGATTATGAACATGATGTGGTGCTGGTTGGTTTATTTATAGGAAACGATATTGAAGCTTATTATCCAGACCCCAAAAAAACACCTCCACAATGGGGATATGATAGTAAAGGTGATTTTGTTTTAATTGGACATATGAAGAGTAAGGAAGAGGTTGATGCAATCAGAAGGAAGAGTGAGGAGAGGTATTCTCCCACCAAGAGAAGGGATTTCAGAAGTAGCATCAGCTACTGGTTTACACGGCATTTCCAAATATTTACATTTGTAGGGAATCGTAGAAAGTACTATTCTGATGTGTTAAAAGGATCATTGCTGTACACAAAAATCCTAAAAAGTTTTGGAATCGATAATAAACGTGCACATGGTTTTCTGAATTTCTGTATGGAAAACGATCCTGATGATGTTAAGCAAGGATGGAAATTGTTGACTGGAGTTTTAAAAACCATGAAAGGTTCTGTTGCCAGTGAGGGAGCAAAGCTATATGTGCTATTTATACCACAGTATGTTCAGACTTCACAGTCAATCTTCGAAAGAAGTGTGAGGAAATATGGACATGATCCTGCAAAATACGATATGGAAAAACCAAACAGAGAATTAGCAAAACTCTGTAAGGAACTGGGGATTGACCATCTGGATCTTTTGCCGGTTATGAAGGAAGAAACATCAATGGGGAATGAACTTTATTACTCTCGAGACGGCCATTGGAACGTTGAAGGTCACAGGATTGCAGCCAGAGAAATCTACAAAGATATGAAGAAGAGAAGCTGGATTAAGTAAATGGCATTAAATCTAAGTAGAATGTTGGGTTGATAAGGCGAGTTATATAGTACAGGTTAGAGAGTTGAGAGAATTGGTTTATATGAAGATATTATTTTTAGTCCAAGGTCTTGATGTGGCGGCAAGCAGATACAGAGTGCTTCAATATCTGCCATATCTTAAAGAGCATGGTGTAGTGGCAACCGTCGAACCTTTTCCAAAAGGGTTCTTTGCCAAGCTGAAAGTATTCAAGAGTGTAAACCAATACGATATTCTGTTTATTCAGCGAAAGAGATTTCCGGTTCTCTGGCTCAAGTTCATAAGGAAGAACGCAAGAAAAATAGTTTACGATTTTGATGATTCAGTAATGTATCGTAGTTCCAAGCACGTTAGCAATGAATCTAAAACGCGGGTTAAAGTATTTACGAATATGGTTAATGTTTCTGACCACGTTATAGCGGGAAATGAGTATTTACAGAAGAACACTACACCGTATACGCAGAATGTGACAATTATACCATCTCCCATTGACATGACTTCTTATTCTCAAAAGAGATATATTGAAAAAAGTGATAACATCACCCTTGGTTGGGTTGGTGCTCACGGAAGTATTCATTATTTGAAGAAAATGAAACCCATATTTGAAATTCTTGGTAACAGGAATGATAAATTACGACTAAAGATTATATGTGATACTTTTTTCGATTGTGAAAGCATGATTGTGGAGAAAAAGCAATGGAATGAGAAAGATGAAGTTGCAGACATTCAGAGCTTTGATATTGGACTGATGCCGCTCATGGACGATCCATGGTCACATGGGAAATGTGGGCTCAAGATATTGCAGTGCCTTGCAACTGGAGTTCCGGTGGTCTGCAGTCCTGCAGGGATCAACAAGGAAATCGTTGAGGACGGTGTGCATGGTTTCTGGGCGAGTTCGCAGGAAGAGTGGATAGAAAAGCTTGAAATCCTGATAAATGACCATGAGCTTCGAAGAAAAATGGGAATAGCGGGAAGAGAGAGAGTTGTTGAGCGTTATTCACTTAAGGCAAACGAGCCAAGGATGCTGAAAATATTTCAGCAATTAATGTAAAATGGAACAGATAATTATAGCAAGAAAAATACTGGTTAGAGCACCCAACTGGGTTGGTGATGTTGTGATGGCAACTCCAGCATTCAGATGTATCAGGGAAAACTTTCCGAATTCGCACATAACGTTACTGATTAAGAGAAATCTAAGAGGGATAATTGACGGTTCTCCATGGTTTGATGAGGTTATCGAACTGGAACCCAAGGCTGGAAAGAGTAAGAACGGATTTGCTTTTCCTGGGAAGGTTTACGGTGGTAATACAAAGGAATATGTAGGACTAATACGTAAAATAAGACGGGAAAGGTTCGATCTGGGTTTCCTGTTCCCGAATTCGTTCAGTTCCGCCCTTATGTTATGGTTAGGTGGAGTAAGAAGGCGCATTGGATACTGTCGTGATGCACGTTATCTCTTATTGACCGATGGCATAGCGAGACCAAGCGAAGATGGAAAATTTCTGCCAACATATATGGGCGATTATTATTTAAAGTTATGTACTCAACTTGGCTGCGAAATAACTTCCGGAAGGCCGGAACTGTTTATTTCCGAAGAGTGTGAAGATAAAGCAAATGAGTTATTAGTAAAATACAATATCGATAAGAAGCCCTTTATCCTGATGAATCCCGGCGCATCTTATGGATCTTCAAAACTCTGGACAGCAGAGGGATTTGCCAAGACAGCAGACTTACTGAAGGGAGTTGTTGACTGCAATATAGTCCTTACTTCCGGGCCGGGTGAGACCGGACTTGCTGACGAGATTGAAAAACATTCAAAATCAGGTCTGATCAACCTTTCACGTGCCTCAATCTCCCTGGACGTTTTTAAGGTAATCGTAAAACGCTGCATGCTTTTGATAGCTTTGGACTCAGGACCAAGGCATTATGCGGTAGCCCTGAATCGGCCTGTTGTCGTGCTTATGGGCCCTAATGATCCCAGGTATACGGAATCAGAATATGAGACAGGTAAGGTGATAAGAGAAGATATCGAATGCTCGCCATGCCAGCTCAAGACATGTCCTACAGATCGCCGTTGTATGACCTTGATAACACCGGAGAAAGTGGTACAGACATGTATTGATGTTTTAGGAATTAAAAAAACTTAACAAAACAAATCAACCACCAAATCATTTCATTAAAATTTTTCAATCATTCCTTTATCATAGCCTTTTTATCAGAAACTGTGCTTCCTTGCGAATTGTGGCTATGGTTCCGCCATTCGATATGGTTTTATACGTATCGATGTAGTTATCTGCTGTTGATGGTTCATAACCCAATTGAATGTATAAATTGTCTATTGAGGTAACGTTTGAATGTGTGCCAAGGCCAATGAGCAAACATTGTCTTTCGAGTGCTTCGTTCTCACATTTTTTGATGATTGCCGTAGCGATTCCCTGTGATCGAAACTCTTTTAACACTCTCAAACGATAGATTTCAGGACAATCCGGGTAATTGTTCCTCACCGTTTCATCTCTCGGGCCCAACCATCTGACTAACGCATGTCCGACTGGATCACCATTCAGCCAGGCAACAAAGAAGGAAAGACTGAACAGCGATTGATCGTGAAGATCGTCGGCATGAGTACGTCCGAACTCACTCTTGAATGTGCAGTCCATTTTGTCTAGATCAAATTTCTCTATTTGACGTATCGTAAGCTTTTCCATTTGGTCTCAACTCCACAACATAATACCTGTTCAACAAAAATGAAGGACTTATATTACTTTAAAGTAATTTTCAAGTCAAATTTCTAAAAAGCAGAGATAATCTTCAGCTTATTGATAACGTGTTGTTTTTACTTGATTTAGACATTTCTTAAAGCTATCCTTAATTTGCGTCTGAGCTTCATGAGAGCTTATTTGTTGCAGCTATAATACGATGTCAATAAAAACTATAAACAATGGAACGGAGTGGACTGTAAGGGATGGGTACGAAAACATTCCTGACATGTTTAGCCCTGATGATTTTCTTTCGGACTTGAATGGTCAGAACCATACATTGGTAAAGGAGAACAGGGTTCGATCTGTAATCTCAATGCCAGGGTCGGATATAAGTGAAAATGGAATATACATTAAGTATTTCAAGAGAGGCGGCTGTCGAGATTACATAAAGCATCTGTTTGTACCAACCAAAGCCAGAACTGAGTGGGAGGTGGGAAACGCATTGTTAAACAAAGATATTAACACGGCTCTTCCGCTCGCGATATCAGAAGGAAAAAAATGTCTCCTCATGGTTACAGAGACGGTTACAAACAGTGAAGAACTCATGGGATTCTGCCAGGCCAATTATGAAGGTAGCATGTCAGCAGGAAAGGAATCTGAAAAGAGGATAATGCTGGATAAACTAGCGGTGTTTATAAGAGGTATTCACGAAAAAGGATTCTGTCACTACGACCTTCACGCTGGTAATATATTGATAAAGTTCAAAAAAGAACAGAATGTATCTGAGTATGATCTGTACTTAATGGACCTTCACCGAGTGAAGATATTTAAGAGTATTTCCACTAACAAGAGGAAGTTTAATCTCGCACAGATTTTTAACTCTCTGTCATCAATGATAACAAATGCTGATAAACTAAATTTTGTCAGGTCATATGGAAGTAATGCTCTTGGTAATATCACTGATGAGAGTAAGCTTGTCAGACAGATAGACGAACAATCTTCGGTAATAAGGAACATCCATTATCGAAGCAGACTGAAAAGATGCTTGAAGGAGAGCAGTGTTTTCTCAAGGAAAATGATTGCAAGCATGAAGATGTTTTTCAGAAAGGGCTATGATACTGACAGCTTATATGAACTGATTGAGAAGCACAATATCGCATTGGCTAATAACGACAAAGTCGTAATCATGAAACGCGACTCAAAAACGGCATTAACGCGTCACGCATTTAAAGATAAAACTGTTCAAAATGTTGTAGTGAAGCAATATAGGGTCGGATGTCCGGGATGCCTTGTTAAAAACATTTTCCGTGGTTCTGCAGGAAGGAAGGCATGGGTTGCCGGAAACGGTCTAAGAGTATATGGACTTAACACTCCTTTGCCACTGGCCTTATTAGAGAAAAAGATATCCGGAATTACCACAGGTAGTTATTTAATAATGGAAGAGGTTAAAGATAGTCTGGAGATGGACAGATATATATTAAAGAATTTCAGTAATCGGAAAGATTTGAAAA
>CAYTGO010000106.1:0-6154 GCA_964437425.1 uncultured Candidatus Scalindua sp.
TGAGATTGATAAATGGATAAGAAGAAAGAAATTGAAATCAGGGGACACCATACCTATTTTAAAATAAGTGCCTAAAGGGAGGAAACGAGTTACGAGTTGCAAGTTACAGGTTGCGAGTTAAGGCGCTCCCCGGACAAAAGGCGCCGAGGACAGGAAGAGCGCAAAGAAAGATATTAAATTTTAGCCACGGATTTCCACTGATACACATAGAAGTAAAGGCGAGAAACAAGCCGCTGGCAACAATAAAAGAACCAACTATAATGAAGCCAGGAATGCAGGAAAGAAGCAACAAAGCAATTGAAGTTGCTAATTAAATAGTCTCTTGGTTTCCAGGTTTCCTTATAATTATTTTTCATTGTTTATATTATGAATCCTTAAAGTCCCAAATCATCTTGCTATTTGGTATATTTGGCAATGCTGCCTTTTTTACCAAATACATACACAGCATCTATATTTCCTCCATCTCTGGAGGCGTCCGCCTTGGCGGGACTCCAGTTCTGTTTATCCGTGTTTATCCGCGTCCCATTATCTTCTCTTCTTGTCCCTTTTTATTCCTGCCATTTATCATTCGTGCCTCAATTCGTGTCTATATTCTTCAATCTTCAATCCCAAATCCTCTCTCTTCAATCGTAACTGGTAACTCATTTCCCCCTTGACTCAATACCAAAAAGAAGTAAAATCCAGGAATCAGTGTCAAGATTAAAGACCGTGACCCTATTACCCAATTACTATTTGATAACATAATTCAGTTATGAAAACATCCTTCAAAACCTTATCACTCATATCTTTCATTCCGATATTACTTCTCATATTTCCCTTGCATTTACAGGCTGACGAAGAGGCTTCTGCACAAACCAAAGATATACAAATAAGGGTTGGTGAATGGAATAAAAGACAGGTAATAAAGGTTTCAATCGAGGATATAAAAGAGCGTATTCTTAAAGGTGAGCCAGTGCGCTTTGTAGAAGAACAAGAGGAAGAAAAAAGAAAAATAAAGGCTGAATGGATTACAAATGCTTTAAAAAAAGAATACGGTGTTGATAAGATAGATATTAGAAATGCCATAATAACTGGTGTGTTGGACTTTCACATAAAGGATAATCTAGTTAATATAGATGAAAGTGGCATCGAAGTAGATGAGATAAAGAAGCTAAAAGGTCATGGCATAGAGAACGTTTATCTCGTTTCTTCCTCTATAAACATAGAAAGTTGTCAGATACAAAGTGATTTTGAAGCGGGATATGTTGATAATATCAAATTCATAATAATATTTGAAAGGTCTGTTGCTTTTCTTCACTCAAGGTTTTTAAAGAAGGTGCGCTTCGATTCTGCTAGTTTCAATGATTGGGCGTACTTCAGGTCTGCCAGTTTCAATGGTGATACTCACTTCGTTTCTGCTAGTTTCAAACAGAAGGTGTCCTTCGGCTCTGCCAGTTTCAGTGGTGGGGCGTACTTCAAGTCTGCCAGTTTCAATGGTGAGACTCACTTCAGTGATGCCAGTTTCAATGAGAAGGCGGACTTCGGGTCTGTCAGCTTCAATGGTGGGGTGGACTTCGATGATGCCAGTTTCAATGGTGAGGTAGATTTCGATTCTGCTAGTTTCAATGTTGAGGCGTTCTTCGAGTCTGCTAACTTCAACGATAAGGCACACTTCAATGATGCTAGTTTCTCTGTTGAGGCGTACTTCTGGGGTGCCAGTTTCAATGGTGATACGTACTTCAGTGATGCCAGTTTCAATGAGCAGGCGGACTTCGGGTCTGCCAGTTTCAATGGTGATGCTCACTTTGATTCTGCTGGTTTCAAAGAGGAGGCGGACTTCGGGTCTGTCAGTTTCAATGGTGAGGCAGATTTCGATTCTGCTAGTTTCAACGTTGAGGCGGACTTCAGTGATGCCAGTTTCAAAGAGAAGGCGTCCTTCGGGTCTGTCAGCTTCAATGGTGAGGTGGATTTCGAGTCTGCTACCTTCGATGGCAATGCTGATTTTTATTCGGCAAAATTCAAAGAAGAAGTATTATTTAGCGGTGCTAATTTCACAACAAGTATAGACTTATCAAGAGCTAAATATTCAAAAATGCGCATTTCATGGCTTCAGCTAAAAGGATTACTTGACAGAGAACTGTACGGGGGTGATGGTAAAGAAAAAGGACTAATGAATGTTCTAGAAGGGTTACAAAAGGATGGAATCGTAGAAAAAGCTATTAAATCTCTTCTTGAGACTAATATTAGTATAGAACGGTTAAAAGTAGATACGGTTATTAGTTGGGGAGAGGTTTATTTGAATCTGGTAAAGAACTTTGAAGATATAGGTGACAAAAAATCCGCAAATGATTGTTACTACCATTATAGATACTATAAACCAAAATTTAAAAAACTACGTTTAGGTGAAAAGACTGAGAAACTTGATAAACTTCACATAAAGTCTAAATTTCCTGAACAAATCAAAATTAAATATAACCAAACTGATACAAAAACACGTTTAAATATTTCACATCCAACATTAGTATTACCTGACTTGAAAGGAAAGAAAATAAAGTATGATAAAGATGCAAAGGTTCTTGTTCTTAGAGGAGTAATGTCTAAAGAAGAAAGAAATCAATTGTTGAATTTGTCTGAAAATTCTAAATTTAAAATGGCTATAGAACGTCTCTATAAGAATTCACAGGGAAATAGTAAGTTAATTTTCAAAGGTGTTATGACGAAAAAAGAAAAGTATTCTCTTCTGCAACTATCAGAGGACAAAACTTATAAAGAGGCTATTGAAAAGCTTTATATAAAATCTCAGTTTTTACCAGAATACATTGTGAGATATGGCTTTTTGGAAAAGACAAAATGGCTTGGCGAATATATACTATTCGGTCTTACCTGTGGATATGGAGTCTATCCATTTAGAACTCTTGGAGTAGTTGTGGTGCTAATCATGTTTTTTACCATGTTTTATTTGACAGGTTGCCTATTGTTCCCAAACAAAAAATATCTTGTTTCTCAGCAGGAAAGAAAGAGTTTGTCTAATGATAATCGTCTTCATTACAAACTTTACAATTGCTTTTATTTCAGTGTTATGACTTTTACAACAGTAGGTTATGGTGATCTGCATCCTAAAGGGGGCTTCAAAGTCGCTGCTATGATTGAAGGTTTCTTGGGCTGGATGACAATGGCACTATTCCTTGTTACGCTTGGTAACGTGTGGCTGAGATAGGAGTACTATCATTCTTTATCCACCACAAACTACATTTTTCCAGTAATATCCCTATATATTCCGATATTTAAGTTTCCTCTTGATTTTAGTAATTACTAAAGTATTATTCTGATAACTCCACAAAACACCAAATTGGCATACCATCAGATGATGGATATGCTTTTCATATAATTAGGTTTTAGGAAAGCACAACTCAGTCTGAAAAGTAATCTGCTTTCAAGGTCTGATCTTTGTTTTAGAGGAGACATGATGCCAAGAGGAGATTCGCCCCCTTTGCCCTTTAAACTTAAATCTTCTTCAGGAATATGCACCGATTTTATATATATTTAGGAAGAAATTATAATGTCAAGGAGGTATTAAAGATGAGTGTAAGTTCTAAAATTAGTTCAATATTATATGTTTGTCTTATATTTTGTATTGCTGGTTGTGGTTCCTTTGCTCCTGCTAAGCTTAATGAGGGTGTAGTTGACTATAGAACTGTACCTCCCAATGCATCTCTTGATGCGTTAAAACTTGTTGATCGATTTCGTATGGGTAATGATATTGGTGATACTGTCATTAACCCAGGTAATCGTATTATGATAACTGTTCAGCAGGTATTTATTGCTGATTTCTTCGAGTGTCATACTAGTGGAGAAATTGCTATAGTTGGAAGAGCTACAGAACTTGGTAAAGGGACAAAAATTTCTTTTACAAAAGAAGCTTCTGAATCTGGTCGTGTTGTTTATTACTCAGATGATGTGTTGAAAAGTGACGGCGAAAGAAAAGGACAGTATCTCAGTTTCACGTCTTTGCCATTATATGGCTCAGTTACATATCAAGGTGGTCCATTCTTGATCGAGTTATATATTATTGAAATGGATGACGAAGAAAGTGCCCAATATCGTGAGGTTGTAAAGACATTGGCCTCTATAGGTGGTTCAGCATATCCTCCTGCTTCACCGGTTCTAGGCGTTCTTGAATCAATTGGAACTGCTTTACTATCGGGGGCTCAGAATGATCTTGAGTTTAGATACTACTGTGCATTATATCCATTTAGAGGATCAAATAATGTGCCTCACTCATATCTTCATGAAGGTAATTATGTATTTGTGAAAAAAGACCATCCACGTAAGACCCGTTTTATAAGTGGCATGCAATCTGAAGCAACCCAACCTGTCCCTTGGAAAGATCTGACGTTTAATCCGAAGACAGGTCGTCTTTTAAAGGATGGTAGTGATTATCGGGGGCACACATATATAACACTACGAGTTACTAAACGACAAGATTCTTTTGATGCTGATTTGGCGAACAACTATTTTACTCTAGGTGAGATGATTCAAACTATGTTGAAAAAAGACGAGGCTAAAGTAGGGACAATTACAGATGCATTGGGTGACATTACCAAATTGATCGAAACAAGAGAGGATTTCAAAAAGTCGCAGACACAGATCAAGGCCGTTAGAACAAATGAATATGGAACTGAAGGTAAAAATACAACAGTTAATAACCTTTTGACAACACTTCATAGAGAAGTAACAGGAAATGATGATGAACGCAAATTTGAAAACGACCAACTAAATGACCTTTTAATGCAACTGAAAAGTGCTTTGCCAGAAGATAAGCAACCATTGGTATCAAAAGATTTATTTAATAAACCAGACGTAACAGTAGAAGAAATTAAGACAACATTGGGATTGAAATAAAAATTTGATTATTTCTAATCTACAGAGAAAGAGGCATAAATATGGCCAGCTGTACTAGCTTAATAATCCATTATAATGTATTATTGCTCCAAGAAATGATCTAATTAAGCTTTCGTGATAGGTAAGAACCAGGATTAAAGTAACCATTTTCAAGATGTTTATTATGGTTTAGGTCAATTCAGGGGGGAACAGCTAACCCCTCTGTTTTGACCTATTTTGATATTTTAGTTCACAATTGGTTCACACCCACACCCTCCATTCAAAGACATACAGAGCATTCAACAGGTAAATCTGAGCACAAAACGTATGTTTAGGTAAACAATTGACAGCTACAGGTTTTTATGCTAATACTCAAAGAATCTGACATGAAATATCAGGTTTTTTGATGATGGTGGTATTAAGGCTAGTAAGCCATTTTATATAAATACAATCGACTATAATTATTATTGTATTAAATAACGGATATGGCAATGTTATACCATCGTTATAAAATTAGAAGACATAAATACAAGCTCTTGTATCGTCCAGGATGAGGACGGCAAGGGCTTTTTTTGTTTGTACAGTTTCTCTGAGGAATAATACTATTATTAAATACAAGGAATTTATTGTTAGTTTTAGAAAGGAGAAATGCTTGCAAAAGATCTCGGAAATCTGTGTTTATCCGCGTCCCATTATCTTCTCTTCTTGTCCCTTTTTATTCCTGCCATTTGTCATTCACGTCAATTCGTGTCTATATTATTCAATATACAATCGTCAATCTTGAATCCCAAATCCCCCTTGACTCAATACCAAAAAGAAGTAAAATCCGAGAATCTGGAAACATGTTGCACCTAAACAAAATTGATAACAGTAAGGCCGATTCTTCACTGAAGCGATATGCTGAGAAATGTGGACTTGGAGAAGATAAGGTTGCTCATCGGAGGTGAACCATGGCTACTACCCTAATGCGTTTGACCACGGTATGTGTCTTTTCTCTATTTTGGCTATGGGGCCTGTGCCAACCTTCACTGACCCAGGCAGGGACCACAGACCTGGGTGATTTTGAACAAGGCGCCACCGGGTGGGTATTGTCCTTAGCCAAACCAGGCGCCAGTTTTACCATCACGACCAGTGCCCAGCCAGCCAGCAGTGAGCTGATGACACCAAAGTCAGGGGCCTTCTTTGGGCTGCTGTCACTTAAACGGCTCACTCAAACCGCAGCGGTACAACTCACCTACGAATTCAAGGCCGAAAAGGGCGATAACATCAGCGGCTGGGTTTTTTATCTGCCGGG
>CAYTGO010000107.1:0-2157 GCA_964437425.1 uncultured Candidatus Scalindua sp.
GCAGGAAACAGTTCCTGAAAGTCAGCAAACTGGGGCCCAAAGCGTTTGAACAGTGTGCAGGCTTCATGCGCATCCGCAACTCTGACAATCTACTGGATAACTCAGCCGTACACCCTGAGAGCTATTATATTGTAGATAAGATTGCAGAAAACCTGCAGAAAAAGGCCAGTGAGATTATTGGCAGTGAAGAGCTGGTTGAAACGCTTGATCCTCACACCTTTGTCAGTGAGAAAGCCGGACTTCCTACAATCACTGACATACTGGAAGAGCTTAAAAAACCGGGACGCGATCCGCGCAAACAGTTTGTTACTGCTGCTTTTGACGATTCGATTAACGAAATAGAAGATCTGGAATCCGGCATGGTACTGGAGGGATGTGTAACAAATGTGGCTAACTTTGGGGCCTTTGTAGATATAGGCGTACATCAGGACGGCCTTGTCCACATCTCAGAGATTGCCAATAAATTCGTAAAGGACATCAAAGGCCATGTCTCAGTTGGTGATATCGCTAAAGTCAAGGTCCTTGATATAGACGTCGAAATGAAAAGAATTTCTCTTTCTATGAAGCAAGCGGAAAAATAAAGTTTTAGCTGGATTATGGAAAAGTACATATTGCTTTTTTATGCTTTGCTTTTGTCACTAGAGATCAGGTTTGATCCCAATCTCTAGTGAGAAGCAGTGAACACAAACTACAACCTTTAGCCACTACGCTTGACCTGTGCTTTGCCCCAGAAAATCATTTATACCATATATTATGTAACAGGATCTTCTGGTGGTACTTCATCTGGTTTTTCAGGTTCCTCTTTTGGATCTGGAGTATCAGTTCCTTTACCACCAGGTGCAGGTTTCTCTTTTGCCTCTATGTTTGTTGTCCTGGCTATATCGGCTGATATAATACTTTCAACTCGTTCAACCAACAACTTGTTAGCCTCGTCATCAGAAAGACCACTGTAAACACCTACCTTGTATTTATAACACCACTCTTCTTTCTTTATCATCTCCTCATTGGCTCTATAGTTAAACCAGTTTGGTTGTGGTTGTTTAAGTTTGTCTAATCCTGCATATATTGAAATAGTAGCGGCAATAATAGCTGTAGCAATGCTGCCCCATTTCATCATCAATGGACCAAAAGCATTTTCTAGAACAACAATAATAGGGATTATAGCGCCAAGAAAAATAATTACTGTCTGGTAAT
This sequence comes from uncultured Candidatus Scalindua sp., assembly GCA_964437425.1. Classification (GTDB taxonomy): domain Bacteria; phylum Planctomycetota; class Brocadiia; order Brocadiales; family Scalinduaceae; genus Scalindua. Next base: position 1,195 of record CAYTGO010000107.1, read on the forward strand.
TGAAAAACATCTTTTTGTTTGCATTTGCGCTCCTTCTATACCATTCTTTTTGATCTTTTAATCTGTTTTCTAAATAATCTTTCATACATCCCTCCCTGTTAAGAAAAAAGTTCAAATCGTTACAATAGATTAACTAACGGTTGAGATAATCGGACAAAGGTTTGTAAAAACTACACTTTGCCAAATATTGTCATAGCCCTTGTTCCGTGTTAATTGATTTGTTATGTGACATATATCAGGTCAAGATATTATATATCATTCATTCTCAGACATTTTCTTAATTTCAGGTAATAACTGATCAACCTGTTCCTGCGACATCCCATTTTGTATTAACATATCAACAAACTTCTCTTCACCTAGAGAAACATAAAGTTCTATTAATTGACGCATCATTTCTTCCTGATTTGGGGCTGTGTCACCCTGCTCAAGCTCTGTTAGAGAAATTCCTTGTTCTTTGAGAATTGATTCAAACTCTTTTGGATTAAAATATTCTTCAAGACTTAGAATATCTTTTTTTGCTAAACTTATATTTGGGATTTGAATTTTCTTACAAATTAAATAAGCCTTAGTTGAATAATCTAAGGCTTCTTTGTATTTTTTCATTTTTTTTGAAAATTGACCTAATTGTCCATAAGAAAATGCTTCTCCATTTACATTCCCGATTCGTTTTTCGATTTCCAGCGCTTCCTCATATTTCACAAGCGCAACGTCATAAGAACCTCTCTCTTGATAAATGCTTCCAATCTGATGCAGAGAACTCGCTTCCCCGGAAACATCCCCGATTCGTTTTGTTATTTCCAGCGATTCCTCATATTTCTCCAGCGCCTCGTCATACAAACCTCTCTCTTGATAAATCATTCCAATCTGATGCAGAGATATCGCTTCCCCGGAAACATCCCCGATTCGTTTCTTGATTTCCAGCGCTTCCTCATATTTCTCAAGTGCTTCGTCATACAATCCTCT
>CAYTGO010000107.1:2257-5963 GCA_964437425.1 uncultured Candidatus Scalindua sp.
CATTCCAATCTGATGCAGAGAACTCGCTTCGCCGGAAACATCCCCGATTCGTTTTATTATTTCCAGCGACTCCTCATGTTTCGTAAGCGCATCGTCATACCTGCCATGAAGTCCTAATAAAATTCCATAAGAGAGCAACAGGTATGACCTGTTTTTATCTGTAAGTACATAATTCAAAAATTCCTCAACCATGTTCAGGGCTTCGAAGGTAAATCCATGAGTACGAAGATAATACTGCACTAAATCCATTATTTCAAAGGCCTGGTTATATTGTTCAGCTTTTTTAAAATGGTATTCTGCTTCAGTAAGATCTTCAATGTATCTTTTATTATTTTCATTCCGTATGTTCACAAAATATTCGGCTGCTTTTATGTGAAGTTTTTTCTTTTCTTCCGGTTTAAAATGTGTTTCCAGAAACGACGCAGTTAGTCTATGGACGTAATAAAAACAGGTTGTTTCTGTTTGTATCCATTCGACAAGAGAGAGCGAATCCATATATTCTATTGTATCTTCATCGATTTCAATATTTTGCTTTTTTAGCGCTACCTCCTCAACAGGTTTTCTATAGATTGCCACTGCTTTTAAAAAGCTCAATTGTTCTGATGTTAAACAGGTAAGTAAATCTTCCAGAATAAATGGAGAAAAATCTTTATCTTCAGGATGTTCCCCGCTTTTAAGTAGTTCTTTGAGTTTACCGATATATCGTTCTACTTTGTCTGAAGTGATTGTTCCTGTTTTAAGGCGCTTGTTCAACAGGATATTAAGCAGGTCAATTGCACGTGGATTTTTTGCTACTGTATCTTCAATCAGCTTTGTAAAATTTTCATCCAGTCTGGACAAAGCCTCTCCATAATAAAACCGTTTTTTAATTTCAAATGGACTAAACTCAGGCACATTTATCGGGTCGGTTGCAAGTCCCGGTAGTTCGTATCGGGTTGTAAAGAACAGAAATGATTCCCTGTTATGCAAATTGGTTTTAAGCTCTTTTAAAAAGCTCCGCATCTCCGGATTCAGGTATTCCTTGTCCTTTTCATTCTGGTTATCTTCAAAGTTATCAAAAACAATAACCATTTTCTCTTTTGACAGATACAGCGCAGCCAGTAATCGCACTTTTTCGGGGAGTTCCCGGGTTTTTGTAATTATCTCTTCAATATTTTTATATTTCCCTCCCGCAGATTCTGCCTTTCTAACTAAACCGTCTATAACGCCTGATGGTTCAACCCTTCCCTGGAATTCTATAAAATCATACCCTTCCCGCATCAGGTCTGCCATTACTCTACTCGTGAGTGTTGATTTTCCTATTCCACCAGGACCTTTTAAACTAATTATAGGGTGATGTTCGTTTACTCTTCTTAAAATATCTCTAATGATATTTCGCCTGCCAATAAATCCACGCTCCATATAATTGGTTTTAAAGGTGTGGCTTTTTGGACGCTCAGGTGTTTCAATAATTGAATCTGAAAAATCTGCAATTGATAAATCCGGATTGTTGGTCATAAGCACTGGAATATCTATCTCACTGGCAAAAATATTGTTGGAATTGTCATGTCTTTTCTGCTCTTCAAACTCTTTAATTGCTGTGATACCGGCATTAAAAGCAGCCTCAATTTCCTGTCCGTCCATTAAAGCTTTGTAAAAACCGGTGTTAAAATGAATGGCTGCATCATGGGTAATTGAAGTTTTCATTCCAATAACAGCAGGTACGCCAGCCTTGTGAAGTGTCTTTGCCACGGGTAAAAAGTATTCCTCAGGCCTTGCAGAGTGGCATGATGAAAGAATAACCACCTGTGTCGTACTCTCTTTCTCAAATAGTTTTGCCAGTTCAGTTCCCGTAACCGGCACATCCTTACCCTTTGAATCTTCAAAAGCCAGTACTCCTTCTCTTTCAGCATTTATGGTTCCGTGAGCCGTAATTTGCAGCACATCATGCTTTCCAATTTCTAAATATTTTTTAATCTCCTCAAGGGTTGCATTCACAGGGTCCGGAATATCAAGAAACAGTCTTTCTTTATCAAACTTGCCTATAGAGTCAATAAGAACATCCTGTTCTTTTTCGTAAAATATGGGGCTATCTTTCGGGCTTGCTGTTATTGCAAGGATTTTTACCTGAGGTGATTTAAGATTTTTGGCTCTTTTGTTAATTTCATCAAAAAGAACTTTAAAATCAGTTGCTTTCAGATTTTTATAGGGTTCAAAACGCATGTTAGAAAGTTTTTCTAAAAAATCTCCAATATGCATTGATATAAGTTTGTAATGCCTTAAATCTTTATCTATTGTAACTCTATCTTCAGGTGGTAAACCATCAGCAGTTTTATTTAGTTTTTCGTATTCATTTTTCCAGTATTGCAGGTATTCTGTTTTTCCAACAGGATCAAGAGAAACATCATCAAGCACAACAGGAAGGAATTTTTCTTTATAATCTTGCTCTTTTAAAAATTCAATCACTTCATACATGCAGTTTCCGGATTTGAGAAATTCATCGCTGATAACAAGAATTGCAAAATTAGTATCCCTGATTTTTTGCATAAATTTCTTGAAACTCTCCTTAAATGGGACATCACGAATGTCACGTGTAAGGGTAATTCCATTTTTCTGAAATACCTCATCAATGTAATCAGCATATTCTTTGTTCTTTGAACGGTATGAAATAAAAACTGAAGGTTTCTTTGTCATGTTTCTTCCTAATTATTAACTAAGATTAGACAAATAACTAGATTACTGATTTCAGGAAATGCGTTGAGAGGGTTCTTTTGATTTACGTCCCTGTAAATGCAAGCTTAATTTAAGAAGAATTATCCACGTTATCCTATGTGGTAGTGTTTTTGTGTTGAATATAATATGATGGGATAATAAAGCTGCAGGTTATTGAAGTCAAGGTAAAAAAATGTTACAAGTGTCGGGTTACTAGCTAAGACTTGAAGGGACAGGAATAGGCGATAATCACCTGATTAAGATTCAGACAAACCTGGGAATTGTTCTATTAGTGGGTTGTTATCCAGATTGACGTGTGCCTGTTCTTCCAGGGCCTTCCTTACATATTTCGGAACGTTAAAGAGTGCCTGGTGAGTAATACCATCATAATATCTCAATTCTCTCGTAACCCTTTCAGAAATCCTGTGGTCTATCTCTTCTCTGCCTATCTGAGCAGGGTCAACATCGTTTGTTGCCAGACAGAATCCCCAAAGCATGGCAAAAAAAGGAATATGCGCTACAGAAGGAAATACATTTGGGAATACCTCACTGAGAGTTCTGTTAATGACGGAATATGTGTTTAGAGCAGTATGGGAAACGGTACTTGCCTGGACAGATAGTAGTCCATGTGGTGTAAGTTTCTGTCTTACGAGATCATAGAATTCTTTGGTAAACAGCTTGTAAGCAGGACCTTCTTCCAGAGGGCACGTAATATCGACAATCATCACATCAAAGGTGATATCAGTCTCCTCCAGGAACTTCCGGCCATCCTCAAACAAGATCGTGGCTCTTTTATCAGCGAAGCTACCGTCATGAAAGCTTGGCAGATATTCTTTCGCGCACTCCACCACCTTTTCATCCAGGTCCACCATCACCGCCTTCTCAACTGTTTTGTGGCTAAGGACCTCACGTATAGCAGCGCCCTCACCACCGCCAATGATGGCTACTTTTTTTGGTTCGGGATGTAAGACCATGGCAGGCTGTACCATGGCTTCGTGATAGATGAACTCGTCTC
>CAYTGO010000108.1:0-5882 GCA_964437425.1 uncultured Candidatus Scalindua sp.
TCCTGATGCGGCCTTTTAAACATCTCCATACCTATCGCTATATTACCACTGCTTCTCTTATAACATTCCTTCAGTACCTGTAGTTCTAATTCATGCGACTCCCTGTTTGAATGTACCTCACCTACATAAATTATCCCGGCACCGTCAAAAGAGTCGGCAAGTTGTGAAAACGTTATCTTCTCACCGGTTGCAACATGAATAATATCTCCCTCGCTTATTTCAGCAGGAAAGTTCCTCAACCTGTCAGCCTTCACAATATCCGGCATTGAGTGGCAACCCATGCCGATCACAATAATTACGGCTATAAATAATAGTTTTCTGTTTATCATTGATTTTTAATTAAATGGTCTTAAATGTAGAATTCCAGAGACGTATTTGCCGTGTATTTTACATAATTTAATTATTGATAGGAAGTTAATAAAGTATAAATTTAGGCGAGGCATATCTGCTTACATAACAAAGTAGGGCTGGCAACCTGGTCTAAGGCTCCCAAACGTAAAAAGGAAAAGATGCGTTTTTTATCACAACCTCAGGTTTTGTTAACTTTTTTCAGAAACGGCAATTTTTACCGCAGTTTTGAATGGTGTTTTCTCTATGGGAATATAATCTGAAATACTATCATCAAGACATACCACTTCGTTCTTCAGCCCTTCTATCAGGGAATGTGCAAGGCCGGTAGGCACTGATGTGACCTGGCCTGCCCAGTAGGAGGCAAGGAGTGATGATAAAACAGGCATACGGAAAATAATCCGTCTGGGAATTCCCACGGCCTCTGTATATTGCTGTATCATCTTTCTGTAGGTCAAGACTTCAGGGCCGCCAATATCAAATTTCTTTCCTGCTGTGTCCGGGCGAAGTAAACATTCTGTAAGGTATGCAAGGACATCATTTACTGCAATTGGCTGGATCTTTGTATCTATCCACTTTGGACATATCATAACGCGCATATGTTCAACAAGATACTTGAGCATTACAAATGATGCGCTTCCCGTCCCTATGATAACAGCCGCTCGAAGAACGGTGGCATGCAGTCTACCTGAAGACAGTATTTCTGCAACTTCCTCTCTACTTTTGAGGTGATCTGAAAGGTTCTTACCAATCTCCCCAAGTCCTCCAAGATAAATTACTCTCTTGACTCCTGCTGTATCTGCGGAATTGACAAAGTTCTCAGCAGCATCCTTATCCATCCTGGTGAATTCAGTACTTTTAAACATGCTCTTACTGCCCATGGAGTGAACGAGATAATATGCGGTGTGAATCCCACGGACAGCTTCCTTTAGTCCATCTCCACTGACAATGTCACCCCTGACAATTTCGATATTATTGTTTTTCAGAATAGCGGTAGGTACTCTTGACGGGTTACGTACAAGGAGCCTGAGTCTGATATTTTTTCCGGTGAGTTCTGAAACAAGCCGTTTTCCTATAAAGCCGGTTCCCCCGAGAATCAATACTCTCTCTTCAGGCTTGAGTTCTAAGTTATCCATTTCGGAGTTTCATCAAAATTAAACAAAATGTAATAATGAAGCGACAGTAATTATGTGTATCAATAAGACTATGGTGAACTTCTATCGGGTTCCGGTCCCTGGGTTCTTACAAGCAACTCAACGATCACCGCTGCATCTTCAGTTCCTATTCTGATTTTCGGAGTAGCATTTTTGGCAAATTGCTGTCTGTCCTTAACAATTTCTTTCCATTCAGCTCTGTTATGTCTTGCCAGAAGAATCCTCTCACCCGGAGGATGGCAGACAAGACATTTAGCTACAAATAATTCGCTTCCGGCATCTTCCCTTAAAGCCTCTGACCTTTCAGAAAGAAACGCTGCAATGCGGCTTGCATCTTCTTCAGTTATGTATTCACCCGCTTCAGATCGCATTCGTTCCACCGTCTCCTTCCACTCTTCAGAAGTCCTGTTCTCTTTCAATATACGATTTACAGGATGACACATAATGCAACGGTCAAGAAACAATAATCTGTTGTCAGCATAATCCTCTCTTTCCGCAGTAATCTCCTTTACACGTTCCTGCCGGTTGGTAATAATTTCGACAAGAATTTGTTTCGCATCCTCCGGGCCGAACCAGCCCGGAATTTTAGCCATCATTTCTTCAATAACAGAGTGCCACTCCTCTTCTGTACGTGCGTGAATAAAGACTCGATTAAGAGTATGGCATTTTGAACACTTCGTATCTACTAATAAGGATTTGGTCTTCTCGCCAGTCGCTTCCGTAGCAACTGTTTCAGTTACTACTGTATGCTGACAGAGAAAAAATAAGGAAATGAAGAAACACATTTTCAAAGAATAATAGCTCATAATTGGTTTTTCATTGTGCTGATCGTTAATAATAAATAATTGAGGTTGTTATCTAAAAGGAGTTTCCACCTCTTCTGAGAAATAAATAATCTCATCTCTGATAGATTCAGGTAATATGTCAAGTTTAGTGAATAATATATATGGATGAGCAATGTCCCAGTCAGGGGTTTGAGTGATGCTTAACTCGGGTTTTAGTGAAGAAGGCATCAATTTGCCTGCATAAGGGTAACCATAAGTGGATACATATGCAATTTTGGATGTTATATTTTGTTGAAGACTTATATGGATTGTGCCAAAATTTACAACTGTATCAGAAGCATCAACATTTATTCCGGAGCTTTGATGTACAGGGAAAAGGAGATGTCCATTTAGTTTGTTATATTTAATCCTTGCAATGTAATATTGGCCTTTATCAACTGGAATGTATACATATCCTTCTTCATCAGGCTGAAACATTCTGAGTGTTTTATCATCTCTTTCTTTAAAGAATACTGAAAACCCTTCACCATTTTCGATGTTTACATCGTCATTATAGAATACAAATCGGCCTGTAAGCAATTTATTACCGTTTAGTTCGCTGGTAGATTTAATATTGTATTCCGTTGTGCCGCAACCAAACAGGAGAGTTACCAGCATTAACACCACCAATATTCTACTCAGAAAAACTGTACACCGATTTCTCTGTTTACTATGAAAAAGGCTAAAATAATCGATATTCTGTTTCATCATCTATGCTATGCTTGTCCGCCAACTGATGATATTGAATAATTCTATCAAAAGACAACTGGTTAAGACTATGGATCGTACACTTTCATTATAATGTTTTTTTGTTAAATGTCTGTAGAGAAAAGGAGTTGTCTTTCCTTACTGGGAGGGTGTCGTTTTGATTTGAAAAATGTTAATTGTTTTTTTATATCTTTGTTAAATCCATAAGCTTGTTATCTCATATTCTTAATCTTATTTATTGCTTCTTCATGGATTTCGTCAAAGATTAAGTCTGTTTTTTTTAATACCTCTGGTAATGTTATTTGGTCTTTCAGTTTCTCTTTAAAATCGCTGTGAATAGATGTTATCTCCATTATTCCCTCTATCTTTTTCTGACCTTTTTGTACCACTGTCTCAACCTCCACCTTATTCACGTGTTGTTCACTACGTTTTCTGGCCTCATGTAACATCGTGTCATTTATAATAGTCTTGGCCACTCTCTTGCCTTGCCTGGTCAGGTATGGAGACTTCTTGACATTTGTTATAGCAAATCCACTATTATCACCATTGTCAACTTTGTCCATTTCATGTGACATATCAGCTCCCTCCTTCTATTCTATTCAAAATTATTGTTCTTCTGTTTTTCAGGTGTATTATTCTGGACTCTAGTTTTTTGGCTGCATCTAGAGCTCTTTTATATTTTTTAATATCTCTTTTTAATTCTTTAGAAATTTGTTTCTGAATATCCATACATATTTTTTCGCTATTTATTATATAAGGATTGTAGCTAATGTACTACATAGTGTCATATTATATAAGTGATATACTATATAATACATTGTTAATGTCAAGAGTTATTACGTTAGAATTGGAATAAACCGATGATTTAGAAAATTTAATTGGCCAAAAGAGTGGTTTAAGAAAATATACTATTATGCTGCTTTTTTGCTATGTGAAAACTTTTGTCCATTATTTCTTACATTTTATTTTTCAAAAAGCTTTCTATATTCACCATAGCCTTCTTTTTCGAGATCCTCCTTTGCGACAAAGCGGAGAGATGCTGAGTTCATGCAATAGCGGAGTCCTGTCGGCTCAGGGCCATCATTAAACAGATGGCCGAGGTGAGAATCCGCATGTTTGCTTCTTACTTCTACTCTCTTCATAAAGAATTTTCTGTCTTCTACCTCTACAAAATTTTCAGATTCAAGCGGTTTAGTAAAACTTGGCCACCCGGTTCCTGATGCAAACTTGTCGTGTGAGCTGAAAAGTGGTTCTCCGGATACGATATCTACATAAATTCCCTCTTTTTTGTTTTCCCAATATTCGTTATCGAATGGCCTTTCCGTGCCGCTTTCCTGAGTTACTTTATATTGAAGTGGATTTAATTTTTTCAACATCTCCGCTTTAGTGGATTTATCAAATTTTTTATAATTGCCACTGTGTTCTGTATCCATCTTTTTACCCCAAATCCTTTCCAGGAATTTATCACGACCGGTGCCTCTTCTATATGCCTTATACCTTACCGGGTTCTTTTTGTAATAATCCTGATGATATTCTTCCGCTTTATAAAATGAAGTTGCTTCAATAATCTCTGTAACGATTTGTTCGTCATATCTACCTGATTTGTCCAATTGCTCTTTTGATTCTTCTGCCAGACGCTTTTGATCTTCATTATGATAAAAGACAGCAGTCCTGTATTGCAGACCACGATCAACAAACTGGCCGTCTGGATCGGTCGGATCTATCTGCTTCCAGAAGAGATCGAGTAGTTTTGAATAGCTTATTTTAGAAGGATCGTACGTTATCTGGATAGATTCAAAATGAAAGGTTGCTCCTGCACAAACCTCCTCATAAGTTGGGTTTTTCTTCCGCCCGCCTGTATAACCGGATAAAACTTCTGAAACACCTTCCAGCTCTTCAAAGGGATGCTCCATACACCAGAAGCAACCTCCCGCAAAAGTAGCTTTCTCGTATTTAGTTTCAGCAAACAGACTAAATGGTAAAAGGAGTAATACAAGAATGAGAAGGAGACGTTTACTACATTTTGACATTATTACCTCCAAAGTGATATTTACAAGAAAGAGGGTTAATTATTTAATACCTTTTGAATGAATCTGCTCAGCCTGTTCAGATAACCTCTCTGACTCGTTAGTTTTTCCTGTTTTCAGATAAAGTGCTGCCAGATTCTCCAGGGTGTATGCAACATTCTGATGATCCGGCCCGAGGGCTTTTTTCAATATTGTCAGCACTCGTTTATAAAGAGCTTCTGCTTCATCGTATCGCTCCTGATCATTGTAAAGCTGTGCCAGATTATTCAGGGATAATGCTACATCAGGGTGCTCCGGACTGAGTATCTTCTCATCTATCTCAAGCGCCCGTTTATACATATGTTCCGCCTCAGCATACTTCTCCTGCTCATGATAAAGCCTTGCCAGATTGTACAGGGCAGTTCCCACTTTGGGATTATCAGAACCCAGGGATTTCTCTAAGATTGTCAACGCATTTTTATAAAAATCCTCAGCTGCAGCCTGCTTACCCTGAGCTTTATATATTAAGGCCAGATTGTTCAGAGATGTTGCAACCCTGGGATGTTCGGGGCCAAATGTCTTCTCTGCAACCTTCAATGCTTCATTGGCTACACCTATTGCTTCCGTATACTTGTTCTCTCGATAAAATTTAATAACCTTACTATTCAACTCTTTCCACAACGTCTCCTGTGCATATACCGGAAAGGCTAACAACAACGCTATAGCCGGTATAGCAATAATTCTTAACAGGTAAGTGGCCGGAGAGATCGCAGGCTCCCTCAGTCTATTCTTCCGCATATTTTTTACCTTTTAGTTGGTTTCTTGAATGTTTTATAAATTTA
>CAYTGO010000109.1:0-5614 GCA_964437425.1 uncultured Candidatus Scalindua sp.
AAGTTCTCTCTTTACGAAAAGGAGACATTGGGATATTTACCAGCGCTTTTTTAATGTCTCTTGATGTTACTATTACTATTCCGTGCAGAAGAATCTCGGCCGGCTCTCCGGCTGAAAGATTCTGTTTTGGCTTTTCAATAACAGCCAGTTCAATTAAAGGCGGTTCTAGTGCTTTCAGAGTCTTCTGCCCCTCCTCAGAAGCGTTTCTATTACTATATTCAATGTCAGAGAATATCTTATCAACATCTCCGGATAACTGCGCACTCCCAAAAGATGGCATTGAGTGATATTCTGGCTCATTATACACAAGGTTAAGTGACGTCTCATCTGGAATATCTGCAAGCGCGACTTTTTTTACTTCCGCATCGTCCACATTTGAAATTTCCTTTGCAGGATAATCATCAATTACTTTAAATTTATATTCTAGTTTTGTGACAGTTCCCTGTTCTTCTTTAGAGTTATCAACGTCATTAGAATCAACATCAGGAAACGTTTCAGCAACATCCTGTATTCCAACTGCTACAGAGGAGTTTGCATTATCAAAATCAGGCATTGAAAAAAGATCAGGTTCTCTAGACGCAAAATCAAGTAGAGCATCATCAAACGTATCAGCATTTGCTACTCTTTCAGGTTCCACATCTAAACTTCCCTCAACCTGAGCATCCTCAACAACTTCAAATTTGTAATCTAATTTTGATAGACCGCTCCGTCTTCTTTTCCCTGCATTATCCGCGGAATTATTACTCTTTTTAGAATCTTTTATTCCGGAATAGAGCGTAACAATTATCTCCTCTCCATGCCAATCGAGTCTTATCTTATCCTTTTCAATACTTGTAACCTTATATCCTTCTAACTCATCTCCCTCTTCAACATACATAGTTTTCTTTTTGCTGACGCCTTTTAACGGGTTATTAATCAGAGCTCTTTTAAGGTTTCCGGCTATTACAACTCCGTGTAGAATAATTTTCTTAGGTTTACCAGCCAGTGCCTTCTTCTTTGCAAGTCCCCTCTTTGCCCGCTCTTTCTTCAGATCAGGTGCTTTTGGAATAACAGCCTTCACGACCCACTCTTTTCTCATATGGGAGAACATATTCTTTTCATTTATAACACTAAAGGTCTTATTATCCGCTACATCATCTGTCTTTGGATCTGCATCTTGTGTCTCGCTATCCGGAGTTTCGAAGTCATCTATAATTTCCATTTCCCGAGCTTTTATCATCTCAGAGAGATCAGACACTGTGGTCACAGGTACCAGGTAATAGACTAAGACACTGGCAGCTGACAGCACTATAACAAGGCCTAAAAGAGCCAGATTTGTGATATGCAATATACACCTTGTGCCATGAGCGCTGTCTATGGAAGTATGCATTTCTGCTTTATCGCGTTGAAAAAGCTTTTTTAGATTAGTTATTTTTTGTAACATTGCACTTTCAATCAGGTGCTAAAATAGAGTATTTTTAAACCGGGTATTCATTTACTACTTAATCAACTTTTTATATTGCTATCTCCAGGCTGGAGACCAGCCGTCTTATCTGATACCTTTGCCTCAAGTTTCGCTATAGCAAACAATTTGATTATAGCAGATACGCCCTTAGTTGTAGTAAACCCGGTACTTTTAATCTTTAGGTCATCTACAAAGATCAATTTTTTATTATTATATTCAATATTATAAAGAAACTTTTGAAGCTTCTTTATCTTATCTATCTCTTTTATCTCAACCCTCGCATAGACAAGCAGTAACTGAGGCTCTTCGTTCAGAATTTCTACATTTTGTGCGGAGCTTCTTGATATTATAAGCCCGCTCTTCCTTGCGACACCCTTGACATAATCCTGTAGTTGTGCCTGAGCCAAATCCTCTGTTTTAGATTTAATAAATTTAGTATCGAGAGAGCTGTATTTATCTTTTAATTCGAGCAACTGCTTCTCATATAACTCCCTCTTATTAATTACACTGTTATATTTTACAAAGAGGTTCTTTTTTAATGCCAACTCTTCATTCAGGCTTCCGGAAGGACTATTAAAAGGATTAAATGAGAGTTGATCACATACTATGAGAATAAGCAAAGCCACCGCAATGGATAAGAATATCAGGGCCCGTTTGTTGAGCTGATTAAGCTGCTGCCTCATCTTCACTTTATACCCCCTTTAATCTTAAACTTCTCCTTCCCAGTCTTGTCCTTCACAACAGATGAGGTAAAGCTTACTCCATCAAAGCGTGGTGAGTATTCAAGTAGTGTCAGTACTTTCGCACCTGACACACCAACGCCCTCAATTTCAAAACCGTCTTTTTTAATTAGCAACTGTCTTACCCACGTATCATCCGGCACTGCCTTTGTAAGCTCAGCAACCAGATCGATCCGACGTGAATGTTTCTGCGCAAGTGCACTTATTTTCTCATTAACCTCTATAGCACTATCTATCTCCTCTTTCAATTTATTAGACATTACTACAGCTGGATGCAGCTCTTTGAGCTTTGCATCAATAGTCTCTAAACTTTGTACTTTTTTGTCCCTGAAAATCCCCGGAAGTATAAAAATAAAAGCAAGTACCAGGATTGAAAGCACACCCATAACCGCAGGCATCTGAATATTTCTTTTTGTTTTTACTTTTAATATATTAAATCTGCCCAAACATTCTGACAGTCCGTTCAGTGCAACACCAAGTGATTGTTTACTTGCCTGCCAATGTTCAACATTTGCATCAATATCATCCAGCAAATCTTCCATTTCGTCCTGTTCACATCCCGACAATTTAATATCGGCTGGATAACATTCGTCTATCTTGCCTCTTAACGAATCGCTGTTTCTCGCCAGTGATGAATTAACAAGTATTTTGTTTATATATAAACTAAAGGTATATCTGTCATCACATTTTTCAACTACTGCGGTTTTATTATCGCTAACGAACGGGATGTATGAAAGAGGTGAAATGACTACACGTTCAGGCTTGAGGTTTGAGGATTCAAGTTTTAATATAACATCATCCAACTCTTCTCTCTTTACAGCAAAGATAAATACCTTTTCACCGTACTCGGCAGAATTGGAAGGGTGTATGTCGTAGTATACTTCGTCTTCAGGGAATAGAATAAAACTGTCCAGCTGGTATGCAAGTGACTCTTTCAACTCCTTGATATTCGAACCAGGTAACTCTAACTCTCTTACAATAGTCCGCTCCCTTGGCCATGACAATACAATATTAGTTGTCTGAAAACCGTAAGCATCTATTATCAGGTTAAGATCCAGAGAGTCCTTTAACAGAAAATCCTCGACTACTATATTCTCAGACCTGGCATTAAGGAATTTTTGGGATGCTTTGGAAATGATCAGATCATTTCCTTGAATTGATAATCCGATGCTCTTTGGAAATAACATTTGTCTCAACTACCTCCATTGTCAGAAAGTCTTATCAATTTGTCTGTTCTGCTGATAGTAACCTATGAAGAAACTCAATTCAAATCATATTTAGCAAGGCCGGATAACAGATCAACGTAAACCGTTGCTTTTCTCTCATTCTGACCAATAAATCCCACCTTTGGACCTGAGCCTCTTCCATTATTGTAGAAAGTAAACTTCTTGATCTGTTTATTATCTATTAAAGTAGGATCCAGTATTATGTCTGACGGTAATGCAAATATCTGATCATCACTTCTTTGGAAAATGTTTTCCTTATAGTCGATAGAGACTGATATATTTCTATTCTCTAAAATTGCTTCAAGATGTGTATTTCTCAAGTATGTTACAACCTCAGAGACACCGTTCCTGAACCTTGCAGTTTCGATACCGGCTGTAACCCTGGGCACAGAGATAACGGCGCCAATCGTAATAATTGCGAGTACGATTAGTAATTCAATCAGCGTAAAGGCACTGGAATTACTTTTACTATTTACCATTATTTTTCTATCTTTTTGAAAGATAAATACCCCTTACTCGTCCATACCCCGCCAAAGATAAGATCAGTAGAGAGTATCTCCGCCCAGCCATCCTTTAGTGCAGTATCCAGCTCCTCTGAAAGAGTAAGAGTTTTCATCTCCTTAGCTTCCAATCTTACTACGACAGGCTCTATATATCTTTCGCTGTTTTCATAAAACTGTATTTTTACATAATTCAACTCTTCAGTAGGGTTAATAACACTCACTTGCATATCACCTGAAAAATACGGAAGTATATAGTGAATCAGATCTCTTATGGCTACGTCTATCTGAGACGAAACTACTCCGTCGGTTACTGTGACCGCACTATTCCCCTGCTGCTTACCAAGTATATAAAAACTTACATACCCTGAATCATCTGAAACGGCAGTACTGATATTGGTGGATGCAATCTGAATCTCATCCGGTATAAATTGAACCTTTCTCCCCTCAATCGGATTTCCATCTTCGTCCAGTACCAATACATTCACGGAGACGGTGTCTGAAACATCAAGCATTGTGCTCATTGGAGAAACAACTATTTGATCTCCTCCGGTTGCTGTGGACGTATTGCTGTCATCATCCGCTATAGCAATGTTACAGCAGAATAGTACCAGGAAAAGCAATTTATATATAGAAAACCGCATCGACATGTGAAGTTTAGGAATTCAGTGTTTGTACATCCAAATGATATCACTGTTGATATTTAAGTCAAGATAAACTTGTAAATTAGGCCCAAGAGTCATCAGACAGACATTATCGTTGATATTACGACCTAAAAAATAGAAATCACAGCTTGAATCCAAAAGTTTCTATTCAGGATAAGCTGCATATATTTTGTACCCGCTATCATCCTTTCCCACAATCAACTTATAATCATATCCATGATGTTCACCTGATTCACTTGACAGTTTCAGCATACTGCTTGATCCACTGGAAAAAGCACTTATAGTAATGTAATCTGAATTTTCAAAAGTTAGATAATTTTTTATATCCTCATAACTGTCACCAATCACACCGAGCCCCCAGAAAAGTTCCTTTAATTCCTCTTGATCACTAATACTGCCGTGCTCTTCTATATATAAAGAGAGTTCGTCAGAAATATCTTCAGACAGCCCGGGGATTGAACTGAGTATTTCATTTGATGCAATATTTACATTAACACTGATCTCCTTGTTGCCATAAACAGTAACATAATCCCTTATTCTATCAAATATCTCAGGAGTAACCCCCTGCACCAGGGTCATCTCCTCAAGAGAGTAGAAGGGAGCATCCTTTGCCTTATAAGGGTCAGGCAGAGATACATAATATCCGTCCTCAGCGCCATTGACGTGTGTCAGGTCATCAGTGTCCAGCCAATCCAGTATAGAATCAGCAATAGTGTCAGCTTCAGAGGTTTCAATATCTCTCTTTTCGAGAAAGTTTACCAAGAACTCTCTATTATTATCATTTAATGCATTTATATTAATTTTTCCGTTTTCTGAGGATAGATATACATCACAATCTCTATCTCCAATAGTTACGGAATAGGGATTCTTGCCCGGAGTCCAGCTGACAACATCAAGTAAATCACCACTCTCCTCTGAATCACTGTCCTCAGTATCTGTTTTTGTTCCCTCCGGTGCATCTTCGCCTTTTGGAGCAGTTCCGGGTGTCACGGAACCAGCCGTACCCTGTGTATGATCGCTGTCAATAATTGTGGTGGTC
>CAYTGO010000110.1:0-3363 GCA_964437425.1 uncultured Candidatus Scalindua sp.
CTTCTAGCCGCGTTTATCGTTCCAAAGCTTATAGGCCGCGTAGGCGAGTCGAAACAGACAGCCGCAAAGGCTCAAATCGAACTACTCTCCACTGCAATTGAGGTATACAAGCTGGACACTGGAAAGTACCCTTCACAGGACACAGGCCTACAATCGTTGAATTCCAAGCCGGGTGATGTTCAGAACTGGAAGGGACCTTATATGAAGAAAAATAAAGTTCCTAAAGATCCATGGGGTGCTGAATACATATATAAGTTTCCTGGTGATCATGGGGATTATGATCTCTTCTCTTACGGTGCAGACGGAACAGAGGGTGGATCAGGTGAAAATACGGATCAAGTCAGCTGGGAATAGTAGATCTTATCATCTCCCCCTCTTAACAATTTATAATTGTGACATGCCATGTCAAAGTTAAAAGACAAAAACAGTAGACTTCTGGATGTCCTGCTGGACGTGGGCAAGATAACAAGTGAAGATGTTGAGAAGATTGTACAGCTAAGGGATAAAACCCGCGAAAAGACGGACAGGATATTGCTGAACCTTGGGATCATCTCGGAAGAGGACTTGCGGGATGCGCTCGGCAATATATTCAATCTGGAAACATGGGAAAAGAAGAAAGAAGAGGAGCTTCCCGTAGTCGATTGCCTGCCGCAGAGTTTTCTACACTCCAACCGAATCTTACCGATCAGGCAATACGACGGTTATCTTGATATTGCCATTACCGACCCTTCTGACGAATCACTTCTGGAAGTTATAGAATCTACTACAAATAGACGGGTGAATATCTTTGTCGGTTGTGAAAAGGATATTATTACCTCAATAGACGAGACATATGAACATGATGCAGATGAAGAGAGATCTGCTTTTTCTATAGATCATGATGTCGTTGATGATATAGAGAAACTTAAAGATCTTGCCCTGGAAGCACCGGTTGTGAGGCTGGTCAATAACTTCCTCAATAAAGCCCTGGAGATTGGCGCGAGCGACATACATGTTGAGATGTTTGAGAATAAGCCAAAGCTCAGGTATAGAATTGATGGTGTCCTCATCGACTATCCACCCCCTACTCGTGATGTCTATTTTGCGACGATCAACAGAATCAAGATAATGTCAAACCTGAACATAGCCGAGAAAAGGCTGCCTCAGGACGGCAGGATACGCCTCAAGGTAGGCGGCAAGGAGATAGATCTCAGGGTATCCGTTATACCTATGCTTTATGGAGAGTGCATAGTCCTTCGTATTCTGGACAAGTCAAGCATCTCTCTTGATCTGTCCACGTTTGGATTCAGCGAAGATGTTCTCAAAGAGATAAGAAGGCTTATAAGAAAGCCTGAGGGTATGATACTGGCCACAGGGCCAACCGGAAGTGGAAAAACTACTACACTCTATGCATCATTAAAAGAGATAATATCACCTACCTTAAAGATAATAACTGTTGAAGATCCGGTTGAGTACAGCCTTGAAGGAGTAAATCAGATACAGGTTAACAGTAAAATAGGCCTGGACTTCTCTTCAGGCCTGCGATCAATATTGAGGCACGACCCAGATGTAATTCTGGTTGGTGAAATCAGGGATAAGGGTACTGCAAGCATATCTATACAGTCCTCTTTGACCGGTCATCTTGTCCTGTCAACGCTCCATACTAACGATGCCGCCTCTGCATTTAATCGTCTCCTGGATATGGGAATGGAGGATTACCTGGTCTCTACCTGCATCATAGCGGTTCTGGCACAAAGGCTGGTAAGAAAGCTCTGTGAATGCAAGGAGGAGTACCGTATTGATGAAGAGACAATGGCAAGGATAGGTATCTCAAGGGACAAAATATTATATCGCCCTAAGGGGTGTATCGAATGCAGCAATACCGGGTATAGAGGAAGAATCTCTATTTCAGAACTTCTTATAGTTAATGATAATATCAGAAAGATGATTGTCGACCGTGAACGATCGAATGTAATACAGCAGGAGGCCATGAAGAACGGTATGAATACGCTCTGGCAGGATGGACTTAGAAAAGTAGAAGATGGGATTACCTCATTGAGTGAACTTGAAAGAGTAACGGATGATACCACCGGTAAAGTTGTTGTACAAGAGCCATCAACCGGTATTAAATCAAATACAGCCGCTGAAGAAAACGCCATAGAGACTGCTCCCAATAACAGTTCAACAGATGAAGATTCTGATGATAAAACATACAATAGCGAGATAGCAGAAAAAGATGTTATTCAAGACACTACCTCTTATCATGAAAAACCTCCACCTGAAGCTTCTTTTGAAGAACCGGCGATTGATGGCCTGCCTGATGATGACACAGCACCGTCAGATAACATAGTTGAAAACAGCGCTGAAGAGCCACAGGCAGAAAAGAAATCCGATAGTGGATTTATTAAAAACCTGCAAAGCAATATCGGAGGATTATTTAAATCAGGCAAACAGACCGAAGCTGATAAATCCGATAGCAAAGAGATATAAAATACCTTAAAAGATCTACATAATGCTTGTAAGAGATAAAATAGCACGTATATTTACATTTCTGTTCATCATACTCCTTTCAACTCACTTCTGCTCTGCTGACGAGTATAGCAGGTCCCAGGAGATACGCTCCAATATCAACACCGGTATTGCCCTGTATAATGAGGGTCGTAAAAAAGAGGCACTCCCCTATTTGGAAGAGATCACAGGCAGTGGAATTGTATTTCCTGATGTCTATTACGTATTGGGAGAACTTTATTACGAAAACAATGAACTGCAGAAAGCTATTGATAACTGGGAGATTTCACAGAGTCAATCACCAAAGGATGCAATTCGGTCTAAAATTATAAAGGCAAAAAAAGAGCTCAAAGTTGATGAAAAACTCAGTGACAAAATCAGCTGCAACTTTGTTCTCAAATACGACCAGGATGATGCGTACTCATCCGAACTGGTCCTTCACTCACTCGTAAACGCATATAATACGCTTGCATACGATTTTGGATGGTATGAGAACAGTGAATTTACCGTTATCCTCTATTCGAATAAAGACTTTTCAGATATACTGAACGTCCCTTCCTGGGCAGCAGCAATATATGATGGAAAGATACGAATACCATTCCAATACGCCTCGATGAATATTGATGAACTGGAATCGATAATTCGTCACGAACTGACACACGCCCTTATACATCGCATGGCCGGCAATAATGTTCCCGCATGGATCCATGAGGGAATAGCACAATACAAGGACGGTGTCGACGATACAGAAGCCAGGGAGGTATTGAGACAAGCTGTTACCATCAATTCCCTGATACCCTTCAACCAACTTAAGGGAGGTTTTGTTAATTTCAAGGAAGACAGTACAAAGGTGAAAATTGCATATGCGGAGAGCCT
>CAYTGO010000110.1:3463-4796 GCA_964437425.1 uncultured Candidatus Scalindua sp.
GCAGGCTCTACCAGAGATATCAGCCTCTTAATCCTCTGCTCTATGTCAGTGTCCATTGTATCAGACACCTTCACAAGCATTTCGTCTAATTTACCTGTCTCCTCACCTACCTTGAGCAGATGTTGAGCCATTCCGGGGAAAAATGCTTTTTCTCCTAACGGTGCGGTAAAACCTTTACCCGCTTTTATTTCAGGCTTAACTGACTCGATTTTGTCTGACAAGTACGTATTTGACATAACCCCCTTTGAGATGTCTATAGAGGCTAAAAGAGAGACGCCGTTTTCAAGCAACGTACCTAACGTCCTGGAAAAACGAGATATTTCGATTCGCCAGATAATATCACCGAGGATAGGGATACCAAGCTTCTTCCTGTCTACACTCGCCTGTACCCCTGGTTTTTTCTTTAAAGATTTGAACAGATAGTACGCACCTATCATAACAATGAGCAGGATCCATCCATAACTTGTCAGAGCATCACAGAGCTGGATCAGTATCTGAGTGGATAGTGGAAGAGCAATACCAACTTCGTCAAATACTTTTGTAAATCTTGGCATCACTATCAAAACCAATGCACCAACCGACAGTATCCCTGACATAACCAGAAAAAGAGGATAGATAAGTGATGATGTTATTTCGGACTTAATCCTCTGGATTCTCTCCATAAAAGAGCCCAGTCGTTCCAGAACTTTTGGCAGCACTCCACTCTCTTCACCGGCACGAACCATATTTACATAAACACCGGTAAAAACGTCAGGAAACATCGACAGCGAATCACCAAGTGATTTACCACCTTTTACTTCTTCCAGAATATCGAGTATCAACCCTTTAAATCTCTTATTATCCTGAGCATCCGAAAGAATTCTCAGGCTCTTGTCCAGAGAGACACCACTATCGAGCAGTATACCAAGCTCCTGTGTAAAAAAAACAGTAGCCTTCTTTAGAGATCTATTTGAGAAAAGTTTGCCGGTTTTTTCGCCACCGATCTCTTCTACCTTCAGAACTATGTGACCGGCCTTTTTCAGATAATCTAATAACTCTTCCTTACTGACGGAAGCTCTTTTGCCCTCCAGAACACCGCTACCCCTGGTCATAACACGATATTTAAACGTACTCATTGATCCTCATTTCTCTAAGTCTGGATAGGAGCGATAGCAACACAGGATCACAAGAGAGGAAATTTGACAATCATCTCATTGCCCTGCCAGTCAAGCCTTAACAAGTCTGGTTCTATACTAGTAACCTTAAATCCTTCAAATGCATCTCCCTCCTCGACATACAAAGTTCTCTCTTTACGAAAAGGAGACATTGGGATATTTACCAGCGCTTTTTTAAT
>CAYTGO010000111.1:0-4762 GCA_964437425.1 uncultured Candidatus Scalindua sp.
TAATTGTTGCATAAATAAAGATAGCACATCATTTTTGTATGTCAAACTGATTTACTGTTCTATTTTCCCAGCAGCACGAACCACAACACGCCTGAAAACATAAAGCCAAAACCGGTAAGAATACCACCTGACACTGCTCTTATCCACGACCCTGGTCGGTAACACAATAATGCCATAATAGAAATTACAAACATGCAGTTTCCATACGTAAAAATAACCCATACTGGAGTATGTGAAATATTCAGGCTACCGGTCGTGTAATACCATGCTTTTGCAGGTGAGGCAAATTCTTCATACCAGGGAGGCAGAGACATTCCTAATGCACTGACTATACTTACTGTAATCCATCGTGGCCAGCGCTCATGCAGCCGCAGCGATAAGTAGCCGAACTGAACAACAGTTAACCACCATCCAATTGGCATGTATGAAGGTGAAGCAAGCAGGCGGAATCCAAAGTAGTCAGTATAGACCAATGAACCAAGGTATTCGACATGTATCCAATCTGCCAATAGTTCAACTGCACCGGCTACTAAACCGAAAATCAACAACCAGGCTAATCGAGAACTCTGAGTCCGGTACCATCCCGCAAGCAGTACACTGATAACAATTAGTGTCGTTATCCCGAAAACTTTTGGATTTGCCAGCAATGCTCCGATCCCGACACCGGCAAGATTCAAAGCCATAGAGCCGGCAATTATGCGGTCTTCCGTACTTAACAGATTCAATAATTTCATGTCTTATTTAAATAATAAGAGAGGTAGAAAAAATTAAATACATACGCTTGTGATTTGCTTTTTCGGAAATGTGGCCAAGTCTAATGATGACTAATTGGAGTACTACTCTGCTATTACGATCAAATGATCGTCATTACCAAACACCAGGGGTGCAAGTCGTTCCAGGTCCTGTGGAGTGACTGCCTTCAGTTTTTCACCATATTGTTCATCAGCTTCGGGTGATTTGCCGTCAAGTATCTCCATGCTAATGTAATACGCCTGGCTGACACGGTCCATACGGCGCATGCCTCGGCGTCCCAGGGCGGCATTGATTGTCTGCTGTACCTCCTCTGCATCAAAAGACGCTTCCCGTATTGAGCGGATCTCTGCTTTGATGCCGGAAACTGCCTTTTCAATATTTTCAGGTCTTGTCCCCATGGTAATGTTGTACCAACGCGCGCCTTTGTATTTTGGAAAATGCGCGCCGATAGAATAAGCGAGTCCCTGCTTCTCTCGAAGATTGAAGGCAAGCCTGTCGGAGAATATGCTGCTGAGAATGTGCAGGGCTGCTTGATCTTTTTCTTCAACTTCACAGGAATTTGCAACGATGATATAAGATTGTGACTTGCCGATCTTCTGGTGTATAGTCCTGCCAGTCTTACCGATCTCTAGTTTAAATTCCGGCGGCTGCCATCCTGCCTCTCCCCACGCACCGCCAAAGCAGGTTTTCACAAGATCCATAACCTCTTCAATAGGCAGATTACCTGAAATTGTCAAAACCAGGTTAGAAGGATTGTACAGTCTGTTATGAAATGCCTTTATCTGTTCGAGGCTGAAATGCTTAATATTCTCTGGCTTTCCTGACGTCCATCCAATTCCGGGGTTGGTCACAAACAGATTGTCATACAGCATCCTCCTGGCAACTTTAGGTGTACTTGATGCAGTTGTGGTAGATAGTGAAACGACATTTTTCCAGGCCTGGCCAAAGGCATCCTCTGTCAATAGAGGCTGGGAGACCATCTCCGCAAGCAGCCTGATACCCTCTTCAAAAAAGAAATCTACCATCTTTAATCTCATGTAAGAAAAACGCGGTGAATTGTAGTAATCGTCGTAAGGGATACCCGGGTTGTCGTGAAGCTTCAGTTCTGCTCCAATTGACACAAGCGTATCGTACAGTTTCCCTTCAGGATGGTTTACCGTTCCACCTTCAAGCAACATTCGCTGTAAAACCTCTGCCATTCCCCATTTCTCTCTGCCTTCAGACAGGCTTCTGCCTTTTGCTGCCAGGTGTACACCGACAACACGGCTGTCATGGTTCTCTTTTACCACAACCGTCATACCATTCTCAAGCGTCTCCATATGGTATCGGTTTTGAGAGTGGCCTCCGGTAGATTCAGCATGCTTAAATGGAGGCGACATTAATGTGACCACCGGTAACTGTGTACTCAGGTACTGTAACGCGGCGTTCTGAATCGACTCGGGGGTAACCTGCATTATGCTGTCCATGTATCCACTTAGAAAAGTGTATCCACCTGCGGCAAGATAGCTCGACTTCATCATTGCATAATAGTGCAGTTTCTCCTGCAGATAAACCTCCTGAGTTGCCCTTGATATGAGAATAGGTTGAATCTCGTCCATCGGTACAGGGTTGTTTGCCATGCCCTGTACGGCGTGTGTAATCAAATTTACAACACGGTCAACATCACTGTTTAAGGGTAGATTTGCTGAGATCTGCAGTGTGGAAAAATCGCTGTTAAATGTTACGCTTGTATCGACTGAATTAACCAGGCCTCTATTGGAATCCTGCTCAAACAGTACGTCCAGTATCGAGTCTTTCTTGCCTCCAAGAAAATCTGCAACCATCTGTAGGGAAAAGAAATTCTCTGATGAAGGTGCAGGTAATATATAACCCATATTGAGATAGTGACGGTCGTCAGGGAACTGTCCCATACCGTTCGCACGGGTGATCTTCAGTGTTTCCGGAGGTGTAAGCAAGACCTGCTTATGTTCAGGAAGATGTCCTGCAGCGTAGGGGCCGTACTTCTTCTTTACCAACTCTACCATGTCTGTTGTCGTGAAATCTCCGATAACCATCAATGTCATATTGTTAGGCACATACCAGTTATGATAATACTCCCGTACATCATCACGTTTCAGATGAGTAATCGTGGAGACAGTTCCGAGCACGGGACGTTCATAAGGCGTACCGGAGAACAGGGTTTTTGAGAAGTGGTTGTTAACCTGGGTTGATGGCCGGTCTGCACCCTTACCAATCTCTTCAATAACGATTCCGCGTTCCTTTTCAAACTTTCCGGGAGGCAGGGTAGAGTTAAAAAGCATATCCGCCTGTATGTCCATTCCCTGCTCGATATACTCCCTCGGCATAAGGATCATGAAGTTGGTATAGTCTGGCCCGGTATGGGCATTGTTATAACCGCCATAATAGTCCATCTCTTCATAGAGCTTCTTCTGGGTACGTGTCTTCGTACCGTTGAAGAGCAGATGCTCAAGGAAATGCGCTGACCCGTTTGTTGCCGCATCCTCATTGCGGCTCCCGGTCTTTACGATCGTAAATGCCGTGATCATTGGACTGGCGTGGTTTTCAATAAGAATAACCTCCATCCCGTTATCAAGATAAAATACCGAAGCGTTCTGAGTCTCACCAAACATAGACAACGCCTGATCCTGCAACTCATCAGCTCTGCACGTAAAGCAAAGTATTCCAATAAATATAATTTGTATTAAGAATATGTTTAAAATGTTTTTTTTCATTTCTTTTCTTTGTGCCCTTAGTGTCTTCGTGTGAGAATATTATTTTTTTATCTTTTCTGTTTGCTTTACTTTGCGTCCTTCGCGTCTTTGCGGTGAGAAGTATCATTTCTCAAGACTATACAACAGCTTAATTTCCTTTGCCCAGATCGTATCATCAATAGTCTCAAGCACCATGGGGATCTCGTCAAAGCGTTTATCGTTCATAATAAAGCGGAACGGTTCAACTCCCAGTTTTCCCTTACCGATACTTTGATGCCTGTCCACACGGGCGCCGAGATCAGGCTTGGAATCATTCAAGTGCATACCGCTCAGATATTTAAACCCGACAATTTTTTCAAACTCATCCATTGTCGCCTTAAACGCCTTCTTTGTTCGAAGATCGTAACCGGCAGTAAACGTGTGGCAGGTATCAAGGCAGACTCCTACCCGGTCTTTGTCATCAACATTATCTATGATAGTGGCCAGGTGTTCAAACCTGAAACCCATATTGGTTCCCTGTCCGGCAGTATTCTCTATAATGGCTGAAACACCTTTTGTCTTGTTCAGGGCGATGTTGATCGACTCCGCGATCCTCTTCAGGCAGGCATCCTCTTCGATCTTCTTAAGATGGCTGCCCGGATGAAAGTTCAGCATCGTCAATCCCAGCTGCTCGCAACGCTGCATCTCATCCAGAAAAGCGTCTCTCGATTTTTCCAGCCCCTCTTCTTCCGGATGTCCGAGGTTTATCAGGTAGCTGTCATGCGGGAGTACATGTTCCGGCAGATAACCTGCGTCTTCACAATTCTGCCTGAATTTCTCAATATTATCGCTGGTAAATGGTTTTGCCTTCCACTGTCTCTGATTCTTCGTAAAGAGTGCAAACGCCTTTGCACCTATCGCCTTTGCGTTCAAAGGTGCGTTCTCAACACCGCCACCTGCACTTACATGAGCTCCGACTCTTTTCATCCTTTGTTCCTATTATATAAGCAATATTTGTATCTATATTTGCTAAATTATCAGAAAATATTGTACATTTAACGGGTTTGATTACAAGGATTTATTGCAGAGACCCACAAAGACAGACATAGATGAAAATAATAAAGCTAACACAAAGGCACGAAGAGCGCAAAGGGAAGAATTAAGTGGCATTGCGAGTTGCAGTTTTACGATGGATGGTAAATATACGGATGTTGAGAAAACAGGTGAGAAGTGGCTCGGGGTCAAACCTGATCTATTGACAAAAACAAAAAAAGGGGCATAGGTATTTGACTACCTACGCCCCTTCATACAAATATCTG
>CAYTGO010000112.1:0-4619 GCA_964437425.1 uncultured Candidatus Scalindua sp.
TGTATCCAGAAAATAGTCAACGTCTTCTTCCGAATTATCTTTTCCAAGACTTACAGTAATTGAGCCGTGACATACGTCCGGTGGGACTCCAATGGCCGTAAGAACGTGAGATGCCTGAAGGTCCGGTGAGCTGCAGGCTGAGCCACTGGCGATTGCTATGCCTTTGTGATTTAAAAACAGGACGAGTGTTTCGCCTTCCGCAAAAGATATCCAGAAGCTCACATGTCCAGGAAGTCTTTGTGTCAGATGTCCGGTAAAATGGAGATATTTTATTTTATCAGGAAGAGCTTTTATAATCTTGTCACGAAGCGGCGTAAGATGTTCTATTCGTGAAGTCATCTCCGCTTTGGCAAGCTCGGCAGCTTTTCCCATTCCGACAATTGCCGGTATGTTATCTGTGCCCGGCCTGAGGCCACCTTCCTGTGCACCACCTTTAATAATGGAGACGATTTCAGTTCCCTCTTTTACATACAGGGCTGCAATACCCTTTGGACCGTAGAATGTGTGAGAAGTCAGACTTAATGAATCCACTCCCAGTTCTGTAACGTCTACCGGTATGACTCCTGCAGTTGCAATCGCATCGGAATGGAATATAATACCCTTTTCCTTAGCTATTTTCCCTATCTCCTCTATAGGTTGGATTACGCCTATTTCGTTATTTGCATGCATGATTGAAACAAGGAACGTATCCTTGTTTATGGCTTTGGCAACATCTTCAGGGTTTATCAGACCATCTTTGTCGACCTTGATATAAGAAACCCTGAAACCATCCTTCTCCAGTTCCCGTGCAGTGTAAAGAACTGAATAGTGCTCAACTTCTGAAATAATTATGTGTTTTCCTCTTTCTCTGTTTGCGAGAGCCAGGCCTCTTAAAGCAAGGTTATTCGATTCACTTCCTGTAAAGGTAAAAATTATCTCTTCCGGCCTGGCATTAATCAGGTCAGCAACCTTTACCCTTGCATCGTCAACGGCTTTTTTGGCCCTGAGTCCATATGAATGTAGATGAGAAGATGGGTTACCAAAATTCTCAGTAAAAAAAGGTAACATCTCCTCTACTACTCTTGGGTCTGTTGGTGTCGTAGACATGTGATCCATATAAACTTTTCTCATTCTGTTTTCCCTTCTGTTATTTCCAGTACCGTCAAATCTTGATCTTCGTGATTCTCAAAAGTATTGTATTTTCTAAATTAAGTAAATATCTAAACTATTCCCTTATTGTCATTGGCTGTCCGCAACACTCTAACGTGCCGGCACCGCCTTCTTTTACTTCAACTATTGCACCACATATTTCGCATTCATATACTTCACTTGTTTCTGTTGGCATGGTTTTCTCCTTTTGCTGATTGTTAACATTTAAAACTTATTTTTCCCACTCAGTGAATTGGGAACGTGGCTAACTGCTATTAATTATATAAATAATTTTCCAGCTTCTATCAGGAAATATTCGCCTACAGCAATCATCAGCCATCCAAAGAATTTCTTGATAATTACACTCCAGTTTCCACTCTTTGGCAGACTAGACATGAAACCGGCAAACGTACCTGCGATTATTAAGAGAGTACCTAATCCTATTGAAAATACAAATAGTAAGCTTACGCCATAAACGACCTGCTGTTTTGCAGCAACAAATGTCAAGACAATGCCCAATACAGGTGCGGTACATGGTGCGGCAACTGTTCCAGCGAGAAGGCCAACCAGAAAAGCACCGAGGCGCCCACCACTCTTATTACCTGCTTGTCTGCCAGATAAAAAAGATGGCATGGGTATTGTGACGACATCTAACATTGACAGGCCCAGATAGATAAAGATGTTGGCGACAACTATGTAGAGTATGGGATTTGTACTGGCAGACCCGAAGAATTTACCAGTCAAAGCCGCAAACGCACCCAATGCGGCATATGTTACTGCCATTCCTAATACATAAAACAGTGAGAGGGAAAGTCCTTTCAGCTTTGAATCGCCACTACGTCCTCCAATATAGGCGATTGTTATCGGTATCATCGGGTAAACGCAGGGAGTAAAGCTGGTAAGCACACCTCCCAGAAAGACCGCGATGAAAGCAAGAAGCGGTGACGAACCGAGGTAACCTTCCAGCCCTTGTAGAAAACTGTCCATTTTGATCTTCCCTTTACCTAAGCCTCTTCCAGTTTTTCCTTAAGTTTACTCTTTTTTGTGACTCCTACCATTGTTTCTTTCACTTCACCACCACTGAAGAGTATAAGGGTAGGTACCGACAAAACGCCATACTTTACAGCCAGATCCTTGTTTCCCTCTACATCAATATCAACTTTTACGAATTTAGCCTTTCCGTCGAATTCCTCAGCTAATTCACCAAGAATAGGTGCCTGTGTTTTACATGGGCCACACCAATCCGCATAAAAATCGACCAGAACAGGCGTATCCGCCTTAATAACAGATTGTTCAAAATCTTCGTTAGTTACCGCCTGTAAGCTTGACATTATCTACTACTCTCCTTTCAGAATGTTTATTTCAAATTCTATCAAATCCTGACATTGCTGCCTGACCTTGATCTCTTTTTCAGGTTGGAAGTTGCCTTTTTTAAATACACGAATTGGCGAACAACCTGCTGAAAAGACACAATTTAGAATACAAATGACTTTTAAATGTACTCATTTCATTCTATTCTGAATTCTGGAAAATGCAAGTAAAACTTGGGCAGACCGGAACAGTATCAATAAACGAACGCAAGATGTACCGTCAACTGTAGAAAAAACATGCAAATGCGGTCTTCGGGCAATAAATTACGTGGTTGGAGAAGGCGCAATTGAGAATGGAAAGGTATACCAGGGCAGGTTCTGCTTAGAGTGCATGCCGTATGAATTCTAGCATTGTTTTCTTATGAGACATCGTCTGAGATCTGTTGTTTAAGAAGTTTCAGGGCAACATTATTAGGGTCGTTAACTTCCAGGTACTTGATGCGCTGTTTTATAGCTTCAATAAGAGAGACAGATTTTTCATTATCTTTAATCATTTTTTATCTTTCTGAAATAATGTATGCTTTAATAAAAAAGTGTATTTGACTTCACCTTAGTTAGTTTTCTAACAAGTTTATATCATCGGTAGCGGAATAGTATTCTTTAGTAAAAAATCTATCATGAAAATATTACTTTCACATATCAAGCGGAAGCTGGTTTTTTCTATTGCTTTTAGTCAATAGTTTTTCTAGCATGCCGCTTTGTTCAATGGTCTACATGGTTATCATTTTATACAGATATATTACATCAAATAGTAAATGTGCTTAATAGAGAAAGGACGGCATCGTGAAAGCAAGAGATAAAATGAATGTAGTTCTTATTATCACAATATTATCTTTTTTCAGTGGATGTGTTCCGCATCTACGCTCATCTCATGGAAAGTTATCTGTTAACCAGGTACTGTCGATACCGAATATTTCTATAACTAAAGAGGAGGTATGGGGGTTCTGCGGTTACAGTACAATCGTTCATGACTATGAGTTGATGTCCATAAAAGGTGATAATGTGGTCATCGACTATTCTACCGGGTTGATGTGGCATCAGTCCGGCTCTGATGAATATATGTCATGGTTGTCTGAAAACTTCTTTGGTCTTGAATATACTTCCCGGTGGAATAAAGCGGAGATGTGGATTAAGGAGCTCAATAAGCGAGGATATGCCGGTTATCATGACTGGAGATTGCCTACTTTAGAAGAAGCGGTATCGCTACTGGAATCGAGCAAGAAAAATGGAGATTTACACATAGATCCTGTCTTTAGTGATAAACAGAGATGGATCTGGACAGAAGATAAATATAGTTCCGGTGAGGTGTGGGCCGTTACCTTTGACTATGGAGGCGTGAACTCGTACGGTGTCCACAGTCGTGGTAATTATGTCCGTCCGGTCCGCTCAGGGGGTTGATACTGTTTTGTCACTGGAACTATTACTTTAAACTGAAAGAACAGATTATTTAAGATATCAGGGAATTTTTTTAACAAGATTTGTGTCTGGTAAATAGAAGGTATATACATTATTGAATTTAATGTATGCTGCGATTTGAGCTAGAGGACTGTTGCAGGTTAGTACAGATAATGTTTTATTCGTTGGCCGTTTTTAATAAAAGGAGATTCAAATGGTAAGAATTTTACAATTAGTTCTGATTCTGATGTTTTTAGTTTTTGCAATGCCGCAGGCTTTTTCTCAAGAACAAACCAAACCGAAATGTTCTTTCTGTGAGTTGAAAGCAGAAGGTGCCGAAAAATGCCAAAAATGCTTATCCAAGGAGAAATGCCAGAAGTGTTTGCCTGGTAAAAAATGCCAGGATTGTCTGTCCAGTGAAAAAAGTAAATGTCCACTGCCGGGCAAAAAATCAGATTGCAGCAAGAGCAGTAAAAAAGAACATTGCAGAAAGTATAAGAATGGTCCTTATATAAATACTGTCGTACTTGAGAATATGATAGAAAGTAGTATCCCCATGGTTCTCTTAGATGCCAGATCAGGCAAGTGGGATGATAAATCCAGAATTCCAGGAGCTCTGAGTTTAAATGATAAATCTACAAAAGATGAAGTTACCGGAATAATTAAATCCAAAGATGCCCTGGTAATTACCTATTGCTCCAGTTTGAAATGCGGTGCAAGCAATAA
>CAYTGO010000113.1:0-4351 GCA_964437425.1 uncultured Candidatus Scalindua sp.
CGGTAAGCTATTAAGAGGTGTTGGAAGATTCTTCAAGAAACACCTGGATAAAGATAAAGATGCTGAAGAAAAGACGGAACAGGGTGAAGACCGCTCCAAAGGAGGTAATGGATTTGCAACAGGCAAACATGCAAGACAATTTGCCGCTGAGTTGGGACTGGATGTTTATTCAGACAACCCTTATGTACAGGCACTGATCCGGGAAGTTGCAAAGGAGAGAGCAAAGGGTTCTATAGGCACCAGCGTTGGACTGTTTTTCCTTGCCCCTGTACAGGGCCTTGGAGTTTTAAGCAATTCGCTGACCCCGAACGGACTAGATTCTGAAACTGAAAAATTAGTCATGGATGAATCTCCTCCGGAACTCAAATATGTGCTTTCTAAAAAATATGAAGAAGTCCTGGGCTTTGAATATAAGAAAAAGAGTGATTTGAAGAGCTTCCTTGACAACCCCAATTACACACCGCGTGAACAGGCATATCTTTACTATTATCTTAAGCGTTTTGGAAAGCCGGAGGAGGGTTCCGGTGTTGATGGTATAGAAAATGCGATAAAGCATCTCGGTAAGGTTCGTAAGCCGGACGAAGCAACTTTTGCACTTAATCAGATGGAGTTGTTATCAGCATACCAGAAGTATGCAGGAGACCTAGAGACGTTAATTAGTGTCTCAAACATGCTTGGTGCAGTTAAAGAGGGAAAGCAAATGTTCTTTATTGTCCCTTATGATATTATTGGCAATACGGCTGAAATGAAGAGACTGATGGGTAAAATTGCAACTGCAAAGAAAAAGCATAAAGCAAAAAAAGTCCAACTATGGATCACCGGAAATGCAACGAGCGGTTTTGTATCAGAAGCAAAATCCAAGGACATAAAGGTCAAAAAAAATATCTTACAATTACCATACTTTACAAAAAAAGAGAGTTCAAAATAAATAACGTAAGAATATAGTCGCAGTTTATGATTAAGATTATTTATTTAGAAACTAATTCAAATAAAAACGAATAGAATTCTCTGGCCTTATCTATCATAAGCCAGTGAAATGCGCCGTCAAAGGCCTTATATTCCAGCTCGTTCTCCTTCAGGAAATCAACTGTTCCGGAAGAGATACTTTCCGTTCCATAACAAAATACTTTAGGCATTGAAAGCAAGCAGTATATCCGGCCTGTTTCGCTCCTGTACTTTCCAGGCAGTGCAGTATTCCTCTGACATAACTCACGAGCATTTGCCAGAAATGCTTCCGGATTGCAGTCACGTAACGATGAATAGTATCTTTGGCATGAAGGATATTTCTGTCCCCAATCCTCAAGGACCTTTGCCGTCATAAACTCGTCATGAAACCAGTGTGTAAAATTACCGGCCTCTGCTGCGTTAACAGCTTCCTGTGAAATAATCAGATCATATTGGGTTATGTTCCCTTCAATATTTATGAATTTTACTATTTTATTATCTTTGTCAGAGGCGCACAAAAAAGTTGCTATGTCTGCACCCATGGAATGTCCTATAACGATTAAGTCAGGAATTTTAAAATAGTCGATTATCTTCCATAGTTTTCCAATATAAGTCTCAAACCCGTAATCTCCATTCACAGATTCAGAGCTTTTACCATACCCGATCAGATCGGGAACTATGATGTTACAATTATCAAATCGCCTGTCCTCAAACACCTCCAGAAAACATTGCCCGGATTCACCCAGTCCGTGCAGAAATAACAGGGACGTTCTGTCTGGTATTATTTCATTATGCCTGATGTAATTAAATTCGCTTCCCTCTTTGAATATTGTTTCGAACATAGTGCGGTAATTTTACATAGTTCCGGCACAATATTATAGTATAATCACTGGCCAGAACAGGCAGCCTCACAGTAAGAAATAAAATCGAAAAATGACAAAAGCACTTAGAGTTCTTGCACTTGAGCCGTACCATGGCGGCAGCCACAAGGCATTCCTGGATGGCTGGATGCGATACAGCCAACATGAATGGACACTGCTTAGTCTTCCTCCATGGAAGTGGAAATGGCGCATGCGTCATTCGGCCATAACCCTTGCCGGTAAGACTTCTGAGAAAATAAATGAAGGAGGAGATTGGGATATCATATTTTGCTCTGACATGCTCAATCTTGCAGAGTACTTAGGACTGGTCCCTCAGTCTATACAGAAACTTCCGTCAATAGTTTATTTTCATGAGAACCAATTGACCTATCCGGTTGCACATCCACAGGAATTTGATTTTCATTATGTACTGACAAATCTCATAACCGCACTGGCTGCCACTGAGGTGTGGTTCAACTCTTTATACCACCAGAATATTTTCTTAGGGGAACTTCGGGGTTTCCTGAAACGCATGCCTGATTTTCAGCCTTTAGAGGCTGTTGAAGATGTTTGGAACAAATCTCTTGTGCGGCATCCGGGAATAGATCAGTTTCCAAAAAGGGGAACGAGAACCTCAGGTCCCATGCGAATTGTATGGGCTGCAAGATGGGAGCACGATAAAAACCCTGAGCTCTTTTTCAAGTCTCTTCGGATTCTGAAAGCACAGAAAATAGAATTCAGGATCAGTGTCATGGGAGAACAGTTCAGGCAGAGCCCTGATATTTTTGACTCTGCAAGGAAGGAGTTCGCAGATCATATAGATCGATGGGGATATCAGCAGGAGCGCAGTGACTATGAGGATGCCCTTTCAGAAGCAGACGTTTTCGTATCTACTGCGGATCATGAATTTTTTGGGTTTAGTGTTCTTGAGGCGGCAGCGGCTGGAGCATTCCCACTTGTTCCCGAAAAGCTCGCTTACCCTGAGACACTAGGTCTGGATTCTGGAAATGAAGACTTCTATTTTAAAGGTGGAACGGATCAATTAGCCGAACGACTGGTTCAACTGTCTGAAAAAATCATGGATAACAACCTGTGGGATGGCAACCCTGACCGTGCAATCCGCATTGTTGATAAATTTTTCTGGAAGACAAAAGCTCCCTTACTGGACGAGGAACTGAAAAGGCTAGTTCACCGCGGAGACGCAAAGAGCGCAAAACTCTAAAGATTATTACTAATTTCCTAATCCTTAAATTCTTTGATCCGTGTTTATCCGTGTAATCCGTGGCTATATTCTTCTCTCTTCTTGCCTTCCTAAGCGGTAATTTTCCTTTACTTTTCTCCGTGTTCTCTGCGCTCTTCTTGTCCTCGGCGTTTTTTGTCCGGGGAGCGCCTCCGCGGTGAGTGCCTTATTTATTCAATATTTCCTCGATGGCGTCTCCTATCTTTTTCTTATCAGGAGGCTTATCGAGAAACCTGAAAACTCCCATTTCCAGACATTTTTCTTTGATTGGGTTCTGAAGATTTGCAGAAACCACTATTACGTTTTTGTGCAAATGCGTGAGATGTAAAAATGACAACATTAGTTCTCCATCCATTTCAGGCATAATTAGATCGGTTAGAACCACATCAGGTCTTTCAGAACTTATCTTTCCAATACCATCATGTCCATTTACCGCTTCAACAGATTCATGTCCAAGGTCATGAACTATTTTCTTTAAGACTGTACGCGTAATTTGCTCATCTTCTATAATCAAAACCTTTGCCATATTAACTCCTTACTCTTCTAAATGTGTTAAAATTGAATTGTACCTAATGCATATTAGAGGGTTATTATAAAAAGGTATGGGTGTTTTGCAAGGCAAAAGACTAGGTGCGAATCAGCACTAATTACTAATGACAAATAACAATCTATCTTTCTTATTCTTCCTAACTTTAGTCACTTTAGTTCACTTCACACTTTAAGCACTTATTTTAAAAAGGCTCACTGGTACTGGCGAAGGTCATACGATTATTTTCTGTCGGGTGGGCAATAATCAGCTCTTTAGCGTGCAGGTTAAGGCGATCAGCCATTGAGTGCGCTGCTTCATGGGCATAAAGCTCATCGCCAAGAATGGGATGCCCCATGGCCTGCATATGCACGCGAAGCTGATGAGTGCGTCCTGTAGTAGGAGACAATTCCACAAGGCAACTGTTTTCAAGCCGTTCAATAATTCTCCAGTGTGTCAGCGCCTCTTTCCCCAGTTTATAATCAACAATCTGTAGAGGCCTTCGTTCCCAATCGCATCGCATTGGCTGATTAAGCACACCTGATGCCTGTTCGGGCTGACCAAACACTTTTGCAACATAAGTCTTTTCGGTTTCCCGGTTTTCAAACTGACGGCTGAGCTCGCGATGTGATTCCCGGTTTTGTGCTATAACCATAAGGCCGGAAGTCGCAAAGTCCAACCTGTGAACAATACGTGCTTCAGGAAAAAGCTTTTGAACACGGTGGATGAGGCAGTCCTGTTTATCAGGAGTCCTGCCGGGCACTGACAGCATATTTGACG
>CAYTGO010000114.1:0-4163 GCA_964437425.1 uncultured Candidatus Scalindua sp.
CGCTGCATTTTTTTGCCAGAGTTGCTGCTTCCTGGGCATTATCAGAATTCTGCTTCGTCATGGTTGACATCTCTTCCATAGTTGAAGATGTCTCTTCAAGCGAAGATGCCTGCTCTGAAGAGCCCTGAGCCAGTGTCTGGCTTGAGGCGGATATCTGCGTTGCTGCATCTGATACCTGTTCTGAACCGTCTGAAAGTTTAGCCACCAGTTCCTTCAAGAAGTTTATCAACGGACGTGCAAAGAAAATCCAACCAAGTCCGATAACCAGACAAACCAGTCCTGCAGAACCACACTGTATCCAAAACAACATCGCCATCTTCTTATCTGCATTTGCCTGGTACAACATGACGGCTTCATTCATCGCCTTCATTGTCGCATTGTTACTTCTGTATGCTTTATTGTATGCGACTATATATTCTGCAGAATTGGGTTCAACTTGTATAAGTTTTTTCAAATTCTCCTGCGTTGTCTTCCATACTGTTTTAACATGCTTCAACTTACCTAATATTGCGGTGTCAGTAGTAGGAGGAATTGTAGTAAAGTTTTTCATTCCCAAATCAGTTGGTGCCTGTCCGCCGTTTATAAGTGCTGCAAGCGAAGTATCGAATACCTCTTTTGTCTTACCGAAAGTATCTTTACCAAAATCGCCTTCATTTTTTGTGGCAAAGAAGGCGACTGTTTCTGCGCTTACAGTACCGATTGGAATATTTACCACGAGGACCCCCATTACATCACCCAGCTTAAAATCGTGTTTAGGGCTCTCTGCATGATTGTTGTGGCAGTTTACACACCCAGCAGCTGCGGCTGTATCAGCAGTCGCATAACGTAGTGAATAGATACCGTTATGCACCATAAATCGTGAAAACTCTTTTCCTTCCTTATTGAACAGATAATTGAAAGCCTCTTTCTCAAAGTCTGTTTTTAATCCTTTATCTTTATTTATATTCCACTTACTCAAGAGATCATAGCTGTAGACTCCCTTTGCATTTATTTTATCTGATACTTCCTGTACAAAAGTTGCAGGAAGAGGGATGCCGCCATCGATACTGGCATACTCCCTGTTTGGATGTACATCTAAAATGCCATCTTTCTTAAGCTTTATCACAACATTCTTTGTGAACTGCTTACGATCCTCTACAATCTGGAGTGTTGCAACTTTTGCTGTCTTCAGTGTAGCGTATCGCACCTGCATTGGAATAGTTTCATTTATGTATTCCTTAAAATATTTCTGTGTCAACATGCGCTGCCGACCGGCAAGGTTAATAATATCTTTCTCATTCTGTTGCTCCCTTATCGTATTAAAAACAAAGAATGCTCCAGTTATTACAGCAACAAAGAATATAGAAAATACTACAATAAACTTTTTACCAATAGTCATTCCTCTTCTCCTCTTATCAAGACTTCAGTGCTAAATTAGTCCTTAGTTAACTCTTCTACCATCTCTAACTCTGCTGATGACAGTACAGCATCTATATCCAACAGGATGATTATTTTATCCTTAACCTTACCAAGGCCCATGATAAAGCTGGTATCAATATTCTGCCCGAACTTTGGCGCATTCTCTATCTCTCCACCACCAATATCTGACACCTCTGACACACTATCAACTATGATACCTATTGACGTGCTGTTAACTTCTACGACTATTACGCACGTCTCCTGAGTATGAGCCTCTTCCTGCATCGAGAACTTCATTCTAAGGTCAATTACGGGTATAACCTTGCCTCTTAGATTAATCACACCTTTCATATAATCCGGTGTCTGTGGTACTGTTGTAATGTCCATAAGTCCGATGATCTCTCTTGCCTTGAGTATCTCGATACCATAAATTTCTTCACCTAATACAAATGTCAAAAATTTTCCTTCCACGGATGAAGTCTCTTTTTTATCTGCAATTGCTTCCATTTTGTTTCTCCTTTATTCCTATTTTTGACACGAATTCACACAAAATAAAGATAAGAGCTGTGTATATTCCGGTTTAATTTTTAATGTGTGCTCCTCACCCTGTGAAAGGATGAGGAGCACTATCAAAAGTTACGGCATGCCTCAGATTCTTAATAAACTGATGTAAACGTATTTACAGTCCCTGTCAGGCAACTGCAATCAACTGGCTCAGTAATTAAAAATCCTTCATGTATTCGTTCTGCTCAACTATCCTGTTTTCGCCCATCGGTATTAACGCCTCAGATTCTGATGAACCATTACCATTGCTACCTTTGCCTTTTGCCTTGCTAGCTACCTGCGTATGTGCAATCGCCCTGGCTCTTGCAGATGGTCTCTCGTAAGTACTAGATCCGCCATCAGCACTACCACCTACCTGCGAAGACAGTATCTCAATCTGTTCCTTCGTAGTTTCTGCCTGAGCTGACAACTCTTCAGCTGCAGACGCTGCCTCTTCGGCATTAGCCGCAGTTCGTTGTGTAATCTCGTCCATCTGCTGTACTGCCTGGCCAACCTGCTCTATTCCTGCAGATTGTTCCACTGAAGCGTTGGCTATCTCTTTAGTAAGATCAGTCACCTTCTTAACGTTAGTAACTATATCCTGAAGAGCTTCTTTACCTTTGCTTGCTATCTGTACACCGTTTACAGCTTTGGCAACACAATCATCTATCAATGTAGTAGTATCCTTTGCCGCTGTCGCACTACGCTGAGCAAGGTTACGCACCTCTTCAGCTACAACAGCAAAACCCTTTCCATGCTCACCGGCACGGGCTGCTTCTACTGCAGCATTTAGAGCCAGTAGATTAGTCTGGAATGCGATACCGTCTATCACCTTCGTGATTTCTGAGATCTCCTTACTGCTTTTGTTGATCTCCTCCATTGAATCAGTCATGTCGTTAACTGCCTTACTACCGTTCTCTGCGGCAGAACTACACACATCAACAAGTTTGGCTGCCTCTTCGGCATTACCAGCGTTCTGTTTCGTCACAGATGCCATCTCTTCCATAGATGCAGATGTCTCTTCAAGTGAAGACGCCTGCTCTGATGAACCCTCAGCAAGACTCTGACTGGAAGAAGATATTTCCTTAGAAGCTGAATCGAGTTGTGTAGAAGCTTCACTCAATCCACTAATAACCTTCTTAAGAGGTCCGGTAATTGATCGTATTATAAAGAATGCTACCACTACGGAAATACCGACACCGGCCGCAAGCAGTATCCACTCCAGAGTCGCAAGGAAAGCTGAAAGATCCTTCGCCGTTGATGCATCAGCTGCCATCAACTGCTGCTGATTTACAACCATACCGTTAAGCTCTGCCATGATAGCACCGGCTGTAGGTGCTGCCTTGGTCCCCAACCATTGGTTGGCCAGGTTCCACTCTTTGCCGCCCCTGATCTCAAACATCTTTGGAGGCAACGGGCTGAATTCCTTTCTGGCACTGCTGAACGCAGCGAAAGCTGCAGCCTGCTCTGGTGAAAGAAGTACGGCATTATCTGAGAGATCACCAAATCTTCTTATGTTCTTTGCCCATAATTTATCAAATTTCGTTTTAAACTTCTCATTTCCTGAGAGAAGATATGCACGTATGTTTGCAAGTGCAAGACCTGTAGTACCGCGTACATCAGCCATCATACCAAGCAACGCTTTCCTGTCTGCTGTTGCTGCCTGACCAGCCTCCAGATCAATCAGCTTGGTAATATTGGATACCATTACACTGGCCCTTGGCGCTGCATCTTCGAACAGTATCTTGACGGCAGGTGTATTGTCTACCGTCTGGGCAATATCTTCAATCTCCTGCTGGTATACTCTAAAATTCTTCAAATTCTTCTCTATAATATTGAGTCTTTCTACGTTCTTCGGGTTTGTCCAGTTGGTTGCGTATCTCTTCATATCAGCCAATGATTTATCCAGCTCTTCAGACCATGCCTTTGCACGCTCTGCCTTAAACTTATCGTTGCCAAGTATGATCCAGCCTCGAAGTGCTGCCAGTGAGTGATTAATACCGTTCTTCATTGTAAGACTTGTCTGAGCAGTCGGCGCCCTCAACTCAATGAGTCTGTTGGTTACCGTATTAGTCTTACCAACCTGCCATATTGAGGTCAGCACAGCGGCAATAAGTATGAATGTTATTATGCCGAACCCACATGATATCTTTGTTCCCAACTTCATGTTTTTAAACATCTACTCTCTCCTCTAAACTAAATTAAATTTCAAAATAACAACT
>CAYTGO010000115.1:0-3987 GCA_964437425.1 uncultured Candidatus Scalindua sp.
CATCCTCAATTGCACCAATAGATGTATCAATAGTTTCGCGAACAAAGGCCATGACGACCCCAAGAATAAATCCAATGACAGTGCCCACTACGGTTGTTGCTACGGTGGTTGGTGGATTCACTGGTAGGGTTGGTAAAAGTGCAGGTCTGATTATAGTTATCTCCTGTATTTTCTCGGCTTCTTTAATCAATACTTCCTGGTGCTTAGATTCCAATTCTGCAAAAAGTAATTGATTGCTTTGAATATCCGTTTCAATATCTGCAAGATCAAAACCAATCTCAGGAAGCGAGCGATACTCTGCTGTCTGTTCCTCCATCTCTTTGGATGTAAGCTTTACGATCTCTTTTAGTTTTTTTCTCTCTGTGGTTAAATTTTTCAACATGCTTTCAGTTGTATTATCTATCTCTAAATCTATTCTTCGTACCTCAGGATGGTTTTTTGTATAATCAAGAAGTAGTAAGTCTCTTTTAGACTGCAGTTGAGACAACTTATTGTTAAGGCTTGAGAATATAGGATTCATTGTATCTGTATAGAACCCTTCAGATTTTTCTTTGGGCAAAGATCTCTGTACTTTCAGGTGTTCAATTAAGATATCAATATCTTCCAGCCTCTTCTTGACTTCTTTGTGTTTTACTTCTGCTTCTTCTAATCTGCGGACTGTTTGAGCAATATGAACTTCCATCGTCACAA
Organism: uncultured Candidatus Scalindua sp.; assembly: GCA_964437425.1. Lineage (GTDB taxonomy): Bacteria > Planctomycetota > Brocadiia > Brocadiales > Scalinduaceae > Scalindua. The sequence continues at coordinate 691 of CAYTGO010000115.1, forward strand.
AACGTTTTTCCTGTCTTAACGCTTTGAGCTTTTTTTGAGCTGTGCGTAGACGGTTACCAACCTCTGCTAATCGAGCCTCGATAAACTTCTTTGCTTCGATATTACGCCTGTTTTTTTCCAGAATATTTGACCGCTGATACATTCTGGCGGTAGAGTTGGCTATTGTCTGAGAGAACTTTGGATTCTCAGAAACGGCAGATATATTTATTATGTTAGTCTGTCCTTCCACTAATGTTGAAATTTTACCCTTTATATCAAGAACTTTATTCAATAATTTAGGATCATTCCGTATATCTTCAGAGGATAGCTCCTTATCAATTAGACCAATATCTTTGGCAACTAACTCGATGACAGGAATACTCGTTATAATGGCAGATTGTGTCTCCAGTGTATCAGCATCGGAATATGTTACAGTCTCAATATATAAACCGGCCATGGTGGTTGAGGCTTCTACTTTCACGCTTGCTGCAGTACTATAAAGAGGTATAGGTTTTATTAAAGTGGCAAAGAAGAGACTGAAGAAACCGAGCATTACGGTGGAGAAGATGATAATAAACTTCCTCTTCCTCAAAATCCTTGTGTAGTCTCTTAGATTTAAATCATATTCAGCCATTTTTTGTTATTCTCCGGTTTCTACCAGATAGTACCTTAAAATATTTTTTAGACTTTTTTCAGTGAATTTTCACTTAACAATTTATGAGTGCTTCTTTTGTCATCATACCCGAACGCTTGTATTGGATATCTATTGGTTTGTCCTGGATTGCCGCTAGTAACATGCGGGAATGACAGCTTTGAGGAAATAAAATCAAATACGTAATAACCTATCCGGATACTGCTGACCATTTTTGGCAAAATATGTATCAATAGTTCGCTTTAGAGATTGTAGGTTGAGTTTCCTTGCCTTGAACGGTGAGCAAGGTTTGGAACGACAGTACTCGAACCGCTTTGGCAGACATGATACCTTTATTCTTTTCTTTACGTTTTCCGCATCACCGCTTGACCAGCCAGTTTGGACCGGTCTGCAGTGAATCTTGCTTTTTTCTCTTTAAAATTATACATTAATTTTTCCTTCTCTGAACTTGCTACATCTATCTAATTGAACGATTTTGTAGCCGCAACCTTGAGGTTGCAAAAATTACAGAGCTCCTTGATATCTTTTAAGTAAAGACATCTTTTAATGTGTTACTGTTTAAGAGAACCCACTATGGATTAGCACCGGAAAAGCCACCAAGCCTGTCTTGTTCTCTCAGCGATTGTTCATTAACATCTGTATCCAAGCGTATGCCTCCACCTGTAGTATATTTGTCTCTGAAACTGGCAGGATGTGTTAATACAACGTTTAAGATGTTGCCAATTTGAGCCACAATGTCATTTGTTTTCGCGAGTCCGGTCCTAGGTACATATACGACATCACCATCATAAAGTGCTATATCCTGCGAGAAGTCACCTTTAGAAAGAAATTTTTTGTAATTAATGTTAATGAAAACAGGATTCTCAGAAGTGCCTCTTATCACCTTTATGTGTCTCAAGTCAGCCCTTGGTAATAAAGGCCCTCGGGCTCCTGCCAGTACTTTTGATATACTTGTTGTTTTATCAGTAAAATTAACCCATCCCATATTTCGTGTCGCACCAAAAATATAGACAGTTTTCTCTGATGCTTTTTCCTTTTTGTATTGTGGAAGCAGAGGGATTGTTATCTTATCACCATTTTCAATCAACACATCCTGGCTCAAATCTTCCAGTCTCATAGCGCTTAAGAGATTTAGTTTGTACAACCTGCCACGCCTTATCAACTCAACATTCTTTAAATCCGCCTTCTCAGTTTCGCTACCCGCTTCCAGAAGAAGCTCTGTTAATTTTGTTTTCCCTTTCAAGGGATAAATACCGGGGCCTGACAAAGGCGTTCCGCTAACACGGTTAATTTCTCCAAAGAAGGATACTTTTTTACTTCTATACTCCTTGACAACTACGTCTATTCTGGGTTTTTTAACAAACCCTTCAAGTTGGCTGGTGATTAAGTCATCTATTTGTGTAGGAGTAAGCCCTGCAGCGCTGATATCCTCGAAAAAAGAGAAAGATACCTTACCGTCCGGTCTGACAGGAAGTTGGTGAACAGTAGCTCCTTTAGTTTTCCATTCGGTGATTGTCAGTAAATCACCGGGACCGATTACGTATTCATTAAAACCGGTAACGTCACTGAAGGCAATGTTTTCTGGATTGCTGGGAATCTCAAGAGCTGGTGCTTTTTCCTCATCTAATGCAGTTACCGGTGATATTGCATTTTTTTGAGATATTCCCCTCTTCACTGTTGCCTTTTGACTGGATACACAACTGTTCATTAATATCACAATAACCGTAAGTATTATAATCCTATTTAATCCTGGCATTGTTTCTGTTTTATCCTTTGTTGCAAGGTTAAAGTTGGTATCTATTTACCGGTTAAAAACCGTTTTACTATTGACTGAGAGTATATGGCAGTTAATAGTTATGTCACCTGAGCGTAGCGAAGTTGTGTTTGAGGCAGATTTGCCACCGGCAAAATATCTGTTTTGGAACAGATTCTTCGCTTCGTTCAGAATGACAGATAAGCAATAATGTATTTTTCGTAGTAGCTCGAAAAAGTGTGTAATATATTAATATTTAATTCTCATCCATTTGAGATATAGCATGAAATGGTCTACGGTACATTTTGGAACTATTATTTCATTACTTCATCATACCACCGTATTTTTTCTTAAGCCTCTCCATTTTCTTACTATCCATACCTTTCATGCCTTTCATACCCCCCAATTCTTTCAGCTGTCCGCCTAAGACCTCTTCGGCTTTTCTCGCTATTTGCTTGTCTACTGTTTTCTGTATAAGGGTAGGGGCCTTTCCAGTTAAAAAGGCTATAACTCCCGCGATAACAGCACATACAAGAAAGATTGTTATATATATCTTTACCTCTTTATTTCTTTTACTTTTCCATCCCATCCTTCTACTGCGTCTCGAATGCCTTCTCTTCCAAACCTTTTGCCTGTGTTTATCCATTTCTCGTAATGTTTATTTCTTGTAAGTGAAGAGGTAGTTATTGTCTTAGTCAAAGATTTTCAACTATCTAAGAGAGCAAATCTTCTTGCCAACAAGTAATTATTCTATCGACTCAGTCGCAACAAAATAAGTACTTATATTATTACATTTAGATACCAGGGTTCAAAGCTTATTATTGAAATGATGTTTCTTATATTTTTTCTTGTCTCTTAATGCAATCTCCAGGTGTGAGCCTTTTACAGAAAAAGAGAATGCAAGGCCATACAG
>CAYTGO010000116.1:0-3940 GCA_964437425.1 uncultured Candidatus Scalindua sp.
ATAAGCATCCCTGACACCATATTCATCTTATTACCAAATATAACAAACAGACCCATTGTCCATATAATGTTAATGCCGATTGTTATTGCAGGAATGAGTACACCGGATATATTTTTAAAAAGTACTAGCAGTATAATAAGCGCCACTGCAAACATTACCGGAGTAAAAGTCCTCATATCCTTTTGAGACATTCGATCCAGTTCTGTATTAACAACTGATGGTCCTGCCAGAAAAAGATTCTTCGTATTATTTTCAGTTTCTATAGCCCTTAGTATCTCCCTAGTCTCCTTAACCAGTTCTTTTCTTGCTTCTGGAGATCCCTTTGCCACAGTTGCGATAATTGCAGTTGTTTCACCATCGCTTGATATGACATTATTCACGTACATGGGATCTTCCAAAATGCTTTCTTTAAAAACCTCAAGAACCGGTCTAGACTTGTTTCTTTTTAAAACCTCCTTAAAATACGGGGCTGACAACTTGTCCTTGTAAACGCTTGCTAAAGATATTACGCCCCTTACTCCCCTAACAGATTCCAATCTCGTTGCTATATCATTAAGTAGCTTAAGCCTTTTACCGTTAAAAATATCATCACCATCCATTGCAATTATAAGGAACTCATCATCCCCGAATTTATCAATAAAGTCGTAATAATAATCAAGCTTCGGATCATTACGTTTCAACCAGACCTCAATGGAATTATCAGTCTTTACCTTAATTGCATAATATCCAAACAAACCGGTTAATAACCCTATCAGGACAAAGAAAAGAATGCGATATCTGAGTATTATGTTTGCGATTCGTTCCATACTATAAATAGTTAACAAGGACGTTCATCTTAAGAGCAATCAACATGTTTCCTGCTATCTTTACCTTTCTATTGAAAAAAGCTTTCTGCGGAGTAAACTCCCTTCTTAAAATGGACATAAATGTTTCACTATCCATTCGAAAAGTCGACACTGGAAGTAATGTCGTTTCACTAGGAAATGTACCAGGTAAAGAACAATTCCTTACAACACGTTTCAGCAGTCCGCATTCAACCGCAATAGTCCAACTACCGCCATTGTCGTCATCTATGTCAAATCTGATAACAGTGTTAAGGCTCTCAATCTTTGGAAGTGGACACAAATTTATACGTGCAAAAATCAACTGTTCAAAATATTCTACTGGAGTTACTTCATTTGTAATGGCTGGACGCTCTTTAAAGTCACCCGGCTTTATGTCAATTGCTTGGTTAATTGTATTATCGTTCATAATTATCTACATTTATACATTTTGCAATACTGCCAATTTTTCTTCTCCCCAATTATGATAAACAGCAAAATCTATTAATACAGCAACTAACTCTTTAGTCATAACAGGGCAAATAATTCCAGTACCCTTCAAAGCCTTTTGAGTATTGCTATCATTAAATCGCAACTTACTAAACAGATATGAGTAATAAGTCCTTGTCTGACGAAGAAACAGTTTCTCTACTGTATTCAGATTCTGCTTTTCAAGCTCACTGATAATCTCCAAATGCATACCTTTGATCTCCAGGACGGCCATTACCAGATCCCTTAAATCACTTAGTCGAGGTGGATTTGGATTTGTTATATGATAAATCCCCCCTATGCTCTCTCTCGTTTCTAATATTGCAACTATAGCATCAGCAACATAATCGATAGTAACAAGATTAATCAAGGCATCCGGATCACCTGGCACCCTGATGGCAAGATTGTTTAAATCCTCACCTTTATGCTTATCAAAAGAATTTTTAATATTGAGCAGCACCTTCACAAAAATGTAGAGATTGTCAAATTTACAAGTAGTACCGGTTTTAGAGTCTCCCACTATAATACCCGGACGGTATATCGTATATGGAATATCATTACTTTTTGTATACTCAATCACAAGTTGCTCGGCAACGAATTTACTCCTTTCGTATTCATTATTGAAAAGAGGTTCGCTTACCATCCCACTCTCGTAAATTGTACCACTCTGTTTGCCAGCAACATATGCTGTACTCACATAATGGAATCGCTTTTGTTTGCCTGAATTAGCAAACTGAAGTACGTTTTCAGTCCCTTTAATGTTAACGGCCACATGCTCTTCGTCTCCCTGCATTTCAAAATGAGTCACCGCAGCACAGTGAAAGATTACGTCTACTTCGTTACATAGCTTTATGTATTCCTGCTTCTCTAATCCTAAACTACTGGACGTTATATCTCCATCAACAATTTCTACTTTATTAGAAAATAATTCATAAATGGATTCATCATTATTCGACCTCCCATCAGTCACTCGACATTGTTCCTGTAAGTATTCGTCCAACTGATGCCCCAAAATCAACTGTTTAACCAGATCATCTCTGCCAAATGACATTTGAGAAGAATCGGTATCCCTTCTCCTTATTAACAACCTTAGTTTACAACCGGAAACCAAAAGCCTCTTTGCAATTGCACTACCGAGAAAACCTGTTGAGCCTGTAACTAAAATTATTTTTTCACTTTTGATCATATTAAATTGATTCCCTCCCGTTGCTCATACTGAAAATCCTATTTACTATTTACTTTCATCTGGGTCGCTTCACGGACAGCTGCCACTATCTCAATATAGCCAACCGGCTTTTGAAATAACTTGAATGACTCATGAATTACAGAAGAGACAGAGGACAATGTCACATCATCGTCAGTAACGATAATAACCGGCAGTTTGTTATCTATAGTTTTTATTGCAGAGAAAATCTGCACACCGTTCAAATCCTCTGGTTGCATATTGAAAACAACAGCAGCAAACTTTTCATTCAGTACATATTTTACAGCCTCGCTGGGCCTGGCCGCTTCTTGTACAACAAAGCCCTTTGATTCAAGCACATATCCTAGATTCCACCTGAACAACTTGTCCGGATCACAAATAAGAATCTTTTGCATTTTATATGTTTCTCAGAAGTTAATAGTATTTAAATTCCAGTTAAGCACACTAATTTATAACAATTTCTTTATGCTCTCTTTTAAAGAATAACTCAGGTTTCTCTTTCCCTGTAAGAATTTCTTCAGTGATAAGATACGTACCACCCATTAAAGAAGACCATATTTTTTTTGATACTCCACTATTAAAACCACTTAAAGGATATGCCACTCCTACCACTACACCTCAAACTACTGCGATATTCACCTTTATAGTAGAGTACACCAAACTCAAAAGACAGCTACTCATGCCATTCTTAAAATGCTGAAAAGTATTCTCTTCTGACTGTTCGTTTTTCTCAGCAGAGACAACATTGTCTTTAACCTTGCCAGCTTCACTCTCAGCAAAAACCGGATTTGAAAACAAAAGCAACAGAGCAATACAAATCAATAATTTTTTCATCCCTAGCTCCATTCTAAAAGACCACTCTTTCAAAGTGAAAAATTTAACTAGTAGTCAACACACTTCAAGCTTTCGAATGACATACAACTAGAGCAATAAAAATGCCACGTGTATAAAACAGAAAGATACTATTATGGCAGGCATATATAAACACTTATGTACAAATGCTTTAAATCAACAGCTTGATCTCAACCATCATTACGAATTATTCATTGGAGGGGCCGGATAATGTAAAGTTTACATAGTGGAGAATGTAAATATTACATGCTTTTTGTTTGGGAACGGATGTCTTTCTTTATAACAGAAAGATTCTAATATGTTCTTAGCAAGAGAATGTAGACACTGCGTGGAAAAGACTGGATGGGAGTGACAATGAGACTCACAGGAGGAAGACTGTGTGATTTTTATTACATAGTTATCTGCATTACATAATGAAGCGGGAGGTCAAATTTTTGATATGATAATACGAGAAAGATTTAATTATCACCTTACTACTTGTACCACATCTACATCTTCAAGCCGGTATGAAGACAATGTACTGCTCAGTGACACTAACCTTCCTGTATAAGTTACCATATCACCAACTTTCAAT
>CAYTGO010000117.1:0-3829 GCA_964437425.1 uncultured Candidatus Scalindua sp.
GAGTGTTCTTGGTGGAAAAAGCGGCTATATCCCCCTGGCTACTGTGGCCAAAGAGTCCTGTGTCAAAAAAACTGCCTACGATGCTAAAGATGGGGAAGGTCTTGAAGCATGGCTCAAGTATTTCATTGATGCATAGTGGAATCACAATAATAAATACTTATTAGTCAGTGGTCAATGTTTAATTATCAACTAGGAATTATTAATTCTTAATTGTTTTCACTTTCATCTGTGATTTTCCGTGGTTAATCCTGTCTTCTGTTTCATCACTTCAGAAAGGCCATAGAATTGGTATGAGAAACACGGACAATATCCAGAATATCAGGTTCAGTGGCCCACCAACACGCGTATAGTCAATAAACCGATAACCGCCCGGGGCATGGATCATTGTATTCGTTTGATATCCTATCGGTGTTGCAAAGCTTGTAGATGCGGCAAATGTGATTGCTACCAGAAATGGTCTGGGATCAACATCCATGGACGCTGCAATAGATAAACCTATAGGGGCAATAATCACTGCAGCAGCATTATTTGACATAAGCTCTGTCAACACTGCAGTGATTAAGTACAATAGTGCAAGAACAACAATTGGCCCGCAATCAGCAAAAGGAGCCATTATAGTGTTTACCAGCCAGAGAGCCGTACCGCTCTGCTCCATAGCAAGGCCTAGTGGCAGAATGCCTCCAAGCATAAAGATGATCTTCCAATCAATTGCCTCGTATGCCTCTTCTATAGTGAGGCATCGGCTGACAACCATACCGACAGCGCCTATCAGGGCAGCAGCCAGGATTGGAATAATATTTAACACTGTCAAAGTTATTACTGAAAGAAACAGAAGCAATGCGATAACGACTTTATCCTTACGAACATATAGTTCGGTCAACTCGTTTGTTACAATCAGATCAGAGGTTTTAAGAAGGCGCGGCATATCATCTTTATCCGCTTGCAGAAGAAGTGTATCACCGTTCTGAAGATGCACTTCAGCGACACGGTCACGAATAGTCTTGCCTCGACGCTGTACAGCAAGGACAACACTCTTATACTTTCTAAAAAATCCAAAGTTCTGTAACGTACGACTAATCAACCTTGACCGTGGAGGGATTAGTACTTCAACTAACTTGATATCTCTTGAACTGATTTTCTTGTCATCCATTCTGGTCTTTGCGTGAATTTCAAGGCCATATTTATCCTGCATGGCAATAAGTGTATCCACATTACCGTGGAGCAGGAGAATATCTCCATCTCTGATTTTGGTCCTTGGCGGTTTCGATGTCTCTTTATCATCTCGTATAAACTTGATAAGATCCACTTTCTCATCTTTCTTTACCTTGCTCTTTTCCCAGGTTGTTCCGATCAGTGAGGAATTTTCTGTAACCTGCAATTCTGCCAGGTAGTCAGCAAGGTGATATCTGTCTACCTTCTGTTCTTCTCCCGTACGCTTTGGCAGAAACCAGTGGGCTACTGTCAGGTAGGCAATACCGGCAATTGTCATTACGAGCCCCAACGGTCCAAACTCAAAGAAATTAAATGCGTCCATACCACTGTTTGTTGCAATCGTGTTAACGAGAATGTTAGTAGAGCTACCGATCAGTGTACAAACTCCTCCAAACTGACTTGCAAAAGAGAGTGGCATCAGCACCCGGGAAGCAGAAAGTTTACGGGATTTTGCAAGCATGATGGCAACAGGAATGAATATGGCAACTGTAGCGGTATTTATGACGAATGCGGATAGAAGAGCAATTGTAACGCAGAGAACGATAATAAGCTGCGGTTCGGTTTTGCCCGCTAATCTGTCTATATGGCGTGCAAGCCATTCCACAAGACCAGTACGTACCAGTCCGGCACTTAATACAAACATAGCAGTAATAATTGCTGTTGCGGAACTGGCAAACCCGTAGAGTGCCTGATTTGTATTAATCAGTCCCAGCACTATAAGTGCAACCAAGACGCACAGGGCTGTCAAATCGATCCGGAGCTTTCCGGAAATAAAGAAGAACATTGCAGCAACGACCACAATGAGTACTAAAATTATGTTAATGTCTGGCATATTTACTTATATGGCGCAATACCCTGACTTAAGGGTATAAATAATAAGAGACATTTGTGGTGGAAAAGTTGGTAGGTAAAAATTTAGATCAGCGAGTGCCAACGTTTACAACGATGGCACTCGCTGATCTATATTAAAGTCTATTTATTTGCTCTAATCATCGCTACTGCCTTTTTTCTTCTTCTTAGCCGCTTTTTCTGCTTTTCGTTTTGCCTTACGTGCTTTCTTCTCAGCCTTCTTTGCTGCCTTTTTAGCTTTTCGTTCAGCCTTACGTAATTTCTTCTCACTGCTCTTTTTGAGCTTTTCTGCTTGACGATCTATTTCCCGTTCAGCTTTCTTTGCTTTCAGCTCTGCTTTACGTAATTCTCTATCAGCCTCTCTTTCAACTTTTTTCGCTTCATGTTCGATTGCTCGTTCAGCCTGTTCTTCCGCAACTCGGTCTGGTTTACCGGCCCACTCCGGTTTATCGGCGATCGCAAAACTGGCAATCAACAAAAGGCAGGAAAAACATGTAATAGCTACTTTTAATATCATCTTGTTCATGGTCTCGATATCTCCTCTTCTCTTTTAAAAGGTTTGCAGCAGTTAATAGATCTGCTCATTATCTCACAGGTCTGTTAATAATCAAGAATTAAAGATCTACTGTTCTTCACGAAGAGCAGTGCCTATGTTCAGCATCTCAGGAGCATTCTCAAACGTGACATATTCAACGGGCTCATCATACGGATTGTGAAGCTGGTGCCATGCCCAGACAGGAACTTCAAAAACATCGCCTTCTTCATATTCTAATTTATTTCCCTCTATTAATACATGCCCTTTTCCCTTGGTAATAATAGAGATTGCATGGTAAGTGTGCCTGTGCATTCTTCCGTGTGAATTGGGTGTTATTCCGGCGAAGGTAACACTATACCTTGTTGATGGTAAGTCAGCCATCGCAATTGGATGCTGCCTCTCCGCAGAAAACGCTTCGTCCACTCCAGTCTTTCTTACCTGTCTATGAATGTATTTCTCTACGTCCGCCGTAATATGTGGTTTCAGGTTCTTCGGAACCTTTGGGAAATCTTTAGCCGTAAACATAAAATATATCTCCTTTTATAATTAAGTTATAAAATATGATTTATTTCTTTTTTTCTACTGCTTAACAGATAATTGTATCCAAACAACAATGATTACATATAAGGTTGAAAGTTGCAATGAAATTATTGAATATTTAATAATATTGTCTGGCCTCTATTAGTTGATCAGACAAAGAATATACCACCTCCATCATATAGGTGTTCATCGGAAAGGTTGACAATTTCAAAGTTAATATTTAACAGGTGTTCTTTCAATCTCAGCCCGTCTGCATGTAATTCAATGTTTCCATTGAAGAATATCTTATTACGCAATATGCCAACAGCTCCTCCAATGAAGCCATTTTTATGATCTTTTATGAATATCTCATCGGGATTAAAATGGAAGCATGATAGTCCTCTTTGTAATAGCACTTTCTCTATCCCTCTGTCTGATGTTAGATAATTATTTTCCCATAGATGAACCAGACTGCATCTTGTATATGCTTGAGGTAATGAAACGAACTCTTTCTCTTTATTAACTTCTAAAATTGCTGAGTCGGCATATCCTGACTTGTGAAAAAGAAATTGAGATGTACTCAAGCAGTTGTATTGAACGCAGCTATCAAGTTCATGTCCGACTTCTCTACATCCCCTGGTGTATTTAATATTATGATGATCTAAAAATATAAACAGGTCCGCAGGTGAGTTTGGAGCAAGAATCAGATGATCC
>CAYTGO010000118.1:0-3679 GCA_964437425.1 uncultured Candidatus Scalindua sp.
TCAGCCTGTAATTGTCTGAAACTAATAATATGTTGATAGGCTTTATTTCATTAATTATTGCGTAAGCTGTGTTATCTACTAAAAGAAGGTCATCTGTCTGTATACTGGCTTTTAGGAGACCTGCTGCGTTAAGATTCATCACACTTAATGTTTTCTGTTCATTACCAGCTAGCTCCAATTCTTCTTCCATTATTATTTCATCGTTCAGAAAAACAGTTAACCTGACCGCTTTACTATCATTTGCATAGTTTTCAATTGTGACATAAGCTTCACGTTCTTTATAATCTTTAAACATGTCCTGATATACATCAAGAGAGGTAATGGCAACATTGGCAGATTCCTCTCCAAATGTAATAAATTTTACATTTCCAGACTTTAAATTAGTATAGTTTATTGAAGATGCTGATCTGTCTGTCAACACATACATCTCTCCTCTTTCAGCATTCTTAAGAAACGAAATCCCCAGACTCACTCCCTCATCAAGATTTGTTCCGGTATCCTTTGGCATTAAGTCTGTGATTGTTTTATTTAATTTGGCCTTATCGTCAGTGAAATCACTGACAACCCTGGAAGAATAATTTGAAGAAATAACCATCATCTTGTCCTCTTGCCCCAGCTTGCCTATCATTTTAAGCGCTTGAGACCTAGCCTTGTCAAAACGTGTCTCATTACCTTCAACGGTTTGCATACTTGCTGACGAATCAACAACAAGAACAACGTTTTTTCCGGATATGTTAATTATGCTGGAGTTAAGGTATGGCTTTGCCAGAAAGAAAACAAGAAGCATTATGAGGAGCGTTTGCAGTACGAAAAGCAGATCAATCTTAAACATTTTACTGCGTACAGTATCTTCCTTCAGTATGCCCCATGGAATCAGACTCGATACATGTACTACATTTTTCTTCTTATTAAAAATATAGAAGAACACTACCAGTCCGATTGATGCTAGATATCCAAATGCAAGTAAATTTAGAAAACCCATAAATTATCTATCTTTGTTACAGTGATACCGCCCGGGGCGGAAAATAACTAGTTTATCTTACGAACCCGATTCTCGGTAGTTCGCGCAGAATGAAATCTTCAAATTTTATATTTGTTTTAGCCAGTGAATAAACAATTCTGTTTATCCGACAGAAGCGACTCAGTCGCTGGTTATGTTCATCCATAGCTGCTTTATATTTTTTTCTATTTGCTTCTGAAAAATTAATATTCATCTTCTGGTTTGTTTCAACATCTATCACCTGATTCTTGCTCCCTTTACCAAAAGGATCAAGCTCAGTTTCCCCCAGGATTTGTATAACCTTAATATCAAAATTTTTGAATCTTAAGTAATTGAATCCCTTGGTATAAATTTCCGGCTTCATCATAAAATCTGATATGACAACAACCGTACCTCTTCTCCCTTTTACTTCATGTATATACTTTGAAATATAATCAATAAAATCCAGTTCACCTTGCGGTACAAGTTTCTTTAAAAAATCGGCTATCACAAATATATTCTCTTTTTGCTGAAAAAAAGGAGTCCTATTCTGAGAAATCTTATCTGTATTGACCATTGTTGCAAGCCTCACACTGTTCTTACTTGACAATGCAATGTAGCTCAGAGCAATTACCAGGTCTTTTGCATAATCAAATTTTTTGTCCTCTTCAGGATACAACATCGACCGGCTCACATCGAATAAGATGTGAACAGATAATTCCTCTTCTTCCTTAAAGGTCTTTACCAGTAGTTTGTCAAGACGTCCATAAATATTCCAATCAATATACCTAAAATCATCTCCGGGCATGTACTCCTGATAATCGGCAAATTCTATACTGGTGCCTTTTTTGTTGGCTGCCTCGTAATTACCCTTCCTTACCCCACCATAAGTCTTCTTACACTCAAGGCATAGGGAATCAAGTTTTTTCAGGAATTTAGCGTCAAAGATATCTCCAAGCATATAACCGGCCTCACAATTCTCTTAATAAAATCTTTATAGACAACATATCGCTTTTGGGAAAAAACAGATTATAAATGATTTAATTCGATCTATTTTTCTAATTTTTCTAATATTTTCTCAATGATATGGTGTGACTTAACATTGTCTGCATCAGCCTCAAAATTTAAAAGCATTCTATGATTTAGTGCTGACACGGCAACCTTCTTTACATCTCCCTCATATATGTTAGGCCTGCCATCTAAAAGAGCATTTGCCTTGGCCGCTAAAGTCACCGCCTGTGCACCACGTGGCCCTGCCCCGTATGTAACATATCGTCCTACAAGGTCCTCGATATTCTCCCCATCAGAAACAGAATCAAGAGCGTCTTTATTGTCAGGATGAGTTGCTAATATAATACTGGTAATATAGTCTTCCATCTCTGACGAAACCAATACTTCACGTACCAGTTTTCTCATCTCAGCAACCCTTTCAACTGCAGATCCAGAAGCAAATACGGTTTGGATATTATAGCTTTCATTGATAGTTGTTTGTCTCAATATTTTTTTAAGTTCTTCAAACTTTGGAAAAGCTATGTGCAATCTGAAGAAGAATCTGTCCATCTGTGCTTCCGGCAGAGTGTAAGTCCCTTCCATCTCAATCGGATTTTGGGTTGCCATAACAAAGAATGGTTCTCTCAATCCGTGGGTCTTTCCCGCAACAGTCACCTGTCTTTCCTCCATTGCTTCCAACATAGCTGATTGTGTCTTTGGTGTGGCACGGTTAATCTCATCAGCAAGCAATATATTAGTAAAAAGAGGTCCTGGTGTAAATTCGAACTCTTTTCTACCGCCACCTTTTTCCACAACAATTTGAGTACCAGTTATGTCTGCAGGCATCAAATCAGGTGTAAACTGTATTCTCTTAAAATCAAACCCGAGTGCTTTACTTAAAGACTTAACAAGAAGAGTCTTCCCAAGGCCCGGAACACCTTCAAGGAGGACATGCCCTTTTGCAAAGAAACCTATTAGTATCTTCTCTACAATGTCCCTGTTCCCTACTATTACCTTACCAATTTCTTCCGTTATACTATTGAAGTCCTTTTTGAATCTGTCTATCTCTTTTTTTATATCACTTACTTCCTCTTTTTTTTCTGTATTTGTCACTTTCTACTCCTTGTCAGAATGAATCTTCTTTATAATATCCTCATATTCTAAAGGTATTGAAGTCTTCCTCATTGCATCATCTTCCGCCTGCTCTTCACTACTTTTTACCGTGTCGTCATAACCTACTGTGGGAAGTTTTCTTCTTTGTCTCGAAGGCTTTCCTTTGCCGGTAGATACCGTCTCTCTCAATGTGCCGAGTTCATCGTTTTCCCCCTCTATTCTCATTTTCATTTTTTCCGTATTTTCAGGCAAATCAATATTCTCTGGTTCAGCAGAATATAACTCTTTTCCGGGTTTATCTCCGGAAGGAATATCCTTTTCGTCAGTACCTGCATTTTCATCTCTTGATAGCGTCTTCCTCTTACTCTTTGTCTCTCCACGCTGCTGACCATCAACCTCTTCCTGGCTATTACTATCTTCCAAGCCATCTTTGTTATCCAACCCCATCTCCTTTTCCAGAGCAGAGATCTGACTGGACAAATCAGCCATCTGACCTGCTATCTCCTTTTTCAAGTCAGAACTGCTCTGTTTACCTCCTTTACCACCTTCGCTACCACCCTGTTTTTGTCCTGCTTGTTTCTGCATTGAATCCCCAAG
>CAYTGO010000119.1:0-2456 GCA_964437425.1 uncultured Candidatus Scalindua sp.
CGACACCCATATTGCCTATAGCAGCACCAACCCCTGCGCCTATAGCTGTTCCAATTCCAATATAGAAACCTATCTTATTCTTTTTAGTTTTATACTTTGTTTCTGATTTTTCTGTGTCTTCCATTTTTTCTCCGAAAATTGTCAACTCAGTATACCTTACCTGCCGCCAATTGTCACATCTTTGATCCTGATATGTGGTCCGCCGTCGCTTACACGCAGGGGGGATTGCCCACCCTTGCCGCATCCGCCGAGCCCTCCGAACAGGACAAGATCGTTGCCGATCGCATCTATGTTCAGTAATGTTTCAAATACATTGCCAGTCAATACTACATCGCGAACCTGTTCACAGATCTTTCCATCTTTTATTTTATACGCTTCCTCCGCGCTGAAAGTAAACATCTCTGTATTCGTCTGGCCGCCAAGCGATCCTTTTGCATAAATGCCGTCCTCTACACCTGCCAGCATCTCCTCAAACGTTTGATCGCGGGATTCCATATATGTATTGGTCATGCGCACAATCGGTTCGCTTCCATAACTGATAGCTCTTGCATTTCCTGTCGGCTTCTCATCCATTTTGGCTGCTGTCTCTCTTGAGTGCAGCCGGTTGGTCAGGATTCCGTCCTTTATCAGGTATGTTTTTTGAGTGGGAGTTCCTTCACTGTCATACTTATTATAACCCGCTTCTCCTGTCAATGTGCCATCATCTACGATTGACAATGCATCGGAGCCGAAGCGTTTTCCAATCTTCATAATCTCGCGGAGCTTCTGGTTTTCATAGATAAAATCCGCTTCGCTCAGATGCCCAAATGCTTCGTGTGTAAACACGCCGCAAAGCTTCGGATCAACAATCACAGTATATTTACCGGCATCCACGGGTTTCGCGGAGAGTAAATCCACAGCTCTCTTTGTAACCGCTTCACAACTCTCTTCGAAGTTTTCAACCTTGCTGTATCCCCTGAGATCTCCAATTGAATTATATGCCTGCTGCACGTCCATCCCGTCCTTTGCCATTGCCATAACTGAAACGCCACAGAATATATTTTCGCAGACTATAAAACTGCCCTCCAGGTTTGCAAAGTAAAGCGTACTGTGGGAATCCACATATCTTACACTGGAAGTCTGGACCTTATTTGAAGATAAGATTATGTTATTGTACTTTTGACATAAATCGTGTTTGTCAATCAGCGAGACGTCTGCCGGGTCTACATCAACCTTTGGCTTTACAATGTCGTTAATCACTCCCGTTTCTGCCAGTGAAACGTCCTTATTGCCAACCAGTGTTGCCTGCTCACACGCCATTTTGACATAGCGAGGTAAATTTTCAATATCATTAAAAGCCACAAACCCCCATCCTCCATTAACGAGCGCACGCACACATCCTCCCATCATACTGCTCTCACCTATGCTCTCCAGCTCCTTGCCCACATAAGAGACTCCGGTTCCCCTGCCTTCATTAATACGTATTTCTATATGATCCGCTTTCACGGACTTTAAAGCATTTTTTATCAGTTTTTCCATTTTAGTTTGTACCCCATGGTGAGCTTATATTTTATTTATTAAATTTTCAAAACCATCTTCATTCAGGATTGTTGTACCCAGTTTTTCCGCTTTTTCAAACTTTGATCCCGGTGATTCACCGGCAATAAGGAAATCTGTCTTGCCGCTGACGGCTGATGATACTTTGCCGCCAAGATCTTTTATTATATCTTCTATCTCTTTACGTGTATATCCATTTAAGGTTCCTGTTACGACGAAAGACTTTCCTGCTATATCAGAAACCGGATTTGCTTCATTATGTGTGGTTTTAACATTAACGCCTGCTTCCTTTAGTTTATTGATAACTTTTTGCGTGTGGTTGTTTGAGAAGAAATCTACTATGCTCTTTGCCGTGATTTCTCCAATCTCAAAGATTTCATCTAACTCCTCAACAGAGGCATCCATGAGTCTGTCCAGTGTTCCGAAGTTTTTAGACAGCACCTCTGCCGCATGAGTACCAATATTCTGTATACCTAACGCACAGATCAGGCAGTGCAGATCTCTGGACTTGCTCTCTTCAATTGCATCGATGAGATTTTGAGCAGATTTTTCTCCCACTCTTTCCAGCGGAACAAGGTCATCAAGTTTCAGTGAATAGATATCAGCATAGTTTCCAACAACCTTTTTATCTACTAACTGTTCGATCAGGGCCGGACCAAGGCCCTCTATATCCATAGCGTTTCTACTTGCAAAATATATTATTCTCCTTTTCGACTGGGCGGTGCAGAGAGGATTATAGCATTTCAGATAAACCTCTTCCTTGGTAACGTCGCTTTCGCAGGCAGGGCACCTTTCCGGCACATCAAATCGTTTTTCGTTACCGGTACGTTTCTCCACCAAAACTTTAACTACCTGGGGGATAATCTCTCCCGCTTTTTGAACAACGACATAATCTCCTACGCGAATATCCTTTCTCTCAA
>CAYTGO010000119.1:2556-3672 GCA_964437425.1 uncultured Candidatus Scalindua sp.
TTTCTGGGATTGGCAAATTGAGCTTCGCCGGCCTCTTCGCGTCCCTGGTTCAGCACCTGAAAATCCTTGTCCGGCAGATAGATTTCACCACGGATTTCAATTACAGGTGGTATTTCAGTGTGATCTGCATCTAAAAATCTCAAGGGTATATCCTTTACCGTTCTTAAATTCGTTGTGACGTCATCTCCCCTGATACCGTTGCCTCTCGTGGCGCCACGTGTGAAAACTCCATTTTCATACCACAGTGTAATTGCAATACCATCAATTTTATGTTCTACAACATATTCTATATCATCGACATCTTTTAACATCCGCCTGATTCTTTTGTCAAATTCCCTTAATTCTTCATCTGAGTACGTATTATCAATACTGAGCATAGGTACTCTGTGTTCGAATGAAGTAAATTCTGAGACAGGTTTGCCGCCTACGCGTTGAGTTGGAGAATCAGGTGTGATGAGATTTTGGTGGGAACTTTCAAGGCTTCTCAGCTCAATCATCAGTTGATCATATTCATAATCCGTAATCTCCGGCGAATTATCAACATAATACTTTCCGTCGTGGTGTCGTATCTTTGCGCGAAGATTTTCAATCTTATCAATCACGTTCTTATTCACACTTATTCTCGTCTTTAGCCGGAAAAACAGGGAAATTTGAGCTGAAATGCCAAAATATGCAACTGTAGCCTCTAATCGTCTATTATTTTCTAAATAATACACAAGCTTTAGGTGAAAGACAAAGGTATTCTAGATTCTCCACTGTGACTTCTGTGGTGTTTTGCCTTTCTTAATACGCGAAAAACCTTGACAATAAAATCTGTTTTTTATAGACTTTACGACTTATATTTTAAAGATATTTCTAAAGCCATTTTAGGTTACTTTTTTTACCTGCCTTCACATTATTTCCCACCAGTGTGGGCAACATAACCTTTTTAGGTCAGGGACATAGATTCAGGAACGAATTACTCATTTCTGTAATAAATAATCTTAAAAATCTTTCTGTAGCCAATTGTTAATAAATCATTAACTTTACATTAAGGGGCTGTAATGTTTGGGAAAGAAAAAGAGCAAAAAGAGTTTTTTGAAGTATTCAAAAAACCACACGATGCGGAAGATAAAT
>CAYTGO010000120.1:0-3657 GCA_964437425.1 uncultured Candidatus Scalindua sp.
TGTAGTCGACCCACTCGTGACAGCTGTATAGGTACTGCAATTACCAAAAGTACAAGTACCCCTCCCTGCACCCATCACTTCTTTACCAAAAACATTTTGCAAAGTTGAACCAGAAGCTGAAGAATCTGCTCCGTGACCAACTATAGTATTTCCACTGCCACCCTGAATCGTATCTCCCGATTGATATCCAATACAAACATTTTCAGAAGCAGTTATAGCTGAACCAGCACTTTGACCCACGCAAACATTGCGTATTCCTGAAACATTAGCAATCATTGCCGCATATCCAAGAGCTACGTTAGAACTACCACCTGCAATTACTTTACCCGCTTCATATCCCATAGCAGTATTATTCGCGCCGGCTACTATACCAGCTAACGATCCGTGTCCTATAGTCGTATTTCTCTCACCATCGGCACAAGCAGTCAAAGCATTATCACCAACACCTATATTATAATCACCAGTACTAATACTATCTACCGCACCCGTGCCAAGACCTATATTGGATGTGGCCGTGGTGTTGATGACAAAACCATCCAAGTAATTAAGTTCTGTGGCCGTGGCTGATACTGTTGTCCCCGCAAGGGAAAAGGTTCCACTTATATCCACCGCGCCATTAATATCGACTGTGGTTGCGTTTATTTCTATTTCTGAATCTGAAACCAGATCAAGTACGCCGTTTGCCGATTGATGTATATACGTTCCATCATCACCAAATTCTAATCGGTTGTCTGACGTTATCATCACCGCATCTGTTGCCAGAGTAAGTGCGAAAGTTGTTTCATTGTCACCGTCTTTTACGCTGACATGGGTTGTTCCATTACCGCCGCCATCCGCATCAACGTGTAAAAGTTGTTCGTATGATGAGGCGATACTTTGTGAGCCTAAAGCTGCCATGTTTTATCTCCTTTCCATGAGATTATTGTACCGGGCTTTCCCGGTGGTTTAGTCGATGTAAGACCACTGCCGATCTTCATCTTCAAATTTTACCAAGATGGCGTTCCAGTTGATTTTCCCCACATATTCCTTCAATCCTGCGGTTACATCCGAAACGGTTTCACCCACCATGTCCGCCATCGCGTTCTTCAACGCCACCGAAATAGAAGCGTTGGATGTGCCGGCCTGATCGTTGGCCCATGCCTTGAGCATCTTATTCAGCGACCCGGAAAACCCCAGAGCCGTCAAACCTGCCCGCATGGCATCGTTCAAAGACTTGGCGGTGGTTGAACCGGCCACGTCAAGCCAGTATTCTTTTAATAAAGAATTGATATGTGTTTTTGATCCCAGTGCCATTATTTAGCCTTTTTCTTTTTTTTCTTAACCGGATTACCGTCCTTATCACATTCTTCAAAACGCGCCTTGAACGATTCCAGATTATGACGATCTTTGTCGTATTCGATTACATCGCCATTTGGTCTTTTAAAGTACATAACTACTCCAATTTTAGCGGATCGGGGCAGGGCAACCCACCCCGAACCAGATCAGTGTTTAACTGACGTCGTGAAGGATATAGACACCAAAAGCGTCTTTAGATTCCACTTCACCCCAGAATCCTGTGGCCACGTATTCTGTGCTTCTGAATGAAGCATTACGTTCCGTTTCGATTCTGAATAGACCTTCCGGTCCAACTGCGAGTCCCATCGCTCCTTTGGAGAACATGAAACTTGCGGAGTCCCCACCGGAACCAACGTCGTCTTCAATCTCATTTGAGAAATAAACGTCGATTCCACCGATGGAGGTCACAAATCCGCGAGACAGCATTTCCTGTCCCTGCTCACCTAACAGTGAACCCGATTTAGCGTTTGTTCCTGTGACAGCTACATCCACAAGTAAACCTTGCAGACCTTTACTGCCCCAGATACCTTTATCACTCATAACCAAGTTGTAAGGGGCGGGGGCATTTGCTGCTCTTAACTGTCTTAAACCCATTTGTTGCATCAAGTTTTTTATCTTGAATCCTATCGTTTCCAATAGGTATCGGCATATCTTTTCAACCTTATTAAAAAGGCTGTTGCGGCCTCTTGGAGATATTATTTCAATCTCTATGCTCTGCCCTTGACTATTCTTTAAATAGCCTTCAGTTCGGGTTGCCATATCTTCCGACGTAGGTTTCCCGCTTAATTCCGCAATTATCATTGTGGTATTACTACGCACAAGCGGCAAGTTTTTTACCGAAAATGTGATCAAGTGTAAGAGCCGTGCCTGCACCGGCCTCTTGTTGTGAGAATCCAGTTCCAAGTGCTGTAAGATCAGCGTCGAGTTTAGCCATTTGTTTCACAAGGTTTTTTATCCTTGATCTCCACTTTTCAATGGAGTATCGGCATATCTTTTCAACTAACTTGAGTTGTCGAAGTCTCGTGGGCGAATTATATCTTTTCATCGCCTATGCTCTGCCCCTGACTGCTCTTTGAACAGCCTTCGGTTCGGATTGCCCTGTGCTTTCGCATTTAGGTTTCCCGCTTAATACTTCGATAATAATCTGCATAATCGCTTACGCAAACGCCACTTGTACCGTAGCGACGGCATTTCCGAGGATCGCCCCTGTATTACCAGAGATGTCATCGGCATTTCCCATTACTGCCAAGTCCGTAACGTCTGCACGAATAACGTGTTCAGATACGGTCGCCGACCTTGCTGTGGTTGTCACAGATGTTACAGTGCTGTAATCAGAACCATCCGTAGCTGCACCTACTGAGGAGGAGCCGACGGCGGTATATTCAGGCCACTGGACTGTGATTGCACCGGGAGGGCATTGTTTGGCGGAGACCAGAGGATACATGACATTAACTTCATTGAATGCGATGATTGCATCGCCAATGACTTTATCAAGACCACCCTGGGCTACACCGGTATCAGTTTCAGCCATAATTATTAGTCCTTATTCGGGGGAGTCCACCCTGAAAAGTATTTTCTGGAAGCCACGGGTTTACCCCGTGCTGCATTGTTGGCACGTTCTTCTAATTCGTCGATCATGGTGTCATAGGACACAGTTTCGCCTTTGATTTCGGCGTGTATATCCCCATCGGGAAGATTCCTTTCGGACAATTCCTTTTGAGGGTCGAGATCAACTCCAAACGGTTTATATTTTTGGCCCATAGCCTACCGTAATTCCTGAAGTGGCTTTGGTGTTGGCCTTATACCCTTTCGGGTCTTGAGCCGCCCACTCTGCCATCGAAGCATACCCACCATAGGCACCGGGAGGTTGGTTATCAACCTTCACCTTTGCACCGGGTTGGGAATACTCCTGTGCCAAATCTTCCAGAACATCGAGCGGATGTCCCTTGAATTTTTCTTGTTTCGGTTCAGGTAATCGCTCAAGCAAAGCCTGACGGCGATTATCCTCGTAAGTTTCCAGACGTTCTTTATACGGGGATAGGTGGTCGATCTTACCTTGCAGTTCGGCGATCAATTCGTCTTTTTGTCCGTCTGCCGCCATGCTTTCCTGTCTCCGTTTTTCTTCTTTTGCTTCAATTTCCGCCAATTTGGATTCAAGACCTTTGATCTTTTCCTTCTTGGCCATTACTTCGTGCAATAACTCCGACTGTCCGGAAGTGTCGGGTGTGGTCTGGCTTTGAGTAGCCACCTCTTGTCCCTCATTCCGGGCCGTATCTTGCACTTTATCTTGTGCTTCTGACATTACTGTCTCCTGTTGTTGTT
>CAYTGO010000121.1:0-3452 GCA_964437425.1 uncultured Candidatus Scalindua sp.
CATAAACTTCGTGCGGCACCCAATGCGTGATAATTTCTACCGCATCAGCGTCTTTACTGGAAAAATTTGCGCAAAAACAGAATGCGACAACGAGAACCAGTAATGCAATAAATAGTTTATTAAATTTTTTCAACATTTACTTTTACCTTCTCCTTTCCACTTCTATGATATAAAAATTACGTTGCTACTTTATATGAGGCTTTCAAATATGTTGCTGTGTGATCACTAACAGCAATGCTTTAGAAACGCCTCCTTCCGATTGTAAAGATTTTCTTTTTAATATCACCCCCTCCACAGTCAATATTACGTATAATCTTTGATCCAATCCCCTTGCTTCTGATCCTAAAAAACAGTTACATTTGCAACTTGGTAAATACGGATCAGCAACAAGATTCTACTTCAATTGCAGTGTGAGATTTTACCTTAAAATTAAGTGTAATCAATAATAATAATTAAATAAATGTGGTTTGATAAGTGTTGTGTAATTATTACAACATATCATAACATATTGATGTAGTGGAACTAATGATACCGTATACTTAAAATTTATTATTATATATAAATATGTTATAATATGTTGATAAATATACATTTCTGTTAACAATTTGATTGTTTTCTGTAAAATGAATCAGGATTTTATTGTTATTATTAGATAATGTGTCATAATCACATATCAATGATTTCCTGAATACTTTCTTTTTGGAGTTACATTAATGTCTGATAAAAAAAATACAAATAAAAACAGGTCTGGAAATGCCATCAGTCATTTGGAACTGGATAATAAAATCTCAAGGATTATTTTTGAAAAGTGGCCCAAATTTGTTACCCAGAAGGAGATAGCGAATGAACTAAAAGTATCGCAGTCACTGGTTTCCAAAAGGCTGTCAAACTGGACAAATAAGAAGAATGTTCCTCTGAAGATGTCATATGAGGAGAGAAATGTCGAGCTTGAGAAAAAGCTGAGAGATAGTTACCACCTTAATGATGTTGTGGTTTTAAAGAATGCGGATTATTTTGTTCACACCCAAGCCTATTATAAACAGATAGGTAAGTATGCGTCAGATATTCTGGTACGAAAGATAAATGTTATTCTGGAGGATATGACCAAGAACAGAAATAATCAAGTCAATGAAAAAGATATAATTAAAGAAACGGAGATCAAAATATCGGCTCAAGGCGGAAGCAGTGTATTGAATACGATAATGAGCCTGGCCGATGAGTTGGAGGACACGGATATAAAGTTACTTTTTTCAAGTTGTATAGCTTTAAGATCGAACAACTTGATAGAGCTTTCTCCGCTTCACATTGTGTCTCAGCTACTAAACCGAAATCTAAATGTTGGAGTCACACATACATACCAGCTTCCTGAGATTGCCAATCTCTATAGCAAAGAGTCTCTATATGAAATCATCGAACAACGAATCAGAACTCGGAAAATGCTTGGATTTGAAAATGAAGTGTTGAATAGTGATGTCGTAATTTTAGGTTTGGGGAGTATCAGGTGGAATCATCCTGTTACCGGTTTTATGCGTCATGTTTATAATTTACGACTACAATCCTTCTTAAACAATTTTGATATTGTAGGTGAAATTGCATTTGCTCCTTTCAGTAAAAAAGGATTTTTGTTTCATCACTTGGTTGGGGAAGTGTTTGAGCGAGAAAACGGGAAATTCAAATATGATGAGTACGAGCAAATAAAAAGGCTGAAGGCGTTTGCTAACAGTGATGCAACATTGTCTAAACAAGATCTTGTTGATGCTGCCGCTTTTTTCAGTTCAATATTTACAGTAAATTTCTGTGAGATTGAAGAGCGTTTGCAGAAACAAGACAAGAAACCGTACATTCTTCTCGCGGCGGGGGGGCCCAGTCAGAAGGCCCTGCCTCTCAAGATAATATTAGACAGATGGAAAGGTATGAATATCTTAAACGGACTTGTAACCAGCGAGAATATCGCCCAGGATTTATAAGATGTAAATGCTGATCTAGGAATTCAAGGATTCCAGACATATCATTCAATTTTCAAATTACTTAATTCTTTTTTATGTGTGATTTGTTACAGTACGCATCAGTTCTCAGATTGTTTGACAGTATGACCAATATTATATTTTTTTACCAGTACCAGTGTAATGACAAAGGTATATGCAGGGCTCGGTTCAAACCTTGGGAATAGAAGAGAGAATATAGTCAGAGCTATTGACAGGATAGATGCCCATGAGGGAATCTGCATCAAAGAGAAATCCGGTCTTTATAACACCACTCCTGTTGGCGGTCCACCACAGTCAGATTATGTTAACTGCGTCATAGGTTTGGAGACAGAGATTGAACCACAAATACTCTTGAAAGAGTTTAAGGAAATTGAAATAGAACTGGGGAGAAAACCCGGTGTGAGATGGGGTCCGAGGGTTGTGGACCTGGATATATTACTGTATGGGGACAGGATTGTAAATGATCACAATCTGAAAATTCCTCACGAACGCATGCATGAACGTGCTTTTGTGTTAGAACCACTATGTGAGATATCACCGGACATCAAACATCCTGTTTCAGGAATAAGTATTTCTGAACTGTTGGAGAAGTTAAAGTAAAATGGTTTACAAAATTGATAAATACATTGTTAAGGCATTTGTACCCTCGTTCATCGTATGCATGTTTGCAATATGCGGTATTTATGTAGTTGTTGATGCGATTCAAAAGATTGATGATTTTATAGAAATGGGTGCTAAAGCATTCACGATGGCTTCGCATTACTACGGGCTTATGTTGCCGGTATTTATCTCACAGCTTTTTCCGGCAATTACTCTGATCTCGGTGAGTCTGGTACTTGTGCGATTTACAAAAAATAATGAGATATTGGCTATGCAGGTTGCTGGAATTAACCTGTATAGAATTATGCTTCCTATTTTTATCGTATCGGTTCTCCTGTCCTTTTTGGCCGTTCTAAATCAGGAACTGCTTATTCCGAAGTTAGCTGAGGGACTTGAAAAGGTAGAACAGACAACGTTTGAAGATAAAGAACAGAATAATATCCTTGTTGAGGATGAGGAGAACCGCATGCTCTTCAGGGTATGGACACTTAATACAGTTGAAGGAACTATTAAAGTCGCATATATAATTGGGAAATATGAAAATGGCAAAAAGGAGTTTACCATCAGTGCCGAACGAGGTAAATGGACTGATGACAATAACTGGTTGCTGTTTAACGTTGTCAAACACAATTATGATGGAGATGGTAATTGGGTTGCTCCGGCAGTGCAAATGGATAATTATATACTGGAGACCACATTATCACCTGCGCAATTGAGCAGGGTTGATATTAATGCAGCGTTGAAGAGCTTTAAGGAGTTGAGAGAGTTACGAAATAAAGAGCCTGAGAATGACAGGTACAGTGTCATGTATCACACACGAGTGGCGTATCCTTTGACTAATTTCATCTTGCTCTTTCTGGGTATTCC
>CAYTGO010000122.1:0-3246 GCA_964437425.1 uncultured Candidatus Scalindua sp.
TTCTCTCCTCACACGGCTTACCTGTTATCTGGCCTATGATCTCCCTCAATATCTGCACAAATGTAGTACTGGGATTGGTAATTAACGCAATTTTATATTTTTCACTACCAAGTGAATCTATGACAATGCGAATGGACATAGTCTTACCCAATCCCACATCTCCTACTATCACAGACATACAGTCCTCTCCCTCCTCTATGGCAAACTGCGTCTCAGCTATGGCACTCTCCATAGAAGTATGACAGGCAGCATACATTGTTGGATCAGGAACATTATCAAATGGTGACTTTTTCAAATTCCAATATTCGTAATACATGATTTTTCCCTCATTAAAAGGTTGTTCTTATTTTTCAATATTTTCGGTTAGATAATTAAGGACGTCCTGGAAAGAGAATCGCCGGAGCCTGCCGAGTTTATAACTTTTGAGCTTCTTCTCTTTCACAAGCTTCACCAAAAAACTGTTACTGATCTGCAGCATCGCGCATGCCTCTTTCGTTGTAAGCAGTCTCATGCTGTCAGCGTCACCAAAATTGAAGTTAAGAAAGATCTGACCATCTGCCTTCTTCATGTTCAAGACAAAGCTCTTTGCGTCATGGTCGTCAATGGACTTTAAATACTCATTTGACTGCAGCAGCTCAGATTGCTCAGATGTAAGATTCAGAGAGAGCTTATCACTCTCCTCATCAGCCGGACTCGTAAACTCATAATCTGCCCCGCCATAAACATCTCGATTATTTACCGGCATGAAACTCCTGCCATGCCTCTGTCCGTTAGAGATACCACTTCTCCTTTTTACAATGCATATCTTTTCCATAAATCACCTGACCAATAAATTTCAATAATAAAAATAACTATTCCGCTAATATAACCCGGACACCCAATATGAAATTTGTTCTGCCTCTCTGCATCACAAAAACAGTACCAATTGCTGAGACAAAACAAATACATTCATAACTGCATGCGCAATTAACATTTACAGGAACAGGCGATGGAGAGGGCAGAATTTGAAACAAATACCGGTTGTACTATAGTGAACCAGAAGCGGTACGTACGTGTGTTCCATCCCGAAACATATATCAGTAATTCCCAGATCGCAAAAGAGAGACTGCCCGCTAACTATACTATATTTTGACTGCCATAATCATTGCTGCAGGAAAGCCTTAGCAAGATGGCACTCCAGCTTATTCATATGACCAGGATCTTTGGCTTAAAACTTGCGAGATAAAATGACACTCTCATAACGAAAAGGCGTTTTCATAATGAGAAGAGCAATCCTGAAATATGGATGTTCCGGATTGCAGTAACGCTTCAGACTGTTCCTTATTAACCTGTAAAAGGCAAACCATTCGAAAGGGTGGGACGCAAAACCGTTGGCCTAAGTCCTCTTATAAAAAGGATACGGCGGCAATGCTGCCAGGCATATGCAGAATCTCCGATACTGCGTCTTGCGTGGTAAATCAAAAAAAAGGAGAAAATGCGATATGAACTTTAATTTTATCAGCCCAAAACGCAGGACCTGGCTATCTAACCTCAGCCACCCTGTCACACGCTCTATTTCAAGTATAGCGGTATTACTGTCATTTATACTGATGAGCTCACTTGCCTGGGGACAGCTGGCAACGGAAGACCTGGACACACATACTCCGGAGCAATTAGTCTACAAACTTTTGGGCAGCGGCATTACAGTCTCAAACATCTCCTATTCGGGAGCAGCTCAATCCGCAGGTACGTTTAACGGCGGTACAGGAATCATCGGCTTTAACGAAGGTATAGTTCTCAGCAGTGGCGATATAGTCAATGCAATCGGACCTAACAAATCTGATTTTATCACTACCGATAATCAACTTCTCGGCGATAGCGATCTGGACACATTGATCCAGGGTTATAAGACCTACGACGCCACAATTCTGGAATTTGATTTTATTGCTCAAAGCAGCGATGTGATCTCTTTCCAGTACGTGTTCACGTCAGACGAATACAACGAGTACACCAATACAGCATTTAACGACGTATTCGGATTCTTTCTAAATGGTGCCAACGTAGCACTACTGCCAGGTTCGGATGCAGCTGTCTCTATAAACAATGTTAACGGCGGCAACCCGTATGGTACTGCCGCAAGCAATTCACAATACTACATTAATAACGATCTCAGTGACGGAGGCGGCTCCATAGACACTGAAATGGATGGACTTACCGTGGTATTTTCAGTAGATGCACACGTAGTCCCGGGAGAGACTAACCACATAAAACTCGCAATTGCAGACGCGGGTGACAGGATCCTGGACTCAAACGTCTTCCTCAAGGCTGACAGCTTCGTCAACGAACAGCCTGACACAGATAGTGACGGCATCCCTGATTCAGAAGACAATTGCGTAATGGTCTATAACCCCGGCCAGGAAGATAGCGATGGCAATGGTATAGGCGATGTATGTGAAGTAACAGATCCGGAAAATCCTGAACTAAGCTTCTCCAGGATAACAGGTGGTGGAACAGTAGCTGCTGCAGATGGCGGCAAACCGCATCATCACAGTTTTGGATTTAATATCAGGGAAGTAACGGACGGGCTGGAAGTGAAGCTCGAATACAACAG
This sequence comes from uncultured Candidatus Scalindua sp., assembly GCA_964437425.1. Classification (GTDB taxonomy): domain Bacteria; phylum Planctomycetota; class Brocadiia; order Brocadiales; family Scalinduaceae; genus Scalindua. Next base: position 2,591 of record CAYTGO010000122.1, read on the forward strand.
CAACCACACAGGAAAGGCAAGCTCTAAAAAGGGAGAAGCAAGTCCTCTTCAGATTAAGATTAGAGGCCTGGCCAGTAATGTAGTTCCGGTCGAGACATATGCCGGAGTTGGTGTTGAGTTCGATGCGATCTGTACTGTTCGCACGTTGACATCTGACAATGAACGCAAAAAGCAAATGTGTCATGTACGTATTGTCGACAACGGAGAACCCGGTACCGGCAATATTAAGAAGGGTACACCTGCTGATGAATTTGCGATTACGGTTACTGAGATGGATGACAGTTCTACCGTCATACACTCATCAGGTGATGACGCTTCACTTACAAGAGGCAACATCAAGTCTCACAAGTAGTAGATAGAGTTTATGCCGGGCCGCTCTGCAAAGACGGCTCGGCGTAAACATATTACGTTCTGCAGTTTAAACAATTGCGTTCTTAGCGCTTTGCCATTGCATCTTTTGTCTTGGAAAATTCGTGCCTAGTCTTTGCTATTGCAAAACAAACCCCCTCTTTTATAATAATCCTGTACAGAAGAAACCGTGACAGTAGCTCATCAAAGAAACCACACACAATACAGAGTAAAATGAAAGATAGTATAAAAACAAAAGAGCGGCTTATAAGCGAGATAAAGGAGCTTCGCGACTCTCTGGAAAAACA
>CAYTGO010000123.1:0-3219 GCA_964437425.1 uncultured Candidatus Scalindua sp.
AACAGGACGATGTATTGAGGTGTACGGAAATCTGGCATATCCCATCCATTGAAGTACCTGAATTTAAAAGAGTTACAGAACAAATCTCCTTTGCAAGAGGTATTGGTTTACCTGGACGGGTTCTTAAAAATGAGCAGCCTGCCTGGATTGCAGATGTTGTCCAGGATGATAATTTTCCGAGGGCATCAGTTGCAGCAAAGGATGGGTTGCGTGGTGCTTTCTGTTTTCCGGTTCTCAGTGGAGGGCAGGTGCTTGGAACAATGTGTTTCTATTGTCGTGAGGTAAGACAGCCGGAGAAAGAGCTGCTCAGTATGCTGTTGTCTATCGGCAACCAGATCGGACTCTTCATCAAGCAGAAGCAGGCAGAGAGTGAGGTTAAGAAGATGGAAGAAGCTCTTGTGCATACAGAGAGACTAAAGTCCCTGGGGACAATAACTGCCGGTGTTGCCCATGAGTTTAATAATATCCTTGCAGTCATGATGGGTAGTGCAGAGGTACTTGAAGGCGGTTTTAAAGACGATAAAGAATTGAAGAAGGGGCTGGATGCCATTATTAAGGCAGGTGACGATGGGGCTGAGATAGTTGAAAGAATGCTTACGTTTGCCAAGGCAGAAGCAAAAGACACATCCGATTACGTCTTCTTTGATATAAATCACTTAATAAAAGAGGCGATTGAGTTCACAATGCCCAGATGGAAAAACATGGCACAGTCTAAAGGGATAAGCTACTGTATGGACACAGAAAGCATGGAGGAAGTACCGGAAATACTCTGCAATCCTACAGAGCTGAGAGAGGTGTTTATGAATCTGATAAACAACGCTATGGATGCCATGTCTGATGGTGGTGGTATATCATTTAGTTCAAGAAGTGATGAGAGCACCGTGTTCGTAAGCGTATCTGATACGGGCAAAGGCATGTCAGAGGAGGTGAAGCAAAAGATATTTGACCCGTTTTTTACAACACGGAGGCCACAGGGAACCGGATTGGGTATGAGCGTCTCTTATAGTGTAATAAAGAGACATGATGGTACGATAGAGGTCGAAAGCGAGGAGGGAAAGGGTACTACGTTTAACATAAGCATTCCAATTCGCAAGGACGCGGTACAAAGAGCAGTATCAACTGAACCTGTTCGTATGTCAAAGACTAAAGCCCTACACATACTGGTAGCAGATGACGAAAAGGCTATATGCGTAAACCTGAATGAATTCCTGTCAAGAGAAGGTCACACGGTTAAAACGGTTAACAGCGGCGCAGAGGCGATAGAACTGGCCAGAAAAGAGGATTTTGATCTCGTTTTATGTGACCTTGCCATGCCGGAGGTCACCGGACATGATGTATTAAAAGTATTGAATGAGTTGTATAAGAGGCCAAAGGTTGGCCTGATCACAGGTTGGGACGAAAAACTCACATTTGATGAAGGAGAGTTGAAGGCCGACTTCGTCGCCAAAAAACCTTTTAAGTTATTAGAATTAGCACGACAAATAGATGATGTATTCAGTGATAAATGGTAGAAAACTAAAGGCATCACCATAGAACACGTTTACAAATTATCCCGCCTATCGGGCTAGAAATATCATTTCCACAAATCTCAATTTATACCACAAGTCCATTCCTGCACGAGCAGTAGAAAATCATTCCGGCAGAATCATAAAGCTCGAATATTACGATAATGCATAGGATTTTGTGAACAAATTTTTCACGCTTTTTAACTTTTCAACGAGTTCATCGTAAGAAACAAGTTTTCCTATAAAACTATTTGCCCCGTACCTGTACGCCTCTCCAACAGTATCTTGATGAGAATCTGTCGACATAATAGTAACGGGCGTTTCAGAATAACCTGGCATCTTTCTTATGTACTTCAGAATGTCCATCCCGTTTACTTTAGGCAAGTTTATATCCAGTAATATTAATTCAATTTGGAAATATTCTTGACCACTATTAAACTCTGTCTGGCAGGCATTTTCAGGTAAGTAGTTTTTGTGGAAATAATCTATAGCATCCTGGCCATCTTTTATTAAGAAAATATCCTTATCGCCGCTACCTGCTTCTTTATCATTGAGTGCATTGATGATTAAATCTGCATGATCCGGATTGTCCTCTATAAGCAATATTCTATTCTTTCTCAATATCAATCTCCTTAATCTTTGAATTTAACCTCTTACTGACACCTATGACGGCAAGAGGTATTAATCCTGATATCAAGAATAACGTAATAACCTTCGCTCCCATTCCAATTTTCATTTTCTCTCCTCTCCAAAGAAAAATTAATGTTAGTATGGTTACTATTTGTTTACGCGCACAGTTTGTATGGCCAATTAATTCATAACGACAAAAATGACGTCAGTAACTTGCCGCAAAATTAATACCTAAAACCCTAAATCAATTGCATGATATTTGAATCTCCATAGCACTTAGAAATATAAGCTGATACATAATATGTTGAAACTACAGCACTTTCGGAAAATGAATTACATAATTTTCCAATTTTGTTTTTTTGTATACACTTCTGAATTGACTCCAAAACAAGGTAATTATCATGCTTATCGGATCTAATTCATAATTTATTATTATTTTTTCAGGAAAAATGTTTATATTTTCTGCTATTTGTATATTTTTTTATCATAGCTATTAATTATTTTCCCCTAAATCACCATAAGCACATTTGATTAAAGGCCTTATAATAGATTAATAATTTCATTTTGCTAAATTTGAGTTGTTGAGATTACGAAATAAATCAATGAAGAATTGAGATCTAAAAAACGACTTATATAACACACTTAACTGTTTGGAAAGAGAAGAAGAGATCTCATCACCCAGGACAGATGTCAGAAATTTTCCGTACAGATCTGTTGTCTCCTGTTTCTCTACAACTGCTTCCATCTCATATCTCCTTAATTTCTTGAATTTAATATCTTACTGACACCTATCACCCTCTGGGGACATATATAAGAGTGAAAGGTGTCAGCAAATAACAGCTGCCCGCCAGAACGAGCTGCTTCGTTCCGGCGGGTATAGCTCCTATAACTAAAAATCACGTAGTTCTTCACTATGATCAGTGATTCTATTTTCTCCCATCGGAATAACAGACTCAGAAGAGATCTCCTGTGCCATTCCATGGTCACCATTATTACGGCTATTTGTAAGCTGGCGAGAAGAAGATCCGGCTTTTCCTGCACCGGGTTTAATATCTCCCTGGCCGGCGGAATTTACTTTTCCGTC
>CAYTGO010000124.1:0-3110 GCA_964437425.1 uncultured Candidatus Scalindua sp.
GGAATAAAAAGCAAGTAATAAAGCAGGAAATAGTGAGGTTGTAGAGAGGTTTAAGAAGTGTCTGAATTCAATCGTGCTACCACATCACGTGTAATACGCTCACTGTAGCCGTTAATCTTCCAGTGGTCCGGGCTCCATCCTTGCAGGAAACGATGAAAGTCGGCCCAGGCAATCGGGAACATGGCACGCCAATCCTTCTCTATGTCTGCAGGGTCAATGGTTGACTTACGCTGCACCAGCGTCTCTTTAAGCCGGGCAAAATACCAATCCAACAACTCATCTCCATAGCGTTCGCAATCTTCTTCATAGAGACAGCTGCTGATAAAATAGGCAACATCCTTCATGCCGCATCCGCCACCTACGTATTGAAAATCTACCGCAGCAACCCGTTGTCCGTCCGGAGAAAAACAGAAGTTAGCCAGCTTAGCATCACCATGCACAAATGTTTGATAAGGGCTTGTACGAAGTATCTGATCGATTCGGGTTGCAGCCTGCTTGAGTTCAATATCCTCCATCACTTCGAGTTCATCCGGACGAGTATCAAGATGCCAATACGTACCAACAGGCCAGAGCCCTTCGGGCTCTCTGCCCATAAAGCTAGCATGGAGGTTCGCCAGCCATTTCAGGCAGACCTGCATCTCTGTTATGGAAACCGATTTCTTGCGTCCCGGAAAACCGATGGCATCCAGATCCTCAAACACCATAAGAAACTCATCATTAGATGATTCAAGGAGAAGGCAATGGGGGACAAAGCAACTATCATCACATAGTTTAGCCCAGTCACGGTACCAGGCAGTTTCAACCTGGTAGGATCGAATCTTCCTTTGATGAGAACGATCAGTATTCCAACCGCGGGGATGCGAACCCTGGTCAGGCAGTTTAACATGTTTAATCACTACACTGTCTCTATCACCATCCTTCAGTCCATAGCGCATGATCTTGCCGTAACCACTCCAGAGTGTCTGGATATCTTCAATCTTGAATATATCGGTTCCAAGCGTTCTACGGGTAATGTCCAGGAAATTTTCGTTCATACTTGAGTGCTATTATAGTGAGAGGAATAAGTCGAGGTTGTCATCATACTATTTTTCATCTTCCGTTCTCTCCTCTTTCCTTCTGGAAGTCAGAAGAGGCTTCAATGACGCCAATAATTATCTCTATGTCGGTTTGATCGGTAAAAACAACTACATCATCATTTTCAACTTTTTGATCATTAAAGGGTATATTAGTTTACAAGATACTTTTCTGTCTACTCTTTGGTAATTGCGAATGCTCTACTACTGATAGGCTTTATCTTTCCCGATTTGTAAACATGCCAAATATATTTTGACTCCATTTCCTGACGGATTAAAAAGAGTCGTATCACTTCAAAACCGTCTTCCTTTGGATGTACATGCCAACCCATATCTTCTGTAGCCGAAGCTTCAGCTTTTTTTTTGAGATATTGACCAACAGTGCCATCTCTGGAGCAGGCTAGATTTTTAACCAGCTCCTTTGCCTGTGCCTCACTCTTTACCTCATTTAGCATTAACAAATCAGCAAATTCCCATGTTCCATCATCGTGGAGAACTACCCCACTACCATCTTCTGTTATCGCATGAATGTCATTTGCATATGACACTCCTGAAGCAGTGATTATTGTGATAAAGGTACTAAATAAAATATTTGAAAAATGTTTACCCACTTTTTTCTCCTGTGTTGATTTGAAATCTGATTCATAAGTACAAGTTAAACTTCCGATTCTATAATATATCAGCACTGTTTCAAGTGTAATTTTACCTGTTGTCTAACGCTTTTGAATTTTTTAATACAGTTTATTAATCATAGTAGTTGAGGAGAGGGGGTGGGCAGAGTATTGAACTGAACGTAATTCTTAAAAAGTATTCTACGAGTAATATCCAGAAAATTTTTGTTCATACTTGAGTGCTATTATAGTGAGAGGAATAAGTCGAGGTTGTCATCATACTATTTTTCATCTTCCGTTCTCTCCGCTTTCCTTCTGAAAGTCAGAAGACGCTTCTATAACGCCGATTATTAATTCTGCGTCGGTTTGATCGGTAAAGACAACGATATCATCATTTTCAATTTCCTGATCTTTAAAGGGAATATTACCATCCAGGAAATTTCTATCCTTGTAATGGAGGCAGTTGATACTATTTCTAGTCTCATCATCCAGGGTTAATTGAGATATGGAGTCCATAAAGTTAGTTCTGCATATATCATTAGCCTTCTGATGTCTCCATACACTCAGATTTATCGGCCCACCTAACGTGTTTTGTACCATGAAGTACATCTTCAAGTTTAGTTGTTCATGCCCGGCTTGCAAATATTTACCCTTTCAGATATTGATGAATTTATAACGTTGCAAATGACCAAGTGGTCTATGTGAAACGATTTGTTATGCCTTTTGTGTTTCGGAAGATGTGAGAATGATTTTTTCATAATGTTAAAAATATACAGTAAAGTATGAAAATAACAAAATGTTTATTCAGTAGAATAGTGGTTTACTATTTTTTGGGAAATGTGGGGGACTACTCCCATGCTCACCAAGGAGTTGGTAATTTTTGTGATAGTTCGCTATTTAGGAGATTTGGCAATGTTGCCATTTCTCCTAAATGGTTAGGTATTTAGCGGATTTGGCAATCCTGCCATTTCCGCTAAATGATCAGACAAAGCTCTTTAAGGAATTCCTAACATGCTCATGCAGAACACCTTAAGCTCCAGTTCGGTCTGTTTGGTTGCTCGATAGATCGCTATTTACCGGATTTGGCAATGTTGCCATTTTCGGTAAATAGCCGGGTATTCAGTAAATTTGCCAATGCTGGCATTTTTACTAAATGGATGGTGTGGATGTGTGTTGTTTTCCTGGAGTGCAGTGACCGCCAATCCGCCAGTTTGTTAGGCGAGTGTCACTGATTTAAATATGCATCATCGCGCCCGCCTGCCATTCGTCGGGCAGGGATGATGCACTCCATATTTACATCAAGTTTGTGTCTCAACTTCTTCGATAACCTCTGCACAGCGGTTACAGAGTGTCGGGTATTTTTCTATCTTGCCTACCTCTTTGCGGTAGTTCCAGCATCTGTCGCATTTGTTACTATCTGCTACAC
>CAYTGO010000125.1:0-3047 GCA_964437425.1 uncultured Candidatus Scalindua sp.
GCGCATTTATCAATACGCCTGACCCTGATCTTTACAAAATCCTTACCGGTTTCAATAACCTGTACTCCAAACTGATCGGGCCAATCATGATCAACATTTTCTTCCTGTCTTGCCTGGCAGATAACGGTACCCGGCTTTGGTGTGCTGAAGTCCCACCCGGTACATTTGATCGTCAGGTCACCGCCTTTTGCATTAAGTACGTTGACGTAACCACAAACCCAGTTATCCCCTGTCTTGTTTATCTCTTTAACTTCTTGAGTTATCTCTGCAGTTGATCTGCTGCTTCCAAGAATTCCAGGACTACCTGGTTCTGATGACGGCCCCATTGTCTCTTCTCCTCTTACTATATATTACAATTAACAGGAACAGTGCCCGTTTAAAAGTGAATGCAAAATCACGGCAGCGGTTTTCTGAAAGGTCTTTGATCTACAGGTACGTAACTCTGTTTAGCAAGACCGGTATAGATCTGTCTTGGTCGTGCAATCTGCAGCTTGTTATTTGCAGTAGCTTCTCTCCAGTGCGCGATCCAACCGGGCAAACGACCAATGGCAAAAAATACCGGGTACATATTTGTCGGTACACCTATAGCGCGAAAGATAATTCCACTGTAGAAATCGATGTTGGGATAGAGTTTGCGTTCGACAAAATATGGATCGTTCAGTGCAATCTCCTCTAACTCCATAGCAATATCCAACAGAGGGTCTTTATGTTTTAACACTTCAAATACCTTTTTGGACAACTCTTTAAGGATCTGGGCACGCGGATCGAAGTTTTTGTATACCCGATGACCAAAGCCCATAAGGCGAAAGCCACTCTCTTTGTCTTTTGCCATCTCAATACATTTTTTGACACCCAGATTACCGGCATGGATCTTTTCCAGCATCTCAATCACCGCCTGGTTCGCTCCACCGTGCAGAGGCCCCCAGAGCGCTGCTATCCCGGCAGAAATAGAGGCAAAAAGGTTAGCGCCTGAAGAGGCTACCATACGAACTGTTGATGTACTGCAATTTTGCTCGTGATCGGCATGCAGTATCAAAATTATATCTATAGCCCGTTTTATTTCAGGATGCACTTCATAATGCTCGTGCGGCAGAGAGAACATCATGTGCAGCAGGTTCTCCGCATAGCTGTACCTGGCCTTCGGGTAGATAAACGGCTCACCACGGGACATCTTGTAGGAAAAAGCTGCAATAGTACGAATTTTACTTATCAGGATTGCCGCCGCCATCTCTATTTCCCTGGGATTGTGAGGCTTGGTAAGCACAGGATGATAACAGCTCAACGCGTTAACCATCGCCGATAACATTGCCATTGGATGAGCATCGAATGGAAACCCTTCAAAATGGTGTTTCAAACCTTCATGGAGAAGAGCATTATCTGTTAACAAATTGGTAAATCTCTCTCCCATCTCCTTTGTAGCAAGACTACCCCATATTAAGAGGTCCGCTACTTCGATGAAATTACTGTTCAGAGCCAGCTCTTCTATGGGTATACCCCGATGACGAAGAACACCTTTCTCCCCATCTATGAAGGTAATATTGCTTTTGCATGAACCGGTATTGCCGTAGCCCGGGTCGAGGGTGATATAACCCGTTTCTGAACGTAACTTTGATATATCGATCCCTTTTTCGTTTTCTGTGCCTGTGACCACGGGAAGCTCTATGTCTATTTGACCGTCTTTTAGTGATATTGTTTCCATATTATTTTGCTTTCCTTATTTAATCCGAATCTGCATCGCCATAACTGAAAAACTTAAAGCCAATATGATATTAATAATTTGCCTTAGTAACAACTATTTTTTTTTGTATTCACGACAAATTGTCCGTTCTAAGAGCGAAAATTTTTGTGAACACTACTGCAGAACATGTGAGTTCGTCGGCATTTACGTTATCTGTTAATAATGTATAAATTTAAATTTGCAAAATTATTATGACTAACAAAAAAAATTGAAAGTTTACGCAGGCAAACTCTTCAATGCGGAATGGCGGAGACGTTTGCTAATGGTGGAGTATGGCCTAAGCGCTTGTGAACTTGAGCTTCCAGATTTACCAAAAACTGGTAGGGAATGGTGCGGTATCCCCAGTTTACCAGCCAGGACGGTATCCAGCCACCAGGGTCAACGTGAGCACGGAGCTCAACACGAGTGTAATCCTGACTGATCTGCTCAAATATCCAGCAGCTTTTCATATGTGGAATGTGAACCCTGTCTGTAGCAACAGGAAGCGTGTCCAACGGCTCCACACGCTCAACATCGATACGTACCCTTTCCGGCCCGGAGACCATGGACATCTTCGCAGCATAGTCCCTGTCTGCGGTTGGCCAGACGCCTGCATATACTGCATAAATAACATATTCCTGATCACTGATTTTCTCAACATTCCGAGCCTCCAGGCAACGAGGTGCCCAATCCGGATGCTCATCAGTATCGAGGATTGCAGATACATACTCGGACATTGCACCTTTAAGGTCTCCCGTGGCTTTGAACTCGAAAAACTTAGACCCTTCGGCAGCACGCCTGCAAATGCAAATTCCATCTGACTCATAAATATTCTGCCACTCTTCCTCTTCGGCAGTCAATGGACTGTAAGCAGATACAGCAACCAGCAGAAACACCAGTAATGAAAGAGTAGAAAACTTCATATTTATAAGAACTTTTTATAAACTGTTTGCAGCTTTTCTGTAAAATTAAATATCCATAAGCGGTCTATCGACTTGCACCTATAGTATTTTATTAATTTCCACAACAGAATACCATTTATAAATATAAATCAAACTTTCTACGCAGTCTGTATCAGCCGCTGTAAGGCAAAATTATTTTACTGTTCTTTTCTATGGTTAGCATGGGTAAAGCCAGATTCGCACCGGACTTGAATTTCTTATCAGTCAATTGAAAGTGCTCTTCTGTCTTCCATATCGTAAAGCTTTCTTTCCTTCTTCTCGTTTATGCCCAACGCATCACGTTTCTTCTCTATATGATCTTTTATGAGAGTTCCCATCTCCTTAAGATCAGGTGTAAATGCCCACTTACCACCTACAATATCTTCTAT
>CAYTGO010000126.1:0-2816 GCA_964437425.1 uncultured Candidatus Scalindua sp.
AGGTATGGTGTCCCCTGATTTCAATTTCTTTCTTCTTATCCATTTATCAATCTCAATAGTTATAACGATTGTCAATGTCACCAGCCCTACCTCCAGCCATTCTGTCATTGTGAGCGGCACAGTCCTGAAAATCCACTGAAGTGTCGGCACATACAGAACAGCAAGTTGTGCAAAAAAGGCGGCTATCATAGCGTAGAATAGAAAGGGATTGCTCATAGGGTTCATACTAAAAATGGACTCTGTCTCTGAACGACAGTTGAGTGCCTGGTAGAACTGAAAGAAGACCATTGTTGTTAGAGCTGCGGTGCGTGCCTTTTCAAGGGATACTCCCGAATTAAGTTCTAATATAAACACATACAGAGTACCTGCAGCCAGAACTATTCCCATTAAAAAAGTCCTCTGAATTATAAGACTTGAAAGGATGTTCTCTTTTGGTTTTCTCGGAGGTTTGTTTAAAACACCTTTTTCTCCCGGTTCAAAGGCAAGGGCAACATCCTGAAGCCCGTTTGTAACAAGGTTTAGCCAAAGTATCTGAGCAGGAATATATGGTATGGGGATCCCCATTACTATTGTTGCTAAAATAGCGATCAGCTCTCCGAAGCCGCAGGATACAAGAAAAAGCGTGACCTTCCTGATATTGTCATAAACAACCCTTCCTTCCTCAACTGCGGTAAATATACTTGCAAAGTTATCATCTGCAAGGACGATATCTGACGCCTCCCTTGCTACATCTGTTCCTGTTCCACCCATGGCAATACCTATATGAGCCGCCTTAAGCGCCGGGGCGTCATTAACTCCATCACCTGTTATGGCTACAATCTCTCCATGTCTTTCAAGTTGTCTGGCTATTCTCAATTTATGCTGAGGTGAAACCCTTGCAAATACAGAAACATTTTTGACCGCATTGAAGAGTTCATCGTCGGTCATCGTCTCTATCTCTTTGCCTGTTAATATATTGGATACGTCTATTGTTATGCCGAGTTTCCCGGCTATGGCAGAAGCAGTGGTGGCGTGATCTCCGGTAATCATAACAACCCTTATTCCGGCCTCTTTACAGCCCCTTATGGCATCAACAGCCTCCGGCCTTGGCGGATCCAGCATACCCTGAAGACCGGCAAGGACCATATTAGATTCAACAAAACTATGTGTGATTTCCTCCAGATCGGCAGGTACTTCTTTATAAGCCATCCCAAGCACTCTAAGCCCTTGCTCTGCAAAATTATTGGCAATATGTAGAATCTTATTTTTCTCCAGACTCTTATCAGCCATACGCATTGCGCACATTTCAAGCACCCTTTCAGGAGCACCTTTAACAAAAACAAACTTTTTCTCTTTGTATTTATGTAGGGTTGCCATGTATCCGCGTTCAGATTCAAAAGGCAGTATTTCTATCTGTGGATGATTATCTTTCTCTTCTTCAATCCCGATTCCAGCCTTTGATGCAGAAACGATAAGAGCTCCCTCAGTAGGATCTCCATCAACCTTGTAAATGCCATCATCTTTATAAATATTGGACTCATTACAGAGAGCCCCTATTCTGAGAACCTGCCTGAGATTCTTTAGCTCATCCGGGTTGACAGTGGTTTGCTCATAGAGAATCTCTCCCTCCGGTTCATATCCGTTCCCTGTAACCTCGTATGCCTTCTCTCCATCAAAAACAAGCCTGACCGTCATTTCGTTTTTGGTCAAGGTCCCTGTTTTGTCAGAACCTATGACAGTTGTGCTACCAAGGGTCTCCACGGCAGGTAGTTTTCTTACAATTGCATTTCGTCTTGCCATTCTTGCCACACCAATAGCCATTGTTATAGTTACAGCAACAGGCAACCCTTCAGGTATTGCCGATACTGCCGTGGCTACAGCGGTTATAAACATTTCTGATGTCTTTGCTCCGAGCATTATTCCCGCCCAGAAAACGATAGCAGAAAATCCTATGATCAAATATCCTATTAACCTGGCAAATTTGTCAAGTTTATCCTGAAGAGGGGTCTTGAATGCAGACACTTCCCTGACTTCCTTTGCAATCTGCCCAAGGACTGTCCTCTGCCCTGTCTCAACAACAACGCCCCTGGCCCTTCCACTTACAACAACAGTACCCATAAAAACCATGTTCCTTTGGTCCCCGGGTGTCAAATTGTCTTCCTTTATAGTTGATATAATCTTCTCTGCAGGAATTGATTCACCGGTAAGCATGGCCTCTTCAACATTCAACTCAATTGTTCTGAACAGCCTCAGGTCAGCAGGTGACATAGAGCCTGACGCAAGTAATACAATATCACCGGGAACAAGTTCCAAACTGTTTATCTCTTTCTCTATGCCGTCCCTGAGTACTCTTGCTTTAGGCACTATCATCTTCTTTAATGCCCTTACACTCTGTTCTGCCTTGAACTCCTGGATGTAACCAATAACCGCGTTAAGTAGCACAACAGCCATAATGATACAGGTATCTATATATTCCCTGAGAAAAAATGTAACAATCGCTGCTATTAGAAGGATATAAATCAGTGGGCTTGTAAATTGATGAAGGAGTATTTTGAATTTATTGATCTTCTCTTCTTCTGCAAGTTTGTTTGGGCCGTACTGTAAAAGACGTTCTTGGACATCCTTATTAGTTAACCCTCTCTCTGAAGTATTGAGTTTCCGAAAAGAATCTTTTGAATCTATCTGATACCAGTTCATTGTCAAAACGATAAATGATAGGGAATTGTTTTTGTAACAGTCATTCGCTAAAACAGATATTATTACACTGTTTTATTTAAACCAGCCAACACGGAAACATTATAATTCATTTCCTTTGGATTGTGTAATCAATTAGTTGC
>CAYTGO010000127.1:0-2718 GCA_964437425.1 uncultured Candidatus Scalindua sp.
CGTCCCAGCTAACTCCAGCCGTCTCAGAATGACTGTTATGTCATCACATACAAAACAGGATTTAGAACGATTGTCACAGACGCTCAGTGACGTCTTAGACTCATAGAAGCTGGTAATTTGAAATATTTATCTGAACGGTATATTTCACTTTATAAATTACTTGTAAAATATTGAATATTATCTAAAATTAAACTTCTTAAGATGTTTTTTCCTAGGGAGTTATGAACTCGTTCAAATCTGAACTCAAATACGATTAAAAACCAAATGAATAAAGAAAAACGTGATATACGAATAGTCTTTTTAATCTTCTCCGGTATATTCGGAGTTCTTGCCTGGAGGCACTATCCGTCTGACCTGAGCTACGTATTAAGTGTTCTGAGCCTGCTATTATTACCAATTGTGTGGTTTGTACCTCTTATCCTTCGCCCTGTTTTCAAGCTATGGTTGAAGATTGCGCATGCTCTCGGGTGGTTCAATACACAGCTTCTTTTATCTATAGTATTCATATTGATCTTTATACCAATTGGACTTATTATGCGTCTATTGCGCAAAGATCCAATGAATAGAAAGTTGCAGCCAGAAGGAACATACTGGACACCTTATGAATTAGCAGGTTTAAAAGATAAAAAACGTTATGAAAGACAATTTTAGGGAGGGAATATAATGGGACTTTTATTAGAGTTTTGGGCTTTTATGAAGGTTAGAAAGAAGTTTTGGCTCTTGCCGATTATCATTATTCTTGTTTTAATAGGTTCACTGATTGTATTTACACAGTCAAGTGCTGTTGCTCCATTTATCTATGCACTTTTTTAATAATAAATCCTATTTCACACCATACTAGCGCTGGCTTAAATCATTCTTTGGTTTTGTGGTATTACTCTGATGAACAATAAATCATTCACAAGAAGTCTGTTACATTAATTGACTTTGATTCTTTAACTAAAAAATATTAGTGGGTGATTTGGTTTACCAAACACTATGTATATACTAGGAATATCAGCATATTATCATGACAGTGCGGCGGTTTTGACAAAAGATGATAATATCTTGGCAGCGGCTCAAGAGGAACGATTTACACGCAAAAAACATGACGATCGTTTCCCTAGAATGGCTGCTGAGTACTGTTTGAGAGAGGCGGGAATTGATATCTCTCAAGTTGATTATGTAGTGTTTTACGACAAACCAATTCTTAAATTTGATCGGCTTCTTGAAACTTATCTTAGCTATGTACCAAAAGGATGGATAAGCCTTCGTAAGGCGATACCATTATGGTTAAACAAAAAACTTCATCTTCCGAAAATTATAAAAAAAGAACTGGGCTGGAAAGGTAAAGTCCTTTTTACTGAGCACCATGAGTCTCATGCTGCAAGTGCCTTTTTTCCGTCACCATTTGAAGAAGCTGCAATTATTTGCTTTGATGGTGTGGGTGAGTGGGCTACTAGCACATGGGGTGTTGGTAAGTGGAACAGGGTAGAAATTAAAGAGCAAATTGAATTTCCTCACTCTCTAGGACTGCTTTATTCTGCATTTACGTATTATACAGGATTCAAGGTAAATTCTGGCGAATATAAAGTTATGGGTCTGGCACCTTATGGAGAACCTAAATATGTAGAATTGATAATGAATGAATTGATTGACATAAAAGAAGATGGTAGCTTCAGGATGAATATGGACGGATTTAATTACTGTCAGGGACTAACTATGACCAATAATAAGTTTGCCAAACTCTTCGGTGGCCCTCCAAGGAAGCCGGAAGAGAAGATTACCCAACGGGAAATGGACATAGCAGCTTCCATACAAAAGGTAACTGAGGAGATCATGTTAAGGATTGGAAAATATGTTTATGAGAAGACAGGAATGAAAAATTTATGTATGGCTGGAGGAGTCGCTCTCAACTGTGTTGGAAATGGAAAACTTTTGCGGGAAGGACCTTTTGAGAATATTTGGGTGCAGCCTTCCGCAGGGGATGCTGGAGCAGCTTTAGGTGCCGCTTTAACTATATGGCATCACTATCTTGATAAACCAAGAACTGTTTGTGTCAACGAAGACAAGCAGTGCGGTAGTTATCTAGGGCCTCATTTCCAAAAAACTGAAATAAAGAAATTTCTAGATGATAATGGATATCCGTATAAAGAATTTATGGAGGAACCACTTTATGGAGATGTTGCAAAACGTATGGAGAAGGGTGAAATTATTGGATGGTTTCAGGGGAGAATGGAATTTGGACCGAGGGCACTTGGTGCGCGTTCTATCATAGGTGATGCGAGAAATCCAGAGATGCAGAAAAAGATGAATCTTATGATAAAATATCGTGAGTCTTTCCGGCCTTTTGCACCTTCAATTTTGTTGGAGCATGTGTCAGAGTGGTTTGAGTATGATAAGGAGAGCCCTTACATGCTCATGGTAGCACCTGTGAAAAAGGAGAAAAGGGTTCCGATGACAGATGATGAGATGAGTCTCTTTGGAATAGACAGGCTGAGTATACCACGGTCTGATGTTCCAGCTATTACCCATGTAGACTATAGTGCAAGAATTCAAACTGTGGATGGAAAATATAACAAACGATATTATAGATTAATTAAAAAATTTCACGAAAATACGGGATGTCCGTTAATTGTGAATACAAGTTTCAATGTTCGAGGTGAGCCAATTGTGTGCACACCTGAAGAAGCCTACAGATGTTTTATGCGTACGGAGATGGACACACTGGTTTTGGGT
>CAYTGO010000128.1:0-2659 GCA_964437425.1 uncultured Candidatus Scalindua sp.
CTGGAGTTATACAAGGGTGAAGTGCTCGGGCTTGTGGGACAGAGCGGCTCAGGTAAATCGACACTGATACGCTCTATAGCCGGCCTGGTAAAGTCCAAATTTGGTTCAATACATTTTGAAGACAGGGATATCTTACAGGCTGATCAAAAGGAACTTCATCCGATTCGCAGGAAGATACAGATGATTTTCCAGGATCCCTATGGAAGTCTCAATCCACGTTTTGTTGCCGGACGTATTATTGCCGAACCAATGATTAATTATGGAATGAAGTTAAGCAATGATGCGCCTGAAAAGGTACGAGAGTTGATGGGACTGGTACAATTAGATCCTGCCTGGGTTAATCGCTATCCACACGAATTCTCAGGTGGTCAGCGTCAGCGTATCAGTATTGCGCGTGCTCTTGCGCTAGAGCCTGAAATTCTACTCTGCGACGAACCTGTCAGTGCCCTTGATGTACTAGTCCAGGCTGATGTACTTAATCTTCTGAAAGAGATAAGATCCAGAATGAACCTTACAATACTCTTTGTTTCGCATGACCTTGCTGTCGTTCACCATATAGCGGACAGGGTGGCGGTCATGAACATGGGGCAGATAGTCGAACTAAAGCCGTCTGCTGATATCTATTCAAAAGCCGAACACCCTTATACCCAAAAACTCCTTGATGCTATTCCAATACCTGATCCTTCAGTGGAGCAAAAAAGAGTTAGTTGTTAATTATCAGCTCTTCTCTATCTTAAATATTGTTTGAATCTGCTCCTGAGACATTATACTTAATGGAATATTTACGACTACCTCACTGCACTTTATGCTGCTGCCTTTAGTGAAACTGATCCGGAAATTATTATCCTCAAATTTGTAATCATTTATGCCATATAAGCATAAATTAATTTCCGCATTTTCGCAGGGTTGCTGTTCCCAGAATACTTTAATGCATTCTCCATTGTAGATTGTCTTTATGTTACTCTTGCTTAAAATATGTAATAAAATTCTATCGCCTTGAATTTCGCCTTTTGCTCGAGTTTCTTCTTGGACGTCCTGAGATTCGGCCTTAGTAGTGACGGTTTTCTTGGTAACAACTTCAACCTTAGCAGCTACAGCTGCTGCAGCGGCCTCAATGGCTATTATGTTAGCAACGATTTCTTCTTTAGCAGTTACAGTCTCTGTTGTGCTCTCTGTAACAGTAGAAGATTCAGCTTTATCAGCGGCTTCAGTGACTGCAACGTTTTCAGTAGTCTCAGTTTCAGTACTAACTTTTGCTTCTGTAGTACTTTCAGCGTCTTCTGCGATTTCGGTGGTTTCAGCTTCAGAGCCTTTCGTTTCGGCAGCGACCTCGGCAACAGCTTCAGTTGCGACATCTGTAGCAACCTCCGCAACTTTCGTGTCTGTGGCGGTCACTGCGACTTCAGTGACTTCTGCAGCAGCAGTTTCTCCGGTTTTAGCGACAGAATCTGTTATTTCACGAACCGCCCATGCCTGACGACTATCTTCAGCAGAACAGGTTTGCTGATAACTGTATTTGTATTTTCCCTTGAAGTTGCCGAAATTTACAATAAATACTGAGGTTGCATCCAATTCTTTTTCTGTCCAGAATACGTTATTATGCTTATCACTCATCTTGAACTTGTCAGGGTTCTTAAGATCTCCCAGTTCAGAGTGGTACAAATCTCCCAACTCGCCCTCTGTTGTGATGCCGTTAGTAATAGTCCCTGGTGTTCTTGGAAGACGCCAGTCTTTATAGCCAGCAAAATCAAGATTTGCAGCCCAGAGCTTAGCTTCATTCCAATTCTTTTTGCCTTCAGGTAGTCCTGAATCTCCTGATAACATAGTATCTTTAGTCCACATGAGTTTAGTGCCATCACTTCTTACCTGTGTGATGGTACCATCACCATTGTCTATTAGCTCAGCATAAGAGTATGAAGTAACACAAAAAGCCAATGCAATAGCACACATATACAAAAAGAGTTTCTTTGCCATGTTTATCTCCTTTTAAAGAATACCCATATTTTCTAAACCTGTAAAAGGCAACCTCCGAAGTGTCATAAGCTACAATAAAAAAGAGCCTTTGTCATCCTTTTTCTGTACAATGATAAAGACAGCTATTTTATATTAATTCTAAGTTAATAGTGTTATATTATGCCTTACAATGCTTTGCTTCATGTAATCACCTTTTAAGAGATTTATTGAACATAGGATAGGACTTATTTTGAATATTCCTGATAATTTAACTGAAGGAGAGAGTTATTCTCCAATTTACCAATCAATCCTACAGAATCAGGGTTTGGATAATAACACCGCATTAATTATTGACGATGAAAGAGTGATAAGGAAAATTGTTGCCAGAAAACTGCAAGACCTTGCTCCTAATCTCAGGATATATGAAGCAGGAAATGGGAAAGAGGGCCTTGAGACGCTAGCCATGATCAGGCTCACACACAAAAGAAATCCCCTATTGATTGTCCTTGACTTGAACATGCCTGTAATAAATGGTTGGGATTTCATTACAAAAATGAAAAAAGAGTATGAAAATGCCGGCAAAAGCGTTGGAATACCGATCATAGTCCTTTCATCAACCAGTGGAGAGAAAGGGTCCTTATTTTTGAAGAAGAGTGTTCTTGGTGGAAAAAGCGGCTATATCCCCCTGGCTACTGTGGCCAAAGAG
>CAYTGO010000129.1:0-2412 GCA_964437425.1 uncultured Candidatus Scalindua sp.
CCTGAATCTGAGCCCTGTCTGTGCTGTCATGTACCGCACCGGCTCTCAGACCATTCCCAAGACTTAAAATCACATCATATTTTCTCATTATGGCGATGAGCCTGTCAAGCTCTTCGTACAGTGGGTTTTCTTTCTTATTGTGGTTCATCCATGCAGTCAGGAATGAGCCTCCCCTGCTTACGAGGCCGCCATATCTATAGCCCTGTTTTCTCAGGCGTTCTAATGTAGTCAGGTTTATTCCGCAGTGAATCGCCATAAATCCGATTCCGTCCTGTGCCTGCTGTTCAATACAATCAAAAAGAAAATCAGATTCCATGTGTACAACAGAACCCTTTTTATCAATAGTTTCCATTGCTGCCTGATATAGAGGCACATTCCCGACTGTTAAATCGACTGCATCGAGGACCCTTCTCCTTACTTCAGCCAGGTTACCTCCTGTCGAAAGTTCCATCAGCGTATCTGCACCGGCCTTTTCTGCTACTTTGGCCTTCTCTACTTCCATATCAAAATCAATAATATCAGGGGAAGTCCCGATACTTGCATTTATCTTTGTCCTGAGGCCGCCACCAATACCGACAACCCTGGATTTTCTTTGAGGATTTCCATAAATGACAATGTGACCATTAGCTATGCCATCACGTATAAACTCAGGAGTGACATCATCATAGATAGCTGCCTCCTTCATTTGAGGCGTAATTTCGCCTTCTCTGGCCCTGTCAAGTTGCGTCTTCATTAATAACTTCCCCTTTCAATTATTTATAGTAGCTTTCAAATTATCCCAAAAGTTTAGGATAATAAGTAATGATTGTCAAAATATTTCTTTTTAGACACTAATTTCACGAATTGACACTAAAAAAGCAGCTCTTAATGCGGAGAACATAGATGAAATCCTTCTAGAAGGCCTACATCAATTGCCTAATTTCTGTATATTCGCCTCTGGTTTTAATTGTAATGGTGATTGTTTTGGAAGTCCGGTTTCTCCAATACCAACCATGGGAACCATCAAAAACTGCTAAAATCACCCCTTCTTTGCGTTGTTCTGTGCCCTTTTCATAACTATGGTAGTTGATATTTAGTTTTTTAGAATCGGCATGCAGATCAAAAAAGGCATTACCGCTATCTGTCCACCAAGTGTATTGTACTTTGTTGTTTTTACTCATTTTAACCTTGATTTCAGTACTCTCGTTGGGAGCAAGCGTTACCTGCATTTCATGATTTAGAATAGTCGGGGTCGTGTCAACAGACTCAGGATTTGGAGTAACCGCAACTTCAGCTTGAGCAGGTTCATCATCGTCCTTGACGGCTATAGTATGGGATTGATTCACTGCTGCCTCCTCGGACAGGCTAACTTTAATATCCCCCATTTTCTTTAGCCCAATGGCATTACCAATGCCTGTTGGATCAATGCCGTATTCAGCTGGCATTACAACCGTTACCAACAGCACTCCTGCGGCAACTGCCGCCAGAATGGTTGATTTAATGAGCTTGCTTGTTGAAGGCAGTTCACTGTCTTCAGTATTGTTTGAATTATACAATTTAATTATTCCTTTATCAGGGGTTAGTAAGATTGATTTTAAGACACGACATAGCCTGCTATCTGGTATCCCATCAACAGAAATCCCAGCATCATTATAAAGGCATTTGCAGTATAAGCGTGCCGCATGAAGCTTCGTGATTTTCGCCAATAAGAAATGCCTATAAGGATAACAACCAAAGCCAGTATCTGCCCGATTTCAACACCGACATTGAATGAAATGAGATTAATCAGCAACCCATCAGGAGATAGCCCATACTCCAGTATTTTTGTCGCCAGACCCCATCCGTGGAATAATCCGAATATCAATGTCGCTGCTTTAGTGTTAGGCTGGTATCCAAACCAGCGCTTAAACGCACCCATATTATCGAGTGCCTTATAGGCAACTGAGAAACCGATGATCGAATCAATGATGTAAGCACTGATGTGAACCTCCATCAACACACCGGACAGCAGAGTGATCACATGACCAGCTGCAAACAGGGTGACATAAATAGTTACGTCCTTAAGTCGATACAGGAAGAAGATCACACCTAATAAAAACAGCAGATGATCATAACCTGTCATCATGTGTTTTGCTCCCAGGTAAATAAATGGCACTGGTAATATACCCGTAGTTTCCTGTATATAGCCCTTGTCTCCTACCGTTACACCATGCGCGAACGCATCTGCCGTCATTCCGAAGAATGCGAACAGAAAAACTGTAAAGCCCAGTAAGGCAAACAGACGTTCTTTGCCTGTAAAAGATTGCCAGAATCCAATCATAAAAGTGACCTCTATTTCAATATTGTATAACTTATACTTTAAAATCCTATTTGCTGACTTTCAGCTTTTTCCACCACTCACCCGGATCAGAAACTTTTAAAATGGCCAGGAGC
>CAYTGO010000130.1:0-2312 GCA_964437425.1 uncultured Candidatus Scalindua sp.
TTAATCCTGGTGAAATTGTACAGGTAACATTTGATTTAGGAGCTGCAGGCCGTCCGGCTACCGGAGGTCATAGACAGGAACTTACGTTCAGTAAGAACTAACTACAGGCTTCAGGGTTGATATAACCCTGAAGCCTTTTTTGTTTAATATCTCATTAAGAGATCCTCACCAAAATTTCCATACTCCTTTCAAATGCATTTAAATAAGTCATCTGTTGTTTCCACTCTTAAAAATAGTTATTTAAAACGAACCATCTGGGTATTTCGTCGATTAATTGATGTGTTACATATCAGAGTTGATTTATATCGATGCGTTAGTATAATGAACTCCGATGAAGGACAAACTGGAAGTAGAAGCGGTTATAAATCATATACGTAACGTTGAGGATGTTACGCTAAAGCCCATAACGGATATTGTGGCACTTAAAATATCTAAGGGGCCTTATGACGGGGGGCCGGAAAATAATCTTACTAAAGCTGAGGAAATAACTGCAGAATACATATCAGGAAACCATAGTTCCCTCGATGAGTTTCACGAAAAGTTGGTAATATTAGATGGTGGAATTAAAGGACTGGAAGCCTTTGCTGATACAATCTATCAATATTATACTTCAAGTGACCACTTGGATTTCGAAACGGTTAAAGACAAGATAAGCAGTAAGAAAGATATCACATTAAAGACAGTAGCTGATCTGGTTGCATACAAAATAGCAGAGAGTTCTGATGACCAGGGTGTTGACCTGAATTTCATCTCTGCCCAGACTTTCGTAGCGGAATACATATCGAGAAACTTTAGAAATAGAGCAGAACTCGAAAGCAAGATAACAAAACTGGGCAAAGGTAAAGATACTAAGGGACTAAGTGCTCTAGCAGACATTGTGTATAATCATTTTGTTAATAATAAATGAAGGCTATCTTTGTTCATCTGTCAGGAAGCAAAAGAGGTAAGACTGAATTCTTTACGGATTCCAAAATCAGTGTTGGAACAGATCCCTCCTGTAATCTTTATTTTGATCAATCTATAGACACAAGCACCTCCTCTTTTCATGCTGAAATAAATTTACAGGAATGTGATTATGTCCTGAAGGATTTAGATAGCGCTGAGGGCACATTTGTGAATAACAGGCAGATAAAAGAGGTTGTTATTCATGATGGAGACCTTATTGAATATGGTAATAACGGGCCAAGGGCACGTTTCAGGATAAAGACTGAGGAGGGAGATGTATGTAAGCCATTCAGAGAAATACTGGCAGATTCTATGGATATTGCCAGAGAGCCACATAAAGGAAGAAAGCTGACAACAGCGAAAGCTTTTTTTAAGAGTTTATTATCTGAGGCGTATACACAATCTTCAGCGAAATTTAAACTTGTTGCTGCCCTTATCTTTCTGCTCACCTCTTTTGGTTTTATTACATTAGTCTATAACATATACTCCGGCCTGACAGAAACAACAAAAAGAGTAGATCTCCTTGAATTTGAAAGCACTATCGGCGAAAAGATAATAAAAGATTTCAGCAAAGGTGTCTGTCTGATTCAGTGTTCTTTCTCATTAGTTGATGATGCTTCAGGTAAGCCGTTAAAATCATGGAAGGATGGACGTTTACTGACTAATGAACTTACTGGGACCGGATTTATAATAGGCAATGGTAAGATTTTAACAAATCGTCATGTTGCGGAACCATGGTGGCAGGAAACGGCATATGCTATTCCTATAGAGCCCGGTCTAACGCCCAGAATTGAGGTGTTCAGGGCTTTCTTTCCTGATGTGGAGGACCCCGTTCCGCTTAAAGTAGAAAAAGTTTCTGACATTGTTGATGTTGCCCTTTTGAGTTTTGACCCTGAAGGTGTTGAAATACAGGAGCAGGAGTTGGACTTAAGTGGTAAGGATGCAATTGAGGGAGAACCTGTTGTACTGTTAGGTTATCCGGCTGGAATGAACGCTCTTTACGCAAAAAGTGATCCGGAGATTGCAAAGGAAATATCTAAGCTGCCATTTCTGAAAGCTGCTCAGGAACTCTCTAAACGTCGCCTTATAAAACCGATAGCAACCCAGGGACATATTAGTGATGTCTTAAACAAGAGAATTATATATGATGCATTAACGACTTCCGGTGGTAGTGGAGGGCCGCTCTTCAATAATAAAGGTGAGGTAATTGCTATAAATTATGGAATCTTTCGCGGTTTCAGAGGAGCAAACTTTGGCGTTCCTATAAAATATGCCCTGGAGTTAATAGAAGATGAAAACCATTAATACGGTTGGTCACAGGAGTTTATTAGTGAAAAAGTTAAAGTATTTGTGTCTGTTTTTGTTTA
>CAYTGO010000131.1:0-2305 GCA_964437425.1 uncultured Candidatus Scalindua sp.
TTTCAGCACCATCATCACCCGCTTTAATAATATCGTGCAGCACCTTCTTCAACTCTTTTTCATCTTTAAAGCCATCCTCAAGCAGCTCTGCGCTTCCCACCATAACTGCAAGGATATTATTAAACTCATGGGCAATACCGGCAGTTATTATCCCCAGTGACTTTAATTTTTTCGACTCCAAAAGAGATTCTTCCATTTTCTTGCGCTCGACGATTTCCAGTTGTAAACTTTTGTTCGTATCTGCCAGTTCTTCCGTGCGCTCTGAAACTCGTTTTTCAAGACCCTCATTAGCTTCTACAAGTTTACGTGTCATGCTGTCAAAGGTTTTTGACAATACCCCTATTTCGTCATTACTATCTATTACAAAATCTGTAGTAAGGTTGCCATCCGATATGGTACCGGCGAAATCTGTTAGCTTGCCTATTGGTACTGTGATTATTCTTCTGTAGTAAATAAACGACAAAACAATCGCAGCTATTGTAAAAACCATAAATGAGACGACTATAGTTATATACTTTCCTCTGGACTCCTTTACTTCCAGCAGTGCTCTTCCCAGGGATTTAGTATTGAATACCAATAAATCAGACAATACAGATTGCACTTTTTTCGTCTGAAGATTCCATTTCCTAAAGGATAATCCTATCTGCTTAATATCCTCACTTTCAATAGCCTTTATAAATTCTTGTTGTGCATCTGCATAGTTAGCCCTGGACTCTGTATAAGCATCTAATAATTCATTGCCCCTTTCTGTTTTTGAAATCTTACCAAACGCTGAGACAATATCATTAATTTTCTTATTGTTTTCATCTAATGTATTAATGTGTGTTTTTGATTTGTCAAAGCGATATGAAAGTACATTATTTCTGATTTCATTCTCAATCTTGTCCAGTTTGGAAGTAAGCGAGTTGTTCCTCTTTACATTTACGAAATGTTCAGCCAGTTTAAGGTTGAGGCGATTGAAATCAAACAGCAAATAGCCGTAGGCAAGAAAGAAAATAGCGGCAAGAACAGAGACAGGTATGATTATTTTCCTATTTATTGTCATATGTTAGTAAGAAAAAGGTTGATATATAGAAGCGATCTTGAGACCCGTATTTACCTTCTCAATACAAGTCAGAATAAAGTAACTGATTCAGGCATCAATTCATTTAGTAAATCAGGATAAATTATCTCTTCAAAATCTGGAGGAGGTATTTTATATTTCCCTACGTCCCTTAACCATTCAGCCTCTAGTGTAAATTGCCCTAACAACACGTTGTTCAGCAATATACTGGCAGAAAATTCACTCCAGGCACTGTAGATTGATTCTTCAACCTGGTTTGAAAGCCGTCCAATCACAATCTCCTTCGCTCTCTCACCATTTTTGTCTTTAAACTGTTCGGCTTTAATCAGGGCCCTCAATAATTTTTTCATTGCCTCTTTTTTCTGAATAATTACCTCGCGCCTTCCTGCAAGGACTGACATTCCTGTATAAATATCTGAATAAAATACGCTTACTTGATTGCGATTAAGGGTTTTCAAGGCATTGCTCAGATGTGGATTCCAGGTTGCGACAGCATCAACTGTTTTATTCTGGAGGGCTTCTACAATATTTTCCGGCTTAAAATCAACAATTGTTACATCTGATAAATCTATGCCGTGATTAGTTAGATATAGATGCAGGAAGAATTCAGCACTTGTATTTTTAGTAACTCCGATCCTTTTGCCAACTAAACCGGCTTGAGCATGACTCTCTTCCGTATTGCGTACAACCAGGGCTGTATTCCTTGTTGAATAGTGCAATGTTGATATTACACTCAGCTTCTCCCCCTCATAACTTTTTATAACAACCGGTGTCACAAAGACTGTTGCTATATCCGATTCCCCGTTAATAGCGCTGGTTAATGCATCTTTACCTGATGTAAAAGAGTTATAGGCAACCTCAAGACCCTCATCCTCAAGATACCCATTTGCCTCTGCTATATATAGAAGTGCAAAAACCGGTTGAGATGCCTCTGCAATAGTAAGGCTCTCTTTATGACTGATAGAGCCCGAGTTGCATCCTAATATACACCAGGAAGTAGTTCCTAAGAAAACAGTGACAAAGCTGATAATAATTTTGTAAATATTTTTTGAAAACATTGGCTTAACCGACTACGGGTTTTGATTGTCTATAGTTTTAAACGAAAGAGGATACCCCTAAAACTGTATAAAATCAAGCGTGAAAGCTATGTATATGGTAGAGGTATGTGATGAAATCTAGATATTTTATAAATGTGGATAACTCAAAAAACAAGCCAACTCTCCCACACCCCCTCATGGTGAA
>CAYTGO010000132.1:0-2304 GCA_964437425.1 uncultured Candidatus Scalindua sp.
TCCGCATGTCACGAATCATGAAGTTTGTTGCCAGTGTGTCCTCATCCAGCAAAAGTGTACTCGCCCCCACCTCAAGGGCCTCCAGAATATTAGCGGCCTGGGACGTACTTCCACTGGCATTGGCTGTAGAGAATTCATAGGTATCCTGATCAAACGGCAGATTTGATATAAATGGATCGATGTTCAGGTTCTGAATACTGCGCCCGTCCTCCGCCCTTATCTTGACGGCATCGGAATTGGTCACAACAAACTCACGGCCGTCATCTGGTATATGGTTATAGATACCATACTCCAATGCATTTAAGAGTGTTGATTTCCCGTGATAACCTCCACCCACAATTAATGTCACGCCTTTGCGAATACCCATTCCGGTTATCTCACCACGGTTTGGTAGTGTAATACTTGCTTTCATCGATTGACAACTTTGAAAAGGGACCACACCTTCTGAGCTGAGTGGCCGTGGGTCAACCCCACTTGCTCTGGGAAGCACAGCGTTATCAGCTATAAACGCAATCAGGTCTAATTCTGACAGCCTCTCTCTGATAAATTCAGAATCTTCAACGGTCTCAATATGACGGTACAATTTATCTGCGGGAAGGTTTTTAAAATACAGTGAATCTTCGACAATCCGGGGAATGATATCTGAAAACATGTGTGATGCAATTTTGCCGGCAATTCTGCGTCCGAATGCCGGAAGCCCTACCAGGAAGCGGGCTTCGATACAGCCATCTATTATGACCATGGAAGATGTTTTTAATACTTCCTGCCCTGGCCTGTCTATTTCTATAGCACCGCTCTTCCCGGAACCCTGTTTTTGCGTATTATACTTTTTAGTGGAGTAATAAAATTGCCTTGCCAGGAAATCACACAAGGCGACATTCCGGCATTCGTTATGATATGTATCCTCGGGAAATCCGGCAGTGCTGATTGGGATTCTGACTCTTACTTTGCTGGGAATGGCAAACGGATCACCTTGAACGTGATCTATCAATAGTTCATAGTCATGATATTGATAGCCACCCTTTATAGACTTATAAGAAGGATATGGCTTTCCTTCCATCTTTGTTAATGTCTGACTCAGTTCATTTTTACTTTTCATGTGCTGGCTTCCCCATAACAATGACATTCTTTTTGCTCTTTATGTTTATAACAAAAGGACTTACATGTTTTCAATCTATAATTTTCCTTGAACTGAATACGCTTTTATGCAGTCATACCTTCAGTTATATCCGATCTGGTGATTTTGTGGGCATTATTTCCCACTATAAACCATTTTTTCCATAATGTTTTCTTTAGAAGCACTTGATTGGTAGTAATTGTCTTATTGAAATTAATTTTTATAAAAAATAATTATTAGAATAATCCTCAGCTATTATGTGGCATATTGCATGTAATTTGTTACCATTATTGGCATTATGTTAAGTGCAAGTATGTAATTATAAGTATACTGAAATCTATGTCTCAGAAGGAGTACAAA
Source organism: uncultured Candidatus Scalindua sp. (assembly GCA_964437425.1). Lineage (GTDB taxonomy): Bacteria > Planctomycetota > Brocadiia > Brocadiales > Scalinduaceae > Scalindua. The sequence goes on from CAYTGO010000132.1 coordinate 1,478, forward strand.
GATTTCCTGAAAGATTAGAATCTGGGCATGTTGTGTGCACCATAAGTTCACTATCTTAAATTTCTGTATTTACTAGAAGGGGAGAATAAGGATGTGTAGACAATTTTATTCGAATGTAAGATTTGTACTTGTAAGCTTCATTGTCTTCGCTTTTGCAGCAGGTATTTCAGTGGATGCGGCCAATGCTGGAAACAACTCTAATCCGCAAATACATACGGGCCCGATTGTATCCGGCAGCAAACCGGACAATACAAATATTCCACCTTTCCTCTCAGGACAGGTAGTGATTGCCGGTGCACCTGAAACAGTTCCAGATGGTTACACCGTTATTAAACACCTTCCAAATGCGAATCTCACGGTGGTTAAAGTAGAGCCTGGCAAAGAACGTGGGCACATACAGAGTTTGAAATCAAGGGGATTCAGGGCTAACTTCAATTTGACAGCAAATGCCTTTGCCAGTAACGACCCGCTTGGTAGCTACCAGTGGCATTTTCCACTTGTCCAAAGCGACGAGGCCTGGATACTTAGCACTGGAGTAGGAGTAACTGTTGCGGTGCTTGATACCGGCCTGACAACGGGTGGAGATGATGGTATAGGTTGTGTAGTCAGCGGCTATGACACAGTGAATGGAGATGCATATCCTGCTGATGGAGATGGCCATGGTACACACGTCTCAGGTACTATCGCCCAGAATACCAACAATAATATAGGCGTTGCAGGCCTGGCCCATAGTGCATGTATAATGCCTGTAAAGGTTCTTGATGATAACGGTAGCGGTTCTTTTGCTGATATAGCAGACGGAATCTACTATGCTGTTGACAACGGAG
>CAYTGO010000133.1:0-2282 GCA_964437425.1 uncultured Candidatus Scalindua sp.
CTTAGTTATCGATCCATTAAGAACGGAATTGTTAGTGAATTAAGACGAGATGCCAGAGATATCCGGGGTATACTTATGGCAACACGCCGAATCTATCACCGACAATTCCTGGACAGTGGTATACCATTGACGGAGAAGACACTTGGCTTTTTACCCGCCCACTCGTTGAGCCGTATATCTAGTGATTTTGCAAATTGGACAGAAGGCAGTTTGTCTTTTAATAATGTTTCAGATAGACCACGCAATCCGGACAATGCTGCAGACTCGGTTGAGACAGAGGCCATAATGTACTATCGAGCAAACCCTACAGAAGTGGAACGGTTTGTTCCGTTCAAATCAAAAGAAGGTAAATCATACTACCACTTTTCTGCTCCAATATGGATTGAGGAATATTGTTTGAAATGTCACGGTAAGAAAGAAGACGCGCATGTCACAATCAGCAGTAAATATGATACCTCTTTCGATTACAAAATAGGAGAACTAAGGGGGGTTATGAGTATCAAGTTGCCGGCTGATCACCTGAATTCACGTGTGTGGAGTAGTTTTTTAAGAGATTTATGGATCCATCTGGCCAGTTTCTCAGGAATGTTTTTTTTGATTTCCTGGATGCTTAACCGATACGTAACTACACCGGTAAAGAGACTTTCTTCAGGTATTGAGTTGGTTGCACAAGGGGATTATGATCATCCAATAGCAGGTTTATCAGGTGAAATGGATAATGTTGGCAAAGCGTTTAATCAAATGTCAGAACAGCTTGGACAACGGGAAGATGAACTTAAAAAGAGTGAGGCGCAATTTCGAAGTGTGTTATCCTCACTGTATGAGGCTGCTATCATAGTTTATGATAGAGATGGCAAAGTTATGTCTCTTTGGGGTACACCGGAAATGGATAAACGATATGGTGTTCGTGCTGAGGACATGGTTGGTAATTCAATCAGTGAAATTGTACTACCAGAATATGCGGATCAGAGAATGGCAGACATTCGTACTGTTTTTGATGCCGGAGAGAAGAAGGTAGTGGAATATATTATTAAAGTTCCTAGCGGCAGTTTCTGGCACGAAACATCACTCAGCCCATTGCGGAATGAGAATGGTGATATCACTGCCGTAGTTGGGTTTGTTCGTGATGTTACAGAACGCAAAAGAATGGAAAAAGAGCTTATAAAGATACAGAAACTTGAAACTGTTGGAGTTCTTGCTGGAGGTATTGCTCACGATTTCAACAATAGTTTGCAGACAATTTTAGGTTATATTACGCTGGTAGAAATGAAAGCAAATCTGGATGTTGGAGCTCAGGCAAATTTAGAAAATGCCAGAAAAGCAATTTACCAGTCAAAGGACTTGACCAAACAACTCCTTACTTTTTCCAAGGGTGGAGAGCCTGTAAAACTAACTATATCAATATCAGAATTGATAAAAATTTCTGTCAAGCTTGTGTTGGGAGGTTCAAATGTTAAGTGCGAACTTTGCATAGCGGACAACCTCTGGAATGTAGATGCCGATAAAGGACAATTAGATCAGGTTTTCAATAATATTGTTATCAATGCTTGCCAGGCAATGCCTGATGGAGGAGACATAAAAATTTGCGCAGAAAACATTGATGTTGTAGAAGAAGATTCATTTTCCTTGAAAAAAGGAAAATATATAAAAATATCATTTTCTGATAATGGAACTGGCATATCACAAGAAGATCTGCAAAAGATTTTTGATCCTTTTTTTACAACTAAACAGCAAGGAAATGGCCTTGGACTGGCAACCACGTATTCTATAATCAAGAAGCATGAAGGTAGCATTGCCGTGGAGTCTGAAATAGGAGTTGGTACGGTCTTCAACATCTATTTGCCTGCTTCGCAGAAAGAGATTATTTTGAAAGAAATAAATGAATTTGATATCAGACCTGTTGAGGAGCAAGAGGACGAGAATGGTGAAAATAAATTGAAGGTTTTGTTAATGGATGATGAATATACAATCAGAGTTATATTAAGCGAACAGCTGAGAGGTTTGAAATATGATGTTGAAGCTGTCGAAGAAGGCGCTGAGGCTATACGTTTGTATAATGATGCCAGAGAGGCAGGTAAACCATATGATGCGGTTGTAATGGACCTGACTATATCCGGTGGCATGGGAGGTAAGGAAACAATTGAAAAACTTCTCGAAATTGACCCTGAGGTTAGAGCTGTTGTGATGAGTGGTTATGCTAATGATCCAATAATGGCCAACTATAAGGAATATGGTTTTAAAGGTGTACTTGCCAAACCGCACGATATTCGCGAACTTGATAA
>CAYTGO010000134.1:0-2007 GCA_964437425.1 uncultured Candidatus Scalindua sp.
GTCGGAACCGTTGTTAAGAAATTAATTGCCCAGAAAAAATCTTTCATAATTTATTTTATAACTTTTCCTTCCATATTCCACGGAATGCCAATTCCCATACGATCCAGGACCGTAGGCGCTACATCCATTATTTTCAGATCATCTCTTCTGTCAGAATGATAACCGTTATCACTACTCATCACAAATATTCCGTGTTGAGAGTGATTTGCGTCATCCGCACCAGTATCATTCTCATTCGCCCACAGAGTGTTATGTCCTACACTGCCAATAGATCTCCATGCCAGATCTCCATAATAGACAATCAAATCTGGTGGTATGTTCCTGCATTCCGTGTAAATGTTCTCCGGTTTAAAGACCCTGGTATTTATTGTTCTGCCGGTATCGTCTCTCTGATCTTCAAGGGCTGTTATTAATTTATTTCGAAAGAGTTCATAATTCTGCTTCGGAATTATTCCTTTCGGCTCACGATCTTTTACATTAAAGAATAAACGTCCATAGTAACCTCCCTCGCCCCATACCGTGGTTTTGTCCCAATCGATTAGATGCTTGTTGATTTGCGTAACTTCATCAGGATAATGTGTCAGTTTGAGATACCCATTATTGATCAGCCACTCGTTTATACAGATTCCGCCTTCCATCATCATGGCACCGTGGTCTGATACGATCAAGGTGATGGTGTCATCATCCAATAGTGAGAGAGTGCGGCCAATTTCATCATCTACATATTTGTAGTAGTCAAATATGACATTCTCATATTTATTGCCCGGCAAGTATCCCGGATGTTTTTCATCAAAAAACCTCCAGAAGGCGTGTTGTACTCTGTCCGTTCCCATTTCCACCATCATTAAGAAATCCCAATCTTCATTCTGTATGAAGTGTCTGGTAAGTTTAAACCTCTTTTTTGTCATTTCATAGATTGTATGTAAAACCTGCTCTTTTTCCACTCCTCTGAAATCTTTTACATCCAGTATGTAGCCGTCTGAAACTCTTTCCACCTCATGCTTAAGCCCGTCAGGCCAAGTATACTGATGATTTTTATCCGGTGTAAGGAAACAGCTTATCATTAATCCATTGTGAACAGGTTTGAGAGGGTATGTTAGCGGAACACCGATAATGATTGGCCTTTTACCATGCCTAGCAAGTATGTTCCAGATGGGCTCTTCCTTAACCGTATTAGAATCCGCAAAACGTAATCCTTCGTAATCATAATTAGCCCTGTTCCTGAAGCCGTAGATCCCCAGTTTGCCGGGGTTAGTGCTGGTGACCATTGATGCCCATGCCGGACATGTGATTGCGGGTATCGTACTTTCAAGTTTACCGGAAATGCCATTTGAGACAAGGTGCTTTATATTAGGCAGGTAATCAAGCCACTTATCGAAAACAAGTTCCGGTGGGGCTGCGTCCAGGCCAAAAATTATTACTTTGCGTTTAGATAAGTTCATTAATCTGTTGTAACATTTTCCAGATCATATTCAAGATTGCCTAAACCGATTTCATGAGCGTGATTGAGTTGCACGGTATAATCAATCTCCGGCCAGATATGCTTGAAATAATCTTTTCCGGTGTGTTCGTTTATTAAATCTATAGTCGCTTTTTCAACGGCGACCGGATCCCTTGAAACAACGATGCCGATATCTGAAATGTCCGGTTCAAAAGGCTCGTCCATACAGTCACAATGTTTCGTAATATGTGTAAGGAAGTTAAAGAACGCTGCTTTCTCCCTTTTCTCTTTTAAAATGGCCAGGCAATACTCTGCGACCTTTTTCTGTAAATTAGCAGTGTCTTCATCCCACGCGATCTTAACTGCACTGAATTGACAGACGGCCAGGCATTCTCCACAGCCAATACATTTTTCAGAGTTAATTACCGCGGTATTATTGTCCATAGTAATTGCGTCCGAGGGACACCAGGTCTGACACACCTTGCATGTTGTACAATTTTTGCTGATAATCTGAGGTATCACACCGGAATGCTGAGCTAACTTGCCTCCCCTTGCAGACAGTCCCA
>CAYTGO010000135.1:0-1993 GCA_964437425.1 uncultured Candidatus Scalindua sp.
TCCTGGGGATATCGGTTGGTACAATTGTAATAGCACTTTTTCTACCACTGATAAAACTTATGAACAGCCTGGGAGGCGGAATATAAATATTTATAAAATAAAACCTATGCAACACACAATATTAAATTTCAAATCAAAAAGAGGTTTCACACTCATAGAGCTTTTAGTAGTTATTGTAATCATGATGTTCCTTGCCGGAATCACCATACCCATTGTCTCTTCAATTCAGACCAATGCCAAAAAAGGGGTAGCTTCGGCACAGATAAGCCAACTGGAACTTGCACTGAAGCAGTTTGAAAGTGACTTTGGGGTCTTTCCTCCTGACACTTACACAATGTCCGATACGGCTATAACCCTTGGTGGTGTAACTATACCACTCGATGCCGACCTGAATTCAGGCTCAAGGTGCCTTATGTTTTTTCTGGGCAGTAAATTCATATTCACTTCAACCAGTTTTACCGAAACGTACGGTCCGTATATAGAGTTTAAGAGATCACAAATTGAAGAAGTTACAAGCACAACCTTTACCGGCACCGGCACAGACATTACTATCGAAGGAATAAACGGTACAACCAAGGTATATGAGTATAAGGACCCATTTGGAACTCGCTACTATTCGTACAACAGTAGCCCTCCCCCTGCCCTTAATAATACAGCCTCATTCGATATTTACTCTTATGGCCCTGATAAAAATGATGATTCCGGAGTATCAACAAGCGATGACATCACAAACTGGTGAGAAAGGATTTACTTTAATGGAGCTGTTGGTTGTAATAGCAATAATTATAGTCATCGCTGCAGCTGTTCTGACAGTTATTCCCGGTATGCGTCAAAAGACTCAGGAAAAGGCGACAAAGGCCTTCATGGAGCGCCTGGAAGTAGCTATTGAACAATACTATAATGATAAGAGATCTTATCCAACCACAGGGATCACAAATCTCAAAACTGCTCTACAGTCTTCCGATCCAACGGTCAAGCAGTACATTGAATTTGATGACAGCGAAATAAACGGCAGTGATATTGTAGACTATTGGGGAAACCCTTTCGTATATATATCTTCAAATGGTGCAACTCCTAATAACAATACCGGCACATACGACTTATACTCAACCGGCGTGGACGGTGCAACAAGCGCGTTTCCAAACGATGGTAAAGATGCTGACGATATTAATAACTGGAGCCGATAGCAGTAACTAAGTTTGAAGTGCCTTAAGTGAACTAAAGTGACTAAAATTAAAAAACCATTCTCTCACCGCAACCTTTTCCTTTCGCTCATCCTAAACCGTTGACACCTTGAAACATGTTTTCCTAACTGATATAATCCTCACATGGCAAATAAAAATGGATTCACACTCGTTGAAATGCTTGTTGTCATAGCAATAATTATCCTGATAAGCGTTTCCGCCATACCCGCAATTACACCATTCCTTAAAGGACAGAGACTAAGTAAAGGCGCACGCATAGTTCAAGCCACCTCCCTGGCAGCGAGGACAATGGCAATTAATTCCAGGAAAACGCGGTGGCTCGTATTGGACTCAATAAACTATAAATTATCAATCAAAGACGAAACAGGTTCAACCGTTTTGGGAAAAGAAGAATTCCTACCGGGTACCATTGAATTTGGCACAAGCACTGGAACATGGTCGGCAGCAGGAACAAGTACCGTCTCTTTTGACCCAAACGGTACTGCTGACACCTCAACCCTGGGCACGGATACGGTTACTATCCAGGATAAACAGGGAAACTCCAAGAATCTTAAGATAATTGATTATACAGGACAGATAACAAGTGATTAGAAACCTGACCAGAAAAAATTGGAACAAGATTTACGAATTACGAATTAAGATTTGGGATTTGTTTGTCTTCTATTTAAATCGTAAATCGAAAATCATAAATCTAAAATCAGAGTCCGGTTTTACACTGATTGAAATAGGGATAGCTATCTTCATCCTCGGAGTCGGACTGATAAGTATGTTAACCATATTTCCTATCG
>CAYTGO010000136.1:0-1926 GCA_964437425.1 uncultured Candidatus Scalindua sp.
TTTAAGCGTTTCAAATCGAATGACTTTTCCTTCGGGCGGCTGGACACATCCTTTCGGTTGAGTAACTTACGAGAACTCTACAAACTCCAATCGGATGATAAATTAACGTCCGCCCAGGCGGACAGTTACTATAATAATAGAAAACAAAATCACTTAATATAGGATATAAAATAATATGCAATCAGTACCGAAAAAAATTTTCTTCACAAAAGGAGTAGGCAGGCATAAAGAGAAATTACAGTCACTGGAACTTGCTCTGAGAAAGGCCGGTATAGAGAAATGTAATCTCGTCAGGGTGTCAAGTATCTTCCCGCCAAATTGCAAAATTGTATCAAGGGCGCAGGGTATTAAACTACTTGAACCGGGCCAGATAGTATTTTGCGTAATGAGTACTAATGAGACAAATGAGCCGCATAGAATGATATCAGCATCAGTTGGCCTGGCAGTACCTGCCGAACCGAACAACTACGGATACCTGAGTGAACATCACGCGAATGGTGAAACTGACGAAACGTCCGGTGACTATTCTGAAGACCTGGCAGCATCAATGCTTGCCAGTACGCTAGGCATTGAGTTCGATCCGGAAAAGAATTACGACGAGCGGAAAGAGATCTATCGTATGAGCGGTAAAATAGTAACATCTAGAAACATCACTCAATCGGCAAGAGGTGACAAGAACGGTTTATGGTCTACAGTTGTAGCTGCCGCTGTATTCGTTCCTTAACCTTATTGTAAACTGGCAACAACAAACAAGACAGGCAATGTTGTACTTAAAAGGAATATTCTTATGATCAAAAAAATCTCCGGAAATATTATTGCACCAAAAGGTTTCAAAACCGGCTCTGTACACTGCGGTCTGAAAAGAGATAAACGAAACCATGATATAGGTATCATTTTTTCAGAACAGCCTTGTAAGGCTGCTGCCCTCTTTACAACAAATCAGATAGTTGCCGCACCAATAAAGCTGAGCAGAGATGTTGTAAAAAACGGCAAGGCTCACGCAATAGTAGTAAACAGCGGCAATGCCAATGCGTGTACCGGCAAGAAGGGAGAGAAGGATGCGGAAACAATGGCGCTTCTAACGTCCAGACACCTGAATATCAAATCGGATGAGGTCATAGTCGCCTCTACCGGCATAATCGGACATCACCTTCCCATGGCAAAGATAAAATCAGGTATAAGCAAATCTGCAGAGTGTTTAGGCAATAAGAACACCCATGCGATAAGCATTGCGAAGGCGATAATGACAACCGACCTCGTCCACAAACATATTGCCGTTAAGACAAAGATAGGCGGGAAGGAAATTACTATCGGAGCGATAGCCAAAGGTTCAGGTATGATCTCACCGGACATGGCCACAATGTTCTGCTTTATCACTACCGATGCAGCAATCTCTCTGAATACATTAAGATCCTGCATAAAGAGATCAACAGAAAGCTCTTTTAACCAGATCACTGTGGACGGCCATATGAGCACGAGCGATATGGTAGCTATTCTCGCAAACGGCATGGCACACAACCACAATATAACATCTTCCACTAAAAGCGATCTTGCACTGTTCCAGAAAGCACTCGATTATGTCACCCGGAACATGGCAAAGGAGATCGTGAAAGATGGAGAAGGTGCCACAAAGTTTGTTCAGATTGAGATACATGAAGCGAAATCAGTTTCAGAAGCAAGAAAAATTGCACGATCAATAGCGGAATCACCACTGGTAAAAACCGCCATAAATGGTGAAGACCCCAATTGGGGGAGAATAGTCTCGGCAGCAGGTTATGCCGGAGTTACTCTCGACGAATCTAAACTGAAATTGTCAGTTAACAAAGTGACTATATATAGAAAAGGGTTACCGGTTACACCTGCCCCAAAGAGATTAAATAGTGTAATGAAGAAGAAAGAGATCACGATTCAATTACATCTTGGAAT
>CAYTGO010000137.1:0-1782 GCA_964437425.1 uncultured Candidatus Scalindua sp.
AAGTTTGAAGAAGTAGAGAGACAAGTAGCATAAACGAAGCAAGTACTCCACTTGAGCCAGAAGACCATTTCTAACAGTTTTCATAACAGCCTGATTTAGTGCCTGTTATGCAGCTATCATTTTTTTGGTTTATTCCAAACCACATCTTCGCCTATCGTATTCAGGAACGATTTCATCAAAATATTTGCATAAAAGTAAAGAGAGAAAAATAACTGGTTTATGCTATTAGCAGTTAGGAGGGCGAAATGTATAAACTATATGAAAATATTCGTATAATAGTCCTTGGATGTTTGTGTCTGGCTTTTGTTAGCTGTTCATACTCACCTTATCGCTACAGTTTTTCATTAATTGATCCTCTAAGCGAGACGATGAAGTTTGAGGATAGCAATGTTCAATTCAGATTTGTTCCATCTCCTGAGAATATCCATGTGGTAATCAAGAATAAAACTGATCATGATATAAATCTTGTCAGGGATAATGCTGAGTATATATCTCCTTTGGGAGAATCTCGCAGCATTCATTACGGCTATGATTATGTAGGAGAGGTAAGATCCTTTACGCAAGAGAATTACCAGACTGCCCCACCTGTGAGGATCGAGTCAGGTTCGGAGATAGAAGGATATGTCTGGCTCAATATCTGGCCGGACTTTTGTATAGGGCAGGGTAGGCATTCACTTTCAACGGCTCGGATCAACTATTTAATGGAGCCCATCTTCCCTAGATACAGCTTTGAAGGTCAGGGTGAAGATTTAAAGGATTCAACCTTTAATCTGATTATGCCGATTGAGATTGATGGACACATCTCCAACTATACATTCACATTCATGATAAATGATGTGGTAGAACCAGAGAGCTTTTAGTTTTGTAATAAATAAGGCAATTAAGATGGAAGAGACGAATTCATCCTTAAAGGGTTTATGTGACCTTATTGCAAACCAGGGAGCAGAATACGCACACCAACACACAGAACTCTTTCTAGAAATCACTAGAAGTATTACTGATAGAACGATATCAATGGAGCAAGCCGATGAAACTTTCAAAATTTTCGCTTTCCTCAATTGGGCTATAGTAAGCCGTATCTGGTCACATATAAAAAACCGTACTTTGCGAAAAGATTTAAAGGGTCAGATATATAAAAGTATTGTGCAAAAAACTGCATATGAGTTGTTTGAAGATAAATCCGATGAGAGTGTTGCACTACTTGCTTCGAAGCTAGATCAAGAGTTCAGAGAACTTGCGCTTTCATACAACGCAGGGATAGAAGGAATCGCGGGGTTAACTGTGAAGCCACACGCCGATAGAGTAACGGATGTTGCTCTCAAGTGGCTTCAGGAAATCTTCGATTTAAACTATGAAGAGATGGATGACGTCGAGTCACAATTCAATGATCGTGTTGGTAATATTGCGAAAATTGAAGATAGTGCCAGGGAGATCTATCTCAAGGCAAACCAGAGAAGAAGGGGATTCTTTAAGGGAATATTTGGTTTTTTGAAGGAATAAGGGTCTGGTTTCAGTTAGCGTGTAAGGGTCTTGGAGATGTGTTTAGAGTTTTTATTTCCATGGATAATGTTAATAGCTTTTAAATATGGGAGATTCTGTAAAGGTTGATTTCAACGAGTTCTTTCCATATGGAAATAAAGTTCTGAAGGAAGTAAAGAGAGTTACTTTAGATATCGGGAAAAAGCATCTCTAAATGATAACCAAAGGAAAAGAGGAAGGTTATTTATAAAAGAAGAAATATAATGAGGAAGAAGATAGATATAATGAATCATGATATTAGAC
>CAYTGO010000138.1:0-1665 GCA_964437425.1 uncultured Candidatus Scalindua sp.
TTAAGGATGTTACCAGTCAAGGTAACAGGTTGGGAATAGCTTTGGAATTCAAAGATAAATTCGATATTAACCTGGACTAGTTCTGTTATTTATAGCCTTTAAGTGTGAAAGGATACTATAAAAAAGAACAAAAAGTTTATTATGAATAAATATACTACGATCACAAAAAATGCAATAATTGTAAATACAAAGATAGTGTTTGATCTGTTCTTAAGAACCGATGTTAACGGACATTACAGGTATATATTGTTCTGCCGCTCAGGTGAAATATTTACCCCTGAGAGAAGAGAAGAGTTATTAAGCCGGAATTCACAAAAACTTCATATTTCTTCAGATGATATCGACAAATACCTCCGGTATCAGGAAACTTACCTTAAACGCATTATTGAAGATAGCAGCAGAAGCACTTTAGAGAAGTCAGGGGCTCTGTATCAAGTAGCAGAAAATATAGTACAAGACGTTTTGGATGATCCAAAGTTAGATCGAAATATCGAACGGGCTACTGAGTGGATAAGTAACACTGTTAACCATATCATTCACAATGAAGATACTTTTTACAGTCTGCTTGAAGTTGTCTCCCACGATTATCGTACTTATACACATTCCATTAATGTGTCAGTGATTGGATTACTCTTTGGCAAGTATCTCTCCTTGAATACGGATGAGTTGAATTGTCTCGGAACAGGTCTCTTATTACATGATATAGGCAAAGTAAAACTACCTCAGGAGATCATTAGAAAACGCACTCCTCTTACTGATGGAGAGTTTAAAATAATTACCAGGCATCCTAAAGCAGGATTTGGGCTTTTAGAGCATAGGAAAAACATTGAGAGGCTGTCTTTAGCTGTAGTCATTCAACATCATGAAAACAACGATGGTACCGGTTACCCTTACGGGATAGGTGGTAGTGACATCCATTCATTCGGACATATAGCCCGAATAGTCGATGCGTATGATGCGATGACTTCAGACAGGCCTTATGCGTCAGCAAGAAAACCTTTTGATACACTGGCAACATTAAAAGGAGAAGATTCAGATTGTTTTGATAAGGAATTGTTTATAGAGTTTATTCGCTTTCTGGGACACAAAGATCAATATAAGAAGGTTAGGGCTAATGATACATTATATTCAACTCCAACTGTTTTACAACGGGACACTGACGAACGGACCGTTATGTGTGAGCAGGAAATCTGATAATAGAAGGTGTTGTTGTATGGAAAAAATGAAATGATAGAAGGGCTGAATGGTGTTGGATCCGCTTCGCTTGACCCATCCTACTGCGTCTCATCACATTTCGTAAAAGCATTTATGTTTGTTCGGTATATGATGTGCCATATATGCCAAGTTTTTTCGCTTTTTCTCTGAATTGCTTTCTGTCAATTTTGGAAAGCCTTGAAGCCGCGGAGATATTTCCTTTTGCTCTGTCGAGGACAGTCTGAAAATAGTTTCTTTCAAAATCGTTCTTTGCCTCGCTAAATGGTTTATCTGAAAGCCTGGTTTTACGAGGATTCTTATGCAGTTTGTCAATGAGAGTTGGTACATCACAGAGTTCAACTGTTGGAGGGGTAGCCAGGATGACAGCCTGTGTCACCATATTTTCTAATTCCCGCACGTTACCCGGCCAGCTATATCTCAAGAATTTCTCTATCACTTCAGAAGAAAATC
>CAYTGO010000139.1:0-1663 GCA_964437425.1 uncultured Candidatus Scalindua sp.
ATTGTCGAATTATTATCCTCAAACCAGCGGTCATGAACATAGTCAGAAGCTGTTAGCAGCGGTTTTGACAGGGGGATAGGGCTTGTATTTTCATCTGCCAGGCTGTCACTGCTATTACCACCAGTTTGCAAGCTGACTTGCTGATTGGTTTCGGTGGGGTCTATTAACCGATCAGCTATCTTGATTTCGTCTACGACAATTCCAAGAATTTGTATTGGAAGGACCGCAATACATGCGCTTATTGCCGAAAGGACCAGGATTATCAAGGTCCTGCGCCAGTAGGGGATCAAATAGCATAGCAGTCTGAAATACGTGCTGCTATTGGATGTACTCTTTTGTGTGTTATTCATGCTCCCATGATACTAGATTCGCGTTGAATGGACAATGTCTATTAAGAGATTTATCTTTATATATTTGGTTCAAAGGGTAGAATTAATAGTCTGTTTTTACATACAACATTTCAAATTCATTTCTTTCAAGGAGATATATAATGTCACAAGATAGAGTAAAGGTTGCAGTAACCGGCGCGGCAGGGCAGATCGGTTATGCACTACTGTTCAGGATAGCATCCGGGCAGATGTTTGGAGCAGAATGTGAAGTTGAACTTCAACTTTTAGAGCTTGAGCCTGCGCTGCCTGCACTTCAGGGCGTAGCAATGGAACTGGATGATTGTGCCTTCCCTTTACTCAAAAAGATCACATGTACCAGTGATATGGATGTGGCTTTTAATGATGTTAACTGGGCCATCTTAGTCGGTTCGGTACCGAGAAAAGCTGGAATGGAAAGGTCTGATCTGCTGAAGATTAATGGCGGGATCTTTACCGTCCAGGGAAAGTCTATCAATGACAATGCCGCGAAAGATGTCCGTGTGTTTGTCGTCGGTAATCCCTGTAACACTAACTGCCTCATTGCTATGAATGCCGCCAAAGATATCCCAAATGATAGATTTTTTGCCATGACGGCTCTCGATGAGAAGAGGGCAATTACTCAACTGGCGCAAAAGGCTGGGGTAGATACAACTGAAGTGAAGAACCTTACCATATGGGGGAATCATTCTGCTACTCAATATCCGGACTTTTGTAATGCAAAGATTGATGGTAAACTTGCCAGTGAAGTTATTACAGATGAAGCGTGGTTACAGGAAGATTTTATTAAGACGGTACAGCAGCGTGGGGCTGCTATTATAAAAGCCAGGGGATTGTCATCAGCAGCATCAGCAGCCAATGCATGTGTATCGGGTGTTAACAGACTGATGTGTGACACGGCAGAAGGAGAGACATTCTCTATGTGCCTGGCTTCAAATGGAGAGTATGGAGTAGATAAAGATTTGATTTTCTCTTTTCCCTGCCACGTGAAAAATGGTGAAGTCAGAGTTGTTGAGGGTATAGAACATGGAGAGTTTGGTAAAGAAAAGTTCTCAGCAACATTGAAGGAACTGCAGACAGAGAGGGATACTGTTAAGGAAATGGGGTTGATTTGAAACGGGTTGCGGGTTGTGAGTTACGTGCGGTGAATTATCGTAACTTGTCATATACAACATATTTTGCCAGAACTGTCTGAGATATGCCCCTTGCGAGCATAAGAATGGTTAAGGCCAGCCATAAGGCGTGGTTTCCCATTGTGCCGTGGAGAAGGTAGTATGTTGGCAGATAAAAAAGGAATG
>CAYTGO010000140.1:0-1643 GCA_964437425.1 uncultured Candidatus Scalindua sp.
AAGTGCATCGTACCCATCTTCTCATTTATTAGACACGCCTTCATTAATTCAATAAGAAATTACGTTTAAGTAGATTAAATACCGGCAGCACAAGTAGTAATATAAACAGAATAATTTTCAACATAAAATCATACGGATTCATAACCACTCCAATTTTTCAAATTTCTTCATCACAGGTTTTAGTATGCATGCTTTATTCTGATAAATTGGAATGATAAATTAAACTAGATTGATACCTATCATTTAAAAACAAAAAAGGAGATGATGCGGTGAAATGCTATATTTGTAACAAGGCAGGTAAAGAGACTGATGCGATAGCGATATGTATTGTCTGCGGGATTGCTGTTTGTGAAGAACATCAGATCCGTGAACAAATACCGGTAAAAGAGACATACAAATGGGGGCTGGGTGAAGAAGAGGTAACATTGCCTAAACCACTTCCACGCATTCTATGTACATGGTGCTATGAGGCACTTATAGCACAGAAGCAGAAGTAATACATTTAATTTTAAGTATTTATGTTATGGACAAAAATAACCTTTGCGAAAAACTATCTAAACACCTGGATGTCATTACTAAATGCTCTATTTCTACTGAACAGGGTACTGTGCTGCTGGCAACCATATTGGAATCACGTTATCCATATGTATACCCGCGAGACAGCGCATGCGCCTCGATTTTGTTCAGACAAATGGCAGAGAAAGACCTTGATCCTGATGGGACCGCCTTTAACCTTCTAAAGGGACTAGCTCAGTTCATCTCCTCTGTTCAGGATGAGAGCGGTGAGTGGGTACAGCGCTATGGACTAAACGGACAGAAAAAAGCGATATATATACAGGAGGACAACACTGCTTATGGAGGTATCATCCTGGCAAATTACTTACTGGCCTGTTACAGCCGTCAGGAGGAGCCTGCTGAATTAGAAGAGTATCTTAAAAGAATTAAAAAGGCAATTCAATTTGCTATTAAGCATTTTTACAGAGAGGAGATATTTCTTTTTTTTTCGACAACGGGCATACACGAATCAGCGATTGAGAAGGGATACAGCATCTGGGTAAATCATGTTTACATACTCTTCTTTAATCTCATCTCTCAGCTGACGAATAAATTTGATTTGAAAGATTTATTTGCTGAAGAGCTCTCGTTTAAATGCCGTTTCTGCCAATCCGTGCATCGCCGTTTTATCCTTAATGAACGGTTTGTAAGGCGCATAACGAAAGACGGTACTTTTGACCTGAGGCCTGATGTGACAATGATGAGTCCAGCTTACTTTCAATGCAAAGAGGACCATTGTGATACCTGTGTACTGGATGAAAATCCTGACATTATCACGAAGTCTATCAACTTCATGGTAGACAACCTGTGGGATCCTGAACTTGGAATGTTGCAGAGATATCTTCCTTTTACAGAAGATATCGAAACTCATATCCATGCCGGAAACGGACCATGGATTCAATATACGGCAATGCTGGCACAATATCACTATAAGGAAGGTGCAATAGAAAAGGGAGATACAATACTTGAGCAAATTGACAAGTATAGAACTGACGAAGGTTATATCCCAGAACATTTAAGTACAAAAAGAAGATTTGAAGAGTTTGTCCGGTTGGAGTGGGAAGTCGGTCTTGATGCGAAGAAGGAAT
>CAYTGO010000141.1:0-1628 GCA_964437425.1 uncultured Candidatus Scalindua sp.
CTGGAGATGGACAGATATATATTAAAGAATTTCAGTAATCGGAAAGATTTGAAAAAGAAGAGTGAGCTGATAAGGGAATTTGCAAAGAGTTTGGGAAAGATGCACAGCCATAACGTCTTCCATCATGACTTAAAGACGTGCAACATCATGGTGAAAGAGGGAGGCGAATCATTTGACTTCACATTTCTGGATTTTGATAAAGTTTCATTTGATGAAGATATAGCTGTTAGCAAGAGAGTGAAGAACCTGGTGCAGATAAACCTTTCCACACCGAGACTGTTTACATTAGCGGATAGATTAAGATTCTTAAAGGAATACCTCGATCAATGCGGTATAACGAATGAAGAGAAGAATATACTGAGGGAAGTAGCAATCCTCAGCAAGACAGAAAAAATACTCTATGTATCATCCCAAGGAGATGTGACAGAAGATTGGTAGATATATCTTTCATAATCGTAAACTGGAATACCCGTGATATCCTTATGGATTGTCTTGATTCAATTTATAAGACCGTTGCGGATATTGACGTGGAAATATATGTTGTTGACAACAATTCAACGGACGGGAGCCAGGCAGCGGTAAAGCAGAAATTCCCGGATGTAAAGCTCATAGAAAACGAAACAAATACCGGGTTTGCCCATGCAAACAACCAGGCCCTCAGCATAATGCAGGGTAAATTCGCCGTCCTCCTCAACTCAGATGCAGTTCTGAAAGAGGACTCGATAAAGAAACTGTTAGCGATTATGACCGGTAATCCTCGCGTCGGAATAGCTGGTGTACAGCTTTTAAACGATGATGGTTCCAGGCAGAACTCAATAGATAATTTCCCCTCCACAGAGACAGAGATATTTAACAAAAGTGTTCTCCGTCTTTTCTTCCCCGGAAAATATCCAAGTAAGAGCATGAGTTATAATGATCCGATTGAAGTGGATTCTGTGATAGGTGCATGTATGATTGTCAGGAAAGAGGCGATGGACGAGGTTGGGGTCTTTGATGAAGATTACTTTGTTTTCTTAGAAGAGACTGACTGGTGCTTCAGGATGAACAAAAAAGGGTGGAAGGTTTACCACGTTCCTGATGCTGAAGTCTTTCATCTCTCAGGTCACAGCAAAAAGAGAACGCCCTGGAGATCGCAAATTGAATATTACATATCCCTGTACAAGTTTTTCAGAAAAAACAGAACTCCATTATCTTACCTTACACTTCGTGTTCTCAAACCTTGCAAGATTTTCATTAACTTGGTACTGAACATTTTAGGAAACCTGATAACACTGTTTCAAAAAGAGGGGCTCAGAAACAGATTATTGAAATACTATAAACTCTTTTTATGGCACCTGCTCATGTGTCCGGATAGTATGGGCATTAAGAAGAAATAGTGTCGGACACGGCATTATATTGATCTATCAATATAAGTATTTATGCCTCACAAAGTATCAATAATGGTGCCACATACTGTCATCAAGCTTCTTCACAAAATCCACTGGTTTCTAATCATTGAAGCCGTCCACCACTGATGCACTCTCAGTGCCTGGGGTTGGTGTCTCCGGCAATCCGGATACAACACGTCTGGTATTCTCAGGTAAAGAGGTCTTTTTGTTTATCTCTTCAATCAGTGTCTCTCTGTCCAG